>JAUVAU010000074.1 GCA_030591565.1 Deltaproteobacteria bacterium | reverse complement strand
CAATGAGTGGAGGAAAAGGATTACGCCAAGACACAGCGCCGCCACAGCGGCAGCAGCGCCTGCTCCGCCCCAGGGTTCATTCTTGTCCGAGGTGGAGTGGTCGAAAAGTTCGCCGAAGCCCTCATCGCGTCCAGGGTGGCACGCCGCCGCCGCGCAGGCCGTTCGCGCCTCAATTCCCGGACCGGTCGAGTGGGGGTTGTGGCAGTCGGTGCAGATCGGTGCGGTGAACGCCGGACCCACGCTCGCGTGCGCTCGTTTGACTATTGCTCCGCTTGTTGCCGGATATACGGCAAGCTCGGGATCCAGGCCGATGTGGCAGCCGCGGCAAAGTTTCTCGATGTCGCCGCCGCGAATTGCTCCGCCACCGGTATGGCAGATGATACACGCGGGGAGGGTGACATCTGCGTGTATCGATCCCGCCACGTCCAGGGCGACTATCTCATGGGTCGGCCCATCCACGTGGCAGGGCAGGTCGCACCTTACCTCGGCGTCGTCAGGGTGGGGGAAGTCGCGTATGCGTTTGTGACAGTCGGCGCAGGCGAGCCTTCCGTGGACCGATTCGGTGAACCTCTCGGGGTGGACGCTGAGTGATCTTCCCTCGACGGCCAGCCCCGTGCGTCCATGACAGGTCAGGCAGGGGTCCAGCGCGCACGTAAAGGTGGCCCCCAGCGCGATAAGCACCAGCGCCCCAAGGAGCGATGGTATCAGCGCCTTGGTCCTCCGCCGGGCGGCGGCGAAGCTACTCGGGCTCTTCAAGGTCGAAATAAACATCAACATGTACCTCTGATTTCGTCGGGGAGAAGGGCCATTCGTTCACCTCCTCCGTGACTATCTTTACGAAAGGCGCGTAGAGTTCGATATCCTCTTCGGTCGAGGGGGTCTTTAGCTGCGTGCGCACGTCCTTTCCGAATTTATTTATCCAAACCCTGTAATAGACTCGACAGATTCCCTTTCTCAGCTCTTTTTTGCGTACCTTGAGCCTGGGAAATGGAATTGATGGTGGATTGAACTCGATGCCGGTGGGCGGGTAGGAGACGACGCTCACGCGCACCCGCGAGTCCATCAAAGTGTTGCCCGAATCATCACCGCCTCCGCCGGTATTCTGGCGAAGCGTGTCCGAGTCGTCCCACTCCTTGTCTTCAGGTCTGCGCTCCTCCAGGGATTGCTTTTCCATCTCAAGTTGGGCGAAAAGGGTCTCCCACTCATCTGTATTGATTTCCGGTTTGTCCTGGAGAACATCCCCCTCAAACGCTGAGGCATCCAGCGTCTTGCCTTTCTCCACCCTGTCGGCTTTCGCCGCTTGGGTTTCAACCGCCTTTCTTCTGGACTGGTCAACCTTCTTGATCGGGCTGGCCGTGGGAGCCTCTTTCTTGGGCCTATTCTGTTCGACGAGCGATTTTTGCGAACGTTTAGCCGCCAGCCGCTTGTCCGATTTTTTCTTGATGTTGGGCTTGGGTGGCTGGTAGGGCCTGACGTTCATCACTCTTTTCACCTTGGCTCTCTCCAACACCGGCTTGTAGCTGATCTGCGGGCCGTAGAAGATGAGCAGGTGCGCCAGAAGGGCCAGTAAAAGGCCCAGCACCAAGCTGAAGCGTCTTAGCCGCTTTTCTTTTTTCCTGTCCAGACCGTCTAGATTCACTTGCCCGCTTGTTCAGCTACCGTGGGCAGCGCCACGTCGCGAACTCCCGCTTTCAGTAACTCATCCATGACGTCGGCTACCTTGCCGTAATCAACCCGACGATCGCTCCTTATGACTACCGGCCTCGACGGGTTGGCCCTGCGCCTGGTCATTACGAAGGCGCTGAGTTTGTCGATCTCGATCGGTTTGCCGTCGGTGTAGACGATGCCATTTTTATCTATCAGCAGCACCAGTTCCTTTAGTTCAACGCGTTCGCGCACCTCGGTGTCGGGCAGCTCGATGATGAGGCCGCTGTCCACCGCGAAGACTGTCGTAAGCATGAAAAAGATGATGAGCAAAAAGGCGATGTCGGCCATTGAGGCCATCGGCACCGCTTCGTCGTCTTCAACCATTCTTCGTTTAAATTTCAAGATATTCTCCGCCTACCTCTTCACGCGCCATCTGTTGGGCCTGGTGTTGCTCGGCCATTTCCAATGCATCGAGGAAGCCGATGGACGCCTCTTCAAGCTCCATGACGAAGAGGTTCACCTTCCCCGAGAGGAGCGAGTGGACAAAGAAAACCGGGATCGCCACCGCCAGCCCCGCCGCTGTGGTTATGAGCGCCTGGCTGATGCCGAGCGCCACCTGGGCCGGGTCGCCTGCGCCCGCCTTGCCCATCGACTCGAAGGCGTTGATCATGCCGCTGACGGTGCCGAAAAAGCCGATAAGGGGCGCGGTCTTTGCCACAGCCTGGAGGAGCGGCAGTCCGCGTTCGAGTTTGCTCACCTCGATGTTGCCCCGGGACTCGATGGCGCGCTCGACCTCGTTGCGGCCCCGGCGAATCTTTTCCAGCCCTGCGGTGAGGATGCGGCCCATTGATCCTCCGCCTTCGCGGGCGGACTTCAGCGCCTCTTCGTAGCGTTGGGCCTCAAGCGCGGTTTTGATCCTGGCCAAAAATGCTTCGGTGTCGGTGCGTGAGCGGGTGATCGCAACCACTCTCTCAACCATGACCGCCAGCGCTGCGATGGAGAGCAGCAGGAGCGGGTACATCGCGGGTCCACCTTTTACAAATAGTTCGATCATGAGCTAACCGCTTTCTGTCAGTCGTAGCGTTGGTGGCATGGCGTACACAGTTCGGCGAACGAAGGCACGCGCCAGCCGTGCTCTTCGCCTGCGCCAAGTGCTGCCTGGCCTTCGAGCACGCCCTTGGCATGGGGGTTGTGGCAAGTTGTACACACGATTCTCGATTCGTCTTCGAGCGGCAGCAGTACGCCGTGAAGTTTCTGGTAAGCGTTGAGCTTGTCGTGCTTCTTAGTGGATATTTCAACCAGGTGGTTTATGCCGCTGGGGTGATTGGGGGTATCGTGACAGCCCAAGCACAGCTCCAGTGACGATTGCAGGTAGCCCAGCGTCGAGGCTATGTCGACCTCGCCCCTGGTAACGTCTCCTACTGGTTTGACGTGACAAAAAACGCAGGAGGAAGCCATGACGTTGCCCTTGGAGTCAACTTGCTTGTGGGGGTTTAGCGAGCCATCACCCGTTTGGGGGTGGCACTTGTAGCAGAACTCGGTCATCGGGGAGTAGGGCCCCTGGCGCAGGAATATCTTGTTGGAGGGCTCGATCCTGAACCTGCAGGGTTCGTCGTGGCAGGTGGAGCAGGTCATCTTCCCCTCTTCTCCCAAGGGGAAATCGAGAAAGTCCATCGGGTAGGTGTTCTTGGTCGAGGCTACTTCCACCGGGTGCACGTTGGAGTGTCCGTCGGGGTGGCAGCGCTTGCACCGCTTGTTGGGGTCGGGGTCGAGGAAGACCGCTTCCCCCTCGGTGTCCATTTCGGCAGGGTGGCACGCCACGCAGGCGGCTTTGTTCCCATGGGGAAAGACATGGATCGAGTTGGAGGCGAACTCGGTGAACTTTTTGGATGTGTTGGCCGGTCCGGTTTCTTCCGAATGCATGTCGTGGCAGCCCGAGCAGGGTGTGGGTTGGCCCTCTTTGGTCAAGCCGGCGCTGACTAGGTCGCTTGAGGAGTCTCCTTCCCCCAGCACCCTGTTGTGTTTCGACGCTCCCTTGACGTGACAGAGCAGGCAGAGCCTCTCCAGCGCCGATGAATCGGTGGGCTCGCCATCGGCTGTGCGAAACTCCATGCCCTCGACGGATTGTCCATGCTGGGGTTTTGCGAGGTGGCAAAACAGGCAAATGATCTTTGCATGGGGGTTTTGTCTCTTCTGTGAGACACGCTTGTCGGTGCCGAGGAAGAGCCTCTCTCTTGCCAGGTCCAGCCCCATTTTGCTGGGCGCGGTCAGCAGCAGGAAGTGGAGTTCCTCATCCTTGTGGCAGACGCTGCAGGTCTTTGGGAGAATCTTGTGTTCCTGATCGGCGGGGCTGATCAGCTTGTAAGTGGCCTGGGTTTCATCGGCTGCATGGGTGAGCACCGGCGCTATTGTTATGAGTGCGACGAAGCCCAGGAGGATTGTTTTCGTGTATTTGGTCAACATAAAAGGGTTGTCCGCAATTGTTTGGATTAAAATAAATTACGCGTCCATGCCGTACACCATATGTCCACACACGAAGAGGTGGTGTTTGTGATGCGAATTATCACCTGTTTCCACGTGAATTTAGCCAATTCGGGGAATTTTATATCAAATTGATTTCTTGCGAAAGGCAAATGGGTTTCCAGGCAGGTGGGGCTGAGCGCAATTTGTCTGGCCGAGCTGGTCAGCCGTCTACTATTTGATATTTGATATTGATGTGGGCCGAGGTGCCGCCTTGGGGTCGAGGCGTTATCGTAAGCGTGGCGTCGTTTTTTTTGGCGGATTCATATGCGATGGACAGCCCCAGCCCCGTGCCGCCCTCTTTGTCGCTGTAGAAGGGTGTGAAGATGGTATCGACTACTTCTTCAGGAATCCCTATCCCCTCGTCGTTGACCAGAATCTCCAGCATGTTTTCTTCCGCTTGGGGGGTGGCGACCACGGTGACTGTGCCGCCGCTCTGGGCGGACGCCTCGAAGGCGTTGATGATCAGGTTTATCAGGCAGCTCTCGAACTCGACCCGGTGTACCGATATGTGTAGAGTTGGATCGACCTTGACGGTTTCCAGTTTTACGTTTGGGGGTCTTTTGGCGCGGGTGAGCCGCTCGCAGTTTTCGAGAAGGGAGGCAAGGGAGATCAGCTTTTTCGGCTCATCCGAGATATTGCCGAATCTACCCAGGCTGACCAGCAAGGATTCGATCCTCTTTGCGCCGAACTCGATGTCGCCGAGCAGTTCGGTAATCTTGCCCGAATAGCTCTGGTCGCCCGAGTGTTCGCAGTGTTTGATAAACAGTTGGTTGACCAGTTCGGCGTTGCCCTTCAGGAAGGTCAACGGGTTGTGTATCTCGTGGGCCAGCCCGGCCATGAGCCTGCCCACGGTGGCCATCCTTGCCGAGAGGTCGCGCTCCTTGCGTTCCTTTTCCAACTCCAGGAGCAGTAGTTTTTTTTCAAACCTGTTGGATACGCGCTTTAGGCTGCGCTCGAACTGGCTCTGGAAGACACCCCGGGAAAATGGCTTTTCAATGAGGTTGGCCGCGCCGCAGCGCAGGGCCTCTATGACCACGTCCATGTCGGCAAAGCCGGTGGCCAGTATGACCTCGGTCTCGCTATCTTCTTCGGCGATCAATTTTAGGAGGCCCAGGCCGTCGATGTTGGGCATGCGGATGTCGGTGATGACGATCTCGGGACGGTGCTCTTTGAAAAGCTCCCACGCCTGCTGCCCGTCGGAGGCCTCAAGTGGGATCACATCATATCTTTTGACGTAGTATACGTAGAGACTCCTGACGGTGTCCTCATCGTCGACCATCAAGACTTTCAAGCGGTCTTTAGCTCTGTTCGCCAAAGAAATCAAACATACTCCCCTTTGTGCGAGGCCTTATTTCAGGCCGAAGAAATTCAGTGCCTTCTTTCGCTCAAAGGGCATCGCGCCCACCGGTCTTCTAAACTCGGTCGATGACCAGATGATCAGGGATTCGGCCATGGATTCCGGCTTCTCCACCACCATGGCGATGTCGGTGCCGAAGTTGATCTTCAGCTGCTCGCGCAGCCCTCGCAGCGGTTCACCGTCCAGCTCGATCCTCGGATGGGTGGAAAGGTAAAAACCCTTGTCGGGCACAAAACCTATGGCCATCAGCTCGTAAACAGGCCCCAGATTATTGAAGTGCATGCGAATGGTGTCGCTCACCGCTTTGGGCAGCTTGGTCTCCGCGCCAAAGAGCTTTTCGATGGAGGGCCAGAGGATGTGGGAACGGTTTATCTTGTAGAGGTGCTTGCCGTGTGTGCCGTTCCTGAGGACCATCCCCTCTTGAAAGAGTTCGCCCAGGGCGTTCATCGCCGCCGACGGGGAAAGCCCCGCCTGAAGAGCGGTCTTCCTGCCGCTGGTGCCATCTTTCATGGTGAGGACGCGCAGGACGCGCACACGGTTTTTGCTGCCCAGTATCTTTTCAAGCCTCAAGGTGAATTCTCCTCGTCCAAGGCCCTTTCAAAGACCTTCTTCCAGCGGCCCAGGCGCTTGGACGCCTGACCGACGACTTCCCCCACTTCATCAAGGCTGTTAAATGGTTTTAGCAGATAGTCGTTGACCCCCATCCGATAGGCCAGGATGGCGCGCTCCATGCTTGAGTAAGCGGTCATCACGATGAGTTGGGACATGGTGCCCAGTTTTTGAAGCCTCTCGATCAGCTCCAGGCCATCGATTTTTCCCATCACAAGGTCGGTGATGATTATGTGCGCGGTGTTCGAGTTGAGCCACTCCAGCGCTTCTAGCGGATCGTCAAATGTAACGCAATCGTACCCCTGTAAATCCAAGTAAGTGGACAGGGTGCGCAGGATAGCTTGCTCGTCATCAACAATAAGGATTTTATAGTTGCCGTTTTCAGTCATCGTTCCGCCGTTGGTTGCGTGATTTGCTTGGTTGTGACTCTATCGCGGAGGTTGACGCATAACAAGAAAAAAGTACAAAAGTGAGAAAAAATGGTTTGAAAGAAGGACATAAAGAGGTACACTCCGGGTGTGTACACTTTGCAGTACATAGAATGGGGTTGTTTGTCGAAAACCCATAAAATCAGTACATTGTTGTTAGGCAAATAAGCTCTCATGAGCTTAAATAGTGCAGCGAAATTATATGGTTATGGGTAGGTATGCAAGCGGTTGAATTTTGCCGTTGCCAGTACAAAAAAACAGAAATGGGCAGCAAAAGAATAGGGGAATAAGCTTTGCATAACGGAACAAACTCTGCATAACGATAGAGATATAGATACCACGCTCAACTATCGGGGAATATCCGGTCAGATCCCGACCCCGATGTGTTCGCCGTTTACAGGAGATCATCTGTGAAGAATATAGTTAAATACTCGCTCATTTTGACCCTGTGCATTCTCGCCATGGCGGTTTCGGTAGTGAGCGCCAATTCTTTCAAGAGAACCCAGGTAGGGCAGCAGGTGGAGGACTTCACACTGGAGGCGATCGACGGCTCCCCCCACTCGCTTAAAGGATCGCTGGGCCAGAAGGCCACGGTTGTAGTCTTTTGGGCGGCATGGAGTCCACGGAGCGCCGAAATTCTGACCGACCTGCAAAAGCTCTACGCAGACTACGGCCCCGAAGCCCTCACAGTCATCGGCGTCAACGTAGAGCACGCCGAGTGGGACCCCACCGAGGTGGACAAGATCGCCAAGGTCGCCGGCGACAGCGGCGTGACCTTCACGATGATCCTGGATAAAAACCTGGAAATATTCAACAAGTTTGGCGTAATCGCGGTGCCTTCGGCGGTCCTGCTTTCTCCCGACTTGAAAGTCGTCCAGCTCCTGACCGGCTACGCGACCATAAGCCACGACTCTTTCAAGGAAGATGTTCTGCGTGCGCTTGGTGAATTAAAGGAAGTCGATGAGTCGGTCAGTGACGCCCCGGTGGTTTACAAACCCAAGGGCAAGGCGATACGCTACTACAACATGGCTGTGAAGCTGGCCAAGAAAAAGCGCTACTCAAGGGCGTTAAAGTCCCTGGAAACGGCTTTCAAGGCTGACCCCGATTACGCCGATGCACACCGCTTGTTGGCCCAGATTCACGAGAAAAAGGGAGAAAACGACAAGGCGGCCCTGGCGCACGCCAAGGCAGACGAGCTGCAAAATGCCTTCAATAGAGAGCATGGAATAACCACAGTAGTCAAAACGGAAATCAACACGGAGAAGGGTGTTCCCAAGACGGCGGCTGAAAAGCTGGCTGATATGATGGCTAAAAAGGCTGCAAGGGCTGAAGAGCCGGCCGTTAAAAAGGTTGAAGCACCAGCGAAGCCGGTGGTCGTGCAGAGCGCAACCAAAGTGGAAGTGACGGGCCAAGCTCTTGGCGTTGTTGCTCCTGAAACAGTAAAAGAAGAAGAGGCCGCAACATCGACCGCCCCGGTGATCGGTGAACAAGCGCCCACAAAAGTTGAAGTGGAGAAAAAACGGGTCAGGGTCAGGCCCCATACCAATTAGGATTGGCTACTTGTAGCTGTCTGCCCATCTACTTACTCAGCCTGACTGGTCGTTGAGAAGCACTGAATTTTGTTCGAGAGCGAGGAAGGATATAAAAAATGACCGGAGGAATACTCAGCGTATTTCGAGGATCATTTT
>JAUVAU010000029.1 GCA_030591565.1 Deltaproteobacteria bacterium | reverse complement strand
TTGTCTGAAGACAAAATCTATTGCCGGCCCAGCTTCATCTTTTGGCTCCATGCTGTGTCGCCGACATCGCTCACACCTCGCCATAGTTAAGCCTATTGGCTCCTTGTTCGCTCGTCTGTGCTCCTTGCCTGAAGCCAAAATCTATTGCTGGATATTTTGCTGGGGTGTGTTGTCTTTCCAGGCTTTATCCCTGCTATTGTTTTATCCAGCGGCGCACACCGGGCAACCCCTAAGGCTGGGTGGCTGCTCCAGGCCGCACCTGGCTAAAAGTTCTTCATCCCTGAATATCTCTTCGGTGGGTCCGTCGGCGGCGACCATTCCGTCGCTTATGACGATGGTGCGTCGGCACAATTCCAAAACCATGTCCAGGTCATGGGTGGCGATAATCTTTGTGTGCTCAAAGCTTTCGAGTAGCTCGATCAAGCGTCTGCGTGCGCGCGGGTCGAGGTTGGAGGAGGGCTCGTCCATCACGAGGATATCGGGTGACATGGCGAGCACGGTGGCGATCGCCACGGCGCGCTTTTCGCCGCCCGAGAGGCGGTAGGGTGGGCGGTCTCGCAAAGCCAGCGCCCCCACACGTTCCAGCGCCTCGGTCACGCGGGTCTCTATTTCTTCCTCCGGCAGTCCCAGGTTCATGGGGCCAAAGGCCACGTCATCGTGGACGGTGGGCATGAAGAGCTGGTCGTCTGGGTCCTGGAAGACCATCCCCACCGAGCGGCGGACCTCGGAGATCGTTTTGCGGGTCAGGGGAAAGTCGCCCATACGCACGCGCCCCTCCTGGGGTATGAGGTAGCCGATGAGGTGGAGCAGCAGGGTGGATTTGCCCGCCCCGTTGGCGCCGACCACGGCCACTGACTCGCCGTGGTGCACGGTGAAGGAGACGCCTGACAGCGCTTGCGTGGTGTCGGGGTAGGCGTAATGGAGGTCTACTACCTCAACTATGTGATGGCTCATCCGGTAATTCCCGTGAAGAAGGCCCCCAGGGCGTGGGGGATGTTGATGAAGCGAAAGAGTGCGAACCCGGCGCACCAGCAGAGCGTAAAGAGGACCTCGGCGCGACCGATACTGAGTGTTTTGGAGGTGCGAATCTCCCCATCGAAGCCCCTGCAACGCATGGCGGTGTGAATGCGCTCGGCGCGGTCAAGGGTGCGCAGCAGCAGTTGGCCCACGAGGCTGGCGAAGACCTTCATCCCCAGCCCCCGTTTGCCGAAAGAGCGTAGCGCGCGGGCGCGAACCAGCCGCACCGCTTCCTCCCCCAAGACGAAGATATAGCGGTAGAGGAAGAGGAACTGCACGGTCAGCACCTGGGGCACGCCAAGGCGTTGTAGCCCCAGACAGATGGTGGTGAAGCTGGTGGTGGCGATGAGGATGAACGCGGTGCCGATGGTGAGCAGGAAGCGGAGCAGGATCGACGAGAAGCTGACCCAGCCGCCGCTCACCCCGACGGAGCCTATATTGAGCAGTGTCTCCCGGTCGAGCCAGGGGTTGGCGATGCCCACCAGTATCGCGAAGGGGGCGACGGCCAGGAGCCGCTTGCCCAGGTATGTAATCGGCACGCGCCCGCTGGCTGCCAGGACTATCGGATAAAGCGCGAAGGGCAGGAGCGCCGCGATCTCATACTTGTGGAAGGAGACCACCGCCATGAGGAAGCCCAGGGTGGTGATGATCTTCGCCCGTGGGTCGAGGCGGTGTATGGCGGTCTCCTGGGACGCCAGCTGGTCCAGGTAGCCGATCTCGAAAAAGGAGCCGTCTATGCTCTTCATCGCGGGATATCCAACATCTTACGCAAGGTCTTTTCCCGTGGTGGAGGTGACCAGCTTGCCGTGCTTCACGCCCTTGGTGCCGATCAGCTCATCAGCCAGTTTCTTGACATCCCCGGCCTTGCCGCGAACTACCACCACCTCAAGGCAGTGGTGGGCGTCCAGGTGCACATGCAGCGCCGAGATGATGGCCCCGTGGTGGCTGTGCTGCTGCTCGGTGAGTTTGTCGGAGAGGTCGCGGGTCTGGTGGTCGTACACCAGCGTAACAGTGCCCACTATCTCCTCATCGGCGCGGCTCCATTGGTCTTCCACCAGCGCGTTGCGCACCAAGTCGCGTATAGCCTCGGAGCGGTTCATATAGCCCTTGAGGCCTATCAGCTCGTCAAAATTGGCGAGCAGTTCACTGTCCATAGATATCCCAAAGCGGATGAGTTCAGCCATTGTGACCTCGCAGTAACACGAATATAAAATTGTTGACACGGCATAAGTTGGTTGATATGGTCCCAATAGTAGCACGATTTCTAATTACGTACCACATTGTATTTGGAGGATTCATCATGCATATGGCCGATGCTCTGCTCTCACCCGTCGTTGGTGGCGCTATGTGGACCGCGACGGCGGCGACAATCGCCTACTGTTCCAAGAAGGTTCGAGAGGAAATGGATGACCACAAGATTCCCCTGATGGGGGTGCTGGGCGCGTTCATTTTTGCGACGCAGATGATCAACTTCGCCATACCGGGTACCGGTTCGAGCGGCCATCTGGGCGGTGGGCTGATCCTCGCCATACTGCTAGGCCCCTTTGCGGGCTTCCTTGTGATGTCCTCGGTGTTATCAGTCCAGGCGCTCTTCTTTGCCGATGGCGGCCTGCTGGCGCTAGGGGCCAATATCTTCAACCTGGGGATATTTCCCTGCTTCGTGGCATACCCGCTCCTCTATAAACCGCTGGCCGGAGGCAATACGACACCGGGCCGCATCGCCTTTGCCGCAGTGCTGGCCGCCGTTGTGGGGCTGCAACTGGGCTCCCTGGGCGTGGTCACCCAAACGGTCCTCTCCGGAGTCTCCGAGATTCCCTTCAAATCCTTCCTGCTGGTGATGCAGCCCATTCATCTGGCGATCGGGATCGTGGAAGGACTGGTCACCGCCGCAGTAGTCAGCTTCGTATGGAAGGCGCAACCGGACATACTCACCCAGGCGGCTGCCAGTAGCGCCACAGGGCAGGGCTCATTTCGCAAAGTCCTGATTGTGCTGGGAGTAGTGACAGTGGTTACAGGTGGAGGCCTCTCCCTGTTCGCCTCCTCAAACCCGGATGGTCTGGAATGGTCTATCGCACAGATAACCGGCTCGGAAGAAGTGGAAGAAATGGTCGGGGGAATTCACGAAACTGCCAAGGAAATGCAGGAAAAGATCGCAGTCCTGCCGGACTATGGCTTCAAGACCTCTGGCGAAGGTGAAAGTGGCAACGTAGGAACGACCGTATCGGGAATCGTCGGCGGAGTGCTGACGCTGCTTATCGCTGTCTCCATTGGCTGGCTACTGCGCCGCCGCCAGCTTCCTCTTTTGCCTTGATGCGGCGTCGCCGACATCGCTCGCCAGCTTCATCTTTTGCCTCCATGCGGCGTCGCCGACATCGCTCACGTCTCGCCGTAGTGTGACCTACTGCCTCGCCGTTCGCTCGTCTGTGCTCCTTGCCTGAAGGCAAAATCTATTGCTGGTTGTTTAAAGCCAAACAATTCTCGCTTTGCCATCGGATTCTTGCGCATGTGGCTTTTTGATGGGAGGATTGATCCTTCACTCGCACCATGGGAGGGGTCATGTCTGCAATTAGCGAAATATTTGAATATTCCAACGGGATCACCGCAATTATCACCGCCGTATCGACTGCTGTACTTGCTACCTGTGCCACAATTGGTTTACGGGCTTGGAGGACCGAACACAAAGAGAAGGCCAAATGGGATGTAGCTAAAAAAGCAGCAATTTCAGTTAGGAAGATAAAAAGTGGCATAGAACATGTCCGTTTTCCCTATCCTGCCTTAGGAGAAATAGAAGAAGCCAAGTTATATGTAAAAAATAAAATGGGATATTCAAATAATCAATTGCAAGAATCCAACGACTTAATCATGCTTCTTCAATGGAGGAATGACAAAAAACTTGCCCCACACCGTGATACATTTATAGATTTAAAACCGGAGATAGATGCAGTTTGTAAAATTGATATAGATAGGGAATGGAGTAATCTTCTGCATATAGTTTCAGTGCTTTTTGATACTTTGGGCGATTATGCAGAACTGAAGGGGCAGACAGATGGTATTATTCCTACTGACAAACAAAAAGCAAAATTAGATAAATATGAAAAAATAATATTTACAAACTACTCTACAGGTCAGCCTGACAACTTTACTAAACAAGTAAATGAAGCTGTGGAAGCTATAACTAAAAAACTTGAAGTGTTTTAATTGAGTAGAGTTTGTTTTTTTAATGAATATAGTACTCATTTAACCCCAAATCTCCCTCCAATTTATTTTGTGATATCCTTGTAGCCTTGGTTTTGATCCCCGTTTGTCTGGAGCAATATAAATGGGCAAGGCGCATGTGAGGATGTTCGGGTTGCTGCATACCTTTCGCAAGGACCGGGGGTTGGGTTCGGAGGCGGAGGTTGAGGTGCCCGATGGTGGCGTCACCGCTGCTGAGTTGGCGGAGGGCATGGGACTGCCGCTGGATATGATCGAGGGGGTCTTTCTCGACCACAAGATTCATCCGCTCTCCATTGTAGTAAACCCCGGCGATTCAATCGCTTACGCTTCCCGTGGCATCCCCGGCCCGCACCGTTTCACTCTTGGGCTCTTCCACGCAGGCAAGGGCTGACCTCCCATGTCCGTAAAGTCTCCCCCAAGTAAACGCCCGCGAAAGCTCTTCGTCGAGTCCACCACCCATTGCAATCTCACCTGCCGCATGTGTGTCAAGCAGACCGGCGACCACGCGATGACCGAGGGCAACTTGAGTCCTGCGACTTTCGAGAAACTCCACCCCCTTTTTCCCGGCCTTGAGGCCCTAATCCTCTCCGGCATCGGCGAGCCGCTGATGAACCCGCATCTGGAGCAGTTTATCTCACAGGCACGTGAGCGGATGGGCGAGCGGTCGGATGGGGGCGGCTGGATTGGCTTCCAGACCAATGGCGTGTTGCTCGACCGCGACCGGGCGTTGGCGCTTGCAAGGGCCGGGGTGGACAAGGTGTGTATCTCGCTTGACGCCGTAAGCCCGGACACTCTGGGACACATAAGGGGCGGGGCGGATATCGCCTCGCTTGAGCGCGCAATTGCGGCGCTGTGCGACGCCAGGGCGGTGCGGCCGGGCCTCCAGATCGGCATCGAGTTCGTCGCCATGCGCGATAACCTCGCCGAGCTGTCCGGGGTGCTGAAGTGGGGGGCCGAGCGCGGCGCCAACTTCGCCATCGTCACCCAGTGCCTTCCCTATGACAAGGCGATCGTGGGGGAGACCTCCTACGATCCCAACACCAACATAGCTGTGGAGTTCTTCAAGCCCTGGAAGGAGCGCGCCGCGCGCGAGGGGGTGGACATCGACCGCTACTTTGAGGTTTTGTGGAAATATTACAAGACCAAGACCGAGGATGATTGGCGTATTTACGACTTTATCGAGGAGATGAAGAAGGCTGCCGCCGACAAGGACATCTTCATCAATATCGTGGAGCTGCTAAAGCGCGACGAAGGCTGGTATGCGCAGGTGGAGGAAATTTTTGCCGACGCGTCAAAGGTCGCCGACGAGGTGGGGCTGGAGCTGACCCTGCCCGAGGTGCTGCCCAAGGGGGAGCGCCACTGCGAGTTCGTGGAGAATGAGGGGATGTTCGTGGCGTGGGATGGTCAGGTGCACCCCTGTTACTTCCTCTGGCACGGGTATCGCTGCTTCATCAACGGTAGAGAGAAGTTCGTCACCCCACGGGTCTTTGGCGACCTGGCCCAAACACCCGCGCTTGAAATATGGAATGACCCCGCCTACGTGGAGTTTCGACGTAGTGTAGCCGCCTACGATTACCCCTTTTGCTCCGATTGCAATCTGGGGAAGTGTTGCGACTACGTTCAGGCCGAAGAGTTCGAGCAGGACTGCTACATCAACAATGAGCCCTGTGGCGACTGCCTCTGGTGCAAGGGGGTCTTTAACTGCCTGCAGTGAGGGGGGTGGTAGCTGCTGGTGTCCCCTCCCTAGTTCATCACCTTAGCCAGTTCCCCGATCGCGTTCTGTTGAGAGAGAAACACATCAACGATCCGCGGATCAAACTGGGTGCCACGCTCTTCCCTTATGATATCCACCGCCACATGGTGTGGTCTGGCGTTGGAGTAGACGCGCTTGGAGGTGATAGCGTCGTAGGTGTCGGCCACCGAGATGATCCTGGCCGATAGCGGTATCTCGTCGCCTTTCAGCTTGTTCGGGTAGCCGTTTCCATCCCAGCGCTCGTGGTGGTGATAGGCCACTTCTTTGCCCAGAGCCAGAAAGGAGCGGCCCTCAATGCGTTCCTCCATCGCACTGAGCGCATCGCCCCCAAGCGTGGTGTGCATCTTCATCGCCTCAAACTCTTCCGGCTCCAGTTTCCCCGGTTTTTGGAGGATACTGTCCGGGATGCCCACCTTGCCGATATCGTGAAGGATTGAAGAGAGGCACAGATCTTCGACGTAGTGCTCGGTGATGTAGGCGTTGTATGGGTGATGAAGCGCCAACTCGGATGCGATCACTCTTGAATACTCCATAATTCGCTCAAGATGTTTGCCCGTATCCTCGTCGCGACACTCGGCTAGCTTGGCCAGCCCCAGTATCGTGGTCTCCTTGGTGTTTTTAAGTTCCACGAGAGAGCTGGACAGCTCGGTGGTCAGCCCCTGGGCTCTGTCCACCTCCGACATCAGCCGGTCGCGTTGCTTGCCCACGGCATAGCCCGAGAGGATCAGAAAGCCGCCCCACGCCAGCAGGTAGACGACCAGCGCCTCCCGGGTGGGGGACATCAGGAATTCATGGGGATAGACGACCGTGTAGAGCAGCACCATGAGGATGCAAAAGAACGACCCCAGCACCGCCGTGCGGATGCCCGCCAGATTGCCGACCACGATGACCGGCAGGAAGTAGAACTGCAGGAAGGCGAGCTTGTTCTCCAGAACGTAATTGAGCACCACCACGGTCAGCAGCACCACGAGAATAAAGACCTGCTCAGCGTGTTCCTGAAGGAAGTTCCCCGGTTTCGACATCTCTCTCCCAATTCTAAATAAAAAATGGATGCTAATGCAACGAAATCCCCAATTGGTCCCAGTATATAAGATTCCCCACCAAAATGCTTTAAAGATGTCACCTGAAATTACTTGATATTCAATATCTTACCCGACCCGGCGTAGCGGTGAGGAAAAAATGAAAAAGCCCGGCGTTGAGCGGGCTTTTTGGCATGCAAGAGAAAAATTTTATACAAGGGAAAAATTTTAGTAGAGCGCCTTCTCCTGCTTTTCACCGGTGCGGATGCGAATGACCTCATCCACCGGTTGGATGAATATCTTGCCGTCGCCCACGTTACCGGTGCGGCAAACGTCGATGATGATTGCGCATATCTCCTCGACGCGCTTGTCTTCGACTACGATTTCGATCCTTGAGTTGGAGAAGAACTTGGGCACGAATCCCTTGTCATCCGAGTAGCTTAGCTGCCCCAGCGGCTTGCCGATCCCCATGACGCTGTCGATGGTCAGACCGGGTGCTCCGTTCTCGAAGAGTTTTAGCCGCAATTCGTCGATGTGGTCGGTGCTTATTATGGCGCGTATGAGCTTCACCTTGGGCCTCCTTGCGATATGTTTATACTGCAAGTCAGATCGCTGACAAACTCTGCCTTTTCTCCGATTTACTTCGTCAGGCTAAAAAATGATCCTCGAAATACGCTGAGTATTCCTCCGGTCATTTTTTATATCCTTCCTCATTCTCGAATAAAATTCAGTGCTTGTCAACGATCAGTCAGGCTGAGTAAGCAGATAGGCAGATAGCTACGAGTAGCCGATTTTCCAGCCAGTTTCCTATTGTCTACCTTTGTCAACAGCCTGCCTTGCGATATGTTTATACCGCAAGTCAACCACGGTATCCCGGGCAGTCAAGAAGAGGGTCCCAAAAGCAGCCGAGAAGCCCGTTTTTATCTTGAAAACCAGAGGTTCTTCTGCTATGTATCTTCGCTTCCCAATCACACACATCCCCCATCGTCATTCGTGGTGCCCTGTCAACTTAAGTCGGGGTTCGGGGGGATGAAGGAATAACCACGGCAAAGGAGAAGCAAATGTCAGCAGTAACAATGAGAGAGATGTTGGAAGCCGGTGTCCACTTTGGTCACCAGACACACAGATGGAACCCGAAAATGGGCCGCTACATCTTCACCGAGCGTAACGGCATCCATATCGTCGATCTATCCCAAACCGTAAAGATGTTCCGCACCGCCTATGAACGCGTTCGCAAGGTGGCCGCTTCCGGTGGCCGCGTCCTCTTCGTAGGCACCAAGGGTCAGGCAGCCGACATAGTGCGCGACGAAGCCCTTCGTTGCGGCGAGTTCTTTGTCAACCACCGCTGGCTCGGCGGCACCATGACCAACTTCGACACGATCCGCCGCTCCATTGAGCGCCTTCTCGAAATTGAAAGACGTGAAGCTGAAGGCACCCTGGAGCTGATCACCAAAAAGGAACGCCTGGGCCTCCAGCGCGAAAAAACGAAGCTGGAAAGAAACCTCGGCGGTATCAAGGAAATGAGGGGCCTGCCCACCATTCTTTTCATCATCGATCCCATGCGTGAATCCATTGCAGTGAAGGAAGCCAACCGCCTGGGCATCGACGTGGTTGCGATCACCGACACCAACTGCGATCCCGACTTCATCGACTTCCCGATTCCCGGCAACGACGACGCCATTCGCGCCATCAAGCTCTTTTCCGCCGCCATCGCCGACGCGGTGATGGATGGCAAGGGCATTGCCACTGAAGGTGACGAAGCGGGGGCCGCCCCGGCAGAAGCAGTAGCTGAAGAAGCAGCGGCTGAAGAAGCTCCGGCTGAAGAGGCAGCAGCAGCCCCGGCCGAAGCAGCAGCCCCGGCCGAAGAAGCAGCTCCGGTCGAAGAAGCAGCTCCGGCTGAAGAGGCAGCTCCGGCTGAAGAGGCAGCTCCGGCTGAAGAAGCGGTCGTGGAAGCCGAAGCTGAAGTCGAGGCCACCGAGTAGCAGGTCGGCTCATAAAAGACAAAAATCAGATAACTAAAAATTTCAGGTAAAGCTGGAGGTTCACATAATGGCTATCACAGCAAGTGCGGTTAAAGAGTTGCGCGAAATAACCGGCGCAGGAATGATGGATTGCAAAAAGGCGCTCACCGAGTGCAGTGGTGATATGGAAAAGGCCGGGGAATTCCTGCGCAAGCAGGGCGTGGCCGACGCCGCCAAGAAGGCTGGACGCATCGCTTCCGAGGGGCTTGTCCACTCATACATCCACGGCGCAGGGCGCATAGGCGTGCTCATTGAGATCAACTGCGAAACCGATTTCGTGGCGCGTACCGACAAGTTCCAGGAGTTCATAAACAACGTCGCCCTTCACATCGCAGCCGCAAACCCCCGTTGGCTCTCCGAAGAAGAGGCGGACCAGGCCGCGCTGGAAAAGGAGCGCAACTTCCTCATCGAGCAGGCCAAGGAATCGGGCAAGCCAGAGCAGGTCATCGACAAGATGGTTGAGGGGCGCATCAAAAAGTACCTCAAGGAAAACTGTTTGCTTGACCAGCCCTACGTAAAAGACCCCGACATGACGATTGGAGCCTACCTCAAGCAGATGATCTCCGACGTGGGCGAGAATATGCGTATCCGCCGCTACGTGCGCTTCGAGCTGGGTGAAGGCCTTGAAAAGAAGACCCATGACCTGGCCGCCGAAGTCGCCGAGATGGGTGGCTGACCAGCCCATGACCGATAAAGCCAACACCCGTTATCGCCGCGTGCTCCTCAAGCTCTCCGGGGAAGCCCTGATGGGCGCCCAAGGCTATGGCATCGACCACGATATGGTTGACCGCATAGCCAGGGAAGTTATTGAAGCACGCGATTTGGGCACCGAGCTTGCCCTGGTGGTGGGCGGCGGCAATATCTTCAGGGGCCTCTCGGGGGCGACCACCGGCATGGACCGGGCCACCGCAGACTACATGGGGATGTTGGCTACTGTAATGAACTCGCTGGCGCTTCAAGACGCGATCGAGCGAAACGGCGGCGAAACCAGGGTGCTCTCGGCGATCAAGATGTCCGAGGTCGCCGAACCCTACATCCGCCGAAGGGCAATTCGCCACCTTGAAAAGGGGCGCATCGTCATCTTCGCGGCGGGTACGGGTAACCCATACTTCAGCACCGACACAGCGGCAAGTCTGCGCGCCATGGAGATCGGGGCCGAGGCGATACTCAAGGGGACCAAAGTAGACGGCGTCTACGATAAAGACCCAATGAAATTCGACGACGCCGTAAAATTTGATAAGCTTACCTATCTTGATGTATTGAACCGTGACCTCAAGGTGATGGACTCGACCGGGATATCGCTTTGCCGCGATAACGATCTGCCGATCGTCGTCTTCGACTTCACTACCGAGGGCAACATAGCCAAGGTGATGAACGGCGAAAACATTGGAACAACAGTGAGAGGGTAATAGCCATGTCCGACAATGCCCAATTAGTGATAGAGCAATCCACCGAGAATATGGAAAAAGCGCTTGTGGCGCTTGAGCGCAACTTTGGCCGTGTGCGCACCGGCCGCGCCAGCCTGACGCTGCTCGACGGCATCCGGGTCGATTACTATGGGACCCCGACCCCGATCAACCAGGTGGCGAACCTCTCCATACCCGAGCCCCGCACGATAATGGTGCAGCCCTGGGAGGCCAATCTCGCCCCGGCGATCGAGCGCGCGATATTGCAGTCGGACATGGACCTGACGCCCAACAGCGATGGTAAGATCGTGCGTATTCCGATCCCCAAACTGAGCGAAGAGCGGCGAAAAGATCTGGTGAAGGTGGTGAAGAACATGACCGAGGATGCGCGTGTGGCGGTGCGTAACATTCGTCGTGACGCGAACTCCCAGCTTGATAAGCTGCAGAAGGATAAGGACATAAGCGAGGACGATCTCCACAAGTTCAAGGACGACGTCCAGCAGGTCACCGACGGGTTCGTCAAGAAAGCCGACGCGCTCCAGGAGACGAAAGAGGCCGAAGTACTGGAAGTCTAATCGACCGGCGCCATCGGTCCTTCGGCATACAACCAATTTTGATACAAGCGAACGTCGGCCCCTTAATTTAAGACCGGCGTTTGCTCTTTTAGGTCGAATAAATGGGAAACGACAACTCGCAAACTGCTGTGCCGCGCCACGTCGCCATAATAATGGATGGAAACGGTCGCTGGGCCCAAAACCGCAAGCTTGGCAGGATACGCGGCCATATGGCGGGGATAGATGCCGTGCGCTCGGTGGTGAAGGAGGCGGGGCGACTGGGCATCGAGACGCTGACCCTTTTTGCGTTTTCCTCCCAGAATTGGGGCAGGCCGATAACCGAGGTGCGTGCGTTGATGGAGCTGATGTCCGTCCAGCTAAAGCGCGAGATACCGAAGCTGATAGGGCAGGGCGTCAGGCTCAAAGCGATAGGCCAGCTCGATAAGCTCCCCAAACCCGCCCAAAAAGTGCTGGAGTCCGCCATTGAGCAGACAAGCGGTTGCAAGGGGTTAACGCTGGTATTGGCGCTCTCCTACGGTGGCCGAGACGAGATACTGGAAGCTACGCGCAAGATCCTTCGGGAAAATCCCCTGCCTGAAGAAGTGGACGAGAGCTATTTCAAAAGATTCCTCTACGATCCCGAGCTGCCCGACCCAGATCTGCTCATCCGCACTAGCGGCGAGAACAGGATATCCAATTTCCTTTTGTGGCAGATCGCCTATACTGAAATCTATATAACCGACGTGATGTGGCCTGATTTTGGGCCGGAGAATCTGCGGCGCGCAATAGAGGACTACGCCGGGAGAAAGAGACGATTCGGACTCACCGATGACCAACTTGATGACTGAGGCACTAAAAGACCGGCTACGCACAGCGGTCGTCGGCATCGATGAGTTCCTGAACCTCGCGGGCCAAGGATGACCAACTTGATGACTGAGGCATTAAAAGACCGGCTACGCACGGCGGTCGTCGGCATCGATGAGTTCCTGAACCTCGCAGGCCAAGGATGACCAACTTGATGACTGAGGCATTAGATGACTGAGGCATTAAAGGACCGGCTACGCACGGCGGCCATCGCCATACCGATCATCCTCCTCCTGATCTTTGGCGGAGGGGTCTTCGGCATCGCTCTGATGGTGACGCTGGCGGCGGTGGTCGGCACCGATGAGTTCCTGAACCTCGCGGGCCATGGGGGTGATGGAACCGAGCGGCTGCTCTTGAAATTGTGGGGAGGTGTGATCGCCTCCTCCTTCATCTGCCCCTCACCGGCGATGCCCGCTGCGATGCTGGCGCTTGGCGTGATCGGCTTCGTGATGGCCGAGGCGCTGGGGAAGGGCAACTCGCCCGAACTGATCGCGAAAGCCTCCCGCGTCGGGATGGCCTGGCTCATGGTCCCCTATTTCCTGGGCCACGCGGTCTTGGTGGGGCGTTTTGGGGCAACAGCGCTCATCTACCTGATGATAGTGGTGATGATCGGCGACACCGCAGCGTACTTCGTCGGTTCAAAATTTGGAAAGCGACGCCTCGCGCCTACGATCAGCCCCAAAAAGTCGATTGAAGGCTCGCTGGGCGGCTTGGCCGGGAGCGTGATATGCGGGCTGGCGTTTATGCCGCTGCTGCCCGAGGGGATTACTGCCATGCAGGCGCTGGTTATTGCTGTGATGTTAAACATCGCCGGGCAGGTCGGCGACCTGGTCGAGTCGGCACTGAAGAGGTCGGCCGGCGTCAAGGATTCCGGCGATCTGCTCCCCGGTCACGGAGGAGTGCTCGACCGGCTCGATAGCTTTATTCCGACCGCGCCGATCTTTGCCGCCATCCTGATGAGCCTCGCCGGATGAAGAAGCTCTCGATCCTCGGCTCCACCGGTTCCATCGGTACCAACACCCTGGATGTGGTGGAGCGCTTTCCCGACAAGTTCAAGATTACCGCGCTGGCCGCCGGGCGAAAGATCGAGCTATTGGCCGAGCAGGCGAAAAGGCACAAGGTCCCGCTCGTCTCGGTTGCCGAAGAGGAGGACGCGCGTAAACTCTCCGACATCCTCGGTCCCACCGTCGAGGTATACTATGGCATGGAGGGACTTAAAACGGTCGCGGCCGCTTCGGGAGCCGACATGCTCGTCTCCGCGCTAGTGGGCGCAGTGGGGCTGGTGCCCACCCTTGAGGCGTTGAAGAAAGGCATGGACGTGGCCGTCGCCAACAAGGAGACCCTGGTGGTGGCGGGCGCCCTTGTGCGCAAGATGGCGGATGACAACGGCTGCAACCTTCTGCCCATCGACAGTGAGCATTCGGCGATTTTTCAGGTCTTGGAGGGCAGGGATCCGGGATCCGTCAAGCGACTGATTCTGACCGCCTCGGGCGGGCCCTTTCGCGGCAGGAGCGCGGCTGAGGTCGCGGAGGTTACACCTGCCCAGGCGCTTGCCCATCCCAACTGGTCGATGGGGCCGAAGATATCAATCGACTCGGCGACGATGATGAACAAGGGGCTTGAAGTGATCGAAGCGTATTGGCTCTTCGATCTCGGTCCCGACAAGATAGATGTGGCGATTCACCCGCAGTCGATCGTCCATTCCATGGTGGAGTTCGTGGATGGCTCGATGATAGCGCAGCTGGGAGTGCCCGACATGCGCGGCCCCATCTCCTACGCGCTGGCCTACCCCGAGCGGCTCCCGATGGAGGCGCTGTCCCTGGATATCTGGTCGCTGGGCGGGTTGACCTTTGAAAAGCCGGACATGGAGACCTTCCCCTGCCTGGGGCTGGCCTACCAGGCGCTTGGGAGCGGCGGGACCGCTCCAGCTATCCTCTCGGCGGCCAATGAGATCGCGGTGGAGAAGTTCCTGACTTCCCTTATAACTTTTGCCGATATCCCCCGGCTTGTGGATGACGCGTTAAACAAAATTGAAACGACACCCCTCACGGACCTTTCGACGGCGCTTGAAGCTGATACGGCTGCGCGTGGTTTCGCCCGTGACTGGCCCGTAACGGCCCGTAACAGATAAACAATTCGGAGTCTGAATCAGATGCACATTGAAAGTATTCCCTCCTTCGCCATCTTGCTTGGCGTTTTGATCTTCGTCCACGAGTTCGGCCACTTCATCGTCGCCAAGAAGCTGGGCATCAAAGTCGTGCGCTTCTCCCTTGGCTTTGGCCCGATCCTGCTCAGAAAGCAGTGGGGCGAGACTGAGTACGTGTTGTCGGCGATCCCGCTGGGGGGCTATGTGAAGCTCCACGGCGAGGAGACGATAGTCGAGGACGCAGGCGTGACCGATGCCGTAGAGGAAGTTGAAGATGAAGACGAAGAAGATGGCGATCCGGCTACCCGCTTCAATCTGAGGCCGGTGTCGCATCGCATGGCGGTGGTCTTTGCCGGGCCGATTATGAATCTGGTATTGGGCTTCGTGCTCTTTTGCTTCCTCAGCCTCTTTGGCGAGCAGGTGCTCTTGCCGGTGGTGGGCCAGGTTGAGCAGGGTATGCCCGCCTATGAAGCCGGTTTGCTGGAAGGCGACCGCATCATCACCGTGGATGGAAAGGTCACCGACACCTGGACGAAGATGCAGTACGCGATCATGACCTCGGGCGAGGATGCGATGGTCCTTGAGGTGGACCGCGACGATGAGGTGGTGGTGGTCAACCTCAACCCGATCCACAGGGATGACGACAGCTACGTCATCATCGGCATCCGGCCCAAGGGCGATACGGTGATGCAGGAAGGCGCTTCGTTGCTGGAGGCTCCGGTGGAGGGGTTCAAGTCCACGGTCGAGGTGACGGTCCAGACTTTCGACGTGATCGTGCGGCTGGTGACCGGGCGCGGAAACTCCAATGAGATCGGCGGCCCCATCGCGATCTTCAACATCGCGGGACAGGCGATGAACGCCGGGTTCAGGTATTTCATCTACCTAATGGCTGCGCTCTCGATCAACCTCATGGTGCTGAACCTCCTGCCGGTTCCAGTGCTCGACGGCGGGCATTTGGCCTTCTACCTCTTCGAGGCGGTCGTCGGCAGACCTGTGCACACCAGGTTCAGAGAGGTCGCCCAGCAGGTGGGGCTGGTAATTCTGGTGTCTCTCATAATGTTTGTAATTTATAACGACATAATGCGGATACAGACTGGATGAGCACTGTTCTGGCAATCGACACCTCGTCGGGTTCCACCGGCGCGGCGGTGTTGAAGGGTGGAGCGGTAGCTGCGGCAGAGGTGGTTGTCGAAAAGAACCGCCACTCCCATATCCTCTTCAATCAGATAGATACTGTGATGGCGCGTGCGGGGGTCGCCAAAGCGGAGCTTGAGTGCATCGCCGTGACCAGGGGTCCGGGTGCGTTTACAGGGCTGAGGGTGGGCGTCGCCACCGCCAAGGGATTGGCCGATGGCCTGGGGCTTCCCATAGCCGGGGTGTCGGGCCTGCGCGCGCTGGCCTACACCGTCACCCCCTTTGACGGAGTGATAGTGCCGATGTTTGACGCCAGAAAAGGCCAGGTTTACGCCAGCGTGCTGGATGGACGAGGTGACTTCATGGCCGACGACGTTGAACTGGTAGGGGAGGGCGCTCATCTCCCCGAAGAACTGGCCGAGAAGTTGAAGGCGCTGGGGCGGCCATGCCTCTTTATCGGTTCCGGGGTTGGCGCTTATGGCGAAGTTTTGAAGGAGAAGCTTGGAGAACTCTTTTCGAGCGTCGGCTCCTCGATGTGGCATATCGATCCCGGCGCGGTTGCGACGCTGGGTTCAATTGTATTTGAGAGTGGAAAAGCGCAGGACCCTGCGACCTTTGCCCCCGTCTACCACCGGCTAAGTGAAGCCGAGGTGATGAGAACAAAAGCCTAGTAGTTTGTTGAAAACCCCCGGATATCCTCTGATCTTCGGGGCTTCCTGTTTATCGTCGGCTTAGTTGGAGGTTTGCTCGGTATCGGCTGAAATCTCCAGTTCAGCGCTATTCCTGCTTCGGGAGAGTTTCTCAACAGCCTCCTAGCCCCCCCCCATAAATACTTTGCCCCACGGGTTATTCTGCGTAAATCCCCCGCTGCTTTTCCAGCTCAGCAGTGTAGCGAGCCAGCGCCGAGCGGCGCGTCAGCATGTAGAGGATCTGGCCGGGGTTGTCCGGGTTGACCACCGGAATCTCTTCCAGTTCATGTCCCGCCAGCTTTTTCAAGGCACTGCCGAGCGCCTCTTCCGGTTCCACGGTGAGCATGTCCGAGGTCGCGATATCCTTGGCGATGACCAGCCCCGGCGGTATGTCCTCGTTCAGGATGCGGCGGATGTCGTTGACTGAAAAGACGCCGATGGCGCTGCCCGCCTCATCCACCACATGGTAGTAGGCCCCCTCTGCGTTTGCGATCCGCTTCATCACCTCGGGCAGGGGCAGGTCCTGGGGTATGAAGGTGGGCGTCAGCCCCTGGTCCGCCAAGTCCCCGACTTTTATCCCCTCGGTCACATCCAATACAAAGTCGCCAAGGTGCGCCTTGGAGTCGAGCCGCGTCGCGACCTGCTTTTCGTAGATGGTATTCTTGGAGCGGGTGAGCATGGCGACCGTGCAGACCAGCATGAGAGGCGCCAGCAGCCCGTAGTTTCCAGTCAGCTCGCTTACCATGATAAGGGTCGCTATGGGTGTCTTGGAGACAGCGGCAAAAAATCCCGCCATCCCCACAAGGACGAAGGCCCTGGGGTCGGTGACGAGTGCGGGGAAAAGCGTCTGCGCCCCCGCGCCAAACGCGCCGCCGAGCATTGCGCCAATCACCAGACTGGGAGCGAAGACGCCCCCGGAGCCGCCCGACGAGATCGTCAAGCTTGTCGCCAGTATCTTGGCGACCGCCACCACCAACATCACCCACAGCGCCATCTTCCCGTAGAGCGCCGCCTGTATCCAGCCATAGCCGGAGCCCAGCACCTGGGGTACGAAGAGCGCCAGTATGCCCAAGAGGAATGCGCCCGCTACGGGTTTTAGATAGTTGGGGAAGGGGAGCGCGCGGAACCAGTCCCTGAAGCCGTAGAAGACCTTCACATAGACCACCCCCGCCATCGCCAGCAACGCGCCCATCACCAGGAAGACGATAAGCTCCTGGGGTTGGCGAAAGACGAAGTGGGGGGTTGACAGTAGCGGCTCCCAGCCGGTGACCGAGCCGAAAAGGGAGTAGGCCACGATGGAGGAGATGATCGCCGCCACCAGCCCCTCGTGCTCAAACTCATTGTCGCGATAGAGGACCTCCACCGCAAAGAGCGCGCCGCCCAGCGGTGAACGGAAGGTCGCGCCGATGCCGCCGGCCATGCCCGCGAGCAGCAAGATTCGCCGGTCCGAGGCTGTCAGGTTGAGCTTTGTCGCCAGGAATGAGCCAAAGCCCGCGCCAATCTGGGCTATCGGTCCCTCTCGCCCGGCCGAGCCGCCGGTGGAGATGGTGGCGATGGAGGAGATTGCCTTGATGAACGGCACACGCGCGCGTATGTGGCCGCCCTTGTTGTGGAAGGCGTCAATTGCCGCGTCGGTGCCGTGGCCCTCGGCCTCAGGCGCGTAGCGGAAGACGAGGAAGCCCGAGACGAGGCCGCCGATAACGGGTATGAGGCAGATGTACCAGTTGAACCCCATGGAGAGGGAATCGATCATCGTGAGGAAGGAACCCTCACCGGCGCCTTCTTCGGGGGCGTGGTAGCCGCCCAGACCGCCAATGAAGAGGTGGTGCGCCCAGTTGGCTGCGTAGTAGAAAGCAATTGCGCCAAGCCCGGCAACAATACCCACCAGCGCCGACAGCAGCATCGAACGCGCGACGCCGCTTGTGCGGATCTGATGACTGAAGTTGCGCAGTATGGTCAGCATCGGTAAAAGCTCTATCTGAAGACGGTGTAAAAATTTTGAATTAATCAGGTTTAGCGGCTAAATGTTCCGATGAAATCGGAGAGTTTTTCCACTCCAAGCCCGGCAAGATACTGCTTCATCCCGGTGAGAATATCAAGCGCCGCGGTGGGATTTACAAAATTTGCCGTGCCGACCTGGACGGCGGAAGCGCCGAGGCATAGAAATTCCAAGGCGTCACGCGATGTTACGATGCCACCAAGGCCAATCACCGGAATGGTTGCGGTCTCCACCGCTTCCATCACCATACGCAGGGCCAGCGGCTTTATGGCGGGACCGGACAGCCCCCCGGTGACGTTGGCGAGGACCGGCCGACGCCTGTCCAGGTCCACTGCCATCCCGGTAAAGGTGTTGACCAGCGAGATGATATCCGCCCCGGCCTGCTCGGCGGCTCGCACCATCACCCGTATGTCGGTGACGTTGGGGGAGAGCTTGACGATCAGGGGAAGAGTGCTCTTGGATTTAACTTTCTTAATCACCTCGGTCGCCAGCACGGGATCGGTGCCAAAGGCAATCCCGCCCGCCTTGACGTTGGGACACGAGATGTTCATCTCAAGTGCGCCAATGCCCTCCACACCATCGAGCTTGGCCGCGCACTCGCCATACTCTTCCACCGTGTTGCCGAAAAAGTTGGCGATAATCACCGTGTCCAGCGTGCGCAGGTAGCCCATCTTGTGGCGGATGAAAGCATCGACCCCCACGTTTTCCAGGCCGATGGCGTTCAACATGCCCGAGGGGGTCTCGACTATGCGGGGCATGGGGTTGCCGGTTCTGGGCTGAAGGGAGAGGCCCTTTACCGAGATTCCGCCGTAGACCGACGGGTCCATCTGGTCCTTGAATTCGTGCGCGTAGCCAAAGGTGCCTGAGGCCGCGATGAGGGGGTTTTTGAGTTTCAGGGAGCCCAGTTCAACCGAGATGTCCACGTTGGGGGTGGTCGTTGTAGTTGTTTTGGACTCTTCGCTCATGGCTTTTGGGTTCCTACTCTTCGGGGGACCAGATGACGGCGAGAATTTCGGCCCGGTTTTTACCATGACTTCGAACCCGGTGGGGCACGGTGGCGTCATACTGGATAGAGTCGCCGGGTTGCAGTAGATCGGTGTGGCCGTCCAGGTAGACCTCCACCTCTCCGCTGACCACAAAGATAAACTCTTCGCCGGGATGGGTCGAGGGGGCGGGGGGCTTCACCGTGGGGGGCTCAAGGGTGACGATGTAGGGTTCGATATGGCGGTTTTTCTTGCCAAAGCCCAGCGAGCGGTACTCGTAACCGTAGCTGATGCCCTCTTTGGAGGCGAAGCGGCTGACCTCGCGTCCCTCATCCTTTTTCACCAGGGAGTAGGGCTCGGTGTCGCGCTCGCCCCACAGCTCGCTGATCGGCACTCCGAGGGCGCTGGCTATTTTCGCCAATGCCCCCAGCGGCGGACTGTCGAGATGGTTCTCCACCTGATTTAAAAGCGCGGCGCTGTAGCCGGACTTCTCAGCCAACTCTTGCAGTGTAACTCCATTGGCCTCACGGACAGCCTTTATCCGCTCGCCGACAAAAACCTTTTGGGCATCCATCAGGTTATCCTCCTCAGTCCTGCTTATCGGCCCGCTTGGCGCCGGCTCTCAATGCCTCGATATTCGAGGGAATCAATTTATGCAGTTTTTGCGGAAGGACCTCGGGCAGCGCCTCTTCCAGGAACTTTAACTCTACGACGCCGCATCTGCCGGCGTAAGCGCCAAGGGCGACCATGGAGGCGAGCTTGATGTTCCCCAGCTCGTCGGCGATCTGGTTGCAGGGCAACCGTATCACCTCGACACCATCCTTGGAGAAGTCGTTGTCGGGGGCCATTGAAGTATTTATCAGGAGCAGCCCGCCTTCGCCGATCCTTGGAGCGAACTTGGCAACGGAGGGTTCGTTCATGGCGACCACTCCATTGGGGCTCGATGTCACCGGGCTGCCCACCTCGTGGTCGGAGATG
This sequence comes from Deltaproteobacteria bacterium, assembly GCA_030591565.1. GTDB lineage: Bacteria > Desulfobacterota > Deferrisomatia > Deferrisomatales > BM512 > JAUVAU01. Next base: position 11,674 of record JAUVAU010000029.1, on the reverse strand, counting down.
GTGACGGTGCAGTTGGCTGTACCGCCCCTCATCTCGACGCCATAGGAGGGGAAAAACGTGCAGTTCAGCCCCTGCTTTAGCGCACCGATGGCGAAGAGGTTGCCAATCATCAAAATGCCCTGGCCGCCAAAACCGGCCATTATTACGGCGTGATTCATCTTTTATATACCTTTACATGAAGTCGCTTCCCGTGCGCTCCTTGTAGACACCCAGCGGGAAGTAGGGGATCATTTCTGCTGCAATCCGTTTGTTGGCCTCAATCGGCCCCATGCCCCAGTTGGTCGGGCAGGTGCAGAGCACTTCGACAAAACCCATGCCCCTGTTTTCGATCTGGGTGGCGAACGCCTTCATTATGGCTTTGCGCGCCTTGCCGAGGTGGGCGGGGCTGTCCACCGCCACCCTTGCCGCGTAGCCCACGCCTTCGAGCTGTGCGAGCATTTCGGTCATCCTGATCGGGTAGCCATCCTGGGCAAAGTCCCGGCCATAGGGGCTGGTGGTGGTCCGCTGCCCCAGCATGGTGGTGGGGGCCATCTGACCGCCGGTCATGCCATAGACCGTGTTGTTGACAAAAATAACCGTGATGTTCTCGCCGCGGTTGGCTGCGTGGATGATCTCGGCTGTGCCTATGGCTGCCAGGTCACCATCGCCCTGGTAGACGAAGACGAACTTGTCGGGGTTGGCCCGCTTGATGCCGGTGGCCACCGCAGGGGCGCGGCCATGGGGCGACTCGACCACGTCGATGTCAAAGTAGTCATACAAGAAGACGGAGCAACCGACCGAGGCGGCGGCGATGGTGGTTTCGCGCACCTTGTATTCGTCGATAGCCTCCGCCACGAGCCGGTGGATGGTGCCGTGGTGACAGCCGGGACAGAAGTGAAACGAGGTGTCCACCAGGGATTGGGGACGCTCGAAAACGGTTTTCATATCGATCAGTCCTTTTTATCCAGAAGCTTGGTTATCTCTTCATAAATTTCATCGGGGGAGGGCAGGTAGCCCGGCGGATACCCGGCGAAGGAGACCTTGGAGCGGCCCTCGACGGAGAGGCGAACGTCTTCGACCATCTGGCCGACGTTCAGCTCCACGGTGAGAAAGGGGATGTCCTTCTCGGCCAGTTCCCTGATCTCTTTATAGGGGAAGGGCCACACGGTTATGGGGCGCACCATGCCGATATTGCGACCCTCATCGTTTAGCCTGTCCACCGCCGACTTGGCTATGCGCGCCGCCGAGCCGAAGGCGACGACGGCCAGCTCGCAGTCATCATGAACCTCTATCTTCACGCGGGTCTCCTTTGCCTCGACCTCGCGATAATGCTCCAGCATCTTCCAATTGTGTTCGGCCAGCTCGCCATCGCCAAGGAAGAGGGACTTGATCTTGCGCCGCTCGCGTCCCTTCGCGCCGGAGAGCGCCCAACTGGACTTGTCCTCTTCGGCCTGCTTGGGAATCCACTCTTCCAGCGGCTCCTTCATCATGCCCAGCATCGCGTCGGCCAGCACCATGGCGGGCATGCGATACTTGTCGGAGAGCTCGAAGGCGAGGATCGTCAGGTCGTACATCTCCTGGACGGTGGCCGGGGCCAGCACGAGGATGCGATAGTCGCCGTGACCGCCGCCCCTGGTGGCCTGGAAGTAGTCGCCCTGGCTGGGAGAGATGCCGCCAAGGCCGGGGCCGGAGCGCTGGATGTTGACTATCAGGCCGGGTATTTCACTGCCCGCCATGTAGCTGATGCCCTCCTGCTTTAGGCTGATGCCGGGGCTTGAAGAGCTGGTCATAGCGCGCTTGCCCGTGGAGCCTGCGCCAAGGAGCATATTGATGGCGGCTATCTCGCTCTCGGCCTGGACGAATTGTCCGCCCACGCCGGGGAGCACGCCGCTCAGGTATTCGGGGATGTCGCTCTGGGGCGTTATCGGATAGCCAAAGTAGTATTTGCATCCGGCCGCCACCGCCGCCTTGGCTATGGCGACGTTACCTTTTTCAAATGTTTTTGCTGCCATCGTCGATTCCTATTTTTCCACTTTGAAAACCACATCGGGGCACATCTTCGCGCAGATGGCGCAACCCGTGCATTCATCGGGGTTGACCAGTTCCACCGGATGGTATCCCTGTGGGTTGAATTTGTCGGACAGGGCAAGGCAGTCCTTGGGGCAAAATTCCACGCACAGCCCGCATGCTTTGCAGCGGTCTTCGTGGATCGTCAGTCTAGGCATTTTCGTAAAGTCTCCGTAAATTTTGTGCAAAAGAGGAGAAAGATTACCAATACGCACTTAATCAGTCAATCGAATGGTTGGTAAAAGCTCCGCCCGAGGGCGATTATACCCGGATAAAGTCCTGGAAGGCACAAAACATTGTCGATTTCAGGGGCAAAAATGACAGCCGGAATGGCGCTGTCGGGAGGCCGGTGAAAACCGGCAAAATAGCCCACTGCCCAGGCGATGTGAATAATGTTTCAAGTTGGGGCTGCTAACCCTTGACGGGCCTTTGCCAACTCTGTTCAAATATCGAGTCGCCCCTTTACTGGGGTATTCATGGAGATGAACATTTGCAAATTGGTGTAGATAAATTTATCCGACGTTTAGAGGACGCGGGGGCCAGTGACGCCCTGGTGGAGGTGTTCGCCGGGATGTACGCCGAATACCGTGACGGACAGGGCGGTTGCGTTGACTGGACCGATATATCTCCACCCGATGCCGACGACCTGGTCAGCATTGATAAAATACGCTCCCAAACCGATTCCACCGCAAAAAAAGAGGCGGTCGACACCCTCGCCTGGATAGTCCTGAACGGCGGCATCGGCACCTCCATGAAGATGAATAAAGCCAAATCGCTCTTGCCGATCAAGGGCCAGGACACCTTCATCGATCTCCTCTCCCGCCACGTTCTGTATCTCAGGAAAGAGAGCGGGGCCAGACTCCCCCTCATATTCATGAACTCCTACGCGACACGCACCGATACCCTCATCGCGCTCAACTACTATGATCTGGAGGTTCGTCGCAGTGATGGCAGCGCGCTCCCCCTGGACTTTGAGCAGCACCGCTTCCCACGCATAGAGGCCCAGAGCGGCGAGCCCTTTGGCGCTGCCGATTCACCCCAGGCGTGGGCACCGCCGGGACACGGGGATATCTACCTTGCGCTGGATGAGTCCGGAGTTTTAAATAGCCTGCTGGACGAGGGCTTTTGTTTCGCCTTCATCTCCAACGCCGACAACCTCGGAGCATCCCCCGATCCGGCGATCCCGGCCTACATGGAGCGCAATGGGATCGAGTTCGCCATCGAGGTCACCCCCAAGACCGGGGCCGATGTAAAGGGAGGGACGCTTGTCAGGAACGCGGGCAGGTTGGAGCTTCTGGAGATCGCGCAGGTCCCGGGCGGGTTTGAGCCGGAGTTTCAGGACACCGAAAAGTTTCCGGCCTTCAATACGAATAATATCTGGATAGACCTCAACGCCCTGAAGACGAGGATGGTCGCGGGCGGGGTTCGGATGCCGCTGATCGTCAACCGTAAAAACATTGACGCAGTGGAGGTGGTGCAGCTCGAATCGGCGATGGGAGCCGCCATCGCCAGCTTCAACAACGGTGTGGGCGTCCTGGTCGGGCGCGACCGCTTTGCTCCGGTGAAGACCACCGAAGACCTGCTTGTCAGGCGCAGCGACCTCTACATTGAGGGTACGACTTCGCCGCTGGAGATTTCGAAGAAACGCGACCCCGCGATGGGGCCGCCGCTCATACGGCTGGACAAGGAGTTCTACCAGTCCATAGATGACTTTGACGCGCGCTTTCCCCATCCGCTGAGCCTGGTGGAAGCCAGGGGGTTGAAGGTGGAGGGGGATGTGGCCTTTGGCGAGGGTGTGGTGGTTCGCGGACAGGTCTCGGTGACAAATTCCACCCTGGAGCAACTGCTGGTCGCCGACAATACAGTGCTGGAGGCCAGCGCATGAACTGGCCCCAAAAGGCATCGGCGATAACCCTGCTCGCCCTGATGGCGCTCTTTGGCTGCTTTGGCGGTAAGGGGTTTTGTCTTGAGCTGAAGCAGGGGCCGATACTCCTTGGTGAGTTGCCCCAGGGTCTTGGCGAGCCGCTGTCCAGCATGGGCAACAAGGCCCTTATACGCGAGAAATTGCCCGCGCCGCTGGTGAAAATGGTGGCCGGGATCGTGGCGGAGGGCAACGGAGTCCTCATAGTCGGCTACACCGACACGGTGGGCCCCCGGCTCTTGAACAATTCCCTGGGCCTTCAATACGCCGTGAATGCCGCCAACCGGCTGTCAACGGTCACCGGCGCCCCCTCCTGGCTTTTTTCCTGCGCGTCAGCCGGTGAAGAGCTTGGCGGAGAGGAATCGGGCATAAGCGTTTACGCGGTGAAGCTCCCCAAAGAAGCTCCACGTGGCGAGACCAACCCCGTATCCATCCTGAGCCCCCCCGCCGGCGGCGAGGTAAACGGCAGGTTCTGGTCGCTTTGGGAAGGTGAAGTCTCCGACGTGGTGTGGGGCATCGAGGATGAAAAAGGCAAGGTGACCGCCTGGCGCGTGAACGGCAGTGTCACACCACTGGAGCTTCCCTATCCCGCGCGCTCGGTGGGTTCCGCCCTTGGCGTGGGGTATCCCGACGACAACTGGGTGTTCAAGGGAGGGTGGAAGTTGCCCGAGGTCGTGGAGCAGTTGACCTTGTCCGTCGAGTCCCTCGATACGGGCTCGGCCAGGTTGTCGGGCAAGCTCGGCAAGGGCTATGGTGACGTTGTCGTGTGGGCTGGTGGCATACCGTACCCGGCCTCGATCGACAATGGAAAGTTTGAAGTCAGCGTGGCGAGATTTGAAAACGACATGGAGGTCTACGCCCAGGCGACCGATCCCAAGGGCAGCACCGTGGTCGGACCCCTCATGACACTGCCCCGAAGCCTGGCCGACAGCCCAAAGCTGCTGGCTGTGCTCACCTGGGTTGGTGAGGATATCGACCTCGATATCCATGCCTGGGTAGGCAAGGCCCACACACATCCACAGGATCCCGACCCGGCCTATTCATCCAAGGCTGCGCAGGGAACCAGGATACTGTTCGATGGAGACACCCGCACACGCGCAACCGCGCTGTGGGTGGATGACACGACAAATCTGGAGATGGACGTGCGCTGCTTTACCGATCTTGGCGGCGGCGCGACTGCATATATGTACATTGTCATTGATCCGGGTGACCCTGTAATGCGAAGGGGTCTTATCCTGGGGCCACGCAGGCTTTCCGGCGAACCGTCCGAGAGCCGCTGGCCCATCTTGTCGCTGAAAGGGGAGTAGGATGCGGCGTTTGGTAATTTTACTGGTATTGGTAGCCGTTGGGGCGACCGGAGCGTTCGGTGCCGCAAAGGATGCCGACCGTGCCGAGAGCGCGGTCAGGGACTACGAAGAACGCATCGAAGAGGTCGCCAAGGAGATTCAGGCGATAAGGCGCGATCTCGAAGCGTTGACCCGCGAGATGGTCGAGGGTGAAACCGGCAGGGTGTTCATCTTCCTGTCGGGCAAGGCAAGCAAGTGGAGCAAGAAGGGGGTGTCGGTCGAGCTTGACGGCGCCGATGTCTTTTCCCGTCCCCTTACCGACTCCGAGCTCGACGTGTTGGGACGCGACCTGCCCCTTGAGCTTCTTGAAATCAGGCTTGGCGCAGGCCCACACACTGTATTGTTAACTCCCATAGGCAAGAAGAGTGGGGAACCGGAAGAGCTCATCGTCAAGCGCGGTGAGGTCAACTCCTGGATAGCCAAAACCGAGGGTAAAACCGTCCAATGGGACGTAAAGTAATAAAGACTCTTATCCTGTGTTTGGTCCTGGCCGTCCCGCTGACGGCCTTGGCCGAACTACCCTCGCGCGCCGGATTGGCGGCTGCGGTAAAGGGTGACTGGTACGTGGCGCTGGAGCGCATTGCCTCAGGCGAAGATGCGTCCAGGGCCAACAGGTATTTCAGGGCCGTGGCCCTGATGGAGTCGGGGCAAGCCGACGAGGCCTACCTGGTCTTTTCCAAGCTCAGCCGCTCGAAGGGGAGCTTTGCCGGCGCTGCGCTTGAGCGCATAGCCGAGTATGCTTTTGACATGGGGCGCTTCGAGGAGATCGTAGCCGCCGTGGGTGAGAGCCCGGGCAAGAAATACATTGAACCGGACGCCTTCTATTACAGACTCGGTCAGAGCTACTTCATGCTCGACAAACACAAGGAGTCCAAAAAATTCCTCCAAAAGGTGAGCAGCGGCAAGTGGAGGAGCTACGCCCGTCACACGCTCTCGCTCATCGAGTATGCCGATGGCAACCCTCAAGCCGCCATCGAACGGATTGGCGAGGCCCTCGAATCCGCCCAGGCGCACCCGGACAGGGGCGTGCGCAAGGCGCTCGTCGACCTCTTCAGGCTGATAAGGGGGCGCATAATTCACCAGGCCGCGTTGGGGGCGAACGAGTTGAGCCAGAAGAAAAAAAACAAGCTCTACAAGGTCGCCATCTCCCAACTCTCGCTGATAAAAAAATCCAGCCCGCTCTTTGCCTCGGCGCTGAGGACACTCGGCTGGTGCGCCGCTGAGATGTCGGACTCCACCAGGGCGTTGGCTTCTTTCGAGCTGGCGATAGACGCGGATATCGATAACCAGCACGAGGACCTCTGGGCGATGGGCAGGGTCTTTGAGCGGCTGGGGTTCTTTGAGGAAGCGGCAGACCACTACGCCGAAGCGAGCGTTGCCGCGACCGAACAGGCTGAACTCATCAGGCGCGAGGCGCAAGGCGGGCTGGAGCTTCCCAGGGGTTTTTGGGCCAGGGGTTGGGGGACGGTTGCTTCCAGGCTGGAAAAAGTCGAGACCGACGCCGTCGACTTGGCCGAGGTTGTCTTCATGGCGCAGAACGCGGCCTATCTCCGCGCCATGCGGCTCGATGGCGTGGACGAGGACCTTGAAAAAGTGTCGAGACGAATCGGCATGCTCACCGAGGAATTGGTGTTGATGGATGCCGACCTCTACCACTACCTTGATGTCATCCCGGCCAGGGCTCTTTTCCCCAAAAAGGACCGGCCCCGGATTGACGCGCTGCTCAATAAGCAGGACCGGCTGCTCGGCAACATCGCAAAGACGGAGCAGGCCGTGCTCACCCTCCAGGACTCCAGGAGTTGGGAGAAAGCGCCCGAGGCTCTGCTTGAAAAGGTCGCGCAGCTCTGGCAGAGATTGAGCGATGCCGGCAGGGAGGTTGCGAAGTCCCAGCTCCGCTTCCTCGAAGGGTTGAAGCACCGGGTGTCGGTGAGGGAAAAGGAATTGATGCGGCTCGTGGAGTCGCGCAAGACGGAGAACGCCGCCCTTGGTGAACCGCTCAAACAGAACAGGGATATCTTGCAAGGGGAACGTGATAATCTGGGAGTCCTTGAAGGCAAGCTTGCGGTCCTGGTGGAGCGCGCCGACAAACTGGCGGTGAAGATCTCGAAGCTGCGGCAAACAGCGCATGATGTGATGACCGTGGATTACAGGAACACCCTGTTCGCCAAAGCCGACGCACTGAAGCTCAAGGCGGACACTTTCGTGCTGGACGAAGCCCAGGCGCTCCATTTGTTTGAGAAGTCCTTGGCGGAATAAACGTATGCGACAAAAGACGACATATATAAAGATTTTGGCTGCGCTGGTTTTCCCTCTCTATCTGCTAGGGCTATCAGGGTGCGTCTCTTCGCCCCAGCCCGTCGCGGTGGAGGAGAAAGCGCCCCAGGCCGCGCCGACGCCGACCTCGGATAAGGAGGGTGTCAAGGTCGCCGGGAAGGCTGAAAAAGAGCCGGATAAGCGCAAAAAGCGCAAGAGGCGCAGCCGTCGTCTGGCCGCGAGGATGAAGTCCGAGCGCGAGGCGCGCTCCGAGGCCAAAGACCTTCTAAAGAGGCTCTCCAGGGAAAAAGAAGAGAAGGAAAAAGCGGTCGAAAAGAGAGGCATGACCGAAGAGGAGCGGCTGGCGAAAAAAACGATCCTCGCCGCGAAGTATGAGGCTATTCTTACCAGACCCGGCACCCCCGAGAAGCGTAAGTCGGAGATATTGACCCGGTTAGCAGAAATCGCCTTCGAGCAGGAAGAGGCGGCGCTTCGCATGTCCTACGAGAATGACACGGACATGGACATCCTGCCCGGAGACAAGTACCCCAAATCGATCGAGTACTACCGGCGGCTGGCGGACGACTACCCCGACAGCCCCCAGACGCTCAACGCTTACTACAATCTCGGCTACCTCTACGGCGAGGAGGGGCTGCTCGTGCCCTCGGCAAGAGCCTACGGGGCGGTGCTGGAGCGTGACCCCACAAGTCCCTATGCCACCGAGATATACATGCGGCTTGGCGAGGCCTCTTTCATCGTCGGGATGTACCGCGACGCCATCAAGAATTACAAGGCGGTTATCGACAGCGGGCGCGACGAGTACCGGGACAAGGCGCTCTACAAGCTGGGTTGGAGCCAGTACAAACTGGACGACTACGCCACAGCGGTTCATACCTTCAGCCTCATCGTGGATCAGGGAGAGAACTCGCCCGAGAGCCTCAAGAACGAGACCGTGGAGATCATGGGCCGCGCTTTTGTGGAGTGGGGCGGCGTGGAAAAGGTCGAGCAGTATCTCGCCGGGCGGGAGATGGGGAAATTCTACGGCGACAACCTCTACAAGAAGTTGGGCGACCTCTACGTGGATGGCGCCAGGTTCAAGGACTCGGCCGCAGCCTATGGGAAGTGCGTCGACGCCTATCCCCTGACAGCCCTCGGCCTCGAAGCCGAAAGGGGCATAATCACTTCTCACATGGCGCAGCGCGACCCCGAGTCCGCCAACGCACGGCGCTGGTACTGGGCGGGCAAGTACGCGCCGGGAACCCCCTGGTCCGACGCCAACCCCGAATTGGCGGCCGAGCGCGACGTGCAGTTGGAAGAAGGGCTGCGGCTGGCGGGGCTCTATCGTCACTCCAGGGCGCAGAGGGGTGAGGGAAGTTTATCCCAGGCGCTGGAGATTTACGCCAAATACAATGAGCTTTACGGCATCGTCACCGAAGATGGCTACGAGATGGGCTATGCCCAGGCCCAGGCGTTCAAGGAGGCCGAAGATTTCGCCGCTTCCGCCGCCATGTACGGCGAGGTCGCCGAGTCCGCCACCTTCACCTCCCACCGGGAAGATGCGTCGTACAGGCGCATCGATGTCCTTGGGCTCCTGTGGGCGCAACGACCGGAAGTCTTCAATGAATACATTGCCGCCCACCAGAGATATGTGGAGCTTAATCCCGAGACGGAGATTGTCCCCACCATCCTCTTCGCCATGGGTGAGCTAAATTTTGAAGCGGAGCGTTTCCCCGAGAGCCGCTCTGCTTTCGGTCGCGTGGCGGATGACTATCCCGACCACGAGTTGACCCCCGAGGCGGTGGAGCGCATCGCCAGATGTTATTTCCGCGAAGAAGCCTTTGGCGATTCCGAGCTTTCGGCCCGCAGAGCCCTGACGCTGGACCCGAAGGAGGAGACGCGGGAAAACGCGCTCAAGCTCGTGTCATTCAGCATCTTCAGGCAAGCCGAGGTCGCCGAGGCCGAGACCAGGCTGGAAGACGCGGTCCATCACTTCAAGCGTTTGGCTGGGGAGTTCCCTGTGGGCGAGGCTGCACAGGTTTCGCTCTACAGGGCGGCTGAGAATCTGCGCACCCTGGGTCGCGAGGAAGAGGCGTCCGCCGTCTACAAGATGCTGGCGGAAAACTACCGCTCATCCAAATACGCGGAGAGCGCTTTGACGCTATCTTCGGAGATACTCTCCTCCTTGGGTGACTGGGGCGGGGTGGCGGAGAACTACGAGGGTCTCTACAGGCTCAACCCCGATGGTCCGGAAGCCGAGTCCCACCTCTTCAGGGCGGCGCTGGCGAATCAGAAAGCCAAGAACGCTGAAAATGCATTGGTCCTCTTCGTGGAGTTTAATGAAAAATTTATCGACAGCCACCGACGCGCCCAGACCTTCTTTAGAATCGCGGAGATCAAACATGCGGGCGGCGACGAAGAGGGTGCGCTGGAGGCTTACGCCCTTACCTGGGAGACCCCGGCGCTGGAGGATGAAGAACTTTACCGCGCCAAGGCGGCCCTGGTGATGGGCGAAAAGCAGCTCACGAAGTTCAGGGCGATAGAGTTGAAGGGTGACCTGGCCCAGGCGCTGCTTGATAAAGAGGATGTGCTTGAGGTCGCGCTGGGTCACCTCGTGGACGCGGCGAGCCTCCCCTTTGTCGAGACCCTGGCGGCGTCGCTCTACTACGCCGGCGAGGCGTTTGAGCAGATGAAGAACGCGATCCTTGACTCGGAGCGTCCCGAGGGGTTGAGCGAGGAAGAGAACGAGGAGTACCAGTTCCTTCTTGAAGAGAAAGCCTTTCCCCTGGAGGACCAGGCGGTGGCCTATTACAAGCGCGGCATCGACGCCTCTCGAAAGACGGGGGTGCACACCGAGTGGGTGGACAGAATGTATGCGCGTCTGGAAGTGGTCCAGCCCTGGGTCTACCAGCGCAGCGAAGAGACCAGCGACGCCTGGGCCGCCCCCCGGTATCCGGGGCGCGGTTGGGAGCGTCAACTGTGAGAAATATATATCTGATTACGCTGCTTGCGCTCCTCTTCATTGTGGGTTGTGGTGGGACGCCCGACGTGGTCCCGACTCCCGAGGGAGCCGGTCCGCCCAAGGTTGAAGCGGATGGTGAGGCCAAGGGCGAAGAGGCTGGTGGCGAAGTCGCTCCCGGTTCAGGGGCAGTCGAGGATGAAAAACCCGAGGCCAAGGTGGTGGAGGTTTACACCCCCGCCAGATACTGGGCCGAGGCGCTGATGGACTTTGAGCAGGGTAACATCACGGATTCACTTGCCAACGTAATTGGTTACCGCAAGACCAACCCGGACCACGGCGACGCCCGGCGGCTGGAGACGCGTCTGCGCTACATGACCGATGACGCGGTAAATGGCCTGCCCCTACTCGAACAGATGGTCGAGGGTGGCGAGGGTGGCCTGGAGGCCATTCACACCTACGTCGGGTGGGCGATTGAAAAGGGCGAGCAGCAAAAGGTGTTGATCACCCTTGAGAAGGTGATGGAGGAGAGTCTGCGCCCCAGGACCGACCTTCTCGGCGTGGCAGGCTGGCTGAAAGCCTCCCTCGGGATGAACGAGGAGGCGTTTGAGCTTCTGGAAGAGGCGATTTATGAAGGGTTTGGCGAGACCTACTACATGTTCTACTCCCGCCTCCTCTATGAAGAAGGTTTCTTTGACGTGGCGCTCGAAACGTTGGAAGAGTTTGACGCACCCCCGACGGTGAATGGCAGGATGCTGAGAGGCGACATCGCCAGGGCGCAGGGACGTGCGACGATTGCCCGAAGGGCTTACGAGGGGCTCATCGACGAGTTCCCCGGCCACTATGACGCAACCGTGAATCTTGGTATCCTCACCCTCGGACAGGGCGACGCAAAGGGGGCGGAGGCAATATTTTCCAAGGTGGCCGAAGATAATCCCGATTTTCCCCATGGCTGGACCAACAAGGGGCTGGCGTTGCGCGCCCAGGGGAATTACGAGGGAGCCAGAGAGGCTTACGCCAGGGCACTTGAGAGCGACCCCGACCACCCGCCGGCGTTGAAGAATATGGGTATCCTGGTTGAGAAATATCTTGGCGAAGCAGCCCGGGGGCTTGAGTACTACGAGAAGTATCTTGCGGTTGCAGGCCAGGACG
>JAUVAU010000087.1 GCA_030591565.1 Deltaproteobacteria bacterium | reverse complement strand
CTCCATGACGGCGGCCCGCGCTCCGACATCTTCTCAATCGTCCCCTCGGGCGAAGGCGAAGAGGTCGACCGCGAAGCGGGAAGCAGCGGCACAGGCCAGGGCTACAGCTACCAGAGCCTCCTCAGCTCCGGCATTCGGGGCCAGGGCATGGAGCCCTTCATGGTTGAGTTCGACCCCTCGGCGGCAGCCACGGTCAAATCGATGAGCCACCAGGGTGAAGAGTTCCTCTTTGTGCTGGAGGGGACGATTGAGTTGGAGTACGACCAGGAAACCTATACGCTGAAAAAGGGCGACAGCCTCTATATCGACTCATCAAAGCCCCATTCGCTAAAAGGGCTGGGTACCACCTCGCCCAAGGTTATTGCTGTGGTGCTGGGCAAGGACTAAGGAGGGGGACGCTCAAGCCGCTTGGCTTTTTTTGTTTGATATGGAGGGCCTTCTGACGAAGGCCTTTTTTATTGTATGCGGGGGCTGCTCGCCCCCTGCACCCCTCGGGTGGATTTGTTTTATTATATTTTGTTTCGCCAGCGCGCGCTTCGCGCTCTTTTGGCGACCCAGGAGAGGGTCTTGTCACCCTCCCCTGGACCCCTGGACACCCCACAAGCTGCGCTGATCGTTCATCTCTCCGGGGAGGTCATAAAGCCGCTCGCTTGCGCTCGCTATGAAGTATGACCTCCTGATCCTGCGAGCTAAACTGCTCCGCTTGGACGGGGAAGGGTGGGTCAAAAGCAGGTGCATCAAGGGCATGGGAATGGGTCGGGAACTCGGCTCGGCGTACCGCCTCACCTCAAGCAGCCCGACCCTGAATGTTGAAAATAGTTACCGTCCCAGTTTCCTTCGCTCACTCAATGATAGTCCCTATCCTATCGTGCTGTGGCCAAGCCCAGTAAAGGTAAGTCGCCTTGGCTTTGAGCCGCTCCTTTCGGACGAATCCCCAAACTCTCGAATCATTTGTGTGGTAGCGGTTATCGCCCATTACGAAGTACATGTCTTGTGGAATTTTAACTGGTCCGTAGTTGCTTAGCTTCTGCCTCCACTTGGGGCGGGAGTCTAGTTCCACGGGTTTCCCCCTGTTGTCCAAATAGTGCCCCCATATATCCTCCACCTCTTCACCGTTAATGTATAGAGCATCGGAGAGCACTTCCAATGTTTCTCTAGGCAAACCGACAATGCGCTTGATAAAAGTCTGGCCCTTCATGCGGTCAACGATTCCTGGCGGGGGATAATAGGGGGGATGGTCAGGATTATCCATGCCAGGAAAGATGAATGTCACGATATCGCCACGTTTGAGGTTCTCTGTGTCTCCATACAGTTTCGAGGCCATAATATGGTCACCCACTTGCAACGTCGGCATCATTGCGCTACTGGGAATTTTATAGGCCTTTAGCGGAGAAACAAGCTTCAGCATGGCGGGCAAAACAAACAGGCAAATAACAGCATAGGCTACATACACCCACCATTTGTTGTATTTGGTCATGGCGCAGAAACCGTGATTTTGCTTCGCACCTTTCCATGCATCCACAGCGACAATGACTTTAAATAAATATGCCCCGCATAATCCAGCAAAGAGAAAAACTGGGCCGAACAACCCCAGAAAGGTCATTAGCACATATGCCACAGCGAACACGGCAAGAAACACGAGACCTTTTTTGGGTTTGCCTATGTAGATTTGCCCAAGGCCAACCGCCACGAATGATAGGACAGCAGACGCAAGAGGGGATCTCACCTTCTCCATTTTTCACCTTTCTTATGCGGGGGAGATGTTCAAAGACCTCAAAAACGTTCGGGGCTGTTGCCCAAACCCTGGGGAACAGTTGCAAGATAGGATACAATGGTCTCAACCAGAAGGCCAACACGCAAGACAGGGGCGGGCCTTGTATTTTAACATTTTGCTTTTGCCCTTATCTCCCCACCGAGCTGTGCAGTGAGCGGGTGAGGAGTCTTTGAGGGTCATGTTGTTTGAGGCGAAGCCGAGTTCATGACCCTCCCTCAGACGCGAACGGTCGCCGCAGGCGAGCACACGTGCTCGAAGGGGCGCGTCTTTGTGATACTTTCTTCGCGCAAAGAAAGTATCCTCGGGGTGCAGGGGACGAGTAGTCCCCGCATACAATAAACCCGATCAAATGCCCAAGGCCTAGCGCCCAGCGAAAAGGCCCAGCGGCCTAGAGCGCCCCCCACCCACAAGCTGACCGGCCTTTTTTTGTCCATATCAGGCATAACCGTCCGACCGACGCTGACAACGGCTTGTTAATCGGATAAACTTGCCAAAATGGCCTGTATATAATGGCCTGCATATACAAATGGTCTGCGTATATACTGGACGGGACAACAACCAATGGGCACCGTACCACGCCGCTCGGTGGCACTTTTCGTAGTAGCGCTTTTGGCGTTCACCCCCCCTGTGCTCACCCTGATGAACATTGAGCCGAGTGAGGGCGGGTTCGCCCCCCTACCGGTCTATATATTTACAGCATGGGGTGTGGTCATCTTCCTCGCCTGGTATCTGGACAGGAGGAAGAGGCGGTGAACGCCGTTGTCTGGGCAGTCATACTGGGGCTGGGCTACGTTTTTGGCCTCTTCACGCTGGCGTACTTTGCCGACGAGGATGAAAAGCGCGGACTGCGAAGCCCGATGGACAACCACTGGGCTTACAGCCTCTCGTTGGGGGTCTACTGTTCCTCCTGGGCCTTTTACGGCTCGGTGGGGCGTGCCGCCACCTCCGGCCCCGAATTCCTTGCGACCTACATCGGCCCCACCCTTGTCTTCCTCCTCGCCCCCACGCTTATTTCAAGGCTGGTATCGTTTAGCCGTGCAGGTGGCGTGACAAATGTGCCCGACCTCATAGAAGCGCTGTATGGGAGGAGGAGGATTCTCGGCACCCTGGCGGCGATCCTCCTGGTGCTGGGCGTGACACCCTACATAGGAATGCAGCTAAAGGCCGTGGCCCACAGCTTCAACTACCTGACCGGCCAGCCCAGCGGCCCTGAATCCCACATAGACGCCGCCTTCTGGACCGCCGTGTCATTCGCGTTCTTCGGCGTGCTCTTTGGCGCAAGAAAGTTGGCGGCAGCCGAGCGCCACACGGGGCTGGTGACCGCCGTGGCCTTTGGCAGCGCCATCAAGCTGGCCTCTTTTCTCGCCCTCGGCGTTTACATTACCTGGGGAGTCGGGGATGGGCTGACCAAGTTGATGGCCGAGGCTGCCAATGATCCCCGCACCAGGGAGCTCCTCACGCTGGGCGGTACCGATGGTTTCGCAACCTCCCACTGGCTCACCATGTGTGTCCTGTCATCGACCGCTGTGCTCTTTTTGCCGCGCCAATTTCACCTGCTCGCGGTGGAGAACATTCGCCCCAGGCATATCAGGCGTGCGAGCTGGAGTTTTCCCCTCTACCTGCTGGCGATGAATATCTTCGTCATTCCGGTGGCGTTGGTGGGTGTGCTTCACAACACAGCGGGGTCTGCCGACTTCTTTCTGATCAACATACCGATTGAAAACGGCAACCTGCACATGGCGTTCATAGCGTTTATCGGTGGCTTTTCCGCCGCCACCTCCATGGTGGTCGTTTCTTCAGTCGCCCTCGCCACGGTGATCCTGAACTACCTGATAACCCCGACGGTCTTCAGGCGGTGGGGTGAGCTTAAAATGGAAGGGCCGCTCCTATGGGGCAAGCGGTGCGCGATCTTTGGCGTGGTGTTTCTCGGCTATGGTTTCTATAGGTGGATAGGCGAACCCCACACGCTGGTGAATACGGGATTGATGAGCTTTGGCGCGGTGTTCCAGCTGGCTCCGGCGATCTTTCTCGGCCTCATGTGGCCGGGGATAAAGAGGGAAGGGGCGCTGGTTGGGTTGGCCTCGGGGCTTGCCATCTGGGCGTACACGATAATGCTCCCCGGCTTCGTGCGTGCCGATATTTTCAGCTCCACCCTGCTCACCCACGGGCCTTTCGCCATCGCATGGCTAAAACCCGAAGCCCTTTTCGGCCTCACGGGGATGGACCAGTGGAGCCACGCGCTGGTGTGGAGCCTGCTCTTCAATCTGGGCGGAGCGGTGGTCGTAAGCCTCATCGTCTCCGAGGAGCAAAATGAAGCCCCCTTGCTCTCTCCGGCGGTTGGCTGGGTAGGCAAGGAGGAGACGCAGGAGTTCCTGGCGCGTTTTGTCGGGAAGGAAAAAGCGGCCGAGGCGCTGGCCGAGGTGGGGTCGGAGGCCCCGCCGGGCGTCCTCGTCAAGGCTGCCGAGAGTGTGTTGGCAGGTGTTGTGGGTACGGTGAGCGCGCGCATGGTGTTGCAGGGCTTTTTAGCGCTGCCCAAATCCAAGGCGGTGGAAATCATTGATGTCTTCGGCTCCGTTTCCTCCACCCTGGCCCAGTCCAGAGAGGAGTTGGAGAGAAGGCTCAGGGAGCTTTCCGTGCTCTACGAGTCGAGCAGGATGCTCTCCAACAGCAGGGATGTGGCTGGCTTCCTCTCCAGGATATTGCAGCTGATCAAAGACGAATTCGGCTTCGACCACCTGGGCGTACGGCTGCTCGACCCCAGGGGCAAGCTGGTCATAAGGAGCCGCATAGGGCTGGACGATGACTACGCAGAGGCCACGGTCATGCTGCCCTCGCGCGACACGATGTTCGGCAGGGCCTTTCTCGATGGCGCCCCGGTGGTCGTGGGAGACGTGGCCGATGTGCCCTCCTCCTCCCACTTCGAGTTGCTGAAAAAGAGCGTTGACGTCACCGCGCTGATCCACGCCCCGATGATCCATGAGCGAAAACCCATAGGCGTGCTCATGGCCTACTCCACCCGGGGCGCGATACATTTTACCGACGAATTCGTCTCGCTCTTTTGCGCGCTGGCCAACCAGATGGCGATGGCGGTGGTGAACGCGGAGCTGTATCTGGAGGTCCACGCCTACAGTCAGGCGATGGAGGAAAAAGTCAAGCAGCGCACCGTGCAGCTACAGGCGGCCAACGAGAGGCTCACAGAGATAGACAGGCTCAAGACCGAGTTCCTCTCCAATGTCAGCCATGAACTGCGCACCCCGCTGACAGCGATCCAGTCCTTTTCCGAAATACTGCTCAAATACCCGGTGGCCGACGGGGCGAAGAGAAAAAACTTTGCCAACATAATTAATCAGGAGGCGTTGCGCCTCACCAGGATGATCAATGACCTGCTGGATCTCTCCAAGATTGAAGCGGGCCGCATGGAGATGGATATCGAGCACGTCGACCTCGCCAGGGCGGTGGAGAAAGCTGTTACGGCCGCCACCCCGCTCTTCGAGGAAAAAGAGGTCGTCGTCGAGGTCAAGCTGGAGACGGGGCTGCAACAGGTCAGGGCCAACGAGGACAGGCTCCAGCAGATATTGATGAACCTGTTGGGCAACGCGGCCAAATTTTCACCTCGCCAAAGCAGCGTGACGGTGCGCGCACGCAAGCGCGGCGCGTTTGTGGTGGCCTCGGTCACCGACCAGGGACCGGGCATCCAGCGCGACAAACCAAGGGAGATATTTGAGCGCTACAAGCAGCAGCGCGACCCCGGGGAAAAGCACGCCTTCGGCACCGGCCTGGGTCTCGCGATCAGCCGCGATCTCGTGGAGATGTTTGGCGGATATATCTGGGTAGAGAGCCCTCCGGGGCTGGGCGCGACCTTTTATTTCACCCTGCCCATAGCCAACGCAAATGATGGGGGCGATGACCCGGCTTGACACCCCTCGACCGGGTATGACAAGCTCTCCCACCCCATAGAGAACGACAAAGGTAAGAAATGAAGAAAAAACCCGACGCGGTAATCCTTTTGGGCCACGGAAGCCGGGTGGTTGAAGCCAATCTTCCCCTGGGTGAGATCGCCCTGTTGCTGGAAGAAAAACTGGGTTGCAAAGTCAAAGCCGCCTTTCTACAGCTCGCCCAGCCGGGCATGGAAGAGGCGGTCAAGACATTGGCTGATGAGGGCTACGTTGAAATCGCCATCGCACCCTTCTTTTTGTTCCCCGGCGCGCATGTGCGCGAGGACATCCCGGAGATGGTTGAAAAGCTTGCCAGGCAATATCCCGATATTAAATTGAT
>JAUVAU010000059.1 GCA_030591565.1 Deltaproteobacteria bacterium | reverse complement strand
GCCAAGCTTCGCTTGACCAGAGTCTTCCACGCATTGACTGAGCTTCGTTGATCTCGCCAAGCGCAGGAAGCCTCCGGGTATCTCCATCCACGGGTTCATACCCGTGGTATTGCGTAGGTAGAATAAAAAAACTCCCGCCAGGGAGTTTCGCCATACAATCAAAAAAGCCGCTCCATACGGAGCGGCTTTTCTGTTTGGATTTTCTTATATCTCGCCTTGTTTATCCACAAGCTCGACCTCTCCCCCACCCTTTTCAAGATCATCCAAAAAGGTGTCGGGATCGGCATCAATCCTGTTGAATATCTTTTCCTCCAACGCCCTGACCTCCTCGTGAAAGCCATCGAGGCGTTTTTTGGCCTGTTCGTTCAAACCATATCGCTCGAAAAGATCCTTGAACCGCTCATTCAGGGTAACTATCTCGGTGTGGCGCACCCGCTTGTCGGCATAGTTGACAAGCTCCGCCTCGGTGACCCGTCCTTCGGGTTCCCAGGAGCCGAGGTCAACGTGGCACACGACTATGCGGGCAATCTCGGGCGAGCAGCCCAAACCAAGGACATACTTGCCACCCAGCTCGGCGTGGCGGCCACCATTTTCAATCGTGTACATCTTGCTGATATCGTGGAGGAGCGCACCGGCGTCAAGAAGCATCAGGTCCAGCGGTTCATTCGCCCTCTCGATAAGCGCCCGGGCAATCAGTAGCGCCACATCCGCCACGCGGCGGCTGTGCTCGCGTATGTGCGGGGGCGCACCGGCTTCCACGAGGAGTTCAAAACATCTTTCACGCCCGGGGATCAGCTGGGGAGAGGTCAACGTTTTAGAAACTTCCTGGTTTTCGCCACCAGCGTCTCCACATCGAGCCCCATCATCCTGTAGAGATCGTCGGCGTCGCCGCTGTACGAGTAGCGGTTGACACCAAGCGTGAGCAGGCGGCACGACACCCCCTTTAACGCGATGACGTTGGCAACCCTGGAGCCAAGCCCCGTGTACTTATTGTGGTCCTCATAGGTGACCACGCGGCCCGAACGAAGCGCCGCCAACAACACCGGGTCGTCATCCCTGTCGAGCGCAAGCGGGCTGGAGACATGAATGAGTGTGGGTGCATTATCCTCGCGGTTTAGCACCGACCACGCCTCGATGGCGCGGGACAGCATCTGCCCGGTGGTTATTATCACACCACCCTTGCCGGGGCGCACCTCGGTGACATGCCCATACTCAAACTGGTAGTCGCCGCCAAAGATCGGCTTACCGTCAAGGTTGTTGATGACGGGAGTCTCGGAGCGGCCAAGGCCCATTATCCAGTTGCCGGGCTGCTCCGCCATGTAGCGCAGTGCGCGATCAGTCTGGTTGGGATCGGCGGGCAGGATCATCTTGAAACCCAGCAGGTTGGCCGCCAGCCCCATATAATCCAGACAGTGGGCGGCTTTGCCATCGGAACCGGCATCCAGCCCAAGGCGGGTGGCGACTATTTTCACGTTGGTGCGGTTTACATCCGCAAGCTTTAGCTGATGGTAAACCTCTTCGATGGAGTTGATGCCAAAATCCACCAGGATCGCCAGAACGTTCTCGGCGCTCATCGACGCGGCTATCGTCGCCGCGGCGTGGTGCCCGAGTCCCGCCTGGATGAACTTGTCGTGATTCTTCTGCATGAAGGGGCCCAGCGCCATCGTGTTGGCGTTGGCGCAGTCGAACACCACCATCGGGCATTCCTTGTCGCCACCGGCTCCGGCAATATCCGCGAGGGTGTTGCCGAACGCTTCGACATTGTTTAGCCGGTCCTTCACACCATATGTGCGTGGAGCGCCGGTGTTTATTTCACACCACTGCTCGCCCTCTTCCTCAAAATCCATTTCAAAATCGCCAAAGGAAGAGCGATAGCTCGCCGCCTCGGTCAGATCGTGATCGCCACCCAGCTCGCGCATGGCCTCCTTGTACTCGGCCACCGAGAGCGCACGAGCATAGTACTCTTGCTGATTTTCGATAAACGAGACGCCGTAACCCATGGTGGTGTTGGCAAGCACCAGGACCGGGGTGGACTGGATCTGGCTGGCGCGCCGCACCGCCTGATAAAGCTCGGCGGGATCGTGTCCATTTATCTCGATCACGTCCCACCCGTCGGCGATATACTCATATTTGATATTCTGGGGCATGATCTCGGAGGTCTTGCCCACCGACTGCATATTGTTCGTGTCGATAACGGCGGTGATATTATTGAGCCGATATTTCTTGGCGAACCTGCGCGCCTCGGCCACGTGTCCGCACTGCTGTTCCTCATCACTCATTATCACGAAGATGTTGGGTTTGAGTCCGTTCCATCTGGCCGCCAGCGACAGGCCGCAGGATACGGCGAGGCCCTGGCCTGGGGTGCCGCTGCTCCACTCCACCCCTGGAACGCTGCGCTCAAGGCAACCCTCGAAGATGGAGCCGGCTTTCCTGAACAGTGACACGGCATCGTCAAGATCGAAAAAATCCAACCTTCCCAGCGTCGCGTAGAAAGGCGCGGCGGCGTGTTCATGCGCCAGCACTATGCGGTCGCGTTCCTTGTCATCCGGATCGGACGGGTTGATCTCGGCGGCACAGGCCAGCGTGACCAGAGTCTCGACAACCGAGAGGCTGCCGCCCACCGGGCCGCTCCCCGAGAGCTGCGTCATGCGCAGAGTATCGCCACGAACCTGTCTGGCAAGGTTGCGCAACGCACGCACATGCTGTGCCGTCAGTTCCTCTTCTTTGAAGCCCCTAATTTCCTGCATAGACTGAATCTCCTGTTGTAATCAATATTAATTACGCCGTCAGATACCGACCCGCAGTTAAGGGAAATGCCAAAAAAACGGCACGGGAATCATGTCGGCGGATTTTTCGTGATGATATAATATACATTTGTCAGAATTTGGCTACTTTTTTAATGACTTCCATCACCTCGTCCAGATCGTCAGTGACCACCAGCTCCTGAAAATCGTCTTGTGCTATGTAGCCGTGTTTCACCATGTGGGTGCTTATCCATTTGAGCAACCCGGCCCAATGTTTCTTGCCAACCAGTATCACGGGGAACTGGGCGATCTTGTCGGTCTGCATGAGCGTGAGCGCCTCAAAGAGCTCATCCATCGTCCCAAAACCGCCGGGAAAGATGACGAAGGCGCTGGAGTACTTGATCAGCATCACTTTTCGCACAAAGAAGTAACGAAACGAGATGAGGCGCGAAACGTAGGGGTTGGGGTTTTGCTCCCGGGGCAGCTCGATATTGAGGCCGACGCTTACGCCGCCTGCCTCGAAGGCGCCGCGATTAGCCGCCTCCATCATCCCCGGGCCGCCACCGGTGCAGAGCGGTATCCCTTCAGCCGCGAGCCGACGTCCCAGCTCTCGGGCGACCTTATACCAGCGACTGCGCGGGTTGGCCCTCGCGCTGCCAAAAACGGTAACCGCGTCTTCAAGGCCCGACATTTTCTCAAACCCGCTGGTGAACTCCCCCATGATCCTGAACATGCGCCAGGTGTCGCCAAGGCGCAGCTCATCGAGAAGATAGTCAAAATCCTCCGGGCCGCACCTGCGGTCGATTCCCGTCCTTTTATCCTTCATGCATTTTCCTTCGCGCCAGCCAATGGGCCGGCGGGTTATCCATCAACTCTATTCGTCGTCTTCGTCATCATCATCGTCGTCATCAAGATCGGGCACAAAGTCCCCCGAGTCATCAAAGTCATCGTCCAGGGAAGCCACGATCTCGTTTCTAAGCTTTTTCAGCTGCCGCTGAGCTTGGCTCACCGGGTTTTCAATGGAGTGCGCGTCCTCGCCATCCAAGTATTCCGCCAACTCCTCGGCGGTCTGGGCGACCAACTCCGAGTCCTCAAGGTCTTCCCAGGTAAACTCAAGGTCCTCGATAAGCTCATCGTCACAATGGAACTCGACACCCTCTTCATCGTAGACAGCGTAGATACCCGGCAGGATTTTTCTCTTTGCCATTGTCGCTTTTCACCTCACTCGTCAATTGCTGACGGATAATGACAACCGTCCACCCTCTCTACCAGCGCTACCGACACGGGTAGACTGAAAACATAGCACCACCGATACACCGTGGCAAACCTACCAAAGGTGCCCCTGGAGCCTGTACTGGAGAGCTTCGAGCACATGGCGTTTGCCTATGGCCCCGCCCCCGTCCAGGTCGGCGATGGTACGGGCAAGCTTTAGCGCCCGGGTAAACCCGCGAGCACTCAATCCCATCTTCTCCATCGCCTCGCGCATGATGCGGGCGCCCTCGGCATCGGTCCCGCAAAACTCCACCGTCTGCTTGGCCGACATCTGCGCGTTGGTGTAAGCGGGTGTCTGATAGAGCCGCTCCCACTGGAGAGACCTCGCCGCCTCCACTCTTTTGCGAATGGCGGCTGAACTCTCCGCATCGCCCTCGCCGGTCATCTGATCATAGCTAACAGCCGGGACCTCGATGCGTATGTCGAACCGGTCCAGTAAAGGCCCGCTGATCTTGCCCGCGTATCGCTCGATAGCCCCGATGGAGCAGATGCACTCGCGCTTGGGGTCACCCTTGAACCCGCAGGGGCATGGGTTCATCGCCCCCACCAGCATGAACTTCGCCGGGAAGGTGGCGGCTCCCGCTGCCCTGACTATGGTGACCTCTCCATCTTCAATCGGCTGACGCAAAAGATCGAGCACGTTGCGCTTGAACTCGGGCAGCTCATCGAGAAAGAGCACCCCGTTATGCGCCAGCGTCGTCTCGCCTGGCCTGGGCACTACGCCGCCGCCCACCAGTCCGGCGTCGCTGACCGTATGGTGCGGTGCGCGAAAGGGTCTACGCACAATCAGCGGCATATTTTCGTTAAGGAGACCCGCCACGCTGTAGACGCGGCTTGTCTCCACCGCCTCCCCACGCTCAAGCTCGGGCAGGATCGAGGGCAACCTCCTCGCGAGCATCGTCTTGCCTGCCCCCGGCGGCCCCACCATCAACACGTTGTGACCACCCGCGCACGCTATCTCCAGCGCCCGTTTGGCGTAGTCCTGCCCCCTCACCTCGGAAAAATCCGGCTGGGGCGTTGCGTCGGCCCTATCCCATATCGCATTGCGCTCGACCCCCGCCCGTTCAAGCTCGGCATTGATCAAGCCACGCACGACCTGGGAGAGCGAATCGGCCACATAGACCTCGACCCCCTCGACGACAGCCGCCTCCAGGGCGTTGACGCGGGGGACTATCAGCCTGACCCCTTCCATCCCGGCGACCATCGAGGCGACGGACAGGACCCCCCTGACCTCCCTGATGGAACCATCGAGGGCAAGCTCACCCACCGAGAGGATGGAGTCGAGCATCGTATGCTCAATGACCCCCTCGGCAGCCAACACCGCCAGGGCCATCGGCAGGTCGAAACCCGCGCCCTCCTTCTTCACATCGGCGGGGGCCAGGTTCACCGTCACCCGCTTTTGGGGAAAGGCGAAACCGGAATTTCGTAGCGCCGCACGCACCCTGTCGCGGCTCTCCTTCACCGCCCCGTCGGGCAAACCAACCACCGAAAACGACGGCAGCGCCCTGGCGGTATCAACCTCAACCTCAACCCGATAGGCATCCACGCCGGTCACCCCGGCGGACAATGTCCTTGAAAGCATTCCCCCCTCACTTTCTCAACCTCTTGACTGTGCTGGTGCAAAATTTTGTATCCCTTTTTGAATTAAAGCAACCGGACAGCTCCAATGCAACCCAAATACTTGGGGTACGGGTTTTATTGATGCGCCAAAACCATCGGGCTGATAACCTGCAGCCATGAAAAACACCGACCCCTTCCCGCCGGGCTCACTCGCGGTAATAGCCATGCCGCTGGGCAATCAGGCCGACTTGACCGCGCGCGCGTTGCATCTTCTCTCGCTGGCAGACATGGTCGCCTGTGAAGATACCCGCACGGCCAGGAGGCTACTTTTGAGCCATGGAATAAAGACCCGGCTCGTCTCCTACCACGACTGGAACGAGGAGGAATCGGCGCGGCGCATAATCGACCGGCTGGCCGAAGGTGATCGCGTCGCAATAATCAGCGAAGCGGGTACCCCCTGCATCTCCGACCCCGGCTTCGATGCAGTACGCGAGGCGCGGCGTCAGGGTTACACGGTCTTCCCCGCCCCCGGCCCCGCGGCGCTAACCGCCTTCCTCTCGGTCTCAGGGCTGCCGACCGACCGCTTCACCTTCCTGGGCTTTCCACCCAACAGGCCCCAGAAGCGAAAAAAATTCTACACAGAGGTGGCCGACAGGGGCGAGACCCTTGTCTTCTACGAAGCTCCGCACAGGCTCATCGCCTCGCTCCTGGACGCTCTCGACGCCTTTGGCGACCGCGAGGCCGCCCTTGGCCGGGAGATGACCAAACCCTACGAGGAGTTCTTCTTCGGCCCGCTCTCCGGGATAATCATCAAACTAAAAGAGGCCGACAAGATACGCGGAGAGATCACCTGGGGCATCACCGGCGCATCGCCCGGCGACAAGGTGCTCGGCTGGGACGAAGTGGAGACCCTCGCACGTGGAGCGCTGGCGAAGGGGACAGAACCCCCCAAACAGCTGGCAAAACGGCTCGCCATGCAGACGGGACAAGGCTCCAAAGAGATATACCAGCTCCTGTTGAAGTTGCGAGACGAGTCCAACTGACATAGCTCTCGACACACCACTTGACACCCCATTTGGCATCCATTAACTTGCTCACGAATTGACTGACTATTAATGATTGTCATTTAATCCCATCAGGGTAATTTTCAAACAACCGACCCAAGGAGGAACCCGACGATGCACAAACTTCTCATCGCCGTAGCCGCGGTATTTTTTGCCGCAACCGCTTTCGCCTATGGCCCCCACGACAACAGCTGCGTGGAGTGCCACTCCCTACACTACGCCAAGGGCGATTCCATCATCGGCATCAAGCCCAACACTATGGAGAAGAACCCCTCCACCGGCGCTGGCGCTTCCGATGACATCTCTCTTTGTCTTGGCTGCCACAACGACGACGAGGGCATCATGCCGATCCTGCTCTCTTCGACACACCCCGTAGGCATGAAGCCGGGCAAGGTGAAGGTCCCCGCCGAGCTGCTGACAAGCAAGGGCACGCTCGGCTGCGTGAGTTGCCACGACCCGCACCCCTCCAACCCCAACTACCAGTATCTGCGGGGCGACGTGAAAAAATCGGGCCAGCTGGGCAAGTTCTGCGCGCTGTGCCACAAAGAAAAGGTGGACATGTCGGAGTTCGCACCCAAGAAAGAAGCCGCAGCCCCGGCACCCAAGAAACAATAAGCAGCATCACTACTGCTCAGGCTTTTGACAAAGTCAAGAAGGGGCGATTCTCAAAGGAATCGCCCCTTCTCTCGTTTAACCCGGCAAACCCCGGCCCAGCCTGACAACGTCAATCGGAGGATATCCGGGGCTTTTCGGCGAAGCTCCCAGAAAATCTTCCTCATAGGCCTCACTCAGTCTTGAAGAGATAGACCGCTCCGGCATAATTGCCGCCGCTGTCTTCACCATATGCCCCGACGATGGCGTAATCGCCGCTGATTGAGACTGAAGAACCGAAATAGTCCTCTGCCCCGGCGTCGGAGGCGGTGAGGATGGTCACCTCGCCCCAGCTGTCCGCGCCCCCCACGTTGCGGTGAAAGAGATAGGCCGCTCCGGCATCAGGACCGCCAGCGTCTTTGCCATAGGCCCCGATGATTGCGTAGTCGCCGCCGATTGAGACGGAAATGCCGAAAGAGTCACCTACCCCGGCGTTGGAGGCGATGAATTTGGTCACCTCGCCCCAGTTGTCCGTGCCCCCCTGGTTGCGATGAAAGAGGTACGCCGCTCCGGCATCACTGCCGCCGCTGTCTTCGTGAAATGCTCCAACGATGACATAGTCGCCGCTTATGGTGACGGAAGAACCGAAAAAAGCAGAGGCCTGGGCATTGGAGGCGGTGAGCTTAGTAACCTCTCCCCAGTTATTTGCGCCTCCCTCGTTGCGGTGAAAGAGGTATGCCGCTCCGGCATAATTGCCGCCGCTGGATTCACCATACGCCCCAACGATTGCGTAATCGCCGCTGATCGAGGCGGAATAGCCAAAACTATCACCAGCCTCACCGTCGGAACCGGTGAGCTTGGTCACCTCGCCCCAGTTGTCCGTGCCCCCCTGGTTGCGATGAAAAAGGTACGCCGCTCCGGCATCACTGCCGCCGCTGTCTTCGTGAAATGCTCCAACGATGACATATTCGTCGCTGATCGAGACGGACCCGCCGAACCAGTCACCTAGTCCGGCGTTGGAGGCGGTGAGCTTGGTAACCTCGCCCCAGTTGTCCGCGCCCCCCTCGTTGCGGTGAAAGAGATAGACCGCTCCGGCATTAGTGCCGCCGCTGTCTTCCAGATATGCCCCGACGATTGCGTAGTCGCCGCTGATTGAAACGGAATGGCCGAACCAGTCATATGCCCCGGCGTCGGAGGCGGTGAGCTTGGTAACCTCGCCCCAGTTGTCAATGCCGCCCTGGTCGCGGTGAAAGAGGTAGGCCGCTCCGGCATCAGTGCCGCCGCTGTCTTCCTCTTTTGCCCCGACGATTGCGTAGTCGCCGCTGATTGAGACGGACCCGCCGAAAATATCATCTGCCTCACCGTCGGAGGCGAGTCGCTTTTGAAGTTCGCTGAAGACCGGGATATGTTCGATGGTTACAAGGACAGCACCGGTGGCCTGATTTGCCCCATCGGTTGCCGTGTAGGCAAAGGAGTCGGCGCCGGTATAGCCCACCGGGGGGGTGTAGGTGAAGCCTCCCTTCATTGACATCACGACCGTGCCACCCTCAACGGATGTCTTGTCGTAAGCTGACACCGAAAGCCCGTCCCCGGTATCGTTAGAGAGCACCCCCGGTGCGTCTATTGAAAGCGCTGTATCGCTTAACGTCTGGTATGCATCATCGGTGGCCGAAACTTCTGTGTCCGCAACGACCGGTGTTGTCGAATCACTACCGCCGCAACTGACGATTATGAGTGCGAAGAGAAGGAGAAAAAAGAACGCAGAAAGCCTATGCATATTTACCCTCCTGTAAGCTATGGACCTCAAATCGAAAGTTGACTGCACGTAAAGGCACTCTACCACAAAAACTGAAGTTCACTCCCCGTCTAAGCGGTTGAATTCAGTTCGGAAGAAAGGCGGAGTTTGTCAACGATCCGGAGCTCCCCTTCAAAATATGGGGAGCCTTTTTTGTGTCACACAGTTGACCCGGCGGTACTTCACCCATACCATTGCCGCAATCGGATGGTACAATCAGACAACATTTTAAGGATTGAGAGCAGATGCCAGCTAAAAAACAGTTCGCCGCAAAACTTCGTGAAGACCAGAACATCAACGACCCCTTCGTGGTCCTCCATAAGCAGATCTCACCCAGCCGCGCCGGCCGCAACTACCTGCGCGTGACCCTCGGGGACAAGAGCGGGAAGATCGAGGCGCGGGTATGGGAGGGCGCCGATGAGTTGGCCGCGAGGTTCAACCTCGGCGACCTGGTATACGTCACCGGCGTCGTTACCTCATACCAGGGCGTGCTGCAGCTCAAAGCGACCTACATCGAGCGGATTGAAGAGAGCGAGCTGGCAACAATAAACTGGGGTGACTTTCTCCCCGCTGCCCAGCGTCCGGTGGGCGAGATGTGGGCGGAGTTGACCGCGCTGCTCGACACCGTAGAAGATGGCGACCTGAAACGGTTGATCGCTCTTTTCACCGACGACGAGGAGTTTGCTTCCCGCTTCAAGACTGCCCCGGCCGCCAAGGGGATGCACCACGCCTACATTGGCGGACTGCTTGAACACACGCTGAGCGCGGTGTCGCTGGCCGATCGCATCGCACCGCTCTATAACCTCAACCGCGACATCCTCGTCACGGGAGCCTTTTTACACGACATAGGCAAGCTGGACGAGCTTTCGAGCAAAGCCGGTTTTGACTACACGACCGAGGGGCGGCTCGTGGGCCATATCGTCCAGGGCGTCGTCATGTTGCGCCAGAAAACCGCGGGGCTTGAAAATTTTCCCCAGGAATTGCTCCTGCACCTGGAGCACATGATAGTCAGCCATCATGGCGAGCTTGAATGGGGCGCGCCAAAGCAGCCGATGACGCTGGAAGCGCTGGCGCTGCACAGTATCGACAACATGGACGCCAAGATGGCTGCGGTGGATCAGGCACAGCGCGAAAAGGCTGGCCCGCTGGCCGACTGGACCGGGTTCATCCGCCAGTTCGACCGCTCCTTCTACACCGGTTTTGGTTCCCAGGAATTGTCGGAGCAACCGCAAACCAGCGCGGGCACCAATAAATCCAAAAAGAAAAACGAGGAAGAGTCAGGGGGGGAGAGCGGCCAGGGGATGCTCTTCTAGGAGCTTGTTGAAAAACCCCGGATATCCTCCGATTGACGTTGTCAGGGGCGAAAAATGATCCTCGAAATACCTATCAGTATGCCTGCGGTCATTTTTCTTCCCTTCCTCGTTCTCGAAGAATCTTCGGGGTTTCCAGTTTATCGTCGGCTAGGCTAGAGGGTTGCCCGACATCGGCTAGAATCACCGGTTTAGTGTTACTCCCCCGCTTCGGGAGAGTCTTTCTGAGAGCCTCCCGGGGCACTGTCATACAAGCCAAATTTTTGTTATTGATCGCTACTGGACATCGGTGCTGCTATTGGGTGCCATCTCGCGGAGCGGGACAGCTCACATTCACCTGTTCGCCAAACTGGGCGGTGAAGCCGAGGCAAGCGCTGAATTCAGCCGCTCTCCCCGTCACTCCCTTGCCCAGCCCCAAATCGACCCGCCCATATTTGAGCGGCCACGCCAGCCCGGCCTTTAGCGTGCCACGCTCATTGTCGAAGCGGCTAAACTCGATGCCCTCCAACCCCAGCACGACGTAAGCACCCTCCTCGTTTAACGTGTAGACACCGGCGATCTTGTAGAGGAGCACGTCATCCTGCTCGGTCTTTTCGGTGTGAGGGTTGGAGAGTATGGCTATCTCAACATTGGTCAGCAGGGAAAAACTGCCAAACTGGTTCATGGTGGCTATACCGGTGAAGAAGTCGGTCTCGTCGGTACCGAACTCCTTTTCGTCATCGGCGTTGGGCAGCTTCACACCCAGCTTAAACGCCCACTCGAAGGGGAGCTGGATATTCTGGAAGATCTTGAATACGCCCTCCACCACCAAGTCGCCAGAGCCGTAGTCAGCCGATTGTCCATCCTGATCGAGATACATAAGCGGATAGTGGAAGAGCAACTCGGTGTTGGGGGCGACCCCGAGCGCAACGTCAAAAGAGGGAATATTGAAGACCCTGCGGTGCTTGTTCTCATCCTGAAAGATCAGCCGGTCATCGTGCAGATACCCGGCGCCCAGCCGCACGTGCATCTCTCCGGCGGGGATCGTGACTGGAGATACAATCTCCAGGGGAGCGACCGGCTGGGCGTGGGCGCTTGCCGAAATCAACAGAAGAGCGAACAGGAGGGCGACCAGCCAGGGCGCGAGCTTCATCAACCCCCTACAGCCTTCTCACGACGACGTAATCGGCGACCCCCAGGAGGGCGTCTTTGTAGGGAGATGGGCCGAAGAGGTCGAGCTGGGCCTTGGCCTTGCTGACCCGCTCCAGCGCTTTTCGTTTCGTGGCCTCTATCCCATCGTGTTTGGCGATCAGCTCCATGACAAAGACGAGGTCTTCACTTGGCAGATCTTCCTTTTCGATTATATCCGCCACCCTGGAACGCTCCTCATCGCTGCAAAAACCCAGCGTGTGGATGAGCGGCATCGTTATCTTGCCCTCCGCCAGGTCGGTGCCGACCGTTTTGCCGAACTCTTCTTCGCTGGCGACGTAATCAAGGCAATCGTCGGTGAGCTGGAACGCAATGCCAAGCTCCATGCCGAAGGTTTCGAGCGCCGTGATCTTCTCTTCTTCAATCCCCCCCAGGATACCCCCGACTTCACAGGCGGCGGCGAGGAGCACGGCGGTCTTGCCCACCACCACTTCCAGGTACTTGTCCTCGTCCACTTCCAGATCGCAGGTGTTTAACAACTGGAGCACCTCACCCTCGGCCATGAGCGTGGTCGCGTCGGAGACGGCCTTTAAAACACGCATATTGCCGTGGGAGGTCATGAGGGAGAATGACTTGCTGAAAAGAAAATCGCCTACCAGCACGCTGGCCTCGTTGCCCCACACGTTGTTGGCCGAATCCTGCCCGCGGCGCAAAACGGCGCTGTCCACCACATCGTCATGGAGCAGCGTCGCGGTGTGGATAAACTCCATAATGGCGGCCAGGGGCACCATGGACTCCCCCTCATACCCCGCTAACTTGGAAGAGAGGATGAGGAGCAGCGGGCGGATGCGCTTGCCGCCGCTCATCAGCACATAGCGGCCGATTGAGGGGATCAGGGTGACTTCGCTGGCGAGGTTTCGCTCAAACTCGCGTTCCACCTCCAGCATTTCATTTTCAACCAATTTTGCTATACGGTCGAGATTCATCTATTGAAGCCTCATTTCAAAAGCATGATTACAGATCGAACACCATTCCGACTTTGACTCCGCCCCCATGAATAAAATCACCCGCCGACATCATCTTCCTGCCCTCGGGCAGAAGCTGGAGCAAGGTGACCGCACCCTGGCCGCAGGCCACCACTATCCCACCATCGTTAACCGAGATCACCGCTCCCGCTTCCCCTTTGCCATGGGCGGTCACCGCTTTCAGCGGTTTCAACAGCTTACCGGCCAGGCTGGCCCGCGCGCCGGGCTTGGGGCTCAGCGCGTTTATCCGTCCCGCCACGCTGGCGCTGTCCAGCGTCCAGTCCACATTGATCAGCTCCTTGCCGATCATGGAACTATAGGTGGCGGCGGCCCCGTCCTGTGGGGTCGGCTCAACCTCGCCACTTCTCAAACCGGCAAGGGTCCGCACCATCAACTGCGCCCCCCTGACCGCCAGGATATCGGAAGCCTCGCCCCTGGTGGTGCCGTGGTCGAGCGCCACCTCTTCCTGCATCAGCACCGCGCCGGTGTCCATACCCGCATCCATGAACATGGTCGAGACGCCGGTAACCTTATCGCCATTTAGCACCGCCCAGGCGACCGGGGCCGGGCCACGATACTTGGGCAGGAGGCTCGGGTGCAAGTTTACAGGACCCCGTTGAGAGGAGCCGAGTATCCCGGCCTTCAATAGCTGCCCGTAGTCCACCAATGTCAGGAACTCCGGCTCCAGCTTTTCAATCCGCTCCACCGTCTCGGGAGCGTTAATATCTTCGGGCTGGAA
This sequence comes from Deltaproteobacteria bacterium, assembly GCA_030591565.1. Lineage (GTDB taxonomy): Bacteria > Desulfobacterota > Deferrisomatia > Deferrisomatales > BM512 > JAUVAU01. Next base: position 1,006 of record JAUVAU010000059.1, on the reverse strand, counting down.
CACTTCCAGTCCCAGTAAAAGCGCAGCTTCCTTCACCGGCGTAGGCGCCAGCTTGCGACCGCGTCCACGGGGTCGGTCGGGCTGGGTGACCACCAGCGCAATCCGTTCACCCGCCCCATGGAGAGCGTTTAGGGTGGGGACGGCAAATTCGCCGGTACCGAGAAAAACTATGGGGTTTGTGGGCATTACAGCATCAACCGCCCCTCTTCCACTCTTCCTGAAGCTCTTTTTTGCGCTTTGTAACGTAGCGCGAACGCTTGAGCTTGGAGATATGGTCGATAAAGAGCACTCCGTCCAGATGGTCTATCTCATGCTGGAGGGCCACAGCCATCAAACCTTCGCCCTCTACCTCAACCTCGCGCCCCTCCATGTCAACCCCTCGCACCACCACCCTGGCGCAGCGGGTGACATTTTCAGAGAGCTCGGGTACCGAGAGGCACCCCTCCTCCGTATCGATCTCGCCTTCGGTGCAAATGATCTCGGGGTTGGCAAGCGCTATCAGGGCTGTCGGGTCTTCACCCAAAGAGAGATCCACCACGATGAGCCGCTCGGATACGCCCACCTGCGGCGCGGCCAAACCGATGCCGGGAGCATCGTACATGGTCGAGACCATCTTCTCGGCCAGCTCCTGGATGCGCCCGTCCACTTCCAGTATAGCCCTCGCCCGTTTGCGTAACACAGGGCTTGGGAACTTCAAAATTTCCATTATCGACATGTGACGCCTTTGCTTCCCGCCTGGGGGTGGCTGACTTTGCATCGAGAGGCTGTGATTGTATTAGCCAAAAGCCGCCACAGGCAAGGGAATCCCGACGCAAAAAAGGCCGGAACACCACTTTGGAGTGCCCCAGCCTCGTCAATCATACAGCTGTTTAGGCGCTTGTTGAAAAACCCCGGATATCCTCCGATTGACGTTGTCAGGGGCGAAAAATGATCCTCGAAATACTTTTCGGTATGCCTGCGGTCATTTTTCTTCCCTTCCTAGCCCTCGAATGATCTTCGGGGCTTC
>JAUVAU010000062.1 GCA_030591565.1 Deltaproteobacteria bacterium | reverse complement strand
TGGTCCGCTTTAAAGGCAGCTGGAGCCAGTATGTGGCGGCGCGTGAAATCAGGATGGAGCAGGCCAGGGCCGCTTGGCAGAGCCAGCAGCGCAAGCGGGCCGAGGAACAGAAATTCATCGACCGCTTTCGCTCCAAGAACACCAAGGCGAAGCAGGTGCAATCGCGGATAAAGCGGATGGACAAGGAGGTCCTGGTGGATGCTCCGATCGAGTCCTTCGCCAACCGGCCTACGATCCGCTTTCCCCAGCCGGAGCGCTCGGGCAAGGATGTGGTGAAGATACAAGGGGTCAGGGCCGGGTATGGCGTCGGGGCTGATGAGAAGATCGTCTATGAGTCCCTCGATTTCAGCCTCTACCGGGGTGAAAAGGTTGCGCTGATCGGCCCCAACGGTGCGGGCAAATCCACCCTGCTGAAGCTCCTGGCCGAAATTGTGAAACCCCTGGCGGGCAGCGTGGATTTCGGCCACAACGTCAGCGTGAGCTACTTTTCCCAGCACCAGATGGAGCTTTTGAACCCCAACAGGACGGTGGTTGAAGAGCTGCTGTTGTTGCCGGGGGTGCGCAGTGAAAAAGCGGCACGCGACATCCTGGGGGGGTTCCTTTTCTCCGGCGATACTGTCGAGAAGAAAGTGGCGGTGCTCTCCGGCGGCGAAAAGAGTCGCCTCGCGCTGGCTCGGATGATGGCGACCCCCGGCAATCTGCTGTTACTCGATGAGCCCACCAACCATCTGGACATTGACGCCTGCGAGGTGTTGAAGGGCGCGATTGAACGCTTTGAGGGCGCCTGCGCCGTGATTACCCATGACCGCGACCTGATCAACAGGGTGGCCGACAGGGTCGTCTACGTGGAGGGGGGCGGCTACAGGGAGTATGCGGGTAACTTTGACGACTATGAGCGAAAGCGCAAATGCGAAGTCGATCCGCTGGACCCCGTCTGTCAGCTGGTCGAAAAAACAGATGGCGCGACCCCGCCTACCAAGGGCAAGGAGGCCCGTCGCATTGCAGCCGATCAGCGGAGAAAGCTGAACGAAGCGACCAGACCCCTGCAAAAACGCATTGAGCAGTGTGAAACAGAGCTGGACACCCTCCAGACGCGTGTGGGCGAGATAGAAGAGCTTTTGAGCAGGCCGGAGAACTTTGGCGACCCCGCCAGGGTTGCGCCCCTCTCGCGTGAACTGAAAGAGGGGATGGCCCGTATCGACGAGCTGACTTCAAATTGGGAAGATGCGACGCTGGCGCTGGAAGAGATCGAGAGTGAGCTGGCAGCCGGGCAGATCAGTGATGGATGACCCGGCCCGCACCAAATGCATTGACCGCCCAGTCCGAATAGACCGGATGATCGACAATATCGCCTCCGCCCCCGCACACTCCCTGAAATTCGGCCTCTGGAGCGATCTGCTCCTGAACTCCCCCAGCGGGGAAGGTGCGCTCCTCTTTGACCGGTGCGCCCGTCGCGCCCGCACCGAGAATAGCGCGCTGGCAGCCTATCTGGTGCTTGCCGATTTCCCCACGCTGGTGGAAAAGGTGGGGCCGGGGAGGATGGCGGAGATCCTCCACTCCGCGAGGGAGCTGGAGCTTCACGCCGCCGTTTTGCTGCTGGAGCACCACGGCGAACGCAACGCTCCCGACAAGATGGGGCCGCCGCCGGACCCCATCGCCGACTCCATGAGTCTGGGCCATCGCAAAACGGTGGCGCGTGGACCCCGAAGCCCGATCCTCGAAAGGCTGATGAAGGACCCCGACCCCAGAATTGTGGAGCAAACCCTGCGCAACCCGCGCCTTCGAGAGGAAGAGGTGGTCGCCATCGCCAGCCGCAGGCCATGCCCCGAGGAGGTCTTCTGGAATATCGCCAGTGCGGATCGCTGGATAACCCGAGCGCCGCTCAGGAGGGCTATAGTCTTAAATCCCTACGCGCCGCTCCGTCTGGCGATAACCCTGCTGGTCACCCTGACCGATGTGGAACTCTCAGAGCTGAAAAATGAAAAGAGGCTGCATCCCTCGATCAGGTATGCAGCCTCCGAAATTCCTGGCTGGTAAGAGCAGGGAGGGCTACAGGCTCAGGCCTTCTTGTCCTCCTCCTTCTCTTCTATCTTCTTGGCGTCGGCTGACTCCTCGACCTTGTCGGGATCTTCATCAAGGCCCTTCTTGAAGCTCTTCACGCCTTTGCCCAGACCACCCATCAACTCGGGGATCTTCTTGCCGCCGAAAATAATCAGTACTATAAGCAGAATGATCATCCACTCGTTGATTCCACCTGGTCCAAACATTATATAGTTCTCCCTTCAAGGGTTTTATCGTTTTGTGACTTCAATAGACTCTTAAAGATAGCACAGCACTTTCGGTTGGCAAAGCATAACCCCACAAAAAACGTACACATGCTGGCGCGCCGCAATTATTCGTAACGCTGTTCCAGGTTCTCGAACTTGGTGTGTTTTCCGATGAAGGCCAGCTGGAGCGTTCCCTGGGGTCCGTGGCGCTGCTTGCCGATGATGATCTCGGCCAGCCCCTTGACCTCTTCCTTGTCCTTTTCGTAGACCTCTTCGCGATAGACGAACATGACCACGTCGGCGTCCTGCTCGATGGCGCCGGATTCGCGCAGGTCGGAGATCATCGGGCGTTTGTCGCTGCGGCTCTCGACGCCCCGGTTTAGCTGGCTGAGCGCGACTATGGGGATGTTCAGCTCTTTTGCCAGCGCTTTTAACGAACGGGAGATCTCACTGATCTCCTGTTCGCGCATGTCATAGTTGTTTTTGCCGCCGCGCATCAACTGGAGATAGTCAACGACCAGCATGCCCATGTTGTGCTCGGAGTAGAGGCGACGCGCCTTTGAGCGAAGCTCGCCTGTGGAGATGGCCGGGGTGTCGTCGATGAAGATCGGCGCTTCGGCCAGCACGCCGGCGGCGCGGGAGAGTTTGGGCCAGTCCGAGTCGCGCAGCATCCCGCGACGAAGCCTTTGTGCATCCACCTGTGCCTCGGCGCAGAGCATGCGCATTACCAGCTGCTCCTTGCTCATCTCAAGGCTGAAGAAACCAACCGACACATTGGCTTTGGAGGCGCAGTATTGGGCAATATTGAGAATGAATGAGGTCTTGCCCATGCCGGGCCTGCCTGCGATGATTATCAGGTCGGAGGGCTGAAAGCCTGCGGTGAGGTCGTCCAGATCGACAAAGCCGGTGGGTACGCCGGTAACCAGCTCGCGCTTTTCATGCAATTCTTCGATCTTCTCAAAGGCCTCTTTGAGCATGCCGCGCAGCGGGACGAAGCCTTTCCTGATCTGGCGCGCCGTGACCTCGAAGATTACTTTTTCCGCCTTGTCCAGGTACTCCTCGATGTCGGTCCCTGCGCCATACCCTTCGTCGGCAAGTTCGGTGGCTTTCCAGATCAGTGTGCGCAGGATAGATAGCTTCCGTACTATTTCCGTGTAGTGGCGTGCGTGGGCGATGGAGGGCACTTCGTTGGTGAGCGACGCTATGTAGGCGCCGCCGCCAACCTTGTCCAGCGACCCGGTCGACTTCAATTTTTCCACTATGGTCACGATATCGACGGGTGCGCCGCGCTCTTCAAGCTCGAGCATCGCGCTGTAGAGGAGCTGGTGGCCGGTGCGATAGAAATCGTCGCTGGTGATCAGTTCCGTAGTATGTACGAGGACTTCGTTGCTTAGCAGGATCGCGCCCAGGATGGCGCGTTCGGACTCGATGGAGTTGGGGGGTACGCGCTCGGGCGATGTTATGACTTTTAGATCCATGAGCGCCTCGGTGGTGCAGGGGTGGCTGAACAAGGGCCGCGTAGCGCGGCCCTATGCATCATGCCATTGAAGCTGGATCGGGTCGAGAGTTAAAAGCCCGATTTATGTCTGTCGAGCAGAAAAAACTAGTCTGCAGCTTCTTCTTTTTCGACCACCACTTTGATGTCGGTTTTGAAGCCGCCATTGAGCTTGATAGTGACCTTGAATTCACCCAGATTCTTGATCGGCTTTTCAACCACGATCTGCTTGCGAGTGATCGAGAAACCCTTCTCAATGATCGACTTTTCGATGTCGGCGCTTGTTACCGAACCGAAGATGTGATCCTGGTCCGAAGTCTTTTTGGAGTAGGTGAGAACCATGCCCTCAAATTCCTTGGCGAGATCCTCCGCCTTGGTCATCTCCAACTTGCGCTTGGCCTCAAGGGCGCGCTTGTGGTGCTCGATCACCTTGATCTGCTTGGGGTCGGCCAGTACGGCGAGGCCCTTGGGGAGCAGGTAATTGCGTCCATAGCCATTTTTTACGGTGACTATGTCGCCAACGGTGCCCAGGTTTGACACTGTTTCGTTGAGTATGACTTTCATTTTTTTCTTCTCCTCTATCTGGAGGTAATTTTAGTTTTCATCTTCTGGCTTCGGGGCCATTTTGGCCCTGAAGTCGACCCACTGGTCGAAGGCTCCGATGAGCGCCAGCGCCGGGAGCGTGATCTGTATGTTCAAAAAGATCATTACGAACACGATCATGCGTATCAGGCGCGATGCCGCTTTTGCTTCCATCAGGAATTGCAGTATCAGCATTCCCTGAATGAAATAGACGGCTGCGGCGGGTATCAGCAGGTTCAACCCAAGGGCCGAGATCCACCCGCTGCCCAGCGCGGTGAGCGACCCGGCTACGATGAGGACCCAGACCCAGTACTCGGGGGCCTTCCATCCGGTCCAGGCCGGTACCGCCTCGCCACGGTCGGTCAGAAAGCGCCTTAACGCCTGCGCGTTCAGTCCTCCGACCATTATAGCCAGCCCTGTTGTAATTCCGGGGGCCAGCCGGGACATCCAGTACTCCACCGCGTCCAGCGCGGCCGTGGATGAGATAATGAGGTCCGGGGCTATATTGGACATTTCCCGTTCGGCTTCAAGTGCGGCGCGAAGGGGGGCGGTCCACCCGGCGGCAAGTTGGCTCAATAGCTCCACCGGACCGACGCCGGCCATGAAGGCCCCAACGCCGATCAAAATAGCGAATCCCATAAGGCTGGAGACCACCACCGCGCCAATCGCCACGTGGGGTCTCCAATTGTGCCTTATTCCAACCCCCAGCAGCGTGCCGCCGAGGCCGAACATGAAAAAGTGTTCAACCGCAGCCATTGGCCCGAGGACCAGTGAAACCACGATCGACGACGCCATTAGAGCCGGTGGCATCGCTTTGGGGGGTCCCCTCCAGCCCAGATACGCCAGGGGCAGGGGCGACATGATCGCAAACAGAATCCCCACAGGGGACAAAAACGGTCCGATGCAGAAGAGTCCTGCGGATACCGCCGTACAGGCGGCTGCCGCCGGGAGTGTGTTGTCTTTTAGCTTCAACCCTGCAAGTTGCTGGTAAAGGGCAGCAGCGCAACGTTTCTGGCGCGCTTGATCTCAGTTGCAAGTGCGCGCTGGTGACGGGCGCAGGTTCCGCTGATACGGCTGGGAACGATTTTGCCACGCTCGGTCAGAAACTGGTTGAGGATCAGAGGCTCTTTGTAGTTCAGCACAATGTCAGCGTTGCCACAGAAACGACAAACTTTCTTGCGACGGCTACCGCCACCACGTTTTCCACCAAATCCCATTTTATATCTCCTGACTATTTAAATTTCGTTAACGAATGAAGCCCGCCTTATAACCAAAGGGAAGAGAATTACTTCTCTTCGGCCTCTTCCTCGGCTGCTTCTTCGGTTTTTTCTTCAGCTGCGACTTCTTCGGTTGCCGCCTCTTCGGTTTTTTCTTCAGCTGCGACTTCTTCGGTTGCCGCTTCTTCGGTCTTTTCTTCAGCTGCGACTTCTTCGGTTGCCGCCTCTTCGGTCTTTTCTTTAGCTGCAACTTCTTCGGTTGCCGCTTCTTCGGTTTTCTTTTCAGCTGCAACTTTTTCGGTTGCCGCTTCGGCGTTGCCTTCCGCCGGGGCGGGGGCTGCTACAGGCACGACCTCTTCCTTGATCTCTTCTTCGATATTTGCGAACTCTTCGGGGTCAAGGTTTTCGGCCAGTTTGATCGACTGGAATTTGACCACGACGTCGAGCAGGTTGAGCTGACGGGCGAATTCAATCGAGACGCTGCCTTCACCGGCGTATTCGAGCATGACGTAGTAGCACTTGGTCTTGTGCTTGATCTCGAAGGCCGTGTTGCGAATGCCCCAACAATCGGACTTGACCATCTTGCCGCCGTTGTCGCGTACGATCGAACGGAAGCGCTCGATCAGCTCAGCGGTGGGCTCCGCACCCAGCTCAGGATCGAGCAGGATGAGGTTCTCGTATTTTCTCCAGGTTTTTGCCATTAAACTCTCCTTCCGAGTTTTTAGCGCCGTTGGCGGCGCAAGGAGTTGTGTTTACCGGTACGTGACCCACATTGGTCTCGCCCGGATCTATAAAGGATTTGAGCCGAAAATTTATACAGGATTAGTAGAAAAGATGCAAGGGGAAGGTTTCTGATCGCTGACAAACCCTGCCTTTTCTCCGATTTACTTCGTCAGGCTAAAAAATGATCCTCGAAATACGCTGAGTATTCCTCCGGTCATTTTTTATATCCTTCCTCGTGGACTCGGCCCCCTCTCTGGGGCCTCGCCTAAAGGTGCGCTAGTGCGCATCCAAGTTTTCGGTTCTGAAAACTTGCCTCGAATAAAATTCAGTGCTTGTCAACGACCAGTCAGGCTGAGTAAGTAGATAGGCAGACAGCTACGAGTAGCCGATTTTCCAGCCAGTTTCCTACTGTCTATCTTTGTCAACAGCCTGATTCATTCCGTAAATAATCCTCAAACCTTCCAAGGTCAACAGCTCGTCAACCCTGTCTATCTTCCTGGATTCAGCCGAGATGAGCCCTGCCGCGCCGCCGGTGGCGATCACAGTCGGCTCCTCCCCGGTCTCCTCAATGATTTTCTCAATCAACCCGTCAACCATGGCGGAGTATCCGAAATAGGTCCCCGACTGCATGGCGTGTACGGTGTTGCGTCCGATTACCCTGGGCGGCTTTTCAAGCGCCACCTTGGGCAGCTTGCTGGCGCGGCTAAAGAGCGCGTCCATGCTCACCGCTATACCCGGCGCGATGATGCCTCCCAGATATACCCCCTTTTCGTCGATGCAATCAAAGGTGGTGGCCGTTCCAAAATCCACGACTATCAACGCGCCGCCATACTTACTGCGCGCCGCGACCGCGTTGACTATCCTGTCCGCGCCGACTTCACGGGGGTCGTCATATTGGATGGGTAGCCCGGTCTTTATCCCCGGTCCAACGACGAGCGGCTTGGCGGCAGTTATCTTCCCCACCACATCCACAAACATGCTGGTCAGGGGCGGCACCACCGAGGCTATGGACACATTGGCGATCTCATCCGGGTCCACCCCCTTCACATTGAAGAGGCCGCGAAGCAAAACCTCAAGCTCGTCAGCGGTGCGACCGGGAACGGAAGCCAGCCGCCAGTGACCCATCAGCGCATCGCCATCGTAGACCCCCAAAACCGTGTGGGTGTTTCCAATGTCGATCGCCAGAAGTTTATCTGCTGCCACTCTACCGACTCCTGGTGGTGGCAAACGCCACGTCACCCGCATACACCCTGTTTATTTCACCGTCAACCGAGCGCAACAGGAGCGCTCCGCCGGGGTCCATACCCATGACCTCGCCGGCGGCGAGCTCGCCACCGTAGCTTATCTCGACGTGGCGTCCCGCCATCCTGAACCAGCGATCCCACTCAGCCGTTAACGCTTCAAAGCCATCGGCGAGGAACCGGTCGTAAAGCCCCTCAAAGCGGTCGAGGACCTCACAGAGAAAAGCCGGAACGCTGGGTCCGTCGCCATCCGAATTTTGCGCCACCGTGGTCGATGCCGCCCTGAACTCTTCGGGCATGGTATCAGCCGAGCCTCTTACGTTGACGCCAAAGCCCACTATCACATGGTCCACGCGGGCGCCCTCGGTTTTCGACTCAAGCAGTATCCCGGCGACCTTCTTGCCGCCGAGCAGGAGATCGTTCGGCCATTTGATTTCAATAAGCTCTTCATCGACCCAACGGCTGAGCGCCTGGGCCAGAGCCAGTGCGATCACGAAGGTTATCTTGGGCGCCTGGGACAGCTCCACCGCAGACCTCAACACCAGGCTCGCCAACAGAGCGTCGCCGGGGGAGTCGTGCCAACTCCGTCCAAGCCTGCCCCTGCCGACACTTTGGGTATCGGCGGTCACCAGCGCCCCCTCAGGTGCGCCCTCATCCGCCCACCGCATGGCCTCCCGGTTTGTGGAGTCCACCACCTTGAGATGGCGCATGACGCGCCCCATTTTAGTGGTGGAAATCCGTGCCTGGACCTGGCCCGGATGAAGTGTTTCGGGAGCCTCGGTCAACCGGTAGCCGCGCGTCGCCACACTCTCTATCAAAAAGCCTTCGCTTCGCAGGCTCTTAACCACCTTCCAGACCGCGGCCCGCGTGACCCCGTGCTGCGCTGCCAGAGTTTCACCGGACACCGGCTCTTCTCCAGCCTCCAAAAGCGTGCGAAGCACCCTGTCGACCAGGGTGTTTGCCATAAAATCTCCTTTATTGACGCTGACTTCCATCGCCAGCGCCTCAAGCCACTTTAGATTATCAAAACGGGCGAAGCGCTGTCAATCAATAACGCCGGAGAAGGCTCGCCGAATTATGGCATAAACTGGGCGTTTACGGGCTTTTCAGGTGTACGCATTTCACAAGGTTCAGCCCCCTAAAAAAGCTGCACCACGACTCCCAAAACGAGGGTGGAAACTCCAACAAGCCACATCAGTTCCAGCCCATTTGAGATGTCATCGGGGTTTGGCAACTCGAACTCGGCACAGATCACCCTGCCGGGCCTCGTGACGCCGCCGTAGCTGTTGTCGCCCCCCAGCTTCACACCCACCGCGCCTGCAAAAGCGGCTTCGGGATAACCTGCGTTGGGCGAGGAGTGGTTGGCCCCCTCCCGCATGGCGCAATCGTATGAGCGCCCCCCCGTGCCGAGGGTGAAGTGCGCCGCGAGCGCGGTCAGCCCGGCGGTTAACCGCGCGGGAATCCAGTTCGCCACGTCGTCAGCCCTGGCCGAGAACTTGCCGAAAAATTCATACTTTTCATTGCGGTAACCGACCATCGAATCAAGGGTGTTGACCGCCTTGTAGGCCATGCCCAGGGAAGGCCCGAGACCCAGCGCCCCACCCAATGCCAGGAAAAAAAGCGGCGCGACCACTCCATCCGAGGTGTTTTCAGCCATCGTCTCGAAGGCCGCCCGACAAAGCTCGGGTCCGTCCAGCTCGTCGGTATCTCTGCCCACTATCATGGAGAGCGCCCTGCGCGCCCCATCCAGTTTCCCCAACTTCACCAGACGGGCGACCCTTGCCACCTGCCTGTCCAGATCGCGGGCGGCGATCGTCGTCCAACATAGCAGCGCGCTGACCAAAAAGCCGACCAGTGGGCCAAGGGAGTTGGCGATCAGGTAAACGACAAAAGTGATCCCGAAGACAGCCCCGACCACCGTCGCCCAGAGGAGGACACCGGCGGTTTTCTTGTCGGAATCGGAAGCAGCAGGATTCAGATATTTCTTCTCAAAGGCTGCAATTGCGCGCCCGATCAGCACGACCGGGTGGTAGCGTGCAAGGGAGGGGGGGTCGCCCAGGAAAAAATCCAGTCCAAACCCGGCAACAAACGCGGCTGCGAAGAGGTAGGGGTTCAACTGACCTCTCCAGTCCCTGTGATTCTTTTGAGGTTCCCGATCAGTTCCACATTCTCGCCCACGCTCCTCACCGCCACCCGCACGTAGCGCTCACCGAGGCCAAAGCTGCCGCAGTGGCGCACCAGGGTGCCCTGCTCTTTCAGCGCCTCATAGAGCTGGCAGGCATCAGGAGCGGGGGGGTCAAGGCGCACCAGCACGTAATTGACGGTGGAGTCGATGGGATTGAAACCCGGCAACGCAGCGAGTTCATCGACCAGCTTTCCCCTCGCCCTCTCGACATACTCAAGGGTGCGCGCGGACCAGTACTCGTCACCAAGGCAATGCACCCCCGCGATCTGGGCCACTCGGCTCACACTCCAGGGCAACCGCATGGCTCCCAGTTTCCCGACCATCTCCACCGACCCGGCAAGAAAGCCCAACCGGACGCCGGGGATGCCGAAGAACTTGGTCATCGACCTCAAGACGCTGAAAGAGTCAGCCTCTTCGACCGCCCCGAGCACCGACTGGTCGGGGTTGAAATCCATGAACGCTTCGTCCACCAGGAGATGCGCACCGACTTCACCGGCGGCTTTAGCGAGGGAGATAATATCACCCCTGGAGGCGCAAACCCCCGAGGGGTTCGCGGGATTGGAGAGGACCACCAGGTCGCCCTCTTGCATCACCTTTTTGATACCGGCGAAGTCGGGCATGAACCCGGCCGCTTCCAGCCGCTCCACTGTCACGACCTCACACTGTTTTGCAGCCGCCCTCCAGTAGAGGCCGAAATCAGGCGGGCACAGGAGCGCACGTCTGGGTGCAAGGGTCCTGAAGATGAGGTCAATCAATTCAGTCGAACCGTTGGCGACGATGATCTTGTCAGCTTCAATTCCATAGTAGTCGGCAAGGGCGTCGGTCAGCTCGGCGGAGTGGCGATCGGGATAGTGGAGCGTTTCGCTCCACCGCTCGGTGAGCGCCTTGGCGAGCCCTTCCGGCTGGCCCAGGGGATTGATGGAGGCGCTAAAATCGCATATCGCGTTGGTGTCGGGGCTGTATATGTTACCACCGTGATCCTGGGGGCCGCCGTGGTCCTGGGGGCCACCGGCTTTGTTTTTGTCGTAGGTCATCAGAGGTCTTCCGTTATCTCTTCGATTCGATTTATCAAGGTGGGGAGAGTGACGCTGCCCGTCACCAGCGCCGCGAACGCAGCCGCGCCAGCTCCCACCCCCTCTTTTACTAGTCCCTGCTCATAATGGGCAAGCCCCGGCGCTGTTGTTTGGGAAAAATCCAGCCACGCGGCGTAGACCGGGACGGTCGAATCAATCACCGACATCAGGCCGCCAAGGTCGGCGGACTTGTCAATGCCAACCCAGCGGGTGGTCGCGATGGCGATATTGGACAGCTCCCCACTTTCGCCCTCTTCATGCATTCTTTTCAAGAGCGCGTAAACGGCGGCCATCTGGGTGCCGCCGCCCAGCACGACCGGGCAGTGCAGACTCGCCTCCAGCGCCATCAGCGCCAGCGCCGGTTGCATGGGGTCGCCGACTGAGCGGGCCACGTCCAGCGCGGTTGAGTCCCCGGTCAAGCCAGCAGCCGCCAGCGCACGGTTCACCACTCCATCCTTGAGGCTGTGGTTCCCACCGGGCATGGAGGAGGAGACCTTGCCGGTGGCGTCGACCCCCAACCCCTTCATCACCGAAAGGGCCGTGGTGGTGCCGCCGGGGGCCGACTCGGAAAGCACCGCCCAGGGCGCTCCCTCCACGATGGTCCTGCCTGCGGTGCGACACCGGTCCACAAAATCGTCGGCCAGGGTCAGTGCCTCGCCGGTGACTATGGATTTACCGGGAACGCCGCCCACCAGCACACGGGGAGTTTTGGGCTCCACCACACAGCCTGCGTCAACTATGACGGGTGTCACCCCCAGCGCCTCAAGCGCGGCCTTTGTTATGACCACCGGGCTCGGCGGGCCGAGGGGGTTCCGGGGGATGTCGGGCAAGCTCAGCGGCTTTCCATGCACAAGAAACTCCGCATCCAGCGCGGCGGTGTAGCGCCGCTTCTCAGGCGTCTCTCCTGCGGCGGAGATACCCTCGATCTCGGCGGTGGCGGTGGTCGCCACGACGCAGGCAAAGACGGGAATTCCTTCGAGCCGCGCCAGAAAGGAGGTGGCCCCCTTCCCTCCCGAGAGCACATGCACGCTGCCGTTATCCAGCGCTGCGGTTGGGTTTACTTTCATGGTTCTCTTTATCTTGCGCCGCCGACACCGATAAGTTGGTCGGCCAGCTTCAATCCCAAAATTTCGGTGCAGGGGTCCACGTAATGGATGCGCCCCA
>JAUVAU010000079.1 GCA_030591565.1 Deltaproteobacteria bacterium | reverse complement strand
CCTCCACGTACGCCCCCCCCCATAAAAAAACATGGTTCTTACCACTAAAAAGCTCGCACAGGAAGGCTGCCCCATGCCGAATCCGTCGCTTAAAGCCCCCCCACGCTGCGTTTGCCGCTTCGGAGCCTTTGCAAAAAAAACTGATTTCACGGAGATTGAAGTTGTTTTACAAAAGTGCAAACACCGTTTGTTTTTCTTATTGCATTTCGACTTGATCTCTCCTATTATCTCACGGAGCTAGAAGTAAGATTAGGAATGGGCATAACGCCGGAACATCAACGAGCATCTCGAATGAGAGTCCTGGGTTCACAGGGCGGAAGGGAGAACAACAGAGCTGCAAGGCACAAGGAGAAGTTGGCCTTTGCAAAAAATTGCGACGCGAAAGCGTCCACGCCTCAGTACCCTTACCTAAGGGAAAAGTGCAATTTTAATATTCGTCAATACGCAGTAAAGAAGTGATACGTCCCCAGGTATTGGGGAGGGGCAAGATTCGCAGGGCTAGCAAAAACATCCAGCCGACCGGATGGACCGAAGGGACAATCGGGCCGGACCCGGGGCAGCTGGGCTCAGTAAAAAAAAGACATTCAATCCGGAGGATCACACATGAACGAAGTTCACGAAGCAGGCGAAGGTTATTGGGCGGCAGTGCTGAAGTTGCTCTTTACAGTACTGGCGATCTGGTTCCTCGTTTCCTACGGCGCCGGCATCATCTTTGCCGACGCTCTTAATGGCATTCATCTAGGCGGGTATCCGCTGGGCTTCTGGTTTGCGCAGCAGGGTTCGCTATACACCTTCGTGTTTCTCATTTTCTGGTACGCCAAGAAAATGGCGGCACTCGACATCAAGTACGACGTCCACGAAGACTAAAGGGAGAACCTATACATGGATCTGCAAACCATTACATATGTTGTAGTCGGAGCAACTTTTGCCTTGTACATCGGCATTGCCTTCTGGGCTCGTGCTGGCAGCACCAGTGACTTCTACGTCGCTGGCGGCAGCGTCCACCCTGTACTCAACGGTATGGCGACCGGCGCTGACTGGATGTCCGCCGCGTCTTTTATCTCAATGGCCGGCCTCATCGCAAACATGGGCTACGGCGGCGGTCTCTTCCTTATGGGTTGGACTGGCGGCTACGTCCTTTTGGCGATGCTCCTGGCGCCCTACCTGCGCAAGTTCGGTAAGTTCACCGTGCCCCAGTTTGTTGGCGACCGCTTCTACTCGAAGACCGCCTCCATGGTGGCAGTGCTCTGCCTGCTCGCCGCATCCATCACCTACATCATCGGTCAGATGACCGGTGTTGGCGTTGCCTTCTCCCGCTTTCTTGGTGTTACCAACGAAGCTGGTGTCTTCATCGGCATGGGCGTCGTCTTCGTATATGCGGTGTTCGGCGGCATGAAGGGCATCACTTACACTCAGGTCGCTCAGTACTGCGTCCTCATCGTTGCTTACACAGTGCCTGCGGTCTTCATCTCCTTGAACCTGACCGGCATGCCCATCCCCCAGCTTGGCCTTGGCAGCGAATGGGCCGATTCTGGCGTATCCCTTCTGGCCAAACTGGACCATGTCATCACCGACCTTGGGTTTGGCAAGTACACGACTCAACTTCCAGGCAGTAAGCTGAATATGTTCGTCTACACCGTCTCTCTGATGATCGGTACTGCGGGCCTGCCCCACGTTATCGTTCGTTTTTTCACGGTGCCCAAGGTTAAAGACGCGCGCGCTTCCGCTGGTTGGGCTCTTGTCTTCATCGCCATCCTCTACACGACGGCTCCTGCCGTTGCGGCCATGGCTCGCCTGAACCTGCACGCGACTGTTAACACCGCCGTTAAGACTATGGACGGAGACCTGTACGCCACTGAGAGCAGCATCGTCTACGATGAGCGTCCTGACTGGATGAAGCGTTGGGAAGTCACCGGCCTTCTGAAGTTCACCGACAAAAACGGCGACGGTCGCATTCAGTACTACAACGACAAGACCAAGAACGCCGACGTTATCGCCAAGGTTGAAGCTGCCGGTTGGAAGGGCAACGAGCTTAGCGTTAACCGAGACATCATGGTTCTCGCAAACCCGGAAATCGCAATGCTGCCCAACTGGGTAATCGCGCTGGTCGCCGCCGGTGGTCTTGCCGCCGCGCTCTCCACCGCTGCCGGTCTGCTGCTTGCGATCTCTTCGGCTATCTCGCATGATCTGTTCAAGAACATCTTCATGCCAGACATGAGCGAGAAGCAGGAACTTATGACCGGTAAGATTGCGATGGCTTGCTCCATCGTGGTAGCCGGCTGGCTGGGTCTTAATCCTCCAGGCTTCGCAGCGGGTACCGTGGCAATCGCCTTTGGTCTCGCGGCCAGCTCGATATTCCCCGCTCTCATGCTGGGCATCTTCTCAAAAACCATGAACAAGGAAGGCGCCATTGCCGGTATGCTGGCTGGCCTCGGTATCACCATGTTCTACGTTTTCGCCCACAAGGGAATATTCTTCATCAAGGGTACTTCGTTCGTCGATCTTCTCGGTGGACCCAGCCCCTTCTTCGGCATCTCACCGAACGCCTTTGGCGCTATCGGTGCCGTTGTCAACTTCGCCGTAGCTTTTGCGGTGAAGAACATGTTTGCTCCTCCGCCCCAGCACATTCAGGATCTGGTCGAGCAGGTACGTATCCCCCGCGGTTCCAAAGCTGTGGATGGTTCGCACTAAGTAGCAAAGCAGCATAGTAGCAAGGCATTACCAAGAGCCTCGTCGGGAAACCGACGAGGCTCTTTTTTTGTATCTGTCACAAGATAACCCGTGGGGGGAACCCGACGAGGCTCTTTTTTTTTAACTGGCACAAGATAACCTGCGGGGGGAAACCGACGAGGCTCTTTTTTTAACTGGCACAAGATAACCTGCGGGGGGAACCCGACGAGGCTCTTTTTTTAACTGGCACAAGATAACCTGCGGGGGGAACCCGACGAGGCTCTTTTTTAACTGTCACAAGATAACTGCGGGGGTTTCCCGACGAGGCTCTTTTAAAACTGGCATAAGATAACCCGCGGGGGTTTCCCGACGAGGCTCTTTTTTAAAACTGGCATAAGATAACCCGCGGGGGTTTCCCGACGAGGCTCTTTTTTTGTATATGGCACAAGATAACCGCAGTGGTTTCCCGACGGGGGTCTTGTGCCCACTTTTGTTCCCCACTCTGGATTGCGCTCGCGTCGAGAGGTCGCGAAAAAAACAGCTCCTCACCCAATCGGAGCAGAGCATGGTAAACGCTTATGTGGCATACTATGCGTTGGTCAAAATGGATGCTTTTCGGGAAGATATTTATGAATAATATGTTTGTCACGCCAGGTTCCCACGCTAACCGGTTAAAAGCGATTTTAAGTTCGGCGCCGCATGCGCTGGTCGTGATGAATTTGCTCATCTATATCTTGATGTTCTTGTCAAACGCCTCGGTGACGGCTCCGCTAGGCGGCGATCTTTTGGACTGGGGCGCCAACTACGCACCGCTCACCCTCTACCGCGAACCCTGGCGTCTCGTAACCTCGCTGTTCGTCCACCTGGGACTCATCCATATCGCTTTCAACATGTGGATACTCTGGGTTTACGGTCCAAGATGCGAGCTGATGTATGGCCGGGCCAAGTTCATCCTGATCTACTTTATTTCCGGCGTGGCCGCCTCCTGCGCGAGCGTGGCATGGAGCCCTGACGTGATGAGCGCTGGGGCGTCGGGAGCCATATTCGGGATAGTTGGAGCGATGATCGCGTATCTCGGGCGAGGCTCGAAGAGTTCGCTCAGCGGTGCCCTGGTGGCGTTTGTCATCTACAACGTGATCTTCGGCATCGCCATGCCCAACATCGACAACGCCGCACACATCGGGGGGCTCGCCGGTGGGTGGCTTTGCGGGATGGCGTTGAAAAGGGGGGCGCTGACCCGGCGCGTCCCGGCGGCGCTATTGCTGACCCTCCTCATCCTGGGGAGCTACTCCTACGGCAGGACACGGATGGACCCCTCGGCTGGGCTCACCCTCATAGCGAGCCGCCACTTCCAGGCGGGCGACATAGAAAAGGCGCTCTCGTTTGCGCGAGAAGCTGCACGGAGCTACCCCGACCTCACGATGCCATACCTGATAATGGGCGACATCGCGTTCAAGACCAATGACATGGAACTTGCCCGTGAAGCCTATGAAAAAGCGCTGGAGATTGATCCCACCAACGAGGGGGCGCTGCGAAACCTCATAGTGTCGCTTCTGAGACAAGGGCGAACCGACGAGGGGGTGCGCCGTGCGCTTGAGGCCCTGGAGTTAACCCCCGACAACGTTGAGCTGACAGAACTTACCGCGCTGGTGCTCATGGAATCGGCCCGCTTTAGCGAAGCGATCCCACTTCTTAGAAAAACGATCGAGCTGGGCAACAGCCGCCCGACTATCTGGGCCAACCTCGGCAGCTCTCTCATGCAAGCGGGGATCCCGGAAGAAGCCGCCCAGGCGTTTGACGAAGCCCTGAAGCGCGCACCGCTCCACGAAGAATCACTATTTTGGCGCGGAGCGATACACTTTCTGAATGGGGAATACGAGCAGGCACTGGGTCGAATGGAAAAGAGCGATGGTGCGCTGGACCCCCGCTACCTCTACCTGTGGCGCACCCTGGCCGCCATCGGCAAGGGCGGCGGGATGGCTGTCAGCTCCTCCGCCATAAAACCCGGCGACCTGTGGCTCAACACCCTTGCCGACCTGGTCAAATCCAAGACCGACCTCTCCTCAGCGTTGGCAGACGCCAACACCCCCGGGAAGAGGACCGAAGTCTACTTTTACGCTGCTGCGGTCAAGTTGATGGCGGGAGACAAAAAAACAGCCCTATCGTTGGCCGACAGGGCTGTCTCACAAAACGCACCCCAGTACATCGAATATATCGCAGCAAAGGCGCTCTTGAAAATACACAGAGGGTATTGACCTCCCTTCCCCTCCCAAAAAAAACGAGCGGTATTGCAGCTGCAATCAGCAACTCTTCAGGGCCAACTTATTTGTAAATCAGGGTTCATCTTGTCCAGCGGTGCGCGTAGTACATTAAAACCCTTTGTGAATGTAATTATTTGTTCCAATGGCTGGGCCGAAGAGTGCATAATCGCGATCCCACGCCCCAAAACCTGGGAGGGGAAACACTTTAAGAAGGGGATCAAGCTATATGGTTTGGGAGATCGATCCGATACTTGTAAGATTAGGCCCGGTGGCCATCCGCTACTACGGCGTGTGCTTCCTTATCGCCATTTTGGGGGGCTTCTTTATCTGGCGCAGCCAGGTGCTCCGCTCCGGCGGCACCCAGGATGACGCCGACAGAATATTCACCCCTGGCATCATCGCCGTGCTGCTCGGCGCACGCCTCGGCCATGTCTTATTCTACGAGCCGCAGATATTTTTGGCCGATCCGATCTCCATCCTCTACATCTGGCGCGGCGGCCTTGCCAGCCACGGCGCGGCCATTGCGCTGGTGTTTGCGATGCTCTGGTACTCCTGGCGTCTGAAGCGTCCATTTTTCGACGTGGCCGACCGCTTCATGATCGCCACCGCCTGGGCTGCCGCGTGGGTGAGGATGGGCAACTTCATGAACTCCGAGATCGTCGGCAGGATCACCGACGTACCCTGGGGAGTCAAATTCATCCGTTACGATCGCGACCCGCCACATCTGGCCCCACTGCGCCACCCCTCACAACTCTACGAATTCGCCCTGGGGCTTGGAGTTTTGGCGGCATTACTCATCGCGGACAGGATGATGGGCGGAGAAAAACGTAAACGCGGCGTCCTCTCCATGCTCTTCATGGTGCTCTATTTCGGTGGCCGCTTCGTGATCGAAAACTTCAAGGAATATCAGACGCTATCAGCCGGGACTTCACCGCTGACCATGGGACAGTACCTCTCGCTGGGCTCCTTCCTCATCGGACTCGCGGGGCTGGTATACTTCCTGAAGAAGGGCGCACGCGGCCTGGACTCTGAGCAATAAGGACCGCAAAAGTCGCCTTTGCCCAAAAAGCGCCGTATTTACCCTTGACTGACAGCTTTACTTCCCTCAAATAATGTACATAAATAAATAAGGTGTCCGCACAGCTCCTGGGGGCTGCTAAAACAATATCATCCGTCTTTTCGACGCGGAGCATAGATGTATTTCAGGCTATCACCACTTATAGCGGCCTCAATCGCAGCCATCTCCATCATGGCCCTTACCCCCTGGACCGGCGCCAGTAGCCCCGGCAAAATCCGGCCAAACGAAGTCCAGGTTTTCCATAAAGTAGCAGGAGAGATTCGCCCCATCGAAGTACGTAGCGGCGACACGCTGATCGCGCTCTCCGCCCGCCATGGCGTGCGTGTGGAAAATATCATGCGCGACAATGGGATCACCGATCCCCGCGCCATCATGCCGGGCCAGACGCTTAAACTGGACACTCGCAGGATAATCCCGGCGCTTACCGACAATGGCTTTGTCGCTGACATAGCGGCAGCGATGATCTACAGGTTCGAGGCGGGCAGACTCTCGGCCAGACACCCTGCCGGCTTTGGCAGCCCGCAAAAGCCCACGCCCACCGGCACCTTTTCCATACTCTTTGCCGACGCCGACCCCGACTGGGACTACCCCAAGGACGTGGTGGAAGAGAAAAAGCGCGAAGGCATGGTGGTCAAGAGGCGTTCACCGCCAGAGCCGCCCAACACCCTTGGACCCTTCTGGATTCAACTCTCCACTTGGGGCGTGGGCATCCATCCGACCCCCTTCCTCTCCTCAATCGGACGTTTCGTGGGGAACACACAGATCAAGGTCTCCGAGCTGGACTCACAGTCGATAGCCCACTCCCTCCACCCCGGAATACGGCTGGAAGCGGTCTACCAGCCGGTACGATTGGCGATCACCCCCGACGGCGTCATCTGGGTCGAGGCCCATCCCGACGTCTACGGCCTTGGCATGCCATCGGTGCAAGCGGTCCTGGATGCGCTGGGTGAAGACGCCATAGCGGTGGACCTGCAGATAATAGAGAAAGTATTAAAAGACCAGCACGGAATCGCCACCGAAGCGGGCAACATAGAGCTGGCCCAAAGCGCCACCGAGACAGCACCGCAGCGCTACGCAACCTGGAGCTGCCTGGATTGTCCACCCAGTGAGAATCGCCGCGTCACCTTCCACGTAGAAGCGCTTGAGACCCTGACCATCGACACCGCCATACCCCTGGAGGTCAGGGACGAGTCGGGCAACATCGTCTACCGGGCCGCCCCACAGGCAAAGCAAGCGATCGTCCTCGAAAAGGGTACTTCGCGAAACATCGTCTGGGAGCTGAACAACACCGCCGGCTCCGCCCTGCCGCCGGGCTCCTACACCGCCTACTTCATCTTCAACACCGCTGGCGGCGAACCCGCCTCCCTCTCCCT
>JAUVAU010000061.1 GCA_030591565.1 Deltaproteobacteria bacterium | reverse complement strand
TGTCTGATCGTTGACAAGCACTGAATTTTATTCGAGAACGAGGAAGGATATAAAAAATGACCGGAGGAATACTCGGCGTATTTCGAGGATCATTTTTTAGCCTGACGAAGTAAATCGGAGAAAAGGCAGGGTTTGTCAGCGATCTGATTTCGAGGATCGTTTTTCGCCCCCTGACAACGTCAATCGGAGGATATCCGGGGTTTTTCGACGAAGCTCTCAAGCAAGCTCGGGCTCTTCCCCATCGTCGTCCTCCTCTTCAACCTTGCGCTCTTTGCCAAACACCCTGGCCACGATTATGGATATCTCGTAGAGGATAATAAGCGGTACAGCCATCAGGAGTTGGGTGAAGACATCGGGAGGGGTAAGGATGGCGGCGATGATGAATATGACCACAAGGGCCATCCCCCTGCCCTTGGCGAGCATCGTGTGGGAAACCAGCCCGATGCGGGCCAGGAAAAACACGACCACCGGCAGCTCGAAGACCAGCCCGAAGGCGAGTATCAACCGTATAAAGAATGAAAGATAGAAGCCCAGCGACAGCGTGGCGTTTAGGGGAACCACCCCGCTGGCGTCTTCTCCCACGAAGCTCAGGAGGAACTCAAGCCCCCAGGGCATAACGATAAAAAATGCGAAACTGGCGCCGGTAGCGAAAAACAGCGTGGCCGCCAGCACGAAGGGCCAGACGTACTTCTTCTCCTGGTGATAGAGGCCGGGGGCGATAAACTTCCACGCCTGATAGAACCAGATCGGCACCGAAATGAAAAATCCCGCCAAAAGCGCCAGCTTCAAGTGGGTCATGAAGCCTTCGGTGACGCGCAGCATGGAAAGCTCGCTGCCCTCGGGGAGCGCGTGCTCCAGCGGCATCACAACTATTTCCAGCAGTTCGGGGCTGAAATTATAACAAAGCGCAAAACCCGCCACCAGCGCCAGGAAGCACTTGATCAGCCGGAACCGGAGCTCTTCGAGATGGTCGGTGAAAGCGATTGCGCTGTCATCCGCCTCGGTTTTCTTGTTGTCAGTGTCAGCCATGGGTGTCAGCCCTTCCCGGATGTTTCTTTGGAGGGCTCATCGTTGGCCGGCACATCGCCAGTTGCCGCATCGTTGGGGGACGGGGCCTCAACCTTGGCCGACACATCGCCAGTTGCCGTATCGCTTGGGGACGGGGTCTCAACCTTGGCGGACACGGGCGCGCCCGTTGGCGGGGGTTCAGGCTTTATCGGACCATCGGGGGTATGTTCTTTACCAGGCGACGCCATTGCCCCATCCACCTCGGGGGGCGGCCCCGCCTGCTGCTGACTCTTGCGATCGGCGAGCAGGTTGTCCAGATACTGGCTCTTGGTTTCTTCCAGCGGCTTTCTGACGTCGCTGTACACGCTGCTCTTTACATCATTCAGCGCGCTTTTGAACTCGCCCAAACCACGGCCCAGCGCCTTTGCCACTCCGGGCAACCGTTTGGGGCCTATCGCGATGAGCGCGATCGCTGAAATCAAGAGCACTTCGATAAAGCCGAATCCAAACATTTTCCAGCATTTCTTCCATTGGAACCCCGGCCCGGCACGCGCCCCTTGACGGCTACCACAGCCATCGGGCGCATCCCTTGCGGGGAAGCGTTAATTTAAAGGAGGAAAAGAGGAAGAATAGAGGTATATATTCAACGATGTCAAGGCACGTGGTTCGATGTGCTTGACAAGGCGGAAAGCGACCTGCTATAGAGTGTCTTCCTTTTGGGCTGCAAGGCCCAGGCGGTGTGCTGCCCAGGTGGTATGCTGTGGAATGAACGACGAACGCGAGTAGGCACGTAGCTCAGCGGAAGAGCACCTGCCCGACACGCAGGGGGTCGGCGGTTCAAGCCCGCCCGTGCCTACCAGTTTTTTTGCTGCTCGCGTTACAATTATACTGGCTAAACCATTTCCGGGTATTTACCGTCCGGCGTACCGCCGTATTCCAGATGACGAGGCGTCGAGTGGCCTGTGTGGCGCCGATGCCTTTTTTGTTTTGCTTTTGAGTTCATCGGCAAATGGAAAGATAGATCGCCTGCGACGACGCAGGCCCATGAGGACCAAAGCAATGGCGATAACGATCACACTGCCCGATGCAAGCGTAAGAGAGGTTGAAGGCGGCTCCACTGCGGCCGATGTCGCCAAGTCAATCGGCAGGGGTCTGTTTCGCTCTGCGCTTGCGGCGCGCATCGACGGCGAGATGGTGGACCTTACCGCCCCCATTGCCGGTGACTGCCGGTTGGCGATAATAACCGGCGACTCGGACGAGGGGCTCGACATCCTTCGCCACTCCACCGCGCACCTGATGGCCCAGGCGGTAAAGAACCTCTTCGGTCCGGTCAAGGTGGCGATCGGCCCCTCCACTGCCGATGGCTTCTATTACGATTTTGACCTTGAGCACCGCTTTGTCCCCGAAGATCTGGCCAAGATCGAAAAAGAGATGAAGCAGCTCGTCAAGCGCAACGTGCCCATTGAGCGCACGGAACTTTCCAGGGACGAGGCGTTGAAGCTATTTGGCGACCAGCATGAGGACTACAAGGTCGAGTTGATAACCGAGCTGGAAGAGGGTGCGGCGATATCCACCTACTCCCAGGGTGATTTTACCGATCTTTGCCGTGGCCCCCACGTGCCCTCCACCTCCAAGCTGGGTGTATTCAAGCTCCTCTCCCTGGCTGGTGCGTATTGGCGCGGCGACGAAAAAAACCAGATGCTCCAGCGCATTTATGGTACTGCCTTCGCCACAAGGGAAGAGCTGGACAAACGCCTTAAAGCACTGGAAGAGGCCAAAAAACGCGACCATCGCAAACTCGGGCGCGAGCTGGACCTCTTCAGCATAGAGGATGAAGTCGGGGCCGGACTGGTGCTCTGGCACCCCAAGGGCGCACTGGTAAGAACAGTCCTCGAAGAGTTCGAGCGCAAGGAGCATCTGCGCCGGGGCTACGACATCGTCATAGGCCCCCAGATACTCAAACGCGAGCTGTGGGAAAAATCAGGCCACTATGACAACTACCGCGAAAACATGTATTTCACCGATGTGGACGAGCAGAGCTACGGCATAAAGCCGATGAACTGCCTGGCGCACATGATGATCTACAAGAGCCACCTGCGCTCATACCGGGAGCTACCCCTAAGGTACTTTGAGCTTGGCACGGTACACCGCCACGAGAAATCCGGTGTACTCCACGGACTCACCCGTGTACGCGGCTTCACCCAGGATGACGCACACATACTGTGCACCCCCGAGCAGCTCTCCGACGAGATCACGGCGATCATCGAGTTCGTGCATGATGTGATGGAAGTATTTGATTTTCCCTATGAAGTTGAACTTTCCACCCGCCCCGAGAAATCGATAGGCGAGGCGGAAGGCTGGGAAAAGGCGACTGCTGCGCTGATCGAAGCGCTTGAGCGAAACGACATAAAATACGAAACCGCTGAGGGCGACGGAGCTTTTTACGGTCCCAAGATCGATTTCAAGCTCAAGGACTCGCTTGACAGAAGGTGGCAATGTGCTACGATACAGGCCGATTTTATACTGCCGGAACGCTTTGATTTGACGTATGTCGCACCCGACGGTGAACGCAAGCGTCCGGTTATGCTTCACAGGGTAATACTCGGTTCCATAGAGCGCTTCATCGGTGTCCTCATAGAGCATTACGCCGGGGCCTTCCCGACCTGGCTGGCCCCCGTTCAGGCAACCGTGCTCCCGATAACCGACCGCCATCATCCCTACGCCAAAAAGGTTGAGGGGCTTTTGCGTTTGCAGGACACCAGGGTATCGCTCGACGACAGAAACGAGAAGCTGGGCTACAAGATTCGCGAAGCCCGCCTTAGTCGCGTTCCATATATGATTATCGTCGGTGACCACGAGGTGGAGACCGACACGGTGAGCCTGAGGATGCGTGACGGTACCGAGCGCGCGGATGTGGCGCTTGACGAGATGCTCGCCGAAATAGAACTGGACGCCCGACTACCAAAGCCGGGTCTGAAAAATATTACCGCAACGGCTCAATAGGCCAGGAGGTGTCACATCGCTGAAGAACCGCGTATGAACCGAATGATTCGGGTACGTGAAGTCCGCGCAATTGGCCCAGAGGGAGATCAGCTGGGTATCATTACAATTGATGAAGCTCTTGAGCAAGCGGAACAACTAGACATGGATCTGGTGGAAATATCGCCTAACGCCCGTCCGCCCGTCTGCAAAATAATGGACTACGGCAAATACAAGTACAGCCTGTCGAAAAAGGCGCAGGAAGCAAAAAAGCGCCAAACCGTTGTCCACATGAAGGAAGTCAAGGTACGGCCCAAGACCGAGGAGCACGATTTCCAGGTCAAACTTAAAAAGGTCCGCACCTTTCTCGCAGGTGGCAACAAAGTGAAGGTGACAGTGATGTTCAGGGGCCGCGAGGTCACCATCCCCGAAAAGGGGCTGGCGCAGCTAAACCGTATGATCGAAGAACTTGGCGACACCGCCAAGGTAGACCAGCAGGCCAAGATGGAGGGACGCACCATGATGATGATGCTGTCTCCCGCAGTGGAGCCGAATAAAAAATAATTTTTCGAGTAACGAAACGAGCTACAGAGGAATTATCAAGATGCCTAAACTGAAGACAAACCGCGCCGCAGCCAAGCGCTTCAAGTTCACCGCCAAGGGCAAGATCAAGCACCGCAAGGCTTTTCGGAGCCATATCCTTGGCAAAAAAGCGCACAAACGCAAACGCCAGCTGCGCAAGGACACCTACGTGGACTCCACCAACGTCCGCCAGGTAAAGAGGCTCTGTCCTTACCTTTAAGCCGCATCTCCCCACTACCGTGGGGACTAGCGATAACGAAAAACGTGAAACACTGTAAGGTGCCTGCAACACTCCAAATGCCTCGTGACCGGGCTCGCCATGTGCCCAGGGAACAGGCGCTGCATTCGCTTGGAAAGCGTATCAGGCACCCAAAAACCCGATAGGAGGGAAATCCATGGCAAGAGCGAAACCAGCTGTCGCTTCAAGGCGTCGGCGCAAAAAGATTTTAAAGCAAACCAAAGGCTTTGTCGGCGGACGTCGCAAACTGATCCGCTCGGCTACCGAGGCGCTTCACCGCGCCTGGGCATACAGCTACCGCGACCGCAAGGTGCGCAAGCGCGAATTTCGCAGGCTCTGGATTGCGCGTATCAACGCCGCAGCCAAGACCAACGGAATCTCCTACAGCAGGCTCATCAACGGACTCTCCAAGGCTGGCGTGGAACTCAATCGCAAGATGCTTAGCGAAATTGCGATCCGCAGGCCCGACGACTTTGCCCGTATCGTGGAAAAAGCCCGCGAAAACCTGTAGAACATTCAAGCCGCTTTTCAGCTGTTAATAGCCATTAAGCGGTATCCGCACCGAAAAGCCGGGCAGTCATTCCGAGTCCCTCGGACCCTGCCCCTTTTCGTGGCGTCTTTTTTGAAACCGACGAGGATAGATTGATAGAGCAACTTCGGGGTTTAAAAGATCGGGCGCTGGCCCAGATCGATGAAGCTGCGGACCTTGAAGCGCTGACACAGCTAAACGTCAGCATCCTTGGCCGCAAGGGTGAACTCACAGCCACGCTGCGCGGTATGGGTTCCCTTTCGCCCGAAGAACGCCCCGTCGTCGGCCAGGTCGCCAATGAAGTAAAAACGGCGATCAACGATGCAATCGAGGCCCGCACCTCTGCGCTTTCCGGCGCGGAGCAGCAACTCAAGTTCGCCCGTGAGGCCGTGGATGTCACCCGGCCCGGTCGCGCTCCCTTCACGGCCAATCTTCACCCCCTGACCCAGGTGGTTCGCGAGCTCCTCGACATCTTCACCGGTCTTGGCTTCGACATCGCCGAGGGGCGCGAGGTGGAGAATGAGTACTACAACTTCGAGGCCCTGAACATCCCCGCCGACCACCCCGCGCGCGACATGCAGGATACATTCTATGTGGCGCCGGGCACGGTACTGCGGACTCACACCTCGCCGGTTCAGGTCCGCGTGATGGAGCAGACCACCCCGCCAGTGTGCGTGGTGGCGCCGGGCAAGGTGTATCGTCACGACTCGGACGTCACCCACTCGCCGATGTTTCACCAGGTCGAGGGGCTGATGATCGATGAGGGCATAACCTTCGCCGACCTGAAGGGCGTGCTGCACTCCTTCATTCACAGCTACTACGGCCCGCAAACAGGTATACGCTTTCGCCCCAGCTTCTTCCCCTTCACCGAGCCCAGCGCCGAGGTTGATATTCAGTGCGTGTTCTGCAAGGGAGCTGGTTGCCGCGTGTGCGGACGTACCGGCTGGCTCGAAATTCTCGGCTCCGGCATGGTGGACCCCGCAGTGTTCGGCTGCGTGGGTTACGACCCTGAGAAGGTCCAGGGTTTCGCCTTCGGTCTCGGCGTCGAACGCATCGCGATGCTCAAGTATGGCATCGACGACATTCGGCTGTTTTTCGAGAACGATTTACGCTTCCTCAAACATTTCGGATAAGTTGAGCTATGAAGATCAGTCTTGGCTGGCTTGCCCAGTACGTTGATATCAGTGAATCGCCCGAGGAGCTTGCCCACCTGCTCACCATGGCAGGGCTGGAAGTCTCGGCTATCGAGCATCGTGGCGAGGGCATCGAGAATGTGGTCGTGGCCAGGATTCTTGAAAAGGGCCGGCACCCCAACGCCGACAAGCTCAGCCTGTGCAAGGTGACCGATGGCGAAGCGGAGTACCCCATCGTCTGCGGCGCGACCAATATGGTGGCCGGAGACATGGTGGCGCTTGCCCGCGTGGGCGCGGTGCTGCCCGGCAACTTCAAGATAAAGAAGGCGAAGCTAAGAGGCGAGGCCTCCGAGGGGATGATGTGCTCCACCCGCGAGTTGGCCCTTGGCGAAAGTCACGAGGGCATCATCATCTTGCCCCCCGACGCACCGCTTGGCACCGGATTACTGGAATACCTTGGCCTTCCCGACCACGTGATCGAAGTTGAGATCACCCCCAACCGTCCCGATTGGCTCAGCGTGGTGGGAGTTGCCCGGGAAGTGGCCGCCCTGACCGGTCGCGAGCTTCGCATGCCAATACCAGCTATTACCGAAGCCGCTACCGCCACCCCCGCTTCCGATGAAACCTCGGTCCGGATAGACGCCCCCGATCTTTGCCACCGCTACGCGGCTCGGCTGATCAAGGGTGTCAAGATCGGCCCCTCTCCCCAGTGGATACAGCAGCGGCTGGAATCCGCCGGGGTCCGTCCCATCTCCAACGTCGTGGACGTGACCAACTACGTGCTCATGGAGCTGGGTCATCCGTTACATGCTTTTGACTTCAATAAGCTTCGCGGTAAGCGCATCGTGGTCAGGCGCGCCGGTGAGGGTGAAAAGTTCACGACCCTCGACGATACCGAGCGCGGTATGGGTGCAGACAACCTGATGATAGCCGACGGCGAGGGAGCAGTCGCGATTGCAGGCGTCATGGGTGGCCAGAACTCTGAGGTGAGCGAGGGGACGGTGGACGTGTTGCTGGAGAGTGCCTACTTTCACCCCTCCAACATTCGCCGCACCGGAAAAGAACTTGGTCTTAAAACCGAGGCGAGCTACCGCTTTGAGCGCGGCGCCGATATTGAGGGGCTTATCCTCTCGCTTGAGCGTGCGACCGAGCTGATAGTCGAGCTGGCCGGTGGCGAAGTATCGTCGGGCATAATCGACAACTATCCCACCGTGCACGAGAAACGCTCGGTGACGATGCGGATCGAAAAAGCGCAAGCGATCCTCGGCATCGAAGTGGATCCCGCCCAGGCCCAGGGTTACCTTGAAGGCCTCGGACTCACCGTCACCGCAAATGAGCTGGGTCGCATCACCGCAACTATCCCCCACTTCAGGGTGGACCTTGAGCGGGAAATCGATCTGATTGAAGAAGTGGCGCGGCTAAAAGGCTACCACGAGATACCGGCTACGATGCCCAGATCAGGCGCGATGGCAAACACCCTTGGGGAGGCCTACGCGTTCACCGACAAGGTGCGCGACACCCTGATGGCTGCAGGGCTCATGGAGACCATTACGCTGAGCTTCATTGATCCTGCGGATGACGATCGCATCGGACTTGCCCAGGACTCAGAGCTTAGAAACAAGATCGAAATCTCAAACCCGCTGGGACGTGAAACCTCGGTGATGCGCACCTCGCTCCTGCCGGGGCTGCTGCGCTCGGCGAGCCTGAATGCGAGGCGGGGCAACCGGGATATAGCGATTTTCGAGGTGGGCCACACCTTCCATCCCGAGGCCGGAACCGACCTGCCCAACGAGCTCCAGAAAGCGGCCGGACTGCTCACCGGAAGACGCGCCCCCCTGGCCTGGTGGTCGGACAATGACAAGCTGGACTTCTTCGATGGAAAAGGCGTGTTGGAATCTACCCTCTCCTCCCTTGGAATAAAATCGTGCAAATTTGCCCCAACTGAAGAAATTCCTTGGCTACAACCGGGCAGAGCGGCTACATTCACTGTTGGGGAAAAACAGCTGGGGTGGATTGGGGAAATTCTTCCCGACATTCTCGACCCCTATGAACTTGGCGCGCCAACGGTGGCGTTCAGCTTCGATATTGAAGCGACCAGAGAAGTGGCCCAAGCCACCGGCAAGTTTGGCGGCCTCGATAAGTTCCCCCCGGTGGAACGCGACCTGGCTTTCGTCGTGGACCGCCAGGTACAAAGCGGAGAGATAATTGGCGCAATAACCGGCATGAAGATCGAGCTGGTGCGCCGGGTGGTACTGTTCGACGCATTTGAAGGGGGCAAGGTGCCCGAAGGAAAGCAATCCCTGGCCTTTCGCGTCACCTACCGCTCGGACGAGCGCACCCTGACTGAAAGTGAAGTATCCGAAATAGAAGCACAGGTTAAACAAAAACTTGCCGATAGCTTTGGCGCTACACTGCGCGACGCTTGAGGCCAATATTGAACGTAATTTGAACTTTTTTGTTTTAAAGACCTAATGAAAGTGAGAAAGCAAAATGACCAAGTCCGATATCGTCGAAGCAGTCTACCAAAACGTTGGCTTTACCAAAAAACGCGCGGCCGAAGTGGTGAACCTGATCCTGGACACCATGAAAGACGCCTTGGAAGATGGCGAGAAAGTGAAAATAAGCGGTTTCGGCAACTTTGAAATCCGCAAAAAAGACGCTCGCAAGGGCCGCAACCCCCAGACCGGCGAAGAGATCACCATCTCCGAGCGCCGTGTGCTCACCTTCAAGCCCAGCCAGGTCCTCAAGGAACGCTTGAACGGTTAGTACGCACCCCTATAATTTCGTTGATTTTTCCCGGTCGGGTTGGTACGCTCGTTGGCCTTGTCAACCAGCAAAAAGGGAGGCGACTTGGCGGCCAATCCGATACCCCAGAAACTCTACTACCGGATAGGCGAGGTAGCGGAAATTGCAGGCGTGAAAACCCACGCGCTGCGCTACTGGGAGAAGGAATTCGGCTTCCTCTCACCGCAGAAAAATGAGGGGAACCAGCGCCTCTATACCGCGAAGGACCTGGAAAAAGTCCTTCTGATAAGAAAACTCCTCTACGAAGACGGCTTCACCATAGCCGGCGCCAAACGCAAATTCAGAGAGGAACGTCGCAAGGCCACCCCCATGGCGCCATCAGCAAACCGCCAAGGCCTCATCGATGAGCTAAAAAAGGAAGTGGGCAACTTGAACCGCCTGCTCGAAGATTAAAACAAAACGGGACGTAGCGCAGTCTGGTAGCGCACCTGAATGGGGTTCAGGGGGTCGGAGGTTCGAATCCTCTCGTCCCGACCAATAATATCAGGGCTTACAGAATTCCTCCGTAGGCCCTTTTTCTTTGATGTTGGGAAAATGATGGGAGTGTGTTTAGCTTTTCAAAAACATTTTACAATACAAAATTATTTTGCAACTGATTTATGAAAACCCATCTACTGGCCTGCGAATGCGGGGCATGATATTGTGTCGAAAAGGAACGTTTTTAAAATATTTGATCGCGTGAGATAGAATCGCTACGTGGGTGAACCGTGTTATTCATAAATGGCTTGAAAAAATCTTTATGGCTAATTTTTCAACCGTTTCCATATCTCTAGCATGACCTGGAAGTTTCCTGTCTGCTCATTTTCGACGAGGTGGAAAAAAGGGCAGTCCAGACACCGTGTATACTTTGCGTTGATTTTTTCCAAGCAGTCAGTATCCTCTACCCCCCAGCACGACCTTCCTCCATTCACACCACCGTTTAATCCGTCAAGCCTCTCTTCAATCGCTGCAGGACAGACCCCTTTATCCTCGCAATGTTCCCCATCTGGTTCTCTACCGCACTTCATATACTCCCAGCAGTTCATTTTTCCCCGTCGCTCCGTCGAGAAAATATCTCTCCGCAAATCCTTTCTGATATCAACAACAGTTGTATATCAAAAAGGAACACCTCGTAAGCAGCCTCTTGATTCACTGCAAAATAAATGACTAATTGTTTTTTTGAAGCTCCATCGGGGCTCCACAACACACAAGATCACCGCCACCGCTCTCTAGAACCTTCACCTTGTTGCCACACAATTCGCACAAGTAGATTTGTCCTTCTTCTGTACCCATAATATCCTCCGCTTTCAGAGAATTTCCTGTTTTGTGGAATGGTCCTATTACGTAGGATATAATATCAGGGTAAGTGGCAATGACTAGGGTTCAGGTTTTCATGAGGGAACCATTTAAAAATTCAGTGCATCAAACCAACTGTATCGATTACTGGGCTGGAGGAATATCCCGGAAATCGGCATTTGAATTTTTACACAACACAATCAATCAATGGAGTGCGCATAGATGAGCCTAGTTCTAGCCAAGAATGTCAGCAAGACCTACCAAACCGGTGAAGTGGAGGTTAAGGCCCTAAAGGGGCTGGACTTCGAGATTGAACCGGCCAGTTTCGTTTCGTTCGTGGGCCCTTCAGGGAGCGGTAAAACCACGCTGCTCAATCTGATCGGCTGTCTGGATAGCCCTACCTCAGGCCAGTTGAACGTCGTCGGAGCGGATGTGGCCTCACTGGGTCGCGCCGACGGTGCGACCTTTCGTGGCAAAAACATTGGCTTCGTGTTCCAGGATTTCAACCTCATTCCAGTCCTCACCGTTTTCGAAAATATCGAATACCCCTTGTTGATGGTCACAGGCTTTGACGCGGGGGAAAGACGGCAACGGGTAGAAGCGCTTTTAAGTGCTGTGGGAATGGAGGACCAGGCAAAGAAATTCCCCGGCCAGATCTCCGGTGGACAAAAACAGCGGGCAGCAGTGGCCCGTGCGTTGGTGGGCGACCCGAAACTGGTCCTCGCCGATGAGCCGACTGCCAACCTGGATCATGAGTCCGCTTTTATGGTGATCAATCTGATGAAGTCCATGAAAGAAGAGCGAAAGACGACCTTCATCTTCTCCACCCACGATCCCAGGATAGTGGAGGCGGCGGAGATCGTCTACACTCTTGAGGATGGCCTTCTCGTCAACCGCGAAGAGAGGAGGACGGGCAATGGGTAACATTATCAAGATCGCCTTGCGCAATCTCCTTCGCTATAAAAGGCGCACACTTCTTACGTCGTTACTGATAACTATCGGTGTATTGGCCGTGTTGCTCTTCGTCTCCATATCCGGTGCGTTTAAAGCGATGATGATCGGCCAGATCACCGATTCCATGATGGGGCATCTGCAAGTTCACAAGCGCGGCTACGTCGCCTCCATCGACAATCTTCCCCTTCATTTGAATCTGGATGAGAAAAACATGCAGGTTGTGGAAAAGGCTCTGGACAAACTAGAGGGGGTGGAAGCCTACTCGCCGCGCATCAAGTTCGGGGGCATGTTCAGCAACTTCGAGGAGACGACCAACATTCGCCTAAATGGGGTGGACCCTGCTCGGGAGATTCAGACGGCACCGCTTCTTTCAAAGCGAATAATCCAGGGGGAGGCTTCGGCGGTTCAGATCAAGTCGGGTGAGATTCTGGTGCCCGAGCTGTTAGCCAAGGGCATGAAAGTTAAACTGGGCGACACAGTGGTGGTCGTGGCGACGAACCGGGATGGTTCGGTCAACGCGAAGACCTTTACCGTAAGCGGTTTTCTGGAAGGTATCTCCGGGCCCGGGGGGCGCGACGGCTACATCCACATCGATGATGCCAAGGAAGTTCTCCGGATCAACCAAAGCGAGGCGAATGAATACGCCATACGGTTAAAGGACGCGAGCGATCTTGAGTCCGTGCAAAAGGCATTGGCGGCTCTCCTGGGCGGTGAACTGAATAAATCGGGCCAGCCCAAATACGAGATACATTCCTGGGAGAAGCTTTCTCCGTTTTTCAATATCGCACGGATGATCGACCTGATGACCTTCTTCATAAAGCTGA
>JAUVAU010000026.1 GCA_030591565.1 Deltaproteobacteria bacterium | reverse complement strand
GAATCTTCAAATCCTCATCCGTGAAATCAGCACCCTTCACACGCATCTGCAAAAGCATCTCCTCCCACTGGGCAGGGGAAAACAGCCTGCCCTCCCATTTGGCGGACGTATGGCACGAAGTACACTTCTGACCCAACAGCGCCTGGGCATCACCCCTTGCCGCCGCAGCGATAGCAGCAGGAGTCGGTGCCGCTGCCTTGGCCGCAGGCTTCTCGGAAGCCTTATCCGTACAAGCGAACAGCCCCACCACCACAAACGCACACAACGCAAACTTGAATATTTTAGACATCACAAACCCTCCTCATGTGGAATGAATTATTACCCGACCAGCATAGCATTAAGGAAGGAGGAGGGGAATGGGGGAGGGTGAGGCGCTCGCCGCTGGGCTTTTTCGCTGGGCGCTTGGCCTTTTAGGGGCATTGGATTGGGTTTATAGTATGCGGGGACTGCTCGTCCCCTGCGCCCCGAGGATACTTTCTTTGCGCGAAGAAAGTATCACAAAGACGCGCCCCTTCGAGCACGTGTGCTCGCCTTCGGCGACCGTTCACAATTGAGGGAGAGTCATGAACTCGGCTTCGCCTCAAACAAGATGACTCTCAAAAACTTCCTCAATTGCTCACTGCACAGCTCGGTGGGGAGGGGTAGGTCAAAAACGAAATGTTGAAAAAAAGGCCCGGCCCCCTATCCGCGCGCATCTTCCTTAGTGCAATAAACATTACATAAAGTCTAGACACACATGATAACAAGCCTTACAGTGTTATGATATAATAACCCTACAACTAGAGAGGTGAAGAGATGACTGAAGAGCGTGGCGGTCCGACTGCTGAAATCAACGCAATGAAAAGTGTGGCGGAAGCACTGGAGGTACTTGATAAAGGTGCTGTGGCAAGAGTGTTGAATTGGGCGGTTGCGCGGTATCAGGAAGGTTCTGCAAGTCTGCATCAAGTGGCACCGCAAGATAGTGCCAGTTGTGAGCCTGCAGAAGTTGCGGCGGAAAACGAATTTGGTGATATTGGCAGCTTTGTATCTGCTTGTAACCCTGTGGCGCAGTCAGAATACGTGCTTGCTGCCGCTTATTGGTTGCAGGAAGTGAATGGTCATGATGAACTCAACTCTCAGACAATCAACACTGAATTAAAACATCTTGGTCATGGGGTGAAAAACATCACACAATGTTTGACAGACCTTAAAAACAAAAAGCCACAACTTGTAATACAGTTGAGAAAATCTGGAAGCAGCCAGCAGGCAAGAAAGAAATACAAGGTTACGAAGGCAGGAATTGCTGAAACCAAAACAATGCTAACCCGCGCAGTGCCCAGCTAGGAAGAATTTATATGTCGATCTCAGTGAAGGCTTTCGACGCAATACCAGAAGGTCTGCGGGTACCGCTCATTGCAGAATACCAGGAAATAGTTAAGAACTACCTGGAGCGCAGGTGGGCACCATCCGAGCTTAGTGGTGGACGGTTTTGTGAGATCGTTTATACGATCCTGAGTGGTTATGCTACTGGCGCCTACCCTGACACCCCATCTAAGCCAAGGAATTTTCCTGAGGCTTGTAAGCAGCTTGAGCAACAATCAACAACCCCCCGTAGTATGAAGATATTAATACCTCGGATGTTGCCACCTTTGTATGAGGTCAGGAACAACAGAAACGTTGGGCATGTAGGTGGGGATGTAGACCCAAACCACATGGATGCGACTGTGATGCTGTCAATGTGCAGTTGGATCATGGCAGAGTTGGTCCGGGTCTTCCACAATCTTCCGACTGAGGAAGCACAAAGTATTGTGGATGCGTTGGTCGAGCGGCGAGTGCCGCTGGTGTGGCGGGATGGAGATGTGCGTCGCGTTCTTGATCCCAGTTTGGCATTGAAAGACCAAGTGTTAGTCCTGCTGGGGTCCTGTGCAAGTCCACCTAACCTTGATGACCTTTTTGATTGGCTCGATTATGGCAATCGCAAGTATTTCAACAAGATAATAAAGCAGCACAAAGACACAAGACTGATCTACGTTAATACGACTACCAAGACCGTGACATTGCTTCCCCCAGGTGTTGCAAAAGCAGAGGAAATCCTCCTTAGCTACATCCAATGACTTTTGCTCCACCCTTCTGATATCCACCCCCTGTGGCCCCCCTCACAAGGGCTTTTGTTTTTCAAGGCAAAGTATTTCGTTCATCAGGCAAGGAATCCGACGAACGAGTGACGGAACAGTAGCAGAGCTACGTGAGGGAGTGAGTGAGGAGAGATGACGACGGCTGATGGCGAAAGACGAGCCGCATAATGAACAAAGGCCGATATTCCTCAAAAGGAATACCGGCCTTCGGTTTGTTATATGGTAGCGGGGGCCGGACTTGAACCGACAACCTTCGGGTTATGAGCCCGACGAGCTACCAAATTGCTCCACCCCGCGTTACGAGGCGCGAATTATCCACTGCATACCCCCCCTTGTCAAGACCCGTGATACATTTATTTATGTTGCTGCTTGACGGGCCAAAAAGCCTTACGTACTATCTGTGCTTTTCCTCTACGGAGCACCCAAATGAACGATAGAGAAGACAACCTCAAGCGCCGTATTCGCGAGCTGCTGAAAGAGCGCAACGCCATACTGCTCGCACATAATTATCAGCGTGCCGAGGTGCAGGATATTGCCGATGTCACCGGCGACTCCCTGGGACTTAGCCAGACCGCTGCCGAGACCGATGCCGAGGTCATAGTTTTTTGCGGCGTCCACTTCATGGCGGAGAGCGCGGCGATTCTAAGCCCGCAGAAAAAGGTAATACTGCCGCGCATGGACGCGGGCTGCCCAATGGCCGATATGATAACCGCTGACCAGCTGCGTGCGGAAAAAGCCAAATACCCCGGCGTTCCGGTGGTCACCTACGTAAACTCTTCGGCTGAAGTGAAGGCGGAGAGCGACATCTGCTGCACGTCGGCTAACGCCGTAAGCGTGGCCAGGTCGCTTGATGCTCCTCGCATATACATGACGCCGGACCGCAACCTGGCCCAGTGGGTGGCTCGCCACACCGACCAGGAGGTGCTCTACTGGGATGGCTACTGCCCCACCCATGAGTGGCTGACCGTCGAAGCTGTGGTCAAATGCAAGGCCGCCAACCCCACCGCACCCCTCATCGCCCATCCCGAGTGCCGCCCCGGTGTGCTGGACCTGGCCGACGAGATCCTCTCCACTTCGGGCATGGTGCGCTACTGCAAGGGGTCGGATGCCCCGGCCATCATCGTGGGCACCGAGATGGGGCTGTATCATAAGTTGCAGACCGACAGCCCGGACAAGACCTTCATCAGCCCCAGCAACCGGCTCATCTGCCCGAATATGAAGCTCACTTCACTCGACGACGTGGCCGAGGCGCTCGAAACGATGTCCAATGTGGTCACGGTGGAGGAGTCGATCCGCGTCAAGGCCTACGCGACGCTGGAGAAGATGATCCGGGCAGGCCGGGACTAGCGGTCATGCCTTTCAAAGCGCTTGAGCAGCTTGCCGCCAAACTGGAGGGCGGCGCGTCCTTGGTGCGCGCCCAGGGTCTGGCCGGCTCCGCAGGCGCTTACCTCGTCTCGCGTCTGGCTCGCAGGCTGAACCGCCCCCTGGTCGTGCTCACCCCCGATATGCCCCAGATGCGCGCCATCGCCGCGGAGATCAAATTCTTTTCCGGCAACGGGGGCAATGGCGATAACGGGAATGGCCCCAATGGTAACCACGACACCGCCCTGCCCTGGGATGCGCCCCTGGTGAGCTTCCCCGCGTGGGACACCCTCATCTACGAAGACCTGCCACCCCATCCCGAGACCAGCGCGGCGCGCACGGCGGCGCTATTTCGGGCGATGAACCCCGGCCCCTTCGTCATGGTCGCGCCGGTCGAGGCCACCTTCCAGCGATTGCCCCCGAAGGCGGCGTTGGAAGAGTGGGCGATGCCCGTGGCGGTGGGCGACGAGCTGGACCGCGACAACTTTATCGCCACCCTCATCCGCACAGGCTACAACCGCGTGGGACAGGTGGAGGAGCGCGG
The DNA here is from genome assembly GCA_030591565.1 of Deltaproteobacteria bacterium. Taxonomy (GTDB): domain Bacteria; phylum Desulfobacterota; class Deferrisomatia; order Deferrisomatales; family BM512; genus JAUVAU01. Next base: position 28,220 of record JAUVAU010000026.1, on the reverse strand, counting down.
CGAGATCGCCGTGCGGGGCGGCATAATCGACATCTTCGCCCCCCATTACGGTGAACCGATACGCATCGAACTGTTTGGCGACGAGGTGGAGTCGATCAGGACCTTCAACCTCTCGACCCAGCGCTCCACCCAACAGTTTGAAGAAGCAGTCTTTCTCCCGGCCCGCGAAAATTGCGCCACCGAAGCCCAGTGCGAAGAGGCGATAGGACGGCTGCGGAGCCGCTGCCACAAGCAGGGGTTCAACCGCACCCGCACCTTCGAGATGGTGGAGCCCCACCGCATCGACCCCTACACGCCCATCCGTGAATGCCGCCTCCCCTACTTCTTTGCCGAGCCCGTCAACTTCTGGGACTACATCCCCGAGGACGCGGTGGTGATACTGAGCGATGGCGGACGCATCAGCGAGCGCGCCGAGGCGATGGGTGAGGATATTCAGCGCGGCTTTGAGCGCGCGGTGGCAGCCGAGCGGCTGGCCGTCGAACCGGAGCTGGCCTATCTGGACACGGCGAAGTGGACAGCGCGGCTGAATAAGAATCAGGTGGTCGCCATTGAATCCCTTGTATACGAGGAAGGGGAGAACTCCGGGGTAGAGGCTGTGGAGTTCGCCGTTAGCGGCAACGAAGAGCTGACCTCTTCGCTGCGCCATTCGCGTGGCAGCGACAGGCTGCTCTCGCCGCTGGTGGACCGGATCAAAGAGGATTGCAGCAGCGGCTACACCGTCAACATCGTGTGCAGGACACCTGGGCTGGCGCAAAAGTTTCGTGACCTGCTCGGCGAATACAAAATATCGCTCGGCGAAACGGTCAACTTCTCGCTACCGGCCGAGGGCGACAAGACGGCAATACAGCTGTGCCTCGGCGATCTGGGACGCGGCTTCAGCTTCCCCGGCGAACATATTTCGCTCATCACCGACTCCGAGGTCTTTGGCCGCAAATCGCGCCGCCCCGCCCCCACCAAGGGCATCCCGCGCTCCAGCCTTGGTGACCTGGTGCCCCGCGACCTGATCGTCCATGTGGACTTCGGCATCGGGCGCTATACCGGCATGGTGAGACTGGACGTGGAAGGGATCGGGATCGAATCCGACTACCTCCACCTGGAATATGCGGGCGGCGACCGGCTCTATCTGCCGGTGACAAGACTGAATCTGGTACAGCGCTACTCCGCCCCCAACAGCGAACACGTGCGGCTGGACAAGCTGGGCGGCAAGAGCTGGGAGAAGGCGCGCAAAAAAGCTGCCGAGGGCATCGAGAAGATGGCCCACGAGCTGCTGGACCTCTACGCGCGACGCAAGCTGGCCTCTCGTCCCCCCTGCCCTGCGCCGGACCTGGCCTACAGGGAGTTTGAGACGACCTTCCCCTACGAAGAGACCAGAGACCAGGCGGCGGCCATTGATGATGTGATGCATGACATGGGCACCAACCGCCCGATGGACCGGCTGATCTGCGGCGACGTGGGCTACGGCAAGACCGAGGTGGCGATACGGGGAGCGTTTCGCGCGGTGGAGGGCGGCAAACAGGTGGCCGTCATGGCCCCCACCACCGTACTGGCGGCGCAGCACTACCACAACTTCGTCAAGCGGTTTGAGGACTACCCCATTGAGGTGAGGATGCTCTCGCGTTTCGTGGGCAAGTCCGCCCAGACCGAAGTGATCTCGGCGATATCAAAGGGGGCGGTAGACGTGGTGATAGGCACCCACCGGCTGTTGGCCGCCGACATCAAGTTCAAAGAGCTGGGGCTGGTGGTCATCGATGAGGAGCACCGTTTCGGCGTCGCGCAGAAGGAAAAGCTGAAGAAGCTGAGAAACCAGGTGGACATGCTGGCGCTCTCGGCCACCCCCATACCGCGCACCTTGCAGATGGGCTTCCACGGAGTGCGCGACCTCTCGGTCATCGAGACGCCCCCAACAGACCGGCTCGCGGTGCGCACGCGGCTGGCGCGCTTTGACGACGACGTGGTGCGCGAGGCGATCAAGCGCGAGCTGAACCGCAGCGGCCAGATATTTTTCGTCCACAACCGCGTCCAGTCGATAGATGCGGTGGCCGACCATGTAAAACGGCTGGTGCCCAACGCCAAGATCGAAGTGGGCCACGGGCAGATGAGGGAAAAACACCTCCAGGATGTGATGGAGCGCTTTGCCGGGGGCGAAATCGAAATCCTCGTGTGCACCGCCATCATCGAATCGGGGCTGGACATCCCCAGGGCCAACACGATCATCATCGACCGCGCCGACATGTTTGGCCTGGCCGACCTCTACCAGCTGCGTGGCCGGGTGGGACGCTCCAACCTGCGCGCCTACTGCTGGCTGCTCGCGCCCGAAGAGCGGGAGCTGACCGAAGACGCAAGGAAAAGGCTCCAGACCCTGCAAAAGTTCAGCGACCTGGGTGCGGGGTTCAAGGTGGCGATACATGACCTTGAGATAAGGGGCGCGGGCGAGCTGCTTGGCAAGAACCAGTCGGGCCACATCAACGCGCTGGGGTTTGACCTCTACACCGAGCTGCTTGACGACGCGGTGCTGCGCCTCAAGGGAGAGCCCCACGGCAGGCCCCCGGAGCCGGAAATTCGGCTGCGCATCCCGGCGCATTTTCCTGAGAACTATGTCAACGACGCCCAGCTGCGGCTGCGCCTCTACGACAAGCTCACCCGCATGGCCGACGGTGAGGAGCTTGGCGAAGCGGTCTATGAGCTGACCGACCGCTTTGGCCCTGTGCCCGACCCGGTCAAAAACCTCCTTGAGGTGATGAAGCTGCGGCTGCGGCTGATGGCGCTGCGCGCCACCGGACTGGACTACAATGGCAGGGATCTGGTGGTGGCCTTCGACGACGCGCCGGTGGTCGATCCCGAGCGGATAGTCGCGCTGGTCTCCAATGAGCCGGCCAGGTTCAGGCTCACCCCCGACCACCGGCTCCGCTTTGGAGTGGGCGAGTTGGAGAGCGCTGCGCTGCTTGAACAAGCATCGGCGCTGTTGAGTATGTTGGAATGATTGTGATAGCTTATTTGTCCCTGTTGTAAACTTCGCCGAACGGCGCCTGAATAAAATTTGGAAGCTAACGTGAAAAAACTTGTAACGATCATACTGGTAGCCGCCGGCGTCTTGATATCAATGACCTTTTCGGCCCACGCAGCAATCACTGACGCCGTCGCGGCGGTGGTTGACGGTGAAATAATCACCCGCTCGGAGGTTGACGAAGCGGCACAGCTGCTTACCCAAAAGACCGGTGAGAGCGCCCAATGGAAACTCGCGCTGGAAAAACTCGTCGAACAGCACCTCATTGCGAAGCAGGCCAAGCGGTTCAGGATCACCATCTCGGAAGAAGAGCTGGCGATGGCGATCGAGCAGATAAAGAAGCGCACGAAGATGAGCGACGAAACCCTTCGGAAAGAGATCGCAAAGCGCGGAATAACCTGGGAGCAGTACACGAGCGGGCTGAAAAAGGAGATCCTCACCGGTCGCACCCTGGGGTACGCCATGCGCTCCGAGATGAAGTTCAACGAAAAGGGGCTGAAAAAGTTCTACCTGAAGAACGTCACCAAGTTCAAACGGCAGGGCAAGATCCGCATGCTTCATATGGTCGTGCCGCTGGCAGCCGATGTCGATGCGCTGCAGAGGGTTCGCGAGGAGATGAACAGGGGCGCCGATCCGCTGGAAGCCGGCAAGGCCCTCATCGGCGTCTCTCCCTACGATACGGGGATGATCCCCCTTGGCGGCCTTAAAGAGCCTTTCCTCAGCGCCATCGCGGAAACTCCCGTTGGCAATGCGACCCGGATCATCTCCACGCCCGAAGGGCACAACCTGCTCTTCATCACCGAGCGCACGGATGCCGCCATAGCACCCTTTGAGGAGGTACGCGGTGAGGTGGAGGCACTTTTCGTCAAAGAGGGTGAAAAGGAATTCCTGCAAAACTGGGTTCAGCAGCTTAAAGACGAAGCCGAGATCAAGTATATGCAGTAGTATTGGGCTGCACACGACTGATTATTCGGTTTTTAATATTTTCAAGACATAACGAGAACGCTCATGGCAGCACCAATCCGCATAGCCGTCACCTGTGGGGAACCCGGCGGTATAGGGCCCGAGGTGGCGTTGAAGGCTATCGCCTCCATCAATGACGGGGAGTTTGTATATTCCCTGGTCGGACCCAAACAGGTCTGGCTAAAATCACTGGCTGCTGCCGGACTTACCGAGCTTCCCCCCAATTCTGCGATAGTAGACCCCCTCCCCGGCGAAGAGATACACTGGAGCTGGGGCAGGATAACAGACTCTTCGGCACGCGCTGCGCTCGCCTCGGTTGAAAAGGGTATAGAGCTGGCGCTGGGCACTGAGGCCGAGTCCAAGGTGGACTGCCTCGTCACCGCGCCGCTCACTAAAGAGGGGCTGAAGCTGGCGGGGTGCGACGCCCCCGGCCACACCGAGCTGCTGGGTGAACGCTGCTCGGCCTCCCCCACCATGATGTTCTATTCCACCGGGCTAAAGGTGGTGCTCGCCACAACCCACCTGCCGCTGGCCCAGGTTGCCGCTTCCCTCTCTACCGCATTGATTCTTGAAAAGATCGAGGCCTGCCATAACGGCCTCACCCGGGAATTCGGTCTCCCGGCGCCCCGCATCGCAGTGTGCGGACTAAACCCCCACGCGGGTGAAAACGGGAGACTTGGCGACGAGGAAATTTCAATAATCGCCCCCGCCATACGAACAGCCGTTGAGCGCAATATCAACGCAATCGGTCCCATCCCAGCCGATGCCGGGTTCGCCATGGCGCACCAGGGCGAGTTCGACGTGGTGCTCGCCATCTATCACGACCAGGGGCTGGCGCCCTTCAAGATGCTCCATTTTGACGATGGCGTGAACGTGACCCTTGGGCTTCCCATAGTACGCACCAGCCCCGACCACGGCACCGCCTTCGACATCGCGGGAAGGGGAGAGGCCTCCCCCGGCTCCATGATCGAAGCGATCAAATGCGCCGCCCGCATAGCCCGAAACCGATTGGCCCTGAGCAGGAAGGGTTCCACGTGAGCCGCTCCCCCATAAGATTCGGCACCGACGGCTGGCGGGGCATCGTCTCCAAAGACGTGACCCACGAGAGCGTCGCCAGGGTCGCGCACGCGCTGGGCATATACCTGGAACGCAAGGGGACGGCGCAACTGGGCGTGGCGGTCGGCTATGACCGCAGACTGCTCTCCCCCGACCACGCGGCGCTCATGGCGCGGGTGCTCTCATCCATGGGAATCCCGGTCCTCCTGCCCGGCCGATACCTGCCCACGCCGGTGCTCTCCTGGGCTGTGCGTGAACATGGACTGGCGGCGGGGGTCATGGTCACCGCATCCCACAATCCCCCCGAGTATGGCGGGATCAAGATCAAGGAACCCTATGGCGGGCCATCGCTGACCGAGACCAACACGGCCATTGAAGCAATCCTCGATGAATTGGAGGATGGCAATGAACCGGATTACAATCCCTCCCCCCGCAAGGACCTCATAAACCCGCTGGACCCCTGGGAGGCTTACCTTGACGATCTGCGGAAGCTGGTGGATTTCGACAGGGCCGGGCGCGCGGGCAGCTGCGTCTTCGACGCCATGCATGGCTGCGGCGCGGGGTGGACCGACCGCGTGCTGACACTTGCCGGGGTAGCTACCACGACCCTGCGGGGTGAGTACAATCCGGGCTTTGGCGGAGTGGGACCCGAGCCTGTGCCGGACCGATTGGGTAAACTAATGGAGCGGGTGACCGCAACCGGCGCGAGGTTCGGGGTGGCGAACGATGGCGACGGCGACCGGATCGCCGGGGTGGACGAGCGGGGGCGCTTCTTTTCCCCCCAGCGGATTTTAGCCGTATTGGCTAAATATTTGATCGAGGAAAAGGGTTTTGGTGGCGACATCGTAAAGACCGTTTCAGCCACTTCGATGCTTGACGGTATCGCCCGCGAGCATGGGCGGCAGATCATCGAAACCCCTATCGGCTTTCGCCACGCCGGTAAATTGATAAATGATCAGCCGATCCTCATAGCCGGTGAAGAGTCCGGCGCGGTGGGCATCGGGGCGCACCTTCCCGAGCGCGACGGGGTCGCTGCGGCACTATTACTCGCAGAGCTGATCGGCTCCACCGGTAAGGGACTGCGCGACTATCTGGAGAGTGTTTTCCAGCTCACCGGCCATTTCGTCTATGGACGGGTTGACCTGAAGCTCTCCGCCGGGGAGATAGCCGAAGCACGAAAGCGTTTCGCTGACTTTTCCCCGCCCGATAACCTTTGCGGTATGGACGTGGAACACTTTAACGAGCTGGACGGGATAAAGCTGACCAGAACCGACCTCTCCTGGCTGCTCATGCGCACCTCCGGCACCGAGCCGCTGGTACGCATCTACGCCGAGGCGGCGGATGAAGAGCAACTGGAAGAGTTACTGAAAGAGGGCCAAAAGTTGGCCGGTATAAGAGGCTGACCGCCAAAGGCTGACCGATAAATCATGAGCTACGACCAGATAAACATAAGGGGCGCGAGGGAGCACAACCTCAAGAACCTGAACCTCTCGATCCCCAGGGGCAAGCTGGTTGTGATAACCGGGCTCAGCGGCTCGGGCAAGTCGAGTCTCGCCTTCGACACCCTCTACGCCGAGGGGCAGCGTCGCTACGTCGAGAGCTTGTCAGCCTACGCCCGCCAATTTCTGGAACAGATGGACAAGCCCGACGTGGACTCCATCGAGGGACTCTCCCCCGCCATCGCCATCGAACAGAAGACCACCAGCCGCAACCCCCGCTCCACCGTGGGCACGGTGACGGAAATATACGACTACATGAGGGTGCTCTACGCCCGCGTGGGGACTCCGCACTGCACCGGCTGTGGAAAGCCGATCACAAGCCAGACGATCACCCACATGACCGAGCGCATATTGGAGATGGAGGAGGGCACCCGCCTTGAGATCCTCGCCCCCGTGGTGCGGGGCCGCAAGGGGCATTACAGGGCGCTCTTCGAGGAGCTGCGCCGGGCTGGTTTTGCGCGGGTTCGGGTGGATGACGAAACGCGTGAGCTGGATGAAGAGATCGAGTTGGACAAGAACTTCAAGCATACGATTGAAGTTGTCGTTGACCGGATAGTGGTCAAGCCCGCCGCGAGGGGCCGCATCAGCGAGGCGTTGGAGCTTGCCACGGCCAAGGGTGACGGGCTGGCCATAGCGATGACCACCGGGGGCGAGCGCCAGCTCTTCTCCGAGCAGTTCGCCTGCCCCGACTGCAACATATCTCTGCCGGAAATAAGCCCCCGCGCCTTCTCCTTCAACTCACCCCACGGCGCCTGTCCGGCGTGCGACGGCCTTGGCTCGCGAATCGCGGTGGACCCCGCCACAATCGTGGCCGACCCGGATAAATCGGTGCTGGACGGGGCGGTCTCCACCTGGGAAAGCCAAATGGCTAACTACTATCGCAAGGTCCTCGCCTCGATAGTCTCCCACTATGGCTCCAATCCGGAGACACCCTGGAAGGCGCTGCCGACCAAGATCACCGACGCGATCCTCTACGGCACCGGCGATGAAGAGATCAGCTTTCGTTTAGAGGGAAAGCGTTCGAGCTATCGCTCCAAAAAACCCTTTGAGGGGGTGGTGCCGAGGCTTGAACGCAAGATCAGGGAATCGGAGGGAGGCGATGATTTGACCTCCCTGGAAAAATTTCTGGAGATCAGACTTTGCCAAGAGTGCGGGGGGGCGAGGCTGCGCCCCGAGTCCAGAGGCGTGACGATCGGCGGCGAGCCCATCCATCATGTGTCGGCCATGTCGATCGTCGAAGCGGGTGTATTTTTCTCCACCCTGGAGCTAGACGAGCGGCAAAGAACGATTGCAAGAAGAGTGCTCAAAGAGATCGGCGACCGCCTTGGCTTTTTGGCCGATGTTGGGCTTGGGTACCTGACCCTTGAGCGCAACGCGGGTTCTCTTTCCGGCGGCGAGAGCCAGCGCATACGACTGGCTACCCAGGTGGGTTCGCGGCTCACCGGCGTCCTCTACATCCTCGACGAGCCGACGATAGGGCTGCACCATCGCGACAACTCAAAGCTGCTCGAAACCTTGAAGGAGTTGCGCGATCTGGGCAACTCGGTGCTCCTGGTGGAACACGATGAAGACACGATCCGCGCAGCGGATTACGTGATCGACATGGGACCGGGCGCTGGTGAGAATGGCGGCTGCATCGTGGCCGAGGGCACGCCCGATGAGATAATCGCCAACCCGGCCAGCCTGACCGGCGCGTATCTCGGCGGTAAGACTTCAATCCCCCTCCCCGAGGAGCGGCGCAAGCCCAACGGCAAGCGACTGACCCTCTTCGGGGCCACCGGCCACAATCTGAAAAACATTGATCTTGAGATAAATCTCGGCTGCTTCACCTGCGTCACGGGGGTCTCCGGGTCGGGTAAATCTTCCGCGATAATCGACACACTGCTGCCCGCGCTGACCGGTCAGCTCAACAACTCGCGCACAAAGCCGCTGGGCTACGATCGCCTTGAGGGCGTTGAGTTCATCGACAAGGTGGTGGACGTGAACCAGTCCCCCATCGGGCGCACGCCGCGCTCCAACCCCGCCACCTACACCGGCCTGCTGACACCGATAAGGGAGCTTTTTTCCCAGCTGCCCGATTCGCGCACCAGGGGCTACAAGCAGGGCCGCTTCTCCTTCAACGTGAAGGGGGGCAGGTGCGAGGCGTGCAAGGGCGACGGGATGATGAAGATCGAGATGCACTTTCTGCCCGACGTGTACGTAACCTGCGACGAATGCGGCGGGCTGCGCTATAACCCCGAGACCCTTCAGGTTTTGTACAAGGGCGCGTCCATAGCCGACGTGCTGGACATGACCGTTTCCCAGGCGCTCAGGTTCTTTACCAATGTCCCCACCCTGCGGCCAAAGCTGGAGACGCTGGAGCTGGTCGGGCTGGGCTACATCAGGCTGGGGCAGTCTTCGACGACGCTGTCGGGCGGAGAGGCGCAGCGGGTAAAGCTCTCAAAGGAGCTCTCCAAGAGAGCCACAGGAAAGACCCTCTACGTCCTCGACGAGCCCACGACCGGGCTCCACTTCGAGGATGTGAGGAAGTTGCTGGAGGTTTTGGAGCGGCTGGTGGATTCGGGCAATACAGTGCTTGTAATAGAGCACAACCTTGATGTAATCAAGACCGCCGACCGCGTTATCGATCTCGGTCCCGACGGAGGCGACGGCGGCGGGGAGCTGGTGGCCTACGGCACTCCCGAGGAGGTGGCCCAAAAAGCCAAGGTCTCGCACACCGGAGCCGGGCTGCTCTCCCACCTCAGGGGGAACGCATGAGCACTTACTGCAAACGGTGCGGGATAAAGCTGAAGGATGGCGATCTGCGCTATCTGGTCACCATCCACGTCACGGCGGATTTCGACGGCAAGATGCCCAGCGACGGCGACATCGACGACCTTGAGGCGTTCATGCTGCGTATTGACGAGAAAAAGCAATTAAAGCCCCAGAGCGAGCAGGATCACGACGTATACCAGTCAAAGGGCTTCGTGCTCTGCAAGGTCTGCAAAACCGATTTCATGCACAACCCGATTGGCGAGCCGGTTGACGAAGATTCAGGCGCAGAACCCGGCGAAAAACCCGACGAAGAAGGGCGAATACACTGATATGAGCTATCCCCACCATCTACTGGACGTGGAGCGCCCCGGACGTTACGAGGGGCTTGAGGGCTCACTCTCTCCCAAAGCATGGGATGAGACGGCGCTGCGAGTCGCGCTGGCTTTCCCCGACACCTACGAGATCGGGATGAGCCACCTGGGCCTCCCGATCCTCTACGATCTCTTCAACTCCATCGAAGGCGTGTTGGCCGAACGTGCCTATGCCCCCTGGCCCGACATGGAGCAGGTGATGCGCGAAAAGGGTATGACCCTTTTGAGCCGCGAGACGGGGCACAGCCTCTCCGAGTTCGACCTCATTGGCTTTACTCTTCAATATGAATTGTGCGCCACCAACGTCCTGGCGATGCTCGACCTTGGTGATGTCCCTATTTTGTCAGCAGACCGCGCTGACGAGGCCCCCATAGTGATTGGCGGCGGCCCGGTGGCTGCCAACCCGGAGCCGTTTGCCGACTTTTTCGACCTCTTCCTGATCGGAGATGGTGAAGAAGCAGTGGCCGAAATAGCCTCGAAGTTACTGGAAGCAAAGGAGAAAGGGCTAAGCCGAAGCGAGAAGATTGAAGCGTTGGGTACAATTGAGGGTGTCTATTCACCCCTCAAGGTGAAACCCCTTTATGCGGATGGCAAATTTACCGGTTTCGCAGAGGGTTCCACCCCTGTACACCGCCGAATCCTTGCCGACCTGGAAACCACGCCGCCCCCCAGGCCGATCCCTTCATTTGGTGACACCGTACATAACCGGTTGGCGATCGAGATTGCCCGTGGCTGCACCAGGGGGTGCCGCTTTTGCCAGGCCGGGTTTCTCTACCGTCCTGTGAGGGAACGGGAACCCGCGTCGATCCTCAAAGCGGTGACCGAAGGACTCGCCCTGACAGGCCAGGATGAGGTGGGGTTGCTCTCGCTCTCCACCGGCGACTACTCCTGCATCGGCCCGCTGCTTGTGAACCTCATGGACGAACACCAGAAGGAGAAGGTGTCGGTCAGCCTCCCCAGCTTGCGTATCGACAACCTCGACCCACGTCTGGCCGAGGAGGTCTCACGAGTCAGAAAGTCCGGCTTCACCCTCGCCCCCGAGGCAGGGAGCGAGCGGCTGCGCAAGGTGGTGAACAAGGATTTCACCGATGAGACCATTATAGAGTCGGTTAAATCCATCTTCGCGGCGGGATGGAAAGGGGTGAAGCTCTACTTCATGATCGGCCTGCCCACCGAAACCGAAGAGGACTATGACGCGTTGAACCAACTCGTGCGAAAGATCGCCGGCCTGGCCCCGGGGGGCAAGTCGCGCATAACCGTCTCCATCTCCAACTTCGTCCCCAAGACGCACACCCCCTTCCAGTGGGCAGCGCAGATGGGCATGGAAGAGACGCGAGAAATACAGAAGAGGTTTCGCAATGACCTGCCCGGCAAGCGGGTTCAGCTAAAGATGCACGACCCCGCCACCAGCATACTGGAAGGGGTAATTGCGCGGGGCGACCGCAGGGTGGGCAAGGCGATATTGGCCGCCTACCGGCTGGGCTGCAGGATGGACGGCTGGACGAGTGAGTTTGACTGGGACAAGTGGCAGCAGGCTATGGCCCAGACCGGGTTGGATTACCCGAGCTACCTGCGCGAGCGAAACACCGGCGAACCGCTCCCCTGGGATATGGTCGATGCGGGCGCCAGCCGCTCCTACCTTTTGAGCGAACTCAAAAAGGCGCTCGCGGGCGAAGCAACCGGCGACTGCCGCACGGGCGAGTGCACGGGCTGCGGCCTCTGCGACTTTGAAACGCTGGAGCCCCTGGGCGTGCGCGTCCCCATGGAGTATGGTGAGAAACCGGAATCGCCCCCTGACACTCCGGTTGACGAGCAGGAAGAGTTCACGCGGGTCCGCTTCACCTTCTCCAAGACCGGACCGGCAAGATACCTCTCCCACCTTGAGACGACGGCGTCGCTGGTCAGGGGTATCAGAGCTGCGGGGCTGCCGCTGATCTACTCCAAAGGGTTCAACCCCCACCCCAAGGTACAGCTGGGCGCTGCGATGCCGCTGGGCACCGAGTCGCTTAGCGAAAGCGGCGAGATGCGGCTTAAATACGTTCCTCCTTTGGCAAAAGCCGTTGAAGAGGTAAACTCCAAGCTGCCCCAGGGACTTAAAATCGACTCCATGTGGGTGCTTAATCAGGGCAGCGGCGGCTTTGGGGGCGTTAACACTATTGAAGAGTTTATGCTGACCCCTTCGATTGAGGCGACCCAAAAGGCTCTGGCTGCTGGCGGTTGGGATAAATTGATCGAAAATTTCGACAAATCCCAATCCTTTGAAATAATAAAGAGAAGAAAAAATAAGCCCGACCGGGTGATCGAAGCGAAAACGTACGTGCGCTCACTCCTCCATGAAGGCGAAGGGCTTAGACTGGTATTAAAACGCGACCCCGATGGCCGCTCCGTCTCACCCGAGGCGTTGGTATCCTCCCTGGCAGGACTTGGTGAGGGCGTGCGTGCGTTGACGGGAATCGTCAAGGAAAGAACTACAATTTTATGATTTCAGATAAAGGATCAACCCCAATGGACCATCACGCCAGCGCTCCCAGGAGCGAGCAGGAGATCATCATCAGCGTCACGCCTCAAGAGACGCGTGTGGCGCTGATGGAGAGCAAGGTGCTCTCCGAGATCTACTTCGAGAGCATCAGGGACAAGAGACTTGTCGGCTCCATCTACCGGAGCCGCGTCAGCCGTGTGTTGCCCGGCATGCAGGCATCCTTCGTGGATGTCGGGCTGGACAAGGCCGCCTTCCTCTACGTCTCCGATGTCGAAGGGGGAAGCCGCCCCCCCTCCCCCGATGACGAGGAGGAGCTGACCGAGAACGACATGCCCTACAGGCGCAGGCCCGCCGCCTCCATTGATGAACTGCTCAAAGAGGGCCAGGAAATAATCGTTCAAGTAGCCAAGGAACCCCTTGGCCGCAAAGGCGCGCGCATCACCCAGAACATAAGCCTGCCGGGGCGAAACATCGTCTACCTCCCAGCGGTCGATCACGTGGGCGTGAGCCGCAGGATCGCGGATGAAGAGGAGCGCACCCGGCTGCGCGAGATGGTGGAGGAGCTAAAGGGAGACACCCCCGGCGGCTACATAGTACGCACGGTCGCGGTGGGCTGCGGCCCCGAAGAGTTGCGCGGCGAGATGGACTTTCTCCGGAGGCTCTGGGCACAGATAGATAAACGCGCCAAGACCAGCTCGGCGCCCAACCTGCTCCACACCGATCTCGACCTTATCTCCCGCTCCATACGCGACCTCTACACCCCCTCGGTGAGAAGGATCATTGTGGATTCGCCCGAAGAGTACAAACACACGCTTGAGTTTGTCGAGACCTTCGTCCCCGAAGCCAAAACCTCGGTGGAACTGTACACCCGTCCCGAGCCGGTATTCGACTTTTTCGGGATCGAGATCGAAATATCCCGCGCCCTGGAGAAACGGGTATGGCTCAAAAGCGGCGGCTATATCGTCATCGAGATGACCGAAGCGCTCACCGCCATCGACGTAAACACCGGCTCCTTCGTGGGCAAGCGAAACCTTGAGGATACGATCTTCAAGACCAACATGGAGGCTGCCCGCGAGATCGCCTACCAGCTTCGCCTACGCAACATCGGCGGCATCATCATCATCGACTTCATCGATATGGAAGAAGAAGAAAACCGGCTCAAGGTCTTCGAGAACTTCCGCACCGAGTTCGAGAAAGACAGGGCCAGGACCAACCTCCTGCAAATCTCCAGCCTGGGTCTGGTGGAGATGACCAGAAAGCGCGTTGGCGAGAGCCTTGGCCGCGCCCTCTCCGAACCCTGCCCCTACTGCGATGGCAAGGGACTTGTACGCTCCAAGGCAACCATGTCCACCGATATCTTTCACGAGCTGCGCAGAAAACAGCCTCAGATGAAGGGCGATTCGGTCGTGGTGGAAGCCAGCAAAGAGGTGGTCAGATACATCTTCGAAGAGGAACGCGCAGGGTTGGAATTGCTTGAGAAAGCCCTTGGCAAGGCGATCAACCTGAAGGCCAAGGAGGGTCTGCATCAGGAAGAATTCAACATCCTCGGGTTGTGACGCTCGCCGCTGGGCTTTTCTTTTTTTGATTGGTTGGGCCTTCTTGCGAAGGCCCTTTCTATTGTATGCGGGGACTGCTCGTCCCATGCACCCCGAGGGTGGATTTGTTTTATTGTATTTAAAGGCGTTCCGCTCTCCCTCTTCGAGGGCTGGAGCGGCAAAGGGGGATTCTTGTCAATCCCCCTTTAATCCCCGGACACCCCACAAGCTGCGCTGATCGTTCATCTCTCCGGGGAGGTCATAAAGCCGCTCGCATATGCTCGCTATAAAGTATGACCTCCTGATCCTACGAGCTGAACTGCTCCGCTTGGACGGGGATTGAACTTCAAAAGCATAGGTCAAGAGCATAGGAACGGGCCGGGAACGCGGGTCGGCTAACACCTCACCTCAGACAGCCCGACCCTAATGTTGAAATACAAGGCCCGATCCCAAATATCGTTGGAAAATCGTCCACAAAAGAAGTCCCGCACCACGTGAGGGTGCGGGACTTTATATTTCCGTCCGGATATTCTAACCTTATAGGGTCCGGATAGGTACTGGTTAGCTCTTATTGGTTGGGAAACAAGCAGTACATAGAGCCAAAAAAGTACTCACAGTTGTTGGACTGGCACTCGAAATCGCCGGCGCAAATGCTCAGGTAGGGCTTCCAGCCAAGAGTTCTGGTGATCTTGGTTACGCAGTCCGGGTCGGTCGCCACATAATTCTCGTTGCAGACGCCGTCGTCCCAGAAATAGCCGTCACCCGCTGTGTAGTCATCTTTACACCAACTGGAGCATTCCTTCTGGGTGAAGTTGACAAGTTTGTCGGCGTCGGCGCCCTTGTCCTTGACGGACTTGTTGAAGGCCTGTACGCAGTCGCTTATACATTGACCGCGATTAGCCTTTTTGGGCGCGGCGAAGCTGGCGTTTGCCGCCACGATCAGTGCCAATAAGGTGATGAAGACAATCTTTTTCATGTTTACCTCCTAGCGAACGTTAAACACAGACGTAGTAAAATAAAACGTATTTCAGCCGACAACTCCAGCTGGACCAGACTAGTAAGGCTAGATAACAAGCAATTACAATGCCATCCGCGTGAAACCGTTCAAACAGGGGGTTTTCACCTTATTCCGGTCTCCAGGGGGAGTGGTTGGGGGTGACACGCCGTCCCAAAGTGACATAAAATGTCACCGTAAGTGTCAAAAAATGTCATTTCTTGACCTGTTATGTGGTCATTCGCACCTTGGATAGCTCTGCCAAAGGGGGGACGCTCGCCGCTCGGCTTTTTATTTGATTTGATTGGAAGGCCTCCTTTGGGAGGCCTTTTTTATTGTATTTGTTCTGTGGGCCTTCTGACGAAGGCTCCGGCGACCGAGGAGGTCTTGGCCTCCTTATTTCGCCAGCGCGTGATTCTCACGCTCTTGGCGACCTGGGGAGGGGCTTGTCCCCCTCCCCAAGACCCCTGGACACCCCGCAAGCTCTGCTCCGCTACGCGGACCGCTCACTGCTACGGGAACCTTCCGAAGCCGCTCGTTACACTCGCTTCCGCGTAAGGTTCTTTTCCTTCGCCTGCTCGCTTCAACCGCTTGGACGGGGAGTTGAACTTCAAAAGCATCTGAACGGATTGGAAACTCGGCTCGGCTAGCGCCTCACCTCAAACAGCCCTACCCTGGTTAAGTATTGCGTCCCCCGAACTCCCTTCTAAAATGTTACTATGCAGTACGTTTCCAAACCGTGAGTGTGCCTGCTCCGGAAGGGTAGAAAAGGAAAAGATAATGCCGATAATTACAATACGACTTCCCCGTGGTGAATGGCGTTACGATTCGGATCAGCCATTAGGTCCAAGGGGTGGTTTTGGGATTGTTTTTGCTGGTGAAGCTGATGGCTTTGAGCCTTTAGCTATAAAAAAGCTTCACATTAGTGCTGCTGGTGCAGCACATAGAGAAATGCAGATTGCCGATGAATTTGCAGGGCATGAGCTTCAGAATATTATCCCAATCCACGATGCTGGACTTGATACAGAGACAGGCTCCTACTTCATTGTTATGGATAGAGCAGAGAAGAGTCTTCAGGACGAAATTGATCAAGGCAGATTGTTTGATGAAAAGGCAGCAATTGATATCCTTCTAGATGTTACAGCTGGTTTGACTGAAGCTGATGAATTGGTCCATAGAGATTTAAAGCCGGGGAATATTCTTTTCCATGGTAACAAGTGGAAAATTGCTGATTTTGGAATTGCTAAATTTGTGGAAAATGCAACTTCCTCAAGAACCCTCCAAGAATGCCTAACACCACAATACGCTGCCCCTGAACAATGGCTTGTAGAACGTGCAACTCACGCAACTGACGTATATGCGATAGGATGCATATTTTTCGCACTCCTTACGGGAAAACCTCCTTTCAGTGGGACACGTGACGAACTTTCTGAGAAGCACCGGTTAGCTATCCCACCTCTTTTACCTGAGTCAACTTCGCCTCAAATAAAATCTTTAGTTTCCATGCTGCTTCGTAAATTGCCTGCAGCTAGACCCCGGCTGGAACGGGTTGTTATGCTTTTGCGCCGAGCAAAAACCCAATCAATTCAAAATGACAAAAAATATGGCTTCGATGCTTTAGCTAAGGCAGGCCACGCCATAGCATCGGCTGAAGCTGAAGCTGAGGCCAAGAAAGAGGAAACCAGAGCAAGAAAAAATGCGCGAAGACAGTTAAGTGCGAGTGCTATCCAAATTCTGAATGAACTGACTACAGAACTCTTTGAACAAATTGAAAATGTTGCACCTTCAGTGCAACGACGTAGCGACCGAGAAATTGTACTTGGAACAGGGTCCATTCGCGTGGGACAAATTTTCCCTGACCGAATTGCAGCGCGCAAGGTACTTTTAAGATCAAATTGGAATATTCTAATTGGTACTTCAATTGAAATCAGGCAATACAATGGATATTCATCTAGTTCAAACCTTTGGTACATGGATCCAAGTGGAGACAACCAGTATCGATGGTATGAAGTTTCATATTTTAATAGTCCCCTTATTCGTCGTGGCCAAAGAATGGAACCATTTCATCTAGACAATTATGAAGACGCTGCTCTAGTGGCCTCTCCTGGGGCATGCTCTTTTCAAATTGCATGGGGTCCTAGGATTATTGATGATGAAGACGCTCAGGATTTTTTTGATCATTGGTCGAGTTTGTTGGCACGTGCAGCGCAGGGACAACTCCGACGGCCTCGCAGCCTGCCGCTCAAGGAACCATTATGATTAGGGGCTTAGAGGGATATGTAACAGGCATGGGAGGTCGGGCTTTTACTTCTGGCGTTTTTGCTTTTGATTTTTAACATCCCCACCGAGCTGTGCAGTGAGCGGGTGAGGAGTCTTTGAGGGTCATCTTGTTTGAGGTGAGGCGTCAAGCCGAGCCGAGTTCATGACCCTCCCTCAACCGCGAGCGTTCGCCGCAGGCGAGCACACGTGCTCGAAGGGGCGCGTCTTTGCGGTACTTTCTCCGCGCAGAGAAAGTACCCTCGGGGTGCAGGGGGCAAGCAGCCCCCGCATACCAGTAAAACCAATCCAATCAAAAAAACCGCGTACAAGCTGCGCGACTCAGCGCCCCCCCTCCCACCTATAAATCAGCGTGCAACAGCGTCCATCTCCGTCTGGCGGCAGACATTCTTCCAGCACCAGCCGCGAGTCGTACCCTTTGGCGAAGGCTTCTTCGCTGCCGCAGGTCAGCGCCATCACGAGGTCTTCGGGCAGGGGGGAGTTGCGATACAGTGAGGGATAGTCACATCTGGCGACATGGAGGGTGAGCTTCCCCTCCTCTATCAGGACCGCTTCCATCTCGACCCCGCCATCGCCATATCTCGTCTTGAACACATGGGAGAAATGTTCCAGCCCCGCCACGGCTTCCTTGTCTGATTTTGCCGGGGAGAGGCGCTTGCCCGAGTTGTAGGCCTCGCTTGTCACCGCTTCGGTTATCACGTTTTTGGCGGCATCGATGCCCAAACTGGTGCACAGGTCCTTCCACAGTTTGCGTATGGCCTTTATTTCCTCGCGTCGGGCTGCGAGCAGTGCGACTATTTCAGCCATCAATACCTCAATATGGTTGCTACCCACCCGTCTTCTGTAATTCTATCTGAAATTTTCAATTTTGCACCTGTGGCCTCCAGCGCACCCATGACTTCGTCCTCGCCATCGCCATTGAAGCCGGAGAGCAGCAGCGCCCCTTCCGGGGCCAATCTGTCAATAAGCGTTTGGGCGAGGGCTCTAAGCTGCCCTTTAGCCATGTTGATGAGGATAAGGGGATAACCGCCCTCAATGAGGTCGGGGGAGAGAAGTCTGGGCGTCACCCGGGCGTCAAGGTTGTTCAATGCGATGTTTCGCCTACAGCTTGCGTAGCAAAAGGGGTCGATATCCAGTGCGCACACCTTCGTCGCGCAAAGGTCCGCCGCCACGAGGGAGAGGACACCGGTGCCTGAGCCCACGTCGAGAACCTCGCCGGACAGCGCCCCCCTTTGGGCAAGCCTCTCGATCAAGCTAACGCACAGCCTTGTGGTGGGGTGGTCCCCCGCCCCGAAAGCCATGCCGGGGTCGATGAGGTAGCGACGCACACCCTCCGGGATTTGCGATTCCTCCCAGACGGATGCCAGTTCGATCCTCTCACTCACCCTGAAGCTGGCAAGGGATTCGCGCCAAAACGGTCGCCAGTCCTCCTCCATGAGGTCTTCGGCATCCCGGGGGCCACCGGCAGTGCCCTCCCAGTAGAGACGCATCCGCAGGCTGGAGTCGATACCGCTGCCCCTGTAGGTGGCCGCGCCCACCGCGCCATCCTCCCTGGCGCTCCGCCAGCAAGCTCTCGCTCCGCCCGGGGCGCACTCAACCTCGGCGACTCTCCATCTGCTCCTGGGTTTCATCTTCAAGAGTATAACACCACACCCTGCTTTATCGCTTCTTTGCCCGCCGCGCCCTACTCTGGTAATTTGGAGACCATGAAGATCGCAACCTGGAACGTGAACTCGGTGAGGAGCCGCATGGAGCACTTGCAAAAGTGGCTCGGCTACTTCTCCCCCGATCTGGTCTGCCTGCAGGAGACAAAGGTGGTGGACGAGGATTTCCCGCGCGAGCCACTGGAAGAGCTGGGTTACCACTGCACCGTGGCGGGGCAAAAGAGCTACAACGGCGTGGCGATACTGAGCCGCGAACCGGTGAGCGACGTAACCGTGGGGCTGGCGCATCTGGGCGACGACCACGTACTGAACTCCCAAAAACGCCTCATCGCAGCCACGGTGGGCGACCTGCGCATTATCAGCGCCTACTTCCCCAACGGCGAGGCGCTTGACAGCGACAAGTTCAAGTTCAAGCTCCAATTTCTCCAGGAGCTGAGAACATACTTCAATCATTTCCACAAAGCTGATGAGAAGATAATCCTCTGCGGCGATTTCAACATCTGCCCCGACTCACGCGATCTCTACAACCCGGAGGAGCGCGGCGACAATATCTTCGCCTCTCCCCAGGAGCGCGAGGCGCTGGAACATCTGCGCGCATTTGGCTTCACCGACCTCTTTCGCCACTACCATGACGAGGCGGAGCGCTACTCCTGGTGGGATTACAGGGGTGGGATGTTCTGGAAGGGGTTGGGAATGCGGCTGGACCATATATGGGCGACGGGACCAGTGGTGGCGAGCGCAACCGGGTGCGACATCGACGAGCGACCACGGCGCTGGAAAAAACCCTCCGACCACACGGTATGTTGGGCGGAGCTGAAAGGATGACCCCCTACCGGTTCAGCGTCCAGTCATACCCGTAGTCGATATCCCCCTTGAAAGCCTTCAACTTTTCGGCAAGCGGCGGTTCGGCATATTTCAAAAGGTGCGCTATCAATTCTTTTTCGTCGGAGCCGAAATCGACAGAGAACCAGTCGTAAATAGACGAGAGCACAAGGTCGTCGCCACTGAACCCCACGCCGCGGGGGTGGTTGACGTAGCTGCGCGCACCCTGCTCCAGAAGTCTCTCGCTGTTTTCCGGGGTGAAGGGTTCCGCGATCAGGTTGGGGCAGCCGATGGAGGCGCAGTTCACCGCGTAGTGAATCCTGTTGTCCTTCCAGATGGGGCGCAAAATCCTGTGCTCGATCTCATCGAGCGAGACCTCCTCACCAGCAATTTCAACGAGTTTCATCTTCCACGGACCCGCCGTGAAAAATCCGGAGCGGATGTCGCGGATCGAGTCCACGGGGTACTCGTCGAGGATGACCTTTACGGTGAGCGCGTTGTAGAGGTTTATCCAGTACGCCAGCTGCGTGGCGCGGTTGAGCTGCCTGGGTGGCACCTGTGTCAGGCTGTCAATGTAGGCGGCGAGTTGCTTCTGGTCCTCCCCGGTGACCTCCCCATAGCGGACCCTGTTGACGCCCGAGGGGTGGTCGGCGACGAGATACTTCTTCAGGAAGGCCCCCCACGGGGAGTGGTCGACTGTCATTGTGGACTGGACGTCCTGGGGGAGCCAGTACCCCCAGAGGTCAGCACTGGGGGCGGCATGAACGTGGGACGAGAGAGAGAACAGAAGGGTAAGCAACGCCGCCCATCTCACGGACACTCTTATATACGCTCTCATCGTCACACTTTCTTTGCCAGCGCAGCTTTGGCAATTTTGGTTATGTACAGGGTGACCCCCACGGTGGCGAGAAGGCCGATAATTCTCAACGCCCACTGGCCCATGTCTGCGCCGCCGCTGTCGCTCGCGCCCGCTGTGGCCAAGCTGCCCGCCACCGAACCGAGATAGACGTACATCACCGTACCCGGCAGCATGCCTGCCCAGGAAGCGAAAAAATAATCGCGCAAGCCAACCTTGGTGAGGCCAAAGGCGTAGTTCAGGAGGTTGAAAGGGAAGACCGGCGAGAGCCTCGTGAGCCCCACTATCTTCCACCCCTCGCGGCCCACGGCGCTGTCGATCGACTCGAACTTCTCATTGCCCGCGACCTTCTTCGCCACCCAGTTACGGGCAAGATATCTTCCAACTACAAAGGCCGCCGTGGCGCCAAGGGTAGAGGAGATCGAGACTATGGCCGTGCCCCAGCCCACCCCCCATATCGCCCCGGCCCCCAGGGTGAGCACCGAACCCGGCACCATCAACACGCAGGCGACGATGTAGACGGCCACGAAGACCGCCGCTCCCACCGGGCCAAGCTCGGCGATGTAGTCCATCGCGCCTTTTAAAAGCTCGTCGACATCAAAATAAACAATAAGCCCCACCACCAGCACCGCAACCGCAGCCAGCAACGCCAGCTTGGGCAATGCGCTCTTTGAGCCCTGCTCTGTATCCGTCATCTGCTTAAGAGACCTCTTTCATGTCTATCATTCTTCAGGCAGCGTACAAGCCCTGCCCTTGAGTCCGAAAAGGAGCTTTAGAATTGATTTGGTGCGGTCGCTGAAGAGCTTCTCGGTGTAGAACCCCCCGGCGGCGCGCTTGGATATCTCGGAAAGGGTGGGGTAGGCGTGGATCATCCCCGCCACGGTGGAGAGCTTCACACCTCCGTTTAAAATCGCCACCCACTCGTGTATCAGCTCACCGGCGTGCTCGCCCACTATTTGGCAGCCCAGCACCTTGGTGTTCTTGGGATCGACCAGCACCTTTATGAAGCCCTCGCGCTCACCCTCGGCCACCGCCCGGTCATTGTCGGCGAAGCTCTCGGTCAGCACCCGGCAGGTAATATCCTGCTCGCCCGCCCGCTTCTCATTTAGCCCCACGCTCGCAACCTCGGGGTCCACATAGGTACACCAGGGCACCTTGGTGTAATCGGCCTTGCGGGGCAGATGCATGACTATGTTGGTGAGCGCCACGCCGCCCTCGTAACCGGCCACGTGGGTAAAGGGCAGCGTGCCGTTGACGTCGCCACAGGCGTAGATATGCTTCACGTTGGTCCGAAGCCTTGCATCGACAGGGATTCCCCTGGGCGTGAACTCCACCCCCGCCTTATCCAGCCCCAGCCCATCCACGTTGGGGGCTCGGCCCGCAGCCACCAGCAGGGCGTCGGCCTCTAAAACCATCTGGTCACCACCTGCTGCCGGTTCAACCGTCAAGGCCACACCACCGGGAACCCCCCTGGCTTCCACCGCCTTGGTAGCGGTGCGGATTTCAATCCCTTCATCAACCAAGCGACGATGGATCACCGCAGCGATGTCGGGGTCTTCCTGAACCATTATCTGGTCCATGAACTCGACAATCGTCACCTTTGAACCCAGTCGGGCAAAGGATTGTCCAAGCTCCAGGCCGATGGGGCCACCGCCCAGCACGATGAGCTTTTGGGGCAGTTCGCGCTGGGAAAAGAGGGTCTCGTTGGTCCAGTGGGGCGCCTCGGCCAGCCCCTTGACCGGCGGCAGCGCGGGCCTTGAGCCGGTGGCGATAACCCACGCCTTTGCGCTCAGCTTCTCCCCATCCAGCTCAACCGTGTGGGGATCGACAAAGGTGGCCTCGCCAAATCTCACCTCGGCCCCAAGCCCGCAAAAACGCTCGGGCGAATCATGGGGCTGGATCGTCTCGATCGACTCACGCACCCTGTCCATTACCGCGCCCAGATCGACAGGGGGCAGTTGAAGCTCAGGCAGGCCAAAACTCGTCGCCCTCGCCGCCATACTCCAGACGGAAGCGGTGCGTATCAGCGTCTTGGAGGGGACACAGCCAAAGTGCAAACAATCGCCCCCCAGTTTTGGGGCCTTCTCGATCAGGAGGACCTTCGCGCCAAACTGGGCCGCCCCCGCCGCCACGGTGAGCCCCGCAGCTCCGCCGCCCAGGATACCCACGTCGTAATCGTAATCGGACATCGCCCCTCACTTTCCATTCGCGCCTTGAATTTGATGCAAATCGCTACCGAGAGAATACCCGAAAGAGGGGCTAAGACAAATTTTATGTAATTAGATTAGAACCTTATGCCCCTGACCCAGCCAACCGGGGACATATCTTTTTTGGAGATCAGCATGAAGAATTTTTCATCGCGGCTGATTGTGGGGACCACATAGACATCATCCCTGGCATAACCCAACTTCCCTATCTCTGAATTCAACCCCAGCGGGTCTTCAGTCTTTTTGATCAGCTGCTCGATGTTGACATCAAAAGCTTCCAGCTCACTCCTGGCGTCCCCATCAAGAGGGATTATCCTGTCATCATGCATATAGAGCGGCTTGCCGCTACCCATGGCTTTCTTCCGGATGGCTTGTCGCTCCGCAGGATCGTCGGGGAGGTCCACGACGAGATACACCGGTTTTCGTCTGTCCTTGCCGATCAAATCATGCACTTGCCCGCTATAGCTGGAGAGGGAATCGGCATCCATAGAGTAGAAAAAGCCGTCAGCGAAAACCACAGCCGTTATCCGCTTGGTGGAGACCGCCCATATCCCCAAGGAGAGGGCAAAAAGCTGTAGCAGACCGATGACGGCAAGGTCGAAAACAAGCTTTTTCCTGGGCTTATTGGCTGAAAACACTACGAAAGTCAGAAAGGGACCGAGCACTATATCGACGGCGGCGACGAGCCTGATACCCCTCCAGCCGCCATCGGTGACGAAAAAGGGCATCGGGTACCAGCTGACGACAAACAACGCCACCATAGAGGCGATGATCACTGCCGAGATGGCAAGGTGTATCGCTGCTGCTTTTACACGGACTGGACGAATCATCATCTGGTTACTTATTTCTTCTTGTTGACCTTGGTGTCCGCGTCCATGAATTCATAAATCTTTTCAGCGCTTTTGAATCCGGGGTACACCCTTCCGTCGGGGAAGATGAGGGTGGGCGTCGAACGGATTTTGAGTTTTTTGGCGAGTACCCGGTTTTTCTCTATCTGGTCGGTTTCACACTTGGGCGGGTCAATCTCCTCTCCCGCGAGGGTCTTCTCCAATAGCTCAGCCGATTTTTCACAGATGATCGCCTTGGCTTTATCATAGGCCGCAGGGTGGATCTCCAGGGGCAACATCTTGATGAAGAAGGCAAAATCCTCATTGTCATTGACAATTTTTTTCATCACCTCATGGAGTTTACTGCAGTAGGAGCACTCGGGGTCGTCAAAGACGATGATCTTGTACTTTGCATCCGGTTTTCCAAGAACGATGGCGTCATCCAGCGGTATGGTTTCGGTATCAATTTTATTGAGCTCGACTACCCGGCTGCGAGTGATGTTCTCTTTCGACGATATCTTTATCGCCTCGCCCTGGATTATGTAGCTAAGCGAAAAATCAAGAAACACGGGGACCTTCACGCCATTGGGCCGCTTCATGATGATGCTCCAAAGCCCCGGAACCTCGCTCATCACGACTTCGTCCACGACAGCCTTGGAGTTCAATTCAGCCATTATGTCCATAACCTGCTCACGCGAAAGGCTGTGGCAATCCACACACTCGCCAGCACCGCAACCTTCGGCGCCAAAAGGAAAAGCCGACGTCGCGGCAAGAAAAATTGCAACAAACAACACTGCCATACAGGTACGGATCATGACTCTTCCCTCAAAATAAATGGTTTAATACTTCAGAATGTCTTAATCATTTTACCAGAAAAAACCACACGACATCAAAGAACTGGTGACAAAGTCCGACAAATAGCCTCAAAAAGTTTCGCAGGCACCGACCTCAGCGCAAGCCACTTGACATCGACCAGTTCTCCCGAACCCTCCCATTCGTCAAAACACTGGACCACTTCGTCCACAAACTCTTTGTTGCTGAGCGCCACGTTAATTTCAAAATTGAGAAAAAACGAACGGTTGTCGAAGTTGGCGCTGCCGAGCATGGCCCACTTCTTGTCGATTATCAACGCCTTGGCGTGGAGCATCGCACCGGGCACCTGATATATCTCCACCCCCCCCTCAAGCAGTTCTTCGTAGTAGGAACGGCCCGCAGCGGCAACCATCGGGTGGTTGGAGCGCTTTGGCAGCACCAACCTCACCTTGACACCCTGGCGCGCAGCAACCGACAGCGCCGAGACGAGTGCATGGTTGGGGACCAGATAGGGCGTGAGAATCTCAATGGAGCTTTTTGCCTTGGCGATCTGGGCGAAGAGCAGGGGGAAGAGCCGGTCATCCTCAAGGTCGGGGCCTGTGGGAAGCACATGAATTGGCACCTCACCCCTCGCCACCTGCACCATCTCGAAGACAAGCTCCTCACCGGTGGCTATCTTCCAATCGTCGGCAAACACACCTTCGAGCACCACGGCAGCCTTCCCGGTCAACCTGAGGTGCAGATCCCGCCAGGGCCCGTAACGGCTGCTGAGCCCCAGGTACTCATCCCCTATGTTGGTCGAGCCCGTATAACCGATCTCGCCGTCGATCACCGCGATCTTCCTGTGATTCCTGAAATTGACGCGGCCCATCTTCAGCGGATTGGACACAGGGGCGAAGACGCCGATCTTCACCCCCCGCGCGGTGTAACCATCCAGCTTGCCGAACATGCCCAGCAAAAATGCGCCCCAGCCATCGTAGAGAAGGTAAACATCCACCCCCTCCTCTGCTTTTTTTGCCAGCAGCTCCAACAATCTGAACCCGGTGCGGTCGCGCCTGAAGACGTAGTAGCAGAGCACCACCCGTTTCCGGGCCGCGCCAATGTCGGCGAAGAGCTTTACATACTTCTCCTCGGCGCTTTTCAAAAGCTCCAGGTCATTGCAGCTCACGGGATCGAGCCCGGTTATCCTGCGGGTAAGCTCCATCCGGGCCGGAAGCCGACCCCTCCTGGTGCTGGCGGCCAGCGCCTGGTGATGCTCGCGTTTGGGGTATTCGGCGTGGCGTCGGCCAAAGACCACATAGAGGATCGCACCCGCATAGGGGAGGAAAATGACGAGCAGGAGCCACCCCATGGTGGCGTGGGCGTCGCGGCGACTCGAAAGGATGACCAGCACCATAAAGACGGTGACCAGCTCTGCAAGGTGTCCGCCTAAAAAACTCCAGTAGTCGGCTACACTCATCTACCCCACTCCTCCTGGATGCATAAGATAAGATAAACCTTACGAAATATAGGTCTTTCGTGTTAGAAAAGGGCGCAATAAATAATACTTAGCCCCCATTATAATAGATACCATTCAACCTGATAATAAATAACATGCAACCTGTCGATACAACTAAGCCAATAATTGTACCCCGCCCCGACCACAACTTAAGCCGGGCGCTTGTGGACGACGACGCCCTGTGGCTGATGCGCAAGCTGCGCAAGGCGGGGTTCAAGGCGTTCCTGGTGGGCGGAGCCGTGCGCGATATCCTTCTTGGCAATGAGCCCAAGGACTTCGACATTGGCACCGACGCTACTCCCAGTCAGATCAAAAGTCTATTCAGGAACTGCCGCCTGATCGGCAGACGCTTTAGACTGGCCCACGTATATTTCCGCAGGAAGGGCGCGCAGGATAAAATTATCGAGGTCTCGACCTTTCGGGGCGACAGGCCGATGGAGGACACTTCCGGGCTGAAACCAGAAGATCTCGATCTGTCCGGCAACGCCTTCGGCTCCCCGGCTGAAGACGCCTGGCGACGCGACTTTACAGTCAACGCCATGTTCTACGACATCAGCGACTTTTCCATCATCGACCACACCGGTGGCCTGGATGATCTAAAAAAGGGAGTGATAAAACTGATCGGCGAGCCAGACGTGCGCTTCACCGAAGACCCCGTGCGCATGCTGCGCGCCCTTGAATTTGCAGTCAGGCTGGACTTCGCGATAGACCCCGGGACCGAAGCTGGAATCAAGAGCAACGCCACGGGGATACTGGCGGCATCACAGGCACGGCTACGCGAAGAGTTCCGGCACATGCAGCAGCGCGGCATCATGGGTCCGGTGTTGAGGTGGGCCCATCGACTCGGCCTCTTCTCCCCGCTTTTCTCCCAAGCCGAGGTCACCGACGGCGTCTTTGAGCTGCTGGACCACTACGACAGGGGGGGAAATGACAAACGCAACTCGATGGAGTACGTATACGTCGCCTCGCTGGTGATGCCGACGATAGTCGCCTCCTGCCCCCTGGGGCCTGACACGGGTCTGGACACCGCCACCGAAGCGGTCGCCGGACCAACTACCGCGCTCTGCTCCAACTACCAGATAAGCGCCCACATACGCCACAAAGCGCGGGAACTGATCCTGGGGTGCTACCGCCTCGCAAAGGGCAGATCATACAAAGCCAAGGCAAAATTCAGCCGCAAGGCGGAGTTCATGAACTCCTTTGAGTTATTGAAATGCTGGAACACCATAAACGACGGAGAGTATGACGAGGTGGTGCAATTTTGGGATGGCTACCTTGCCGAGCGTGACACCCCCCAGCAAGTGCAAGCAAAGCGCCGCCGCCCGCGCCGCCGCAGACGGCCTCGCCCCGCCAGTAAGCCCACCAGCGAAAGCTGATAAATCTTTACAGAAAGTCCACTTCCAGGGAAGCGGTTGCCGGATCAACTATGGGCAGCGCCGCTACGTCATTGCCCATAACGGGCGAGAGCGCCGCCGGCCAACCAGGGTGGCGCGCCGACTACTACTGGGCGCATTGTTGGGAACATCTCCCACCCGAAACTTTAATGTTCCGCTCTTCACGCTCTTTTACTATCTCTGCCAGGGTCTTGCCGTCGAAAAGCTCTTCCATCCGGTCACGCACCCCCATCCACATATCGTGCACGGGACAGTACTCCACGCGTCCGCACTCATCGTCGTGGGTCAGGCAGACATTTAACGCCAGCGGCTCCTCCACCGCCTTCATGACATCCCAGAGGGTGAGCTGGGTCGGGTCCTTCGCCAGACTGAAACCGCCCGCGACGCCTCTCTTCGATTTCACCAGGCCGCATCTTATGAGGGGCTGGAGGATTTTAGTCAGAAATGCGGGGGTGATCCCCTCCGCTTCGCAAATTTCACGCTTCGAGACGACAGATGCCGGGTATTTGCCGGCCAGGTATAAAACCGCCGTTATCGAATGTTCGGTGGCTCTCGTAATTATCACTTCTTATCCTCCATGAAAAAGGCCCCACCAACCCACGGGATATCTATTCGTGTACCATCTTTCTGACGATCATCACGGAGCACGGTGCGCTGCGCACCACCTTCTCGGCAACGCTGCCAAGGAGAAAATGGATCATGCCGGTGCGCCCATGGGTGGTCATTACCACCATCTCGGCGCCAACCTCGCTGCACACCTCGCTTACTACCTCGTGCGGGGTTCCCTGGCGAACGATCGCCTCAACCTCTATGCCCTCGTTCTCAAGCGCTTTGGCCTCGGTTGCAAGGGCGTCGGTCATCCTCTGGATGAACTGCTCCCGAATCTCTTCCGCCCCCACGAAGTCGGTGTACCCCTCGAACTGCGCGATGGGCACCTCGACTACGCTAAGGAGCACGATCTTGCCCCCGGTGTGCCGCACAAGCTTCACAGCGTCTTTAATGGCTGTCAGCGCCAGCGTCGATCCATCCAGCGGTACCAGAACGGTCTTGTAGCCCATGAGCATTACCTCCATAGTAGAGCTTGTTGAAAAACCCCGGATATCCTCCGAATGACGTTGTCAGGGGCGAAAAATGATCCTCGAAATACCTGTCAGTATGCCTGCGGTCATTTTTAGCCCCTTCCTAGTGGACTCGGCCCCCTCTCTGG
>JAUVAU010000072.1 GCA_030591565.1 Deltaproteobacteria bacterium | reverse complement strand
GCGCGGTATTCGCGGGCGTCCCCCTGAGATTGCTTGTGGATGGGTTTGGTTGGCGTCCGGTCATGATTGTCTCCGCCGTCGTAACCTTCGGGGTCGGAATCGCAATCTGGTCTCTGGTACGCGACGACCCCAGTGAAAAGGGGTACACCAGTTACGCGCAAACAAGTGCCGCACCGGGCGGACAATCCATGGGTGTGGTGGCTGGGATCAAGGCAGTGCTGCGCTACCGGAACTCGTGGCTGCTCTGTTTGGCCCCCAGCGGCATGACGGGGTGCATACTCACATTTTCAGGGCTTTGGGGCATACCCTTTCTGACAACCCACTACCAGATGACCACCACCGAAGCCGCCTCGGTGTGCTCGGCCCTCCTGGTGGCGTGGGCAGTTGGCGGCCCTGTATTGGGAGCACTTTCGGACCGCATGGGAAAGAGAAAGCCACTGTATGTCCTGGGCTCCGCCATATTGTTGATTTGCTGGGGCATCGTCATCCTGGTCCCCGGGCTGCCAATATTCATTGTTGTGGGATTGTTGCTGATTGCAGGGTTTGCCTCGGGCTCCATAATAATCGGCTTCGCCTACGCCAAGGAATCGGTTCCACCCCACCTGGCAGGAACCATCTCCGGGATAACCAACATGGGGGTGATGCTGGGACCGATGGTCCTGCAGCCCGCCGTCGGGCTCATGCTTGATCTCAACGGCTCAAGCGTAATGGCTAACGGATTAAAGGTATACAGTTGGAGTGCGTACCGTGCCGGATTTTCACTCATGCTCGCCATGACGGCGCTAGCGCTGTTGATGCTGCTCTTGTCAAAGGATACAAACTGCCGCCAGCATGAGTGACGTGTCCATCTCAGCAAAACAGGGCGGCCCCTAAAGAGCCGCCCCGTTTTAGCCTGTACCGGTAAATATTACCAGGAGGCTGTTGAAAACTTTCCCGAAGATGTCGGGCAAATCTCCAACTAAGCCGACGATAAGCCGGAAACCCCGAAGATCCTTCGAGGAGTAGGAAGGGAAGAAAAATGACCGCAGGCATACTGATAGGTATTTCGAGGATCATTTTTCGCCCCTGACAACGTCAACCGGAGGATATCCGGGGTTTTTCAACAAACACCTAGAGGACGCTTTTTCCCCGTTCCCCGGTCCTGACCCGAATAGCTTCGCCGATCTCACTTACGAATATCTTGCCGTCGCCTATCTTGCCTGTGCGCGCCGCCTCGACTATGGCGTCGACAGATTGATCCAGCAGCTCGTCGGACACCACCAGGGCGATCATGGTCTTGGGTACGAACTCCACTTCATGCTCGGCACCGCGGTACAGCTCCTTGCGTCCCTTCTGGCGACCGAACCCTTTTACTTCCGTGACGGTCATGCCGGTTACACCAACCGCTTTTAGCGCCTCCAACACTTCATCGAGGCGGAAGGGCTTGATTATGGCTTCTATTTTCTTCATCTGATTGTCCTCCCATGCTGCATACTGTCAGCTTATATATTGTAGGCGCCTTCGCCATGTTCGCTGTGGTCAAGACCGTTTAGCTCATCGGCGCTGGAGACTCTCAGTCCAAAAACGGCGTCCAGTATCCTGCAGATCACATAGGTGACGATAAAAGCGTAAACTGCCACCGCTACCGCACCTACGATCTGGACGACGAATTGCCTTGTGTCTCCAGTCATCAGGCTGCCAGTGCCCACGGTCGCCACCACGCCAGTTATTATCGCTCCCCAAAAACCGCCTACCCCATGAATACCGATCACATCGAGCGCATCGTCATAGCCAAGTCTTGTTTTCATGCACACGGCGTAGAAACAGATCACACCACCGACGAAACCGACCGGTATGGCCCAGGCGGGAGTGACGAAACCCGCGCCGGGGGTTATGGCCACCAGCCCTGCTACACAACCGGACGCCGCGCCAAGAGCGCTGGGCTTTCCGAATTTTATCTTCTCGGCTATGAGCCAGCCCAACAACCCGGCGGCGGAAGCGGTATTGGTGGACAGCAGCGCCATGGCGGCGGTGCCGTTGGCGGCCAGCGCGCTGCCTGCGTTGAACCCAAACCAGCCAAACCACAGGAGGCCGGCACCGGTGAGGGTCATCGGCAAGCTATGGGGCACGAACGCCTCCTTCAGAAAGCCTCTGCGCTTACCAAGCACCCAAATTACCGCCAGCGCCGAAGCTCCCGACGAGATATGAATGACCGTCCCACCGGCAAAATCCAGCGCCCCGTGTTCAAGCAGCCAGCCACCTTCACCCCACACCCAGTGGGCAACCGGGTTGTAGACGATGATTGACCATAGCAGGATAAAGAGCGTGTAGACGCCAAACTTCATCCTCTCAACCACTGCGCCGCTTATGAGCGCCGGGGTGATTATGGCGAACATGCCCTGGAAGGCGACGAATGAGTAAGTGGGGATCGTGCCGCTGAGCGACGCGGGTCCGATGCCGCTGAGCATGAGCTGGTCGAAACCGCCAAAAAGAGGGCCTCCCATGCCGCCGAACGCCCCGGAGTAGCCCAAGACCACCCATTCTATGGCGATCACGCCCATGGCCATGAAGCTCATCATGACCGTTGAAAGAACATTTTTACTCCTCACCATGCCCGCATAGAAAAGCGCCAGCCCCGGCAGCATCAAGAGAACCAGAGCCGTCGAAACCATTACCCAGGCGGTGTCGCCCGCGCTTAGCAGCTCGGCGGCAAAAGCATCGGTTCCGCAAAAAATGGCGACGACACTAAAGACTATGTAAAACAAAACCTTCATTTTATGGACCTCCTTCATATCGGGTATGCAACCTTCGACCACAACCCAATCGCAAGGAGCGTGCCAACCCCGTAAAGCAAGGCTTTTAGGGGTTATATGTATTTCCCTGGGCTACATTTGTTACAATTGCGTATAAGTTCTACCTGCTATCTACGTTTTTGTAACATGAATACCCCCTGCCCTCTCGCCTCTTTTTAATCTCTTCAAATGGCGCCAAATAAAAAAGGGCTGCCCATTTTGGGCAGCCCTTTGATCGCTATAGCTCTCAACTGTCTGTCTATCTATTTACTCAGCCTGTCAGAGATTATTTATCAGCTCCAACATTCGGCTGGCCTTCAAGCGCCTGCTCGATGGCCGGCACTATGGGGTTGCCGTTCTCGTCCTCTTCACCGGCAAAGAGCTCCTCGTCGCCCTCGGAGTGGAGCTCGTCCTGGACATCCAGCTTGAGGTTGCGGTAGGTCGCAAGACCGGTACCGGCAGGGATCAAGCGGCCCATAATGACATTCTCCTTGAGGCCACGGAGCATATCGACCTTACCCTCGATAGAGGTCTGGGTCAGCACCTTGGTGGTCTCCTGGAAGCTCGCGGCGGAGATGAAGCTCTCGGTGGAGAGGCTGGCCTTGGTGATGCCGAGAAGCATGGGGGAACCGACCGCAGGCTCCTTGCCCTCGGCGATCGCCTTGCGGTTGGCCGCATCGAACATCTTGCGCTCAACGGGCTCCTTGAGGAGGAAGTCAGTGCCGCCGGATTCGCTGATCTCGACCCTCCTGAGCATTTGGCGGACGATGACTTCAATGTGCTTATCGTTGATGTCAACACCCTGGAGACGGTAAACCTCCTGTATTTCATCGACGAGATACTTCATCAATTCCTTCTCGCCCAGCACTTTGAGCACCTCATGGGGGTTGGTCGCTCCATCCATGAGCGGCTCGCCGGCCTTGATTTGATCGCCTTCGTGGATCGAGAGGTGTTTGCCCTTGGGTATCAGATACACCTTGGGCTCACCCATCTCGGGAGTGACGATAACCTTACGCTTACCGCGAGCATCTTTACCGAAGCTGACGACACCGTCGATCTCGGAGATAATGGCGAAGTCCTTGGGTTTGCGAGCCTCAAAGAGCTCATCGACCCTGGGCAGACCGCCTGTAATATCCTTGGTCTTCGTGGTCTCGCGAGGCATCTTCGCCACGACTGAGCCAGCCGGAATCTCCTGGCCTTCAACCACGCTGATGTTCGCGCCCACCGGCAGAATGTAACGAGCAACCGTCTGGTTGGACTCGACAGACTTGACCGAAACACGGGGGCGATAATCGCTACCGCGGCTCTCCACGATGACTTTACGCGACATGCCGGTGACTTCATCGAGCTGCTCGCGCATGGTGACGCCATCCACGATATCGCCATATTTAACGACACCGCCCGATTCAGTGAGGATGGGCGTGGAGTGTGGATCCCACTCGGCCAGCAACTGACCGGGTTCGACCGCGCCACCATCGGCGACTTTGAGGACTGCGCCGTAGATGATCGGATATTTTTCACGTTCGCGACCATCCGCGTCCAGCACTCCCACTTCGCCATTACGGTTCATGACGACGATGCCGCCAGGGGTCTCGATCGTATGAAGGTTTACGTACTTGAGCTTACCGGCAGAGCGGGCTTCGAGCGTTGACTGCTCAACCCTCTTGGACGCAGTGCCGCCGATGTGGAAGGTACGCATTGTAAGCTGCGTGCCGGGCTCACCGATCGACTGGGCGGCGATGATGCCCACCGCTTCGCCAATGTTGACCTTGCGGCCACGCGCCAGGTCACGGCCATAGCACTCGATACAGAGACCGGTACGGGCCTGGCAAGAGAGCACGCTTCGTATGAGGACCTTTTCAACGCCTGAGTTTTCGACCTTTTCAGACAACACCTCGTCGATCTCAGCGTTGGCGGGTGCAAGCACATCGCCAGTGTATGGGTCGCACACGTCCATCAGCGCCGTGCGTCCAAGGATGCGGTCACTTAAACGTTCGACAACTTCGCCACCTTCAACCAGCGCCGAGACATAGATGCCGTCAAGGGTGCCGCAATCCTGCTCGGTGATGACCACGTCCTGTGCGACATCGACCAGGCGACGCGTGAGATAACCTGAGTTTGCCGTCTTCAACGCCGTATCGGCGAGACCCTTGCGGGCGCCGTGGGTGGAGATGAAGTACTGTAAAACCGTCAGCCCCTCGCGAAAGTTCGCGGTGATGGGCGTTTCGATGATCTCACCCGAGGGCTTCGCCATCAGGCCACGCATACCGGCAAGCTGACGCATCTGCTGGGTGGAGCCACGAGCGCCCGAATCGGCCATGATGTAGATCGAGTTGAGCCTGTCGCTCTCCTCAGCCACTTCAAGGCCCTTCATCATCTCGCCTGCGATGGTATCGGCTGCAGTGGCCCAGATATCAACCACCTTGTTATATCGTTCGCCATCGGTGATTACACCATCCTGATACTGGTTCTGGATGGTCGCGACAGCTTCAAATGACTCGTCGAGGAGCTCCTGCTTTCTTTCCGGTATAACCATGTCATTGACCGAGATGGACAAGCCCGCCTTGGTGGAGAACTTGTAACCCAGGGCTTTGGTCTGGTCGGCGAAAAGGACTGTCGCCTTGTCTCCGCACTGTCTGAAGACCATCCCCATCAACTTGGTCAGATCGCCCTTCTTGATGGCGTGGTTCACGTGGATGAAACCGATTTCGTCGGGCACGATCTCCCAAAGCAGTATCCTGCCGGGTGTAGTGTCGTACAGTTCGCCATCGACGCGAACCTTGACCTTGGCTTGCAGCTCCACGATTCCCTGATCATATGCAACGCTGCACTCGCGCGGGGAGGAGAAAACCATCCCCTCGCCTTTGCGGTTACCACGTGCAAGCGTCAGATAGTAGATGCCCAACACGATATCCTGGGAGGGCACAATGATCGGACGCCCGTTGGCGGGGCTCAGTATATTGTTTGTGCTCATCATCAACACGCGGGACTCGATCTGGGCTTCCACGGTCAGGGGGATGTGCACGGCCATCTGGTCGCCGTCAAAGTCAGCGTTGTACGCGGTGCAGACCAGCGGATGCAGCTGGATCGCCTTGCCCTCGACCAGCACCGGCTCAAAAGCCTGGATGCCAAGTCGGTGAAGCGTGGGGGCGCGGTTGAGCAGCACCGGGTGTTCGCGAGTCACGTCGGCCAGGATATTCCAGACCTCTTCCTCTTCTCGTTCCACCATTTTTTTAGCGCTCTTGATCGTGGCGGCGTGTCCAAGCTCTTCGAGCTTGTTGAAAACGAAGGGTTTGAAGAGCTCCAACGCCATGATCTTGGGTATGCCGCACTGGTGGAGCTTCAGCTCCGGGCCGACGACGATGACACTACGACCCGAGTAGTCAACGCGTTTGCCGAGCAAGTTCTGGCGAAAGCGGCCCTGCTTGCCCTTGAGCATATCCGAGAGGCTTTTTAGCGGGCGACGGTTGGGGCCGGTTATGGTGCGGCCGCGTCGTCCGTTGTCGAACAGTGCGTCCACCGCTTCCTGCAACATGCGCTTTTCATTCTTGATGATGATGTCGGGCGCGTTGAGGTCCAACAGCCTTTTCAGGCGGTTGTTGCGGTTGATCACCCTGCGGTAGAGATCGTTCAGGTCGCTTGTGGCGAAGCGTCCACCTTCAAGCGGCACCAGCGGGCGAAGATCGGGGGGCAACACGGGAACCACCTCAAGGATCATATCCTCGGGGTTGTTTCCTGAGTTCTTGAAAGCATTGACGATCTTCAGCCGCTTGGCGTAAGTCTTCCTGCGAGCCTTGCTGGTCGCGGTGACCATCTGCTCACGAAGTTCGACTGACATCTCGGGGATGTCGTAATCGCCCATGAAGGTGCGCACAGCCTCGGCGCCCATGCCCGCGGAGAAACCGGCGCCATATTCCTGCACCAGCTCGCGGTAACGCTCTTCGGTGATAACCTCGCCCAATTCAAGCGGGGTGTCACCCTCGTCCGTGATGATGTAGGCCTCGTAATAGAGAACCCTCTCAAGGTCTTTCAGCTTGATCCCCAAAAGGCTGCCGATGCGTGAGGGCAGACTGCGAAGGAACCACACATGAGCCACCGGGGTGGCCAGCTCGATGTGGCCCATGCGCTCTCGGCGAACCGATGAGCGGATGACCTCGACCCCGCACTTCTCACAGACCACGCCGCGGTGCTTCATGCGCTTATATTTGCCGCAGTTGCACTCGTAGTCCTTTACCGGTCCGAATATCTTGGCGCAAAAGAGGCCGTCGGATTCGGGCTTGAAGGTACGGTAGTTGATGGTCTCGGGCTTTTTAACTTCGCCAAAGGACCATTCCCTGATCTTCTCGGGGCCCGCAATGGAAACGCGGACCGCGTTGAAGCTGAGGGGATCTTTAGGTTTGTCGAAAAACTTGTGAATGCTCTGCAAGATCGCGACCTCCTTCGAGGCTTGGGGCTGGCCCGCGCATAAACGCGAGTGCCCGATGCAGACAACTATAAATATCCATTAAGGCGCTTTGCTTTGCGCCGCTTATATACCTTGACTGATGCTCAAACTGCGGCTGTTAGATTTCGTCTTTTTCCAACAGCGCGACATCGAGCGCCAGGGCTTGCATTTCCTTGATAAGGACGTTGAAGGATTCGGGCAGGCCCGGCTCCAGTACGTTCTTACCCTTGACTATCGATTCGTAGATGCGCGTCCTGCCGGACACGTCATCACTCTTGACCGTGAGCATCTCCTGGAGAGTGTGCGCGGCGCCGTAAGCTTCCAGCGCCCACACTTCCATCTCACCCAGACGCTGACCACCGAACTGCGCCTTGCCGCCCAGCGGCTGCTGGGTAACGAGGCTGTACGGTCCGATGGAACGTGCATGAATCTTGTCGGCGACCAGATGGTGAAGTTTGAGCATATACATGATGCCCACCGTCACCGGGTTGTCGAAGGGGTCGCCGCTTTGCCCGTTATAGAGCTGCGTCTGGCCCGTGATGGAGCAGCCTGCACTTTCCAGAAAGCTTCTGATCTCTTCCTCGGTGGCGCCGTCGAAGACGGGGCTGTCGGTGCTAACCCCCTCATAAGCCACGCGTCGGGCCAGCTCCATTACAACTTCATCACTGGCCTTATCAAGCTGCTCAATGGTGTCGTCATTGACGTAGATCGCTTTGAGTTTCTCTCGAAGCTTGTCAACGCTGTAGTTCTGCTTGATAAAATCGTCTATCTGGTTGCCAAGCGTCTTGGCCGCCCAACCCAGATGGGTCTCAAGCACCTGCCCCACGTTCATCCGTGAGGGCACGCCCAGAGGGTTGAGGATGACGTCGACGGGGGTACCGTCGGCCGTATAGGGCATATCTTCAATGGGGACGATCTTGGAGATGACGCCCTTGTTGCCGTGGCGTCCCGCCATCTTGTCACCCACCGAGAGACGGCGCTTGATGGCCACGTAGATCTTCACCATCTTGATCACGCCAGGGGGCAGATCGTCGCCATCCTGCAAACGCTCGATGCGCTCTTCAAACTTTTGGCGAACATTCGCCACGCGCTCGTCGAGACGTTCCACGAGTTCGAAGATCTTGTCTTCCTTCTTCTGCGCCTTTTTGAGCGGAATCTCGACCCACGCCGCCTTGGGCACGTTCACCAGCAGGGCGGGATCGATCTTCTCGCCTTCACTTATTACGGTATTGCCGTCGAGATCGACGACATCGATAGCGGCCTTTTCACCAGCCAACAGCTCCTTG
>JAUVAU010000049.1 GCA_030591565.1 Deltaproteobacteria bacterium | reverse complement strand
CGGGCCGGTTGTCGTTTAAGTGGAGCGGGAAACGAGATTCGAACTCGCGACTTCGACCTTGGCAAGGTCGCACTCTACCACTGAGTTATTCCCGCCCTTTGAAGCGAACCGCATTTTGCCTAACGCAAACTCTTGTGTCAAGAGTTATCCTCGCCAATCTTCACCTTGGCGTAGATATTGAGGACTTTCCTGACAAAATCCTGCGTCTCTTTAAAGGGGGGAATGCCGCCATACTTTTCAACGGCTGAGGGTCCGGCGTTGTAGGCGGCCAGGGCCAGCTTTACGTCGCCGCCAAATCTCTCCATCATCTGCGAAAAGTAGTGCACACCGCCCCTGACGTTCTCCCTGGGGCGCATGGGGTTGGAGACGCCCAGCTCCTTGGCGGTCTGGGGCATGAGCTGCATGAGCCCCATTGCTCCCTTGTTTGACACCGCGTCGGGCCTCTCACCCGATTCTACGTAGATGAGCGCACGCACGAGCTTGGGGTCCAGGTCGAGGCGTTCGGCCACAACATGCGCGTAGGTGCGCCAGGGGAGCACGTCGGGAGTCTCGCGGATATATATCCGGTAGCCTTCTTCGGTTGGCGTGTCGGTAAAGCTCACGCGTCCGTCGGGGCCAACCTTTTTGTAGATGTTGGCCCACGCGGGCGTGGCCGCTACCAGCGCCAGGCAGATGAATTGTATGAGTATGCTTCGCTTCATTTACTGCTCCCAGGAGGCTTCTTGAAAAACCCTCCAAAGAGATGCTTTCTTTTGAAGAAGTGATGCCCCGCCAACACCGGGCAACCTTCAGCCAAGCCGACGATCGGAGAATAGTCGATGTTTTTCAACAAAACTCCTAGTGGTTCTTGTCGCGTTTGATACGCCTGCGGTCCACGGGCAAGGTCACGGTGCAGGTGGTGCCCTCGCCTTTGCGGCTTTTAAACTGTATGTGGCCCGAGTGGTCCTCGACTATGAGGTACGCCCTGGAGAGTCCCAGCCCCGCGCCTGATGTCTTGGAGGTGAAGAAGGGGTCAAAGATGTCAGCCATATCCTTTTCGTCGATCCCCTCACCTGTGTCGCTCACCGTCGTCCTGACCCAGCCATCGATATTGTCGACATTGACCGTTAGCGTTCCACCCTCGTTTACCATGGCATCATAGGCATTCTCGATGAGGCCGTCAAAGAGTTCGCCGAGCAACCCCAGGTCGCCAATGACGTTAAGCTCGTCCAAGGAGATGTCAAGCTTCTCGGTTATACCATCCTGCTCGGGGTTCATCCTCTCTCTTACGACTTCAAAGGTCTGGCGAACCACTTCGACGAGGTTCAAGGACTCGAAGGCTTTTTTGCGGGTCTGGGCAAAGTTGACGTAGCGCTCGATGTCGCTGACCATCCTTTCGAGACGCTCAACCTCTTTGACTATGATGTCAAAGTATCCCCGCTCCTGGCTGCCTACCCCGCTTTGCCTGCGCAGCTTCCTGGTAAACCCGCCGATCGCGATCAGCGGGTTGCGTACCTCGTGGGCCACGCCATCCACCACCCGGCCGAGGCTCGCGAGCTTCTTGGCCTCGAAATATTCCTTTTCAAGGGCCTTTTGTTGCGTCAGGTCCATCAAACAGATGAGGATATGCCCCTTGTCGGGCCTCTCCACCGCCTGGATATGGGCCGGAAACTCTTCGCCGCTACTGCGCACCAAAAACTGCTCGCCGTCGTAGCCACGCTCCTTCTTGGCCGCATCTGAGCGCAACACGGCTACCCACCGCTCGCCCACCCTTGCGGGCAGCAGCCCAGCCAAATCATTGCCGTAGAGTTCTTCAGGTTTGTACCCGAGCATCCTCGCCGCGCTCCGGTTGATCAACCTTATACGGTTGGCCGGGTCGACGTGGATGAGCGCCGCTGGTGCGTCGAGAAGAATACGCCCCATCCAATGGTCCAGCACCTCGTCGGGCCACTGGGCGTGGCGGTCCACCTCCCGCTCGCGCCTGGCGCGGCTGAGGTTTCGCCCAAGCGCCGCCAGCAGCTCGCCGCGCTGTACCGGTTTGGTCAGGTAGCCGTCGGCTCCGAGTTTGAGCGCCATGACGGCATTTTGTTTATTACTATCTGCCGTCAGGATGATCACGACGGTGAAGGGGCTGGTGGCTTTTATCTTTCTGAGGACTTCGAGGCCGGGGAGATTGAGCAGGTTCAGATCGAGGATGACAGCTTCGGGGCGGTTCTCGTTGAAAACATCAATAGCCTCCACACCATCGAAGGCTTGGATACAATCAAACCCCTCCTTGGCAAGCATTTCACCCACCAAGTCATTGAGGGGTTTGTTGTCGTCAACTATCAGTATCCGGTCGCTCATGGGAGACCGACCTTCACCACCCCTGTGGCGGACTTAGAAGTCGGACGTATGACAGCACTTGAACTTGGGCTTGCCCGAACCACACTCACACTCGCCGCCGTGGCACTTGGCGAATACCTTGCCGGAGCCGCAAGGGCAAAGCTCGGTGTCCATTTCAGCAACCTGGCAACCGCGCTTGAGGGTGGAATCCTGGGGCTTGAACAAATCTTTCTGGCTCATTGTCACTCTCCTTGACGTTTATCTCTGTTTAATCAGCTATCTCAAACAAGCTTCCATATTAAAAACAAACCATAAATCCACCAATAATCAACCCCCTCCATCGATAATTATGCGATAGATGACTCACGCGTACAAGATTACTTAATATGCGAAATTAATCAAGTATTTAGGGAGTGGGTTACAAAAGGCCGACTGCGCCGGAGGAAAGTTCGTATATAGCGCCGACGACCGGGGTGGAAAAACCTAGTGATTGGGCCAGCGTTTTGCATTGGCCGGCTATGTGTCCGACATTGGCCGCGGCATCCTCGGCTGCGGACCCGTCGGCTTCCAAACATTTGGCGATCCCATCCGCCATCCATTTAAGGTTCGTCTCCAGCCCCCGGGGCGCTCTGGTTGCCGCCAGCATCCCGCAGTTGGTGTGGCCCAGCACGACCACCAGCTCCACCTTCAGGTGCGCCACCGCGTATTCAAGGCTGCCAAGCGCGGCCCTGTCCAGCACCTGTCCGGCTGTCCTTATAGTGAATATCTCGCCAAGGGCGGCGTCGAAGATTATCTCGGGAGAAACCCTGGAGTCGGAACAGGCAATGACGGCGGCGTGTGGGGCCTGGGCCTTGAGCAATGTGGGGATATTGGAGAGGCTTTCACGCGAAGCGCGGGCAGCGCCGGAGAGAAACCTGCCATTGCCTTCCATGAGGCGGGACCAGCTGGCTTCTCCTCCAGTTACGGCCATATTCGACCTCGCGTAAAGTGTTTAGGCGTCTGTTGAAAAACCCCGGATATCCTCCGATTGACGTTGTCAGGGGCGAAAAATGATCCTCGAAATACTTATTGGTATGTCTGCGGTCATTTTTCATCCCTTCCTAGCCCTCGAATGATCTTCAGGGTTTCCAGTTTATCGTCGGCTTAGCTGGAGGTTTGCCCAGCATCGGCTAAAATCTCCGGTTTGGCCCGGTTTAGTGTTACTCCCCCCGCTTAGGGAGAGTTTTTCTGAGAGCCTCCTAGTCGGAGTAGTGCCTTGCGATGACGATACGCTGA
Source organism: Deltaproteobacteria bacterium (assembly GCA_030591565.1). Classification (GTDB taxonomy): domain Bacteria; phylum Desulfobacterota; class Deferrisomatia; order Deferrisomatales; family BM512; genus JAUVAU01. The sequence goes on along the minus strand of JAUVAU010000049.1, from coordinate 13,738 downwards.
ATCTCGCTGGTGCCCTCGCCTATCGTCAGCAGCTTCTGGTCGCGGTAGAAGCGCTCCACATCGTATTCGCACATGAGGCCGTAGCCGCCGTGTATCTGGACGGCGTGGTCCGCCGCCCTGCCCATAACCTCGGAGCAGTAGAGCTTCGCCATCGCCGCCACCTTGCCGAAGGGACGCTTGTTGTCCTTTAGCCAGCAGGCCTTGTAGAGCAGCGTGCGTGCGGCCTCTATCTCAGTCGCCATATCGGCGATCTTGAACTGCGTCGCCTGAAAATCAAATATCGTCTGCCCGAACTGTTTGCGCTCCTTGGAGTAGTTCACCGCCGCCTCAAAGGCGCCTTGAGCCCCGCCGAGGCCCATTGCGCCGATGGAGAGCCTGCCGCCATCCAGCGTGGTGAGCATCTGCCTGAAACCGTCACCCTGCTTGCCCAGAAGCGCCGAAGCGGGCAACCGCACGTCGTCAAAATACAGCTCAGCGGTATTCGAGGCGCGCCACATCATCTTGCCGTGCATCGGCCTTGCGGTGAAACCGGGCGAATTGGCTGGGACCAGGAAGCAGGAGATCTCTTTGCGTCCGTCACTTTTTTTGCCGGTCACCGCTTGCACTACGACCACGCTGGTCATCTCGCAGGCGGCGTTGGTGATAAATATTTTGGAACCGTTGAGGAGCCAGTCGTCGCCATCCCTCACAGCCGAGGTGCGCGAACCGCCGGCGTCAGAGCCTGCCTGGGGTTCGGTCAAGCCAAACCCGGCCAGCGTCTTGCCCGCGCACAGGTCCGGGAGCCACTGCTCTTTTTGTTCATGATTACCAAAGTAGTAGATGGGTCCGATGCCCAGCGAATTGCCCGCAGCCACCGTAGCCGCCTGGGAGCCATCCACCCTTGCTATCTCTTCAACGGCAATGATGTAGGAGACGTAGTCGATGCCGCTGCCGCCATATTCCTCGGAGACGAAGATGCCGAAAAGGCCCATCTCGCCCATTTTCCGGGTCAACTCCAGGCTGAACTCCTCGTTGGCGTCCAGCTCCCTTGCGATGGGCTTTATCTCTTTTTCAGCAAACTCCCGCACGGATTGGCGCAGGATATTCTGCTCGGCGGAAAGATCGAAATTCAATGCCATGTTTCACCTGTCAACTCACGAAAAATCATTCAAATCTTGCTTTTAATATGCGACTGGTAGGACTCGATGTCTTTTCGCAAATCCTTCAATTGATCAATTCGGGTACGAATCGTTCCGAGGTGGATTTCAAGCAGCTCGATCAGACGTGGCAACACCTTGTCGTTGGAGCGATGCTTGAGGTACATCTGCTCAAGCTCTTTCATCTCGTCGAGGCTCAGGCCCAGCACCTTTAGCCTGCCGATGAATTTGAGGCGGCCAACGTCGTTCGCGGTGTAGATGCGCCTGCCGCTGTCAACCCTTTTCACGCTGTTCAAGAGGCCGATATCTTCGTAATAACGGATAGTTCTCGTGGTAAGGTCCACCTTCTTGGCGACCTCGCCAATACTCAACAGCACCCCGTCATCGCTTTTTTTCCTGCCAGTGGTTTCAACCATTTTTTTACCGCATCAATCCCATGTACGCTTGTCTTCCAGCACTTGCCCATCATCGGGAAGAGTGCCGGGTTCGCACCACTGAACCACCACGCCAAGCCGGACGACTTCACGCATCTGGCTGGCGATCGCCTCACCCGTGGCCTGGTCCGCCTGGCCTTCCACATGCAGGGTAAGCTTATCGCGCTGATCTGCATTGGTGGCGATCGCTCTGTATTTGGTCAGCTCGGCAAAGCTGCTCATCGCCTTCTGGATTTGACCTGGATGGACGAACATTCCCTTTATTTTGACCAATTGATCGGAGCGGCCGAGCCAGCCCCTGAGTTTTGGGCTCTTTCTACCGCACTCGCACTCGACCATATCCAGGGCGGAGAGATCACCGGTGCCGAAACGAATGAGCGTGTAGCCCCTGTGGAACTGGGTCACCACGACCTCTCCAATGGTTCCGTAGGGCAGCGGCTCGCCGTTGGTCGGGTCCACTATCTCCACTATGGCGCGGTTGGTGATGTGCCAGCCGCCCTTGTGATAGCACTCGAACCCGATGGCGCCCACATCAGCGGTGCCATAGCCCTGGCGGCAATAGAGGCCGAACATCTCTTCAACCTTGAAGCGCAGGCTGTCGGGCATGGGTTCGGCGATGCTCCACGCCACCTCAAGACCAAAGTCCTTGGGGTTGAGGCCCATTTCAATAGCTTTTTCGCCTATCTGCACGAGGAAGGAGGCCATGCCCACGTAACCCTTAACGGGCAAATCCTTCATGATCGACACTTGCGCTTCGCGCTCGCCCACACCTGTGGGTATGACGGAGCAGCCGATATTCGAAAGACTCTCGCCAAGCATCATCCCGGCGGGAGACATCTGATAACCAAAGGTATTGACGCAGAGGTCGCCGGGGCGGAAACCAGCGGCGTGGAAGGCCTGCTCGAACCCCCAACCCTCTCCCCTTGCGACGGGGTCGTAGATCGGACCGGGTGAAATGAATACGTTTGACACCTCATCCATCCCCACGGCCAGAAGGCCGCCAAAGGGAGGCGTCTTCTTCTGCAGCTCAACCAGGTCCATCTTGGTAGTTACGGGGAGCTTGGCAAGATCGGCGGTGGTCTTGATGTCGCCGGGACCGACACCGACTGAATCGAATTTATCTTTGACTGCGGGAGCGTTTGCGTAGGCATGGGCCACGGTGGCAGCCAGCTTTTGTTCCAGAAGAGCACTCTGCTCATCCCAGCTGGACGTCTCTAGCTTTTGATCAAGAAACCCGTTTGAGCGGTCCATTTTAACTCCCTATATATAAATATCGTAAATTTAATACCCCGTTATATCAAATGGTTAGGGTATAAACATTAAAGTCGTAGTTAACTACATCCAGCGCTTGCGCCGTTTGTAGGACTTGACTTCCTTGAAGGATTTGCGCCCGCCGCCCTTGGTTATCCCCATGTAGAATTCCTTGACGTCGGGGTTTTCCTTAAGCTCTTTGGAAGGCCCTTCCAGGACGATCTTCCCGGACTCCATGATGTAGGCAAAATCCGAGACCGCCAGGGCAATCTTCGCGTTCTGTTCAACTACAAGAATCGTCGTCCCCATCTCTTTATTGATGAGCTTGATGTTCTCGAATATCTCCTGAACCAATAACGGCGCCAGCCCCAGTGAGGGCTCGTCGAGCATCAACATCTTGGGAGCGGCCATGAGCGCCCTTGCGATGGCTATCATCTGCTGCTCGCCGCCCGAGCAATACCCGGCCATTCTGTGGGTTATCCCGGTCAGGCGAGGGAAAAGCTCGTACATCTTCGCCAAGTCCCGGCGGATATTCTTGGAGCCGTCCTTGCGGGTCGTGGAGCCTGCGCGGATGTTTTCCTCCACGCTAAGGTGCTTGAAGACTCGCCTGCCCTCGGGAACCATCACCGCGCCCAGGAGGACCACTTGGGTCCCAAGTACGTTGGTTATGTTGGTTCCCTGAAACTTGACGTAACCGTCGCGGATAAATCCGTTTTCAGGTTTCAGAAGCCCGCTGATCGCACGCAACGTCGTGGTCTTTCCCGCACCGTTGGTCCCCAAAAGGGCTACGATGCCGCCCTCTTCCACGCTAAGGCTGACGCCGCGCAGGACCTGGACGATGTCGTTGTAGACGACCTCGATGTTGTTGACATCCAACATCTTTTCTGTAGGTACTTGTTGAGCTTGTGTACTCATAATCCTCGACCGGTTCAAATTGTGTAAACTCGGGAGCCCGCCCCCCCCTTTTCTATTGGGGGGAGGCGGACTCCTTCATCCATTAACGTTTTATCTGTATTTACTTGATCTTGCTGACGTACTCAGGCACGAAGGCAGCGCCTTCACCCTTGAACACGCCACCGCTGGCGCGGTAGAGCTGAAGCTTGTCCACGCCCTCGTGGTCGGTCTTGGAGAAGGTGACCGGACCCGTCGTGGTCTTGGGATCATAGGAATTGTCACCATTCATGGCCAAAAGTTCCTCATAGAGGGAGGCCTTGGTTACCGCTTTGCCATTTGCCAACGCACGGCGAATGGTCTCGACGGCAACCTGGGCGACCATGATACCGCTGGTGTAGTTGTGCGAGTTGGCCAGCTTGTCGTCACGGCCATAGGTCTTCGCCAGCTTGAGCTGGAAGTCGGTGCCTTCACCGGGTACGGAAGTCAGCATGAAACCGGTGGTCCAAAAGAAGTTCTCGGCAGCATCGCCAGCCAGGGCTATCAGGTCATTGCCGCCGGTGTAATGCGCGCCCAGGAAGGTCATTTTGCCAGCCTCACCAAAGTTGGAGGCGGAAACGCCAAGACGCTTGGCGTCTTTAATGAAGGTCGCCACGGGGGACTGAACGGTGTGGCAGACAACATACTGCACGCCCTTGGACTGGAGGCGCTTGATCATTGCCGTATTATCGAGGTCTTTACCATGTTCGACGACTTCTACGATTTCGATATTAAGACCGGCAGCGATAGCTTTTTCCAGGTCTTCAACGGGGCCGCGGCCAAAAGCGGAAGGATGGATGAACATTGCGACTTTTGCTTTGCCGTCTTTGTGATTGTTGGCCACGTACTCGGCAAGACCGATTACCTGGCTGGAGTAGGAGGGGATGGGAAGCAGGATATAGTTGGAGTCGAGCAGGTTACCAGCATGGTAAGAAGCCGGAAGGACCGCGATCTTCTCTTCGTCGAAATCTTTCTTGAGAGCGAGAGTTGAGCCGGTGGAGTAGTTCATGTAAAGGACGATGCCTTCGTCAAGAAATTCTTCAAAGTTGCGCTTGGTGACGTCGGTCTTGTAGGCGTCGTCGCGGATCATGCAATCCACTTTGTCGTCGCCCAGTATTTTGTTGTCGTTGACATACTTCACATAGTCTCCGACGCCCTTGGAGTAAGGGTTACCAGCATCTGAAGTGGGGCCGGTGATGGCCAGGGAGATGGCCAGTTTGTAGGTGTTGCCGGCAAAGGCAGACCCGGTCATTGCCACACAGGCAAATACGGCACCTACGATGGTTGCGATAATAACACGCCTGTTTCTCATTTCTTCCTCCTTGTGGGGTGGCTGCCGCCCTTTAATAACGGCAAGTTTTGTTTCCGATGGTAAGTTGGGTCATGACCTTTATACGTCATTAATACCTGAACGGCCATAACTTGAAGTAGCTTCGGGTAATGCGCCACCAGTTAGCAATTCCTCTGGGTTCAAAAATAAGAAACAATACAATCACAAGGCCAAATGTAAGCGGCCTTAGTGCGGTCGCCAGGTTCATGCTCGAACCGAGTATAGTACCAGCCCAGGCGGAGAGGTTCTCCACCTGCAAGTCAAGAAATTGAATGGCAGCGGGGCCGAAAAATGAACCCGACAAAGTGCCAAGCCCACCGACGATCGCCATTGCCAAGTACGAGATCGACTGATGGAGACTGAATGATTCAATGCCCGCTCCACGGAAGAGATAGGCGTGCATCGCCCCGGCCATGCCCGCGAAGAATCCAGCCAGCGCAAAAGCGTAGACCTTGGTAAAGCCCGGGTGCATACCCATGGCGTCGGCTGCGCGGTCATTATCCCTCACCGCGATCAGGCAGCGCCCGTAGCGGGTGCGCATCAGGTTACGTACGGCGAAGCCGGACATCACGATTACGGTAAGGATAACAAAATACCAGAAGAAGTAGTGGTCCTTGCGTACCACTTTCCCCGTGAGCCAGAAGACACGGGGAAGCGGCATCGTCTGGCCCTGGTTGAAAAGGGTCATGAAGTTGATCGTCCACGTGAAGATCATCTGAAAGGAGAGGGTCGCAATCGCCAGATACAAATGTTTAAGACGCATTGCCGGCAGCCCGACAAAGCCGCCTATCACCGCCCCTACCAGACCCGAGAAGAGTATAACCAGAGGCCAGGCATGGGTGAGGATGGCATGGGATTCACCCCAACTGGCCGCTAACAACGCCGCCGTATAGGCCCCTACCCCCACGAACGCTGCATGGCCGATGGAGATAAGCCCTGCAAACCCCGTAACCATGTTTAGCCCGATAACCGCGACAACCGCTACAAGGATACTGTCGATGACCAGCATGTTCTTGTTGCTCATCTGGAATATCAACGGCCAAGCGTAGAGAGCAGCTATGAGAGACCAGATCGTGAGCCGGTCGATATTGGTCAGGAAGATGCGCTGCTCTTCCTTGTACGTGCTGAAAAAGTTGCCTGTGGCTAACCAACGGTTCGTCGCCATAAGTTATACTCGCTCAATTTCATGCGTGCCGAACAAACCGTGGGGCTTGAAGAGCAGTAGGATTAACAAAACAATGTAGGGAAGCACGTCAGCGGTGCCGTTAAGGCCCCAGTTGCCGTCGAGATATCCGGCCGCAAACTGCTGGATCAACCCCATAATAATGCCCGCGACAACCGCGCCGATGATGGAATCGAGTCCACCCAGGATGACCACCGGGAAGACCAGGATACCAAAAGCGTGGAGAGTGTCGAAGTTCAGCCCAGTGATATTGCCGATGATGCCGCCGGCCGCCGCCGCGCTCATTCCCGCCAACGCCCAGGCAAGGCCAAACACCTTGGGTACCGAGATTCCCACTGACATAGCGGCCAACTGATCGTCCGAGACCGCCCTCATGGAGATGCCAAGGGTGGACTTTTTAAAGAACCAGGAGAGTCCACCTATGAATACCGCCGTGACCAAGACCCCGACCAGCTGAGTCCAGGAGATGGAGACTCCGCCAAGGCTTATTGGAGTGGTGGGGAAAAACGGCGGGAAGGAAAGGTTCAGGGTACCAAAGGGGGTCAGATAGATGAGGCCGTCAAGGATCGACATCAACCCGATCGTCACCATAATGACTGAAATGATCGGCTCACCGATGAGTTTTCGCAGAAATATCCGCTCCACCGCCATGGCGAGAAAGAAGGTGATGATCATACTGAGCAGGAATGCGATGTAGAGGGGAATTCCCACCATCACCGTCAGCGCATAGGTGATAAACGCGCCTGCGGCGATGATCTGGCCGTGGGCGATATTGAGCACCCTGCTCGACTTGTAGATCAGGACAAAACCTAGTGCGGAGAGCGCGTAGATCGACCCTACCACCATTCCGCTAACCACTAACTGAAAGAAATAACTCATTCGTTTCTATTCCAACTTATCCAAAGGTTACAGAAACTTACCGCCTATTATCTGTCAATTATTTCAACTCTAGCGTGTAGAATTCCATGTCGGCCTCCACCTTGGTGGTCTGGCCGTCCTGGTACTGGAATATCGCCTCCACATGCTTCTGGGTCACGCTCTCGTCGTAGAGCGCGTTATAAAGCTCGATGTAGCGCTCTTGCACGAACACGCGCCTGATCTTGCCTGTCTTGGTCAGCTCGCCGTCATCCACGTCAAGCATCTTGTAGAGGATCGCGTAGCGGTGGATGCGGAAATAATCCTTCTCCACGTTTTCGTTGATTTTGACGATCTCTTCGCGGATCAGCTCTGCGACTTCGGGCTTATTGGAGAGATCCATGAAGGTGGTAAAGGATATTCCCCTGTCCTCGGCCCATTTGCCCACGATCACCGGATCAATGTTGATCAGGCACGCCACAAAGTCCTGTTTGTCGCCGAAGATGACCGCTTCCTTTATATAGGGGCTGAACTTCAGCTTGTTCTCAAGGAACATGGGGCTGAACATCTCGCTATTGTTATTGTGCATGACGTCGGAGAGCCGGTCGATGACGATGAGGTGACCGTTTTCGTCGATGTAACCGGCGTCGCCGGAGTGGAGCCAGCCATCGGTAACGAGCTTGGTCGATTCATCCTGCAAATTGAAGTACCCGGCGCAGACCGACGCGGATTTGGACATGATCTCGCCCTCTTCCGAGATCATGCACTCGGTACCGGGCAATGCCAGCCCCACGGTGTCGGGACGCACGTCGCCATCACGGTGGACGTAGGCAATACCGGTAATCTCAGTCTGACCGTAGATCTGCTTCAAGTTGACGCCGATCGCCTGGTAGAAGGTGAAGAGCTCCGGCCCAAGCGCCGCGCCACCAGTGTAGGCCCTGCGCAGCCTCAAGAGACCAAGCTGGTTGATCAGCGGATTTAGCACCAGCTGCGTACCTATCCATGAGAGGAAGGAGAGCGAGACCGGCATTTTTTCACCATGCATCCTGAAAGTAGCCGCTTTTTCGGCGATCTTCATGAAATAGGCGTAGCACCAGCGGTTCAACCGGTAGGACTCGTCGATCTTGAGCCATATGTTGGAGCGGATAGTTTCATAGATGCGCGGCGCGCCAAACATGAAGTGGGGGCCGATCTCCTTTAGGTCGGCCATCATCGTCTCCACCGATTCGGGGAAGTTGATGGTGATACCGGTGGCAAGCGCCACGCCAAAGGAGCTCATCTGCTCGCCGATCCAGGCAAAGGGCAGGAAGGAGACGTATTCATCGGTCGGCTCCAGCGAATCGACTTCAGTCAGTCGGATGCCCATGTTGATGTAGTTTTTATGGGTCATCATGGCGGCCTTGGGAAGCCCAGTGGTACCTGAGGTCAGACACAGATGACAGGGATCATCGGGCTTACCCTCATCTATCATCGCGTCAATCCTGTCGGGATCCGCTATAAATGCCGCCTCACCGAGGTCTAAGACCTCCTCGATGGAGATGAACCAGTCGTCGGAGCGGTAGTTACGCATTCCGCGCGGGTCCTCGAAGAAGACCTTTTGAACGGACGGTATCTTTTCACGCACCTCAATGAGCTTATCCACCTGCTCCTGGTCGTCGCAGAAGACATAGCGTATGTCGAGGTAGTTGATGATCTGGTCGATCTCGTGGGGAAGGCTCGTCTGGTAGACACCCGCCGAGAGGCCGCCCAGCATGTGTGCGCCGATGGAGGCGAAGAGCATCTCGGGAATATTATCGGTGATGAGCGCCAGCTTGTCGCCCTTGACAAAGCCCAGTTTTTCCAGCCCCAGAGCCGTCTTCACCACATTGTCGTAATATTCCTTCCAGGTGAGTGTGCTCCAGATGCCGAAATCTTTTTCACGCAGCGCGACCTTGTTGCCCATGGTTTGGCTGCGAAGGCGTAGTAACTGGGGTATCGTGTATTCGAGTAGTTTTTCCCGGTCGCTCATGCTTATCTATTCTTCCCCGATATATGCTTCGATGACTCGCTCGTTTTTGGCAATTTCCTCAGGTGTCCCGTGGCCGATCAGCTCGCCGAAGTCCAGGACGTAGATCTGATCCGAGATGTCCATCACGACGCCAAGGTCATGTTCGACCAGGATGACGGTGGTGTTGCGCTCCTGCTTAATGTCCATGATGAAGCGGACCATATCTTCTTTTTCTTCGATATTCATCCCCGCCATCGGCTCGTCGAGCAGTATCAGCTCGGGGCCAAGCGTGAGCGCCCTGGCGACCTCCACCCTCTTTTGCACACCATAGCTCAGATTGCCCACGGTCGACTTCCTGTAGGCTTCCAGCTCCATGAAGTCGATGACGCCTTCGACGTAGTCGCGGTTCTCCGCTTCAACCCTGGAGGCCTTCTTCGTGTAGAAGAATGCGTCCAGGAAGCTGTAGTCAAGCATGCGGTGGCGCGCCAGCATCAGGTTGTCCAGAACGTTCATGCCGCTAAAGAGCTCGATGTTCTGGAACGCCCTGGCGATGCCCAGGCTGGTTATCTCGTGGGGCGAGGAGGCAGTCAGGCGGGTGTCGCCATATTTCAGCTCGCCCGTCGTGGGGTGATAGAAGCCCGACATGCAGTTGAGCATGCTGGTCTTACCCGCGCCATTGGGGCCGATGACCGAAGTGATGAGGCCCGGCTGAATATCCATATTGACATTGGTCAGGGCGTTCAGGCCGCCGAATGTGAGTGTGACGTCGGTAACGGTAAGTTTTTTCATGGATATCAGTTCTAGAGTTTTCCGAGTTCAGGATTCATAAGATAAGCAGCCACCTTGGAAACCAAATATATAATCGTGAAATTCAATTGAATATGCTTCTCAACTTCGCCCGTTGAGCTGGCAACCGACCCTTGTGTTTCCCGCGTCAATTAAACCATCCATACGGTTGGTAACGCCGATAGTCCAGAGTGTATAACATCGTTCTTGCACCTGGGTCAAACCATATTTAACAGTTTACGTTAGGTGTATCAAAAAAGTTTGGATTTATTTCACAAACCAGGCAAATTATCACATAAGTTCCTGTATTTACTAACTATAACTATGTCTACCACTCGCTACCCTCTCGGCCATGAAAATAAAACAATGTTTTAAATAATACCTCTTTGGGGTCTCTCCGGCCTCCCCGCCTGTTGATCGCCATGGCGCGCAATCAACTAACGTTGACTAAATATTGTTTACTCTGCTATATAAACTGAGTAGACATTCATTCGAGGGGTTGATGGTGCTTAAATCTGACAGTTTACGTAAAGTGTATGCCTCCCTCCCCCGCCGTGCGACGGTTATCGACGTTTCGGCAAGGGATGGCCTCCAGTCACGCGCCGAGATATTGACCCCGCCCCAAAAGGCCCTGTGGGTCAAGTCGCTTCTCGCCGCAGGAGTGGATGAGGTAGAGGTCGGAGCGTTCGTTCATCCGGGTAAGCTTCCACAGATGGCTGGCACCGATAAGGTGTTGTCCCTGTTGGATGACTCCGAACTGGGCCGGGCCTGGGTGCTCGTTCCCAACATGCGTGGCCTCGACGCTGCGATTGACGCCGGGGCGCGCAATGTGGTCGTCCTGGCTTCGACTACCGAGACCCACTCCATGGACAACCTGGGACGCCCCATTGCCGGCGTGCTCGATGACCTCGCGCCGATGGCCGAGTATGCTGCGAAGGCAAAGGTTAACGCACGGGCGTCGCTTTCCATGGCCTGGATCGACCCCACCGAGGGGAAAGTCCCCACCGGGGTCGCCGGAGAGATCTGCCACCGGTTCTTTGAGATGGGCTACGCGCAGATCACCCTCTGCGATACCTACGGCGGAGCCTCACCCATTGAAGTGACCGAGCTGCTGGACTACATAGGGGACTTCTACGCCCCCGGGAACGTGGGTCTTCACCTCCACGACACCTTCGGCACAGCGTCGGCAAACACCTTCGCCGCGCTGGCCGCAGGGGTGACACGCTTTGACGCCTCCATCAATGGAATTGGCGGCTGCCCCTTCGCACCGGGAGCGCGTGGCAACATGGACACCGCACACCTCATTCATCTGCTGGACGGGCTTGGGGTTGAAACCAGCGTGGACCTAAGTAGTCTTAATGATGCGGCCGGTAAATGCATGGCCCTCTTGAATTCAAATTGAGCACGACGGGAAGGGATAGAAACGTGAGCACCAAATCCATGCCAGATAGCTCCACACAAGAGAGCACCATATTGGTGGAACGCACCGGCAGCGTGTGCATCATCACGCTGAACAGGCCCCAGGCGATGAACTCGCTCTCCCTCCAGATGCTCACGGAGTTTTGTGAGGCGCTGGACGCAGCGGCCTTCGACCCAGAGGTAAGCTGCGTGGTAATAACCGGCGCAGGCGAGCGGGCGTTTTGTGCCGGAGCCGACCTTAAAGAACGCGCCGGGATGAATGAACTGGAGGTGAGAAAGACCGTCAGCACCATCCGCGCCACGATGGACAAGCTCGGGAACCTGCCAATGCCATCAATCGCAGCGGTAAATGGCGTGGCCCTTGGTGGCGGCACCGAGATAGCCCTGGCCTGCGATCTTCGCATCGTCGCCGACTCGGCCAGGATGGGGTTGACCGAAACCAGCCTCGCCATTATTCCAGGAGCTGGGGGTACGCAAAGACTACCTCGCATAATCGGCATAGCCAAGGCAAAGGAGTTGATCTTCACCGCGCGCCGCATCGACGCTGAAGAGGCCCTGGCGATCGGGCTGGCGAACAAAGTCGCTCCGCTTGGCAGCCTTCTCGACGAGGCCAAAGCGCTCGCCGCCGAGATCGGCAAGAATGGCCCCATAGCCCTGCGCATGGCGAAGCGCGCAATAGATAAGGGTATGGAAGTGGACCTGGCGACCGGACTGGCGATTGAATCCACCTGCTACGAAGTCATCATCCCCACCGAGGACAGGGTTGAAGGCCTCGCCGCATTCCGCGAAAAAAGAAAACCCGTATATAGCGGTAAATAATGAATACAAAGGTAATTAATGAATATAAAGGTAAATAACGAATATAAAGGCAAGTAGGAGTAATCAAAAACCCGATTAAACCCAACAAAAGCCGGGCGGATGGAGCTATCCGCCTGTTTGTAACGCAAACGAAAGCCGCGAAATATTATTGTGGCATAGTCTTTATTAAGACTTAAACCGATATGCGAGGAGCATAGACATGCCAAAGCACGATCTCTTTAAAGTATTCCCGAACATGCCCAAAAAGGTCACCATCGGCGATATCACGGTGCGCGACGGTTTCCAGCACGAGGAGCAGTTCATCCCCACCGCCGCCAAGATCTACTATCTCCAGCAGCTAGCGCTTGCCGGCGTCAGGCGCATGGAGGCCACCAACCTGGGCAACCCGAGGCTAATGCCCCAGTTCAGCGACGCCGAAGAAGTGCTTAAGGGCGTGCGCGAGCCCCACTTCCTCAAAAGGCTCGAAAAGAACGGCATCAACCCCGACGAGATGGAGTGGACCACCATCACCATCCGCGAATCCGCCGTCGATCGCGCCATCGAGCTCAAAGAGAAGGGCTACGGCCCCGACCGCGTGCTGATGATGGTCTCCACAGACGAGCAGCACCACTTCGCCAACTCGGCCACCACCCTTCCCCAGTACTGGAAGGAGGCCGAGCGCTGCGTCAAGAAGTGCAAAGACGCCGGCATCAAGTTCTGCGGCACCGTCTCCACCATCTGGGGCAGCCCGATTTCCGGCCCCACCAAGTTCGAGGACGCCATCGAGTTCACCAAGCGCTGGCTCTCCATCGGCGCCGACGACATCGAGCACGCCGACCATGACGGCTCGGCCCCCCCGGATCGCGTCTACCGCTACTTCTCCATGCTGCTCGACGCCATCCCCAACCCCGAGCTGCACCTGGCGCACTTCCACGTCACCCGCGGCTGGGGCAACGCCAACGTGCTCGCGGCGCTCCAGGCCGGCATCCGCTACTACGAGGCTTGCCTCGGCGGCCTCGGCGGCCAGCCGGCAAACTTCGTCGACGGCGTGCCGGGGCTTGGCACCGGCGACTACTACTACAAAGACCCCAACGTCGTGGGGCTCGCCACTCTGGAGGACATGGTGGTGATGATGGACGAGATGGGCATAGACACCGGCTTCGACGTGGAGAAGATTCTCGATCTGGGAACCAAGATGGAGAGAACGATCGGTCGCCGCCTGCGCTCCGACTCGATCCTCAACGGTCGCATCCCCAAAGAGGCGCGCACCGACTTTAAGCGTCCCCAGCTGCCACTCATCAAGGAAAAAGTTGGCGAGAAGCCCGGTCAGCTGCTCCCCTCCGATTGGCCCAAAGATGCTGTAATTCCGCCTGAGCTGCTTAAAGGCTAACGCCCGCCAAGACCGCTCACGGATACAAAATAAAAAACCCGCCACTTCCGATAAGGAGGTGGCGGGTTTTCTCGTTTCCGGCCTCGGTTAATTCAGCGTACCGATGAAACATTTCTCCCTTACGCGGATGTCCACGCACGCATCGCCCACTCCGTCGTCGTTCAAGTCGAGCTGATCGGGGTTGGCGGTGTAGGGACAGTTGTCAACGTCGCCGCAGATTCCGTCACCGTCACTGTCAT
>JAUVAU010000063.1 GCA_030591565.1 Deltaproteobacteria bacterium | reverse complement strand
TGGGCCGACCCATGAGATAGTCGCCCTGGACGTGGCGGGATCGATACACGCAGATGTCACCCTCCCCGCGTGTATCAGCTGCCATACCGGTGGCGGAGCAATTCGCGGCGGCGACATCGAGAAACTTTGCCGCGGCTGCCACACTGGTCTGGACCCCGAGCTTTCCATATATCCGGCAACAAGCGGAGCGATAGTCAAACGAGCGCACGCGAGCGTGGGTCCGGCGTTCACCGCGCCGATCTGCACCGACTGCCACAACCCCCACTCGGCCGGTCCGGGAATCGAGGCGCGAACGGCCTGCGCGGCGGCGGCGTGCCACCCTGGACGCGATGAGAGTTGCGGCGAACTTTTCGACCACTCCACCTCGGACAAGAATGAACCCTGGGGCGGAGCAGGCGCTGCTGCCGCTGTGGCGGCGCTGTGTCTTGGCGTAATCCTTTTCCTCCACTCATTGAGGAGCTGATGGCCGACACCACTCAAATGAAACATATAGAGGTGCTTGGTACTGTCGACCGCTGGATACACTGGTCGGCGCTTGCGGGAGGGCTGGGCGCCATTGTCACCGGCCCACTCCTCCAATCACCCGGCATCACTCAGGGTATCGGGATCGAGAAGGGTCTCCTCTCGCTGGTGCATGGCCTCTCGGCGTTTATTGCGGTAACCGCCTGGATCATGCACCTTGGCCGCGTCTCTCTGGCGTGGCTTGAGGGCAAAAACCCCTGGGGGCTGCTACCCCGGCCCCGCGACCTCTCCGATTTTATCAAGGGGCTGCTGTGGTCAATAGGCATCGCAAAAAGTGCGCCCCTGAGGCTGAGGTTCAGCTACAGGGAGCGGTTCAGCTATATAGTCATTGCGCTGCTCACGCCTGTTATCTCGCTCACCGGCCTGTCCATCGCGCAACCGGAGAGGTTCTACTCGTTCGTCGGCGCAGATGGCATTATGGCCTTGGCCTCGCTCCACTCGATCCTGGGATACCTGCTCACCCTGGCGCTCTTCTGGCACATCTACTTCGCAATGCTCCAGCCGGGGGTTTTGTGGTTCAACTCCTCCTTCATTACCGGGCGGCTGACCTGGGACAAGCTGTGCGTGATCAGACCGGAGTGGTCGCGCGTGATCCTTGGCGAGGTGGTGGATGGCCTGATCGTCGAGGATACCGAGGAGGAGTCGGTCTCAGTGGAAGAGCTGTTGCATGAGGGCAACGAGGCCGCAAGGGCAAAGAACTACCCCGAGGCGGTGCGTCTATACAAGGAGGCGCTTGAGCTGTATCCCGGATATCCCCAGGCGCTGTACAACCTGGGGGTTGCGCTGCTGCGGACCAAGGACCTCAGCGGCTCCAGGGAGGCGCTCACCGCGTTCCTGGCCCAGGATTCCTTTGGACCCACCGCCAAGCGGGCCAGAGAGCTCGTCGCCGGCATAGAGCGGATCGAGCGGGAAATGAGGCAAAAGTAAAATGGCTAGTGCACCGGGACCCGGGAAAAAACTGATATCAATTTTGGCGGTCGCCATTTTGGCGCTGGCGCTGGCTGCTTTGGCCAGAATAGACTTATTCACCGACACCGGGGAGGTAGAGGTGCAGACCAAGGTGGTCAGCCTCACCTTCCATGAGCTGGACAGGATGGCGCCCGAGCCGCCTCAGGGGCTCGGCGAGTGCAACCAGAGCCAGTGCCACCACAACCTGCCGCACACCAGGAGCAGGAAATACAGGGCGTTTCTAAACCTCCACGAATTGACGATGGATTGCTCCACCTGCCACATCGCGGGCAGCGGCGTGAGACCGAAAAGGTTCTTGCCCGACGGCTCCAGAGCAGAAGGCTACACAGGCAGAATCTACGGTTCCAAAAAATCGGGGGCTGCATGGCAGCCGCTCACCGGCAACCACGACACCGTAAAGATTCGTCCAAGTGGACCCACCTGCCGCGAGTGCCACCGCCGCAACAGTCCCTTCCTTAAAAACAGCGGACTCTACGACAGCTACAAGGTGCGCCTGCTCCAGGACCTTGCGGTGCTACCGCTTATGGAGGGCGGCAATTGAGATTCACTACCCTGATTCTTGCCACCGGGCTCGCGCTGGCCTGCTCGGTTCAATGCTATGGCGCGGGAAACAAAATAGCCGGGAACCTCACGTTGCCCGACACCGTCGTCTTCACCATGCTGGGCGACAAACACGGGCTGGCCGTACTGGAACCGCTTCGTGGCCGGGTGCGTATTGCTACGCTGAAGTCCAACGGGAGGGCCAGCAAGTGGACCACGCTCATGGGCCTGGAAAGACCTGTGGCGCTGGCGGCTGATGAAACAGGGCTGTTGCTTGTGGTGGAAAAAAGGCAGCATGATCTCACCCTCGTCTCCTACCGCGACGGCAAACCCGTGACCGAGCGACAAAAGCTGGGGCTGAAAGCCAACCGCAAGATTAAAGGCTGCGCAGCCAGGAGCGGAATCCTCTGGCTCGTGCTGGCTGAGCCGGTCGAGATACGGCTATATTCCTTTGACGCCAAGCCTGTAGCCAGGGCCGACGGCGTCGAGCGCTACACCGCCGCCCCCTTCTCGGTCGCATTGGGGGCTGACGGGTCCGCCTTTGTCACCGACCCCATGGGCCCGGCAGTGGTCACCTTTTCAGGCTCCGCATCCTTCAAGGTGCGCTACGACCTCACCGGCACCGGCGTCACCCGCCCTTCGGGTGTGGCAGTGGATGCCTGGGGCGGCGTGTGGGTCTCGGATGGGATCACGGGCCGGGTCGTTTGTCTCGAACCCGGACCACAATCCGCCCGAATCGGATGCGCCGGACCCAACCAGATTCTCTATGACGATCCGCTACGGCTCGCCGCCGACCCCACCGGAAAATTCGGAGTCGCGATACTTGAATGCCGCCCAGGAATAATTATGCGGTTGGAGGAAAATATACGATGACGAAATGGGAATATGGACAGATTTTCGTACCCACCCCCGAGTCCTTTGGCGGGATGCCACGCGAAGCGCTGGACATCTCCAAAGTGCAGCGCGCAGGCATGGAGGGATGGGAGCTTGTGAGTTCGATACCCTACTCCACCCCCCAGGGTGAGGTCAGGGGCGCGTTCCTGCTGCTGAAAAGGGAGGCAAAGCCATCCGACGGTTCCTCCTCGCGCTGATCCTGGCCCTGGCGGCCTCATCCGCCCTGGCGATCGACCCGGCCGAGATCTACGATTGCATCCTGTGTCACCCGGGCCGTGATCGCAGCGTCTTTGAAGACCTCAAGGGGCGACGCGGCGTCATGGATGGCAACGAATCGGCACGCGGTTTTGTCTGCTGGTCCTGTCACAACGGCTCGGTGGTGGACAGTCGCGCAAAGATCGGCACGGGCGGACAACACCCCGTCTCGGTTCGTGTCCCTAATCTCAGTGACGACCGGCTAAAGCTCTACAGCGGAAAAACACTGGAGTGCGGCACGTGCCACAGCCCCCATGGTGAGCACCCAGGCGCCGACCGGTGGCTGCGCATTCCCGATACTGAAAACCAGATTTGCTCCTCCTGCCACGAGTCGTTCAACCACTTTCACCAGGGCAAATCCGTCACACCCACTATTGCCGACAAGGTCCGCTCAAGGGGCGGCGCGGTGGGCAGGGATGGCTCCATCCTCTGCAGAAGTTGCCATACCCCCCACGGCGCACGGGGACCCGATCTGCTCATAATGGCTAAAGACAAGCCAGGATCGAGAGGCGGAATCTGCAAGCTGTGCCACGAAGAGAAGGTGAGCGTGGCGATGGGTCCCGAAGGGCTGGGCTGCGCCGAGTGCCACGGTGCGCACGTCGACAATCCAAGGGGTTTTGTGATCGAGCGTCCTTGTCTGGACTGCCACAGCAACCGCACCGACGAGGGCAACCATCGGGATGACAAGCCCGGCTGTACCAGTTGCCACTCCATCCATGACCCGGTCCAGGTTGTCGGTGGGCCAGGCGACTTTCTGCGTACAGCCAATTTCGGCGCCAACCTATGCAGCAGTTGCCATGTGGCGGTGTTTGGCAGGCATTCACCAAATAGCAAGGTGGATGAGGAAACAGCCATTTTTATAGCGAACAAGGGGTTCAGGAAACCCGGCCCGGAGGGGATGCTGGAGTGCTCCACCTGTCACAGCGTACACAACGCACCCAAGCCGGGATTGATGCGCCGCCACGGCTCCATCTCCTGCCTCTACTGCCACCAATTACAAAATCCATATATGCAAAAGAGCGGCACCCACCCTGTGGGCGTCTTCCTCGACCGATATCAGAGAAACGTCCTGGAGGTGGCTGGAAAAGGCACTGCAGGTGAACGAGAAATGGAAAAGGAGGGCCTGTTTTGCCTCTCCTGCCACAGCGCCCACATACCTGAAGGGACTAATGAAGCACCCTGTATAGGCTGCCACCTGCCGCAGAACCGGGCGTCAAATCACGGCAACAAAAAGGGATGCAGCGCCTGCCACCCGATCCACGGCGAGAAGCCGCCTTCAAAGCTCTGCGCCGAGTGCCATGAATCCATACACGGGGAACTTCACCCCCCGGAGCTGCACATTCTTTCCTCACCCCTGCCCCTATATGACAGTGACGGGATCGCAGCACGCTCCGGCAAAATATCGTGCCCCACATGCCACGACCTCCATTCGAGCAACAGGAAGCTGCTGGCTGAAAAAACTCCCGAGGAGCTATGCATCAGGTGCCACACCGACCGTGCAGACATCTCAGCCAACATCCACTACGGCAAGTCGCTGGAGGGAGATACCCCCACCGGCATGACAGGCGATGGCTGCATGCCCTGCCACGACCCACACAAGGCCCAGGACCTGGATAAGCTGCTCACCACCCTGGATACCGCCGGTCAGATCTGCTTTGAATGTCATGACAGCCGCCACACCAGCCTCATTTCCCACACCCCCATGGGCATACCCGCCTGGAAGATAATGACCGGCGAACAACTGCCGCTTTTCAACATACTGGGCAAACGGGACAAGCTGGGTTTCATGAGCTGTTCCACCTGTCACAACGTTCACGACGGCAGCGGCGCAGGCTCCTTTCGCGTGCCCTATGACGACCCGCCGACCCTGTGCATCACCTGCCATGCAGCGGAAGCGACCATCCTGGGGACCGCCCACGACCCGGCCAACGAAGGCTCCACAGCCAGATGCACCAAGTGCCACTCCGTCCATTCCATAGATGAACGGCCCGCCGCCTGGGACCTGAGAATCCAGGGTGTCGGAACCTGGAATGACAGGAAATGCATGCCCTGCCACCACACCGGGCCGCTTGATGAATCTCCCTATCATGACCCCACCTCACATCCGGTAAACGTCGCGCTGGAGTTCGGCAAATCCCTGGGCAGCCTGCCTCTTTTCGACGCGATGGGAGATAGCGGCGGCACCAGGGTCGTGTGCTCCACCTGCCACAATATCCACGGAGCGCTGAGCGGCGAGGGTGACCTGGCCCCGAAATTTCTTAGGGATGACCCCTCCACGGGAAGGCTGTGCAGAGACTGCCACATGGACAAGGACGGGGTTGTCGATACCCCCCACGACCTGGACGAGCAGTGGGACTCCTCACTTGGCAACTGCGGCCCCTGCCATATCCCCCATGGGGCCTGGAGCGACAGGGCGCTTTGGGGGCTTGAGCCCGGGAGTGGAGAATACAAACCCGACACCCTTTGCCGTTCCTGTCACACTGCAGAATCGGGGGACAAGGACAAGCCCCAACTTATGCAGTACCACATAAAGGATGCGGAACCGGCCTACACCGACAGGGGAACGATCCAACTCCAGTGGCCCATGATTCTCATCGACCAGTTGGCGATCAAGAGGGGCGCGTCGCCCACGATTGCGCTCTATGAAAAGGACGGGACCGAAAAACCATTCGGCTCGCTCCAATGCGCCAGCTGTCACGATCCCCACCAGTGGAGCGCGTTTAACCCGAGCATCAAACCTGGAATGACAATCGGACCCAATATCATGGGCAATTTCATCCGCTTCAGCGACCTGCAATTCCTGAAGGGCTCGGTATGCAACGAGTGCCACGCAGAAGGGCTGGACAATTATTTCAAACGCTACCACGAGGTTTGGCAGGATGTGGGAGACTCCTTTCAGCGCCTCCACTTCTTTCCAGAATAAAATAAGTGAAAGTAGGCAGGTATCTGGGAAAAAAGATAAAAAAAAGCCCCCTGGGGTTGGGGGCTTGGGGAAGAGGTCTCGCATAGCGAGCCCTGGCAAATACTTTTTGGGGGTTGTACACCCTTCATCGGTCTTGCCTTATGTCCATGTGAATATGCAACGAGCGTGCCAACCGCCTAAACCCCCTATCTAAAGGATTTATCCCCACAAACCGAACAGTTTGTGGGGCATATCGCGCACTCCCCTAACGATAAATTTGGCTTTATGACGCGATTTCGCTGTTGGGGACGCTCGCCGCTTGGCTTTTTTGTTTGGTGGGCCTTCTTCGAAGGAGGGGGACGCTGGCCGCTTGGCTATATTTTGGTGGGCCTTCTGACGAAGGCTCTGGCGACCGTGCCGGGTGTTGGCGGTGTTGTTCCGCCAGCGCGTGCTTCGCCCGCTCCTGGCGACCGAGGGAGGGGCTTGTCCCCCTCCCTCAGGCTCCCTGGACACCCCACAAGCTCTGCTCCGCTACGCGGACCGCTCGCCGCTACGGGAACCTTCCGAAGCCGCTCGTTACACTCGCTTCCGCGTAAGGTTCTATTTCCTTCGCCTCTCGCTTCAACCGCTTGAAGGGGGAGGGTAGTTCAAAAGCAGAGGAACGGGTCGGAAACTCGGCTTCGCCTCAGACAGTACGACCCTGAATGTTAAAAGACAAGACCCGAGTCCCTCCTTTTTTTCTATCTGTGTCTGTGAGCTATGCCTTACACCATTGACCTTTAGATTCATCCTCCCAGCTGATTTCTCCGGTATCTAATAGTTCTTTATATCGCAAGCCATATTTTAAAAGGCCAACTAAATCGTGACCATTAGATTTAAAGCTAACCTGTTTATACGCCGTTTGGGAGTCATTGAAATGTCCCTCGACTTCATTGAGTATATTTTCAATCATTTTTAGTGCTGCATTTATCATTTCGATAGTTATATCTCGCAGTTGCAAGTCACTTTTGAGAACAGCGTGTTGTAAATCAAGATGTGCCAACCTCTTATTTCTATGCCCTCTGAATTTTTCAATATTTTCCTGCTGTTTATCCCTTATGGCTTCCGCTTTTTCTTTGAGTTCTGTTAACCCATGCTGTTCTAATCTACCTAGCAGTTGATCAATAGTAAGGTTTTGATTGGCCCAGTAGATGCAGGATCATTTACTTTACATATTCCCAGTACAACATCGTCAATTAGTAAGTTTTGCAGATGGTAAAACACCCCTGGAGAAGCTTCGTTTAACATATCAATTCGTTTGTCGGAGTGGCTGTAAATATTATTGTAAATTTTCCACCTAGCATGAACATTAGCAAGCTTTTGGCTTAATGCGTCGAAAACCTCATTAATGGGTGCTGGAGCCTTTGCAATTGCAGTCATTAATGTTTACTCCTCTGGATTGTTTCAGAGTTCGGGGGGACGCAATACTTAATTGCCTTTGACTTACCCCTCCCCACCGAGCTGTGCAGTGAGCGGATGAGGATTCTTTGAGGGTCATATTGTCCGAGGCGAAGCCGAGTTCATGACCCTCCCTCAGACGCGAACGGTCGCCGTAGGCGAGCACACGTGCTCGAAGGGGCGCGTCTTTGCGGTACTTTCTTAGCGCAAAGAAAGTACCCTCGGGGTGCAGGGGGCGAGTAGCCCCCGCATCACATCTCAGGTTATCCCCTGATGAGCCGGGGAAGAACCATCTGATGGTGTGCGCAGATCGATCTGGGGTTCTGGTATGCAGCCCCGGCAAACGCCTTCATGTATTTGCGAATGTCAGGCATCCGTACTATTTCATCCACAAAGCCCTTCTTGGTGCAGTAGATCGGCCTGGACTTATCGTAATATGCTTTGACCAGCTCGTTCATCTTCTCCACCACCGGACCAATCGATTTCCCCGCATCCTGCTCTTTGACCAACCTGCGTGAAAAGGAAGCGGCGGCGGCGGTTTCACCGTGCATCACGTAGACCTCGGTCGTGGGGGTGCCGAGGGTGAAGGTGTTGTGGTTGTTGGCGGTGGGGCCTCCCATAACATAATGCGCCGCAGCCGAGGCCTTCCTCAGTACTACCAACATCTGGGGAACATCGGTCTGCTCAATGGAATAGATGAGCGATTGACCAAGCCCCAGCAGCTCCGCCTTCTCGGCGATGTCGCCCACGTCGATGCCGGTGGTGTCCTGGAACCAGATGATCGGAATCCGGTCGCGTCCGCACATCGTCACGAACTCGTTCATCTTGATCAATCCCTGCCGATAGAGCTTCCCGCCGATTCCGGGATAGTCCGCGTACTCGGGATAGCCCGGAGGCATGAACCCCTGCTGGTTGCCGATGGCGCCACAGATGAAGCCATCTACTTTCACCAGCCCACAATAGACTTCCGGGCCATAACCGGGCCTGAACTCCATGTGCTCGCTGCCGTCTACCAGACGCGCCAGGACTTCGTTAAAGTTGTAGGTGCGCTTCTGGTTGAAGGGGACGATCTTGTCGATCTCGGAGGGAGAAAAGAGCGGCTCCTTGGGCTCGGCGACACGGAAAAAGCGCGGATTGTGGGCGGGTATCTCCGCCATATATTCCTTGATGCCATCTAACACGCCCGTCTCGGTTTCCGAAACGTAGCGGAAAAAGCCGGTCGCGTTGTGGTGCACACCCACGCCGCCGGGAGGTGCCGCATTGAACCCGCGAGTGGCCTCGATGAGCGGTTGGCAACCCGCTTCGTCAAAGGAGCCCTTGGGGCTCATGCCGCCGACGATACCGCCCCCACCCACAGCCATGTTGGCGTCTTTGTGGGCGAAGAGGACCGAGGGGCTGACAGCCTGGTAGCCGCCGCCGGCGGGGTTGGTGCCGTAAATAGCCGCGAGCACCGGCACACCCATCTGTTGCAGCTCCGCGTGTCTGAAAAAGGTCGCGCCGCTTCCGCGCCGATCGGGGTAGACGGTCTCCTGATTTGGCAGGTCCACTCCACTACAGTTGACAAGCCACACCAGCGGCACGTTAAGCCGCTTTGCCGCATCGGTGGCGCGCAGGATGTTTTCCGGTTGTCCGGCGATCCAGGCGCCGGCCAACACCTTGTTGTCGAAGCCTATGATAACCGCCCATTTGCCCGATATCTTGCCGATACCATTAATGACGCCGGTGGTGCCAAAGCGGTTCTCTTCCGGGTCCAAAAGGGTATTGAGCGAGGTCCATGTCCCCTTGTCCACCAGATAATCCAACCGCTGCCAGATGGTGAGCTGGCCGCGCGCGTTTATCTTCTCGGCGGGCATGCCTGCGTTCTTCAACCGCTCGACCTCTGCGTCCAGCGCCTCTTCGACCTTCCTTATCTCAACGAGGTTCTCCTCACCGCTCTCAACCTGTCTGGCGGTGAGAGGGGAACCAAGAACCGGCATCGACTCGAAATACTGTTTCATCCTTCACTCCCTTAAATAGCGGCCAAAAACCGGCTACCGGCTGATAACCTTCGACTCATCTGTTTTGCGCATAGCCAAGGGCGATGCCGGCGATGATCGTCTTCTGAATGTTTGAGGTGCCCTCGACCACCTGATAGGACTTGGCGTCGCGATAATAGCGCTCCACCGGGTACTCGGTGGAGAAACCCCAGGAACCATAAATCTTCATCACCTCATTGGCGGCGTGTACGGCTGCCTCGGCGGAATAGTATTTGGCGATGGAGGTCTCGTACTGGTTGGGCTTCTTCTGGTCTTTCAGATAGGCCGCGCGGTAGACGAGCAGCTGTGCCGCGTGGTGCTCGACGATCAGCTCGGCGATGGAGGACTGCATCATCTGGAACTTGCCGAGCGGCTGGCCAAACTGGGTGCGCTCTTCGCAATATTGAAGCGCCAGATCAATGAGGCCACCTGCGCAACCGATCGCCCCGGCGGCGCAGCCGATGCGGGTGTTATTCAGCTGCCACATGCAGATTTTAAAGCCGTCGCCCACCTCGCCCAGCACAGCGTCCTTGGGGATGCGCGCATCGTCAAACTGGACTTCGCCGGTGGGGGCGCAGTGGAGGCCGAGCTTGGTTTCGATGGGCTGGGTCGTCACGCCCTCGGTGTTTTTCAAATCCACCAGGAAGCAGGTCATCCCCTTGTACTTGGCGGAGCGGTCGGTGTAGGCATAGACGAGCCCATAGTCGCCGATCTGCGCGTTGGAGATCCAGGTCTTCTGGCCGTTAAGTATCCAGCAGTCGCCGCCATCCTTGGCGTTGGTCTTCATCCCCGCCACGTCGGAGCCGGAGTTGGGCTCTGTAATGGCAAAAAAGCCGACCTTTTCGCCGCTCACCCAGCCGGGGATATGAGCCTCCTTCTGCTCCTCGGTGCCAAACTTCTGGACCGTCAGCGAGGGGCCGATATTCTGCATGTTGAAAGGGAGACGCCACGAGGGGCTGATCTTTGCAATCTGCTCGGCCAAGAGGACGCTTTCAAGGATGCCCATGCCGTTGCCGCCATATTTTTCGTCAATCCCACAGCCGAAAAAGCCCAGCTCGCCCATCTGCCTGACGCGCTCAAGGGGGAAAGCGTGTGCCTTCTCCTCTTCCTCCACATGGGGCTTGATCTCCTGTTCGGCGAACTTGCGGCCCATCTCCTGAACCATCTTCTGCTCAGTGGTAAATTCAAGGATCATTTCAAACTCCTTCAGGTATAAATGTTTAACGGCTTCGCAAAGGTCAAACGCCAGCCGTTTTCAATTTTGACTCTATTTGGGTGGCGACGCCTTGGCGGTCATCCCCACAATTTGCGCCTTCCGTTCCAGGGGCATCACGCCATCGTCATCCCATCCCCTGAGATGGTAGTAACGGGTAAGCATATCGGCGAACTTGTCGCGCTCGATCCTGTGCCCCTTCGCGTTGCCGTGGGGCATGGGTTCGTCAAAGTAGCGCTTGGGCAGCGTATCGTCGGCGCGGGTGAGGCCCTCCCTGCGATTGATGAGACGCTCAAGGTCTACCACCCTTCGCCCAATTTCGCGCACCTCGTCTTCCTCCATCTCAAGGCCCACCGTCAGCTTGACGAACCGGGCGAAGTGCTCATAACCCAGGAGCTTCGGGCTGTTAAAGCCCCGGCAGACAAAGCGGCAGAGCCCAAGGCAATCGCAGACGGCGAAGATCGTCTCGCTGAACTCGACGATTATCTCCTTGGTCTCGTAGGCCGTGGGGTCGCTGATCGTGGGCGCACCATAAATTTTTTCACGAAGCTCGTCGGGCAGGCGCAGGATATCCAAAGTGGGGCGGCTTCGAAGGTGGTCCGCACCACGGGACGCGGTCGCCAGCCCCAGCGCAAAGCTCTTTATATAGCGCGGGTCGTGGGGGTCTGATTGGGGCAAACCTTTAATCGCCACCAGATACTCGGAAGCTTCTTTGGGCAGCTTCCCAAGCCGCACCGCCTGGCTCGAATCGGCCAGCACGTCGCCAAAACCTTTGCGCTGCGAAATGTCTTCGAGCAGGCTGTACATCCTGTCGGCGTCGCCCCAGTTGAGCGGCCCGCCGGTCTGCTCGTCGGTGATTATCCCTCTCTGATACAACTCCATCGCCCAGGGAATGACGGTACCCGCCGAGGAGGTGTCAATCCCAAGATCGTTGCACAGATTGTTCAGCCGTATAACCTGCTCCATGTCGTCAATGCCGGAATTTGCTCCCAAGAGGCCGACCGTGGAGTATTCGGGGCCTTCGCCGCCCAGCTTGTTCACATGGCGACAGTGCACCGTACACCCCGAGCAGGAGACCATGCTGTCCACCATCGTCTCCAGCACGGAAGCGTCCAGGTCGGAGGACCAGACATTATCCTGGGAATTCTTGGTCCTTATCGCGCCAAGGGCATTGGAGGGCCCATAGAGGA
>JAUVAU010000038.1 GCA_030591565.1 Deltaproteobacteria bacterium | reverse complement strand
GCCTATATTTGGCTGGCAAAACAAGGTGATACAACAGCACCGTAACGTTGTGACTTTTATGTATGTATTCGCTCATCCAGCCAGACTACGCCGCAAGCGGCGGGGAATACAACCCTCAGAGATTCAAGGGGTAACAAAACCTACCCGAAACAGTCCCGTGCAAACCCGTTGAGGCTATCAGAACCAATGACGCCAAACAAGGCTTGCCTCTTGCTAACGGCGCAGAAAAAGGCTAAGTTTTTGCTTTACGCATCTTTTGGTTGCGCCACGGTGCGCCACTTCACGCAATAGAGGTTTCAAACCATGGAAATAGGCATCTTCGGTCTGCCTCTCTCGGGCAAGACTACGCTCTTTAATCTGCTCACAAAATCCCACGCCGAGACCGGCTTCGCCGCCTCGAAAAAGAAGGCGAACATGGGGCTGAGCCGTGTCCCCGACACACGTCTGGACAACCTCTCCACAATCTGGTCGCCCAAGAAGACCACCAACGCCATTATCCAGTATGTGGACGTGGCGGGGGTGGAAAAGTCGGGCGGCGGCTTCTCCTCGGAGGAGTTGACAAACCTGAAGAACACCGACGCGCTGCTGCTGGTCGTGCGCGACTTTGGTGACGACAGCGTGCCGCACCCGGAAGGGACGATTGATCCGGCCAGGGACGCCGTCATGGTGATGGACGAGATGTTTCTCAGCGATCAGGTCATCTGCGAGAATCGAATCGAACGGCTGAAAAAGCAGATGAAGGGAAAAGAGCGCGACGAGGCGCTGGCCGAAACGGTGCTGATGGAGAAACTCCAGGGGGCGCTTGAGGAGGGCATAGCGCTGCGCGATTTTGAGATAACCGACGCCGAGCTTAAGCTGGTGAAGGGCTTCCAGTTCCTCACCCTCAAGCCGGTCGTCATCGTGGTCAACGTGGGTGAAGACGATCTTGAGGCGGGGGCGGCCAAGGTGGATGCGATCCTCGCCCAATATCCCTCGGAGGGGGTGACCGCCACCAGCCTGTGCGCCACCATCGAGCAGGAGATCTCGGAGCTTTCCGAGGAGGACGCCGCCGAGTTCATGGGCGATCTGGGCATCAGCGAGGCCGCCACTGACCGTATTATCCGCACCTCCTATGCGCTGCTGGGGCTTATCAGCTTCTTCACCCACGGCGAGGACGAGTGCCGTGCCTGGACACTGGTGAAGGGAGCCAAGGCGCCCACCGCCGCCGGCGTTATCCACTCAGACCTTGAGCGCGGCTTCATTCGCGCCGAGGTGGTGAACTACGAGGACTTTGCCGAAGCCGGATCGGTGGCCGCCTGCCGGGACAAGGGGCTTTTGAGGCTGGAGGGCAAGGAATACGTGGTAAAGGATGGCGACATCCTCAACATCAGGTTCAACACCTGACCACTCCCCGCGAGATCAGCCATCAAAACAAAAAGCCGCCCCGGTAAATATGAACCAGGGCGGCCTTTTCACTTATTGAAACTTGAATTACTTGCTGCACCCCCAAAAAAAGGGGCTGGGCGATCTTCTCTCAGACCTTGCAGCGCTTAGTCTTCTGCCTTGGGGGCATCGACGGGGCAGACTTCTTCGCAGGTGCCGCAGTCAATACACTCGTCGGGATCAATCACCATCTTGTCTTCACCTTCGGTGATGCATTCGACCGGGCATTCGTCCACGCAGTCGCCACATTTGGTGCAGTCGTCATTGATAATATAAGTCATTGTCGGTTTCTCCTCTAACAGGTTGTCTGGGGCCAACGCCCCGGCTATCAACGCTACTCCTCGTACTTTGTGCCAAGCTCACTTGCATGACCACAACATTCTATAAAGCACCACGGCGCGCCCTGCAATAGTAAATTTCACCTCAGGCCAGGCGCTGAAACTCTTACCAATTAAAGCGTCATTCACGGGAGGGGCAGAACTATTTATAAAAATTAGAGTTTTCTCCCCTCGCGCCAAAATCGCCTGACACAGAATTGCCTAAAGCTACCTATGCAACCTTTTTGATAGAACCCGCATATTAGAGGTGAAATAAGGGAGGGGATGGAATCGGGGACAAGTATTTTCCGTTTTATGGCCCAGGCTACCACTCCTTATAGGGGTGCTCCACAAGGTTGACGTTCAGGTAGCGGTGGTCATGGGTCACCTCTTCGCCCACCCAGGGGGGCAGGATGACCTCTTCCTCTTCGCTCTCCAGTTCCACTTCGGCCACGATCAGCCCCCCATTGTCACCGTGGAAGAGGTCCACCTCCCAGGTGTGGCCCCCAAAGGGGATCGTGTACCGATCTTTCAGGATTTGCGGGCCTTTGCAGAGCTTGTACAGCATATCGACCGCGTCTTCCACGCTTATTTCATAGTCATATTCAAGCCTGACACCGAGGCTGCCCTTCAGGGCTTTTACCCCGCTCTTTAGGGCCTTAACAGTCAACCACGCCTTGTCACCGGCGATCCGCACGCGCACGCAGCTCTCATCGTCACGGCAGAGGTATCCCTGGCGATAGCTGACCGGCGGGGCCAACCCCTTCCACTCATCGGAAACGAGGAGGAACTTGCGCTCAATTTCAATACCCATCGACCGCTCCGCTAAAATAGTTAAAATTATGCAGCCAGTTTGAATGGCAGTATGTTATTTTCCGCCGATTGATTTACAATATATAACCGATGCACGATCGTTGCGCCAGATCATGTGCACGGTGCTGCCCTTGGCAGCGTCATTTGCGTTATTAAGTTTTTTTCAAGGAGGGATGAAATGGCCGTCGATTATAAGGAACTTGGGCTGGTAAACACCCGTGAGATGTTCAAGCGTGCGATGGAGGGCAAATATGCCGTGCCCGCCTATAATTTCAATAACATGGAGCAGCTGCAATCGATCATGACCGCCTGCGGCGAGGGTGGCAGCCCGGTAATCCTCCAGGTCTCCAGGGGTGCGCGCAATTACGCCAACCAGACCCTGCTGCGCTACATGGCCGAGGGCGCGGTGGCGATGACCAGGGAGCTGGGGAGTGATATTCCCATCGCGCTCCATCTGGACCACGGCGACACCTTCGAGCTATGCGTCTCCTGCATCGAGAGCGGCTTCTCCTCGGTGATGATCGACGCCTCCCACCTGGACTACGAGGACAACATCGCGCTGACCAAGAAGGTGGTGGAGTACGCCCACCCCCGCGACGTCACCGTTGAGGGCGAACTGGGCGTGCTGGCGGGCATCGAGGATGATGTGCAGGCGGAGGTGAGCCATTACACCAAGCCCGAAGAGGTGCAGGACTTTGTCGGACGCACCGGGGTGGACAGCCTGGCGATCTCCATCGGCACCAGCCACGGCGCATTCAAGTTCAAGGTGGACTCGGTGGAGGATATTCCGCCGCTGCGCTTTGATATCCTTGAAGAATGTGAAGAGCGGCTCCCGGGCTTCCCCATCGTCCTCCACGGCGCGTCCAGCGTGGTGCCCGAGTACGTCAAGATGATCAATGACTATGGCGGAGAGATGACCGGCGCGTTTGGAATACCGGAAGACCAGCTCAGAAAAGCCGCCGCCAGCGCGGTGTGCAAGATCAACATCGACTCCGACGGCAGGCTTGTGGTCACCGGCGAGGTGCGAAAGTACCTGAAGGAGAACCCCAAGGAGTTCGACCCGCGCAAATACCTGGGACAAGCCCGCAAGGCCCTGGCGGAGCTATTGAAACACAAGAACGAGTTTGTGCTGGGGAGCGCCGGAAGGTACTAGGATGCTCTCCGAAAAACTCTCCCGAAGCGGGGGGGGGTAACACTAAACCGGGCTAAACCGGGCTAAACCGGGCTAAACCGGAGATTTTAGCCGATATCAGGCAAACCTCCAACCGAGCCGACGATAAACTGGAAACCCCGAAGATCCTTCGAGTAGTAGGAAGGGAAGAAAAATGACCGCAGGCATACCGATAAGTATTTCGAGGATCATTTTTCGACCCTGACAACGTCAATCGGAGGATATCCGGGGGTTTTCAACCAACACCACTTTGATGACTAAGGATGAACATGACCCCCGTAGGAGTATGGGCCGTACTGGCCGCAATTCTCGTCGCTCTCTGGATCTGGCGCTATTACAAACTTCGTACATCAAAGCGCGGCTTGAACGCTAAAGAGCTGGACGACATGATGATAAAGCTGGCTAACGCCGGCATCGAGTCTGCCAGGGAAGTGGATGGGATAGCGCTTGACTACAGCGAAGAGTCGGTGGCCAAGGTCGATGAGATTCTGGCCCGCGTCGCCAGTGAGGTTACCAAGGGCAAACGCGACCAGCAGAGCGCCAACGCCGTATCGCTCATGTTTGGCGCATACGTTGGTGAAACCATACGGCGGAACTGGGCCGCCAAAGCCCGCTGGGACACGAACCACCCCTCACTTGGCCCCAACACCTTCCCCCTCTACCTCACCGGCACCAACGCAATCTTCCCGGTGGGCTGGTGCCACAAGAGGCTGCTGGACGCAAAGAGCGACTCAGTCGCCCTCACACACGAACTGTTCAGGGAAAAATTCATGGAGAACGCTGACCGGATTTAACACCATCTCGGCCTGCATGACCTTCTACCAACGCTGGCGACCTTTGGGCGCTACCCGCCCAGGTACGCCTTCTTAACCCATCGTTGCCAAGTAGCCTTCGCCCGTACCCGGCAAAATTCAAAAATCAAGACTTGTCCCCATTATTTATTCGTTTGAAAGTGTTGATTTTCTATGCGCTCAGGGGCATAGTAACATATATGCAACCAACGGAGGGGGCTGGTGATCCTGCTTGGTGGTGGAACTAAAAAGCGGCAACAGGCAGACATAGATGCAGCAAAAGGCTGTTGGAAAGACTACAAAAAAAGAAAAAATGAGAGGAAGGGAGTTTAGCATGCCCCTGACAAAAGATTTCAAAGATACCGTGATGGCGAGAGCCAAGGTTGATAAGGAATTTAGGGAAGAGCTGATTGTCGAGGCTACCAATGCTCTTTTGGATGGCGATATTGATACGGGCAAAAGCCTGATTAGAGACTACCTTAACGCTACGGAATCTTTTTCCGTGATTGCCGGTCAGCTTCACAAGGATGAAAAGAGTATCAGGCGCATGCTTGGGCCTAGTGGCAACCCGACCTTGAAAAACTTTATCGGCATTCTAAAGGCATGCCTTGGCACAGAGCATCTAAGCCTAAAAATCTCCCACTAAAGGAGAGGCCCTCAATATCGTGGAATGTGGCAAAATAAGACTTGACCCCAAGCCTTTCATTTCATATTGATCTGATAACGCTTACTAACAACAAATTCAAAATCAAACTCACCCATATTACTCAATAACATCTAAATCTGGGGAATTATAAATCTTTATGCCTTTGCTTTTTAAACGGTTAAGTAACCTATATTTCGGGTTATTAATAACAAAATATATTTTTGGTATCTTGCTTTTTCTTCTCTTCATAAACACATAAAACAAATATCTTCCTGTTAATGTATACCTTATAACATTATAAACAGATTTTATTTCTGCATATTTTAATCTTTTTATTTGCATTGGCGTAGACACAAGAAATCCATTCTTCCCAATAATTGAAATCTTTGATGTTTTTATATACATAGTGAAAAAACATAAAAACATAAGAATAAATGGCAATACAAATACTATCAGTACAACCATTAATCTTGCCCCTTCAAGCGATACTTTTCCTGAAAACAACAATAGATAAATACCAATCAAAGATATTCCAGCACCTCCAACGAAATTGATCTTTATAAATATTCGATGAACTTTTGAAGCCAAGGTCTCTTCAAGTCTAATTGGCATCGCCACCTCTACATCGGAAGCAAATAATAAGTTTTCAATAATTCAGTAATTCTTCACAATTTAAGGTGCAGGGAAATGGCACCAATTGTCATCCACATCGTCCTCATCTGTTACTCCAAATTCCTCACTACATACTTTTAGTCGCACGCACCCAGTCGCTTGCCGGTGATCGTGCTGTTCATCGTCATGCCGCTGGTGACCACATCGACCGTGCCTGCATAGGAGTCGCCATTGTAGGTGATCGAGCCGGTGCTGATGGACTTGCCGCCCTCGCTCTCGCACTCCATTCTCCAGGTGACGGTGTTGCCGCTGACACTGGTGTCCACCATCGTACATTTATCTTCGCTCTCGGGTGATCTGGGGACGGTATCCTCCTCGGTCATGCAGTGGGTGTAGGTAATCGGAGGCGGGCTAAAGGGCATCCCCGCTATCTTCATCACCGATTTGGACTGCCACTTGCCCGGGTTGATATCCGGACCGGCCATGGCCGAAGTTCCACACATAAACAAAGCAGCTACCATTAGCACCACAAAGTATCTGACCATCATTACCCCTCTCGTTGTAAGTGACCGTTATTTAAACTGTCTGCGCTTCATCCATTATGGCTACAGCAACCATTGTTTACTTGCAAATCAAATCCCATAATAACCTTTAATGCTTAAGGCAAGGTTGCAGTGATTTGCTGAACCATATATATCGGGAAACAACGTCTTGTAATTGACATTCATATGATTTAGGAAACGTAGACACTCATCTCTATCGTCGCTTTCAGAAGATATCTTAATCTTCAGTAAATACAATTCAGCAGTTTGCTCAACAACTTCATTTAAGTAGCTCTCAATCGACGGGTAAACAAATGGAAGCAAAGCCAAACGACCTGATTGTGCTATGATTTTTTTATTATTGTGGTCATATGGATCAATGAATTTAAAGTGCATGCCCTCATCACTTAAAGAAACCTTGAAAACTTTATTTTCTTGGTTACTCTTTATTTTGCTTTTTTTCATTACATTATCGAAAAATTTTGATCCTACAACCTTATCTAGATTGTTTTGAATAAAGGTTTTAATGCCCCTGTAGTCAAGCCAATAAACACATCTGTGACTTGAATCAGTTTTTTCTCCAACAAAAGCAAAAAACAAAGCTACAGCAGGGTTCAATGTCCAATCCAACAATGGAGTTTTTAGTTGATGGTGCTGTCCCAAAGACCACCATAAATCTTTTGAATCACCATCCGTTAGCTCCGCAAGCCCTTTAGAACTATTAATAAAGTTATTAACTTGGATTTCTGGTTCTAAAATTGTTTCAAATGCTTTCATCCCGCTTCCAAATGGACCTCTATATAAGGACGGTTTGAGGGGTTGATCTTTTGTTTGCCCCCTGTACCCATAATTACCAACAAACAAATCACATTCATCCAAAACCAGCCCCATAAAATCCTTCCAGGAACTCAGTTCGACGTTACAAATACCCCCAGTCATCAACTCACCGATAGAAACATTTTCACGATCATTTAGGGATTCTAAAACTTTTACATCCGCCATCTCACTACCCCCACAAGGAACTATTTAAACTGCCTGCGCTTCATCCATTATGGCCGCTGCCGATGAGGTGCCGATGCGGTTGGCTCCCGCTTCAATCATCGCCAGCGCTGTATTGAGGTCGCCGATGCCCCCGGCGGCTTTTACCCCGCACCTGCCCCTGGCGGCTTCACATAAAAGCTTCACGTGCTCAACGCTCGCCCCCGCCGGGCCAAAGCCGGTGGAGGTTTTAAGATAATCCGCCCCCGCGCCCACCGCGATGGCGGCGGCGTCCTTTATCACCCTTGGATGTTCAAGGGTGGCGGTTTCAAGGATGACTTTGAGGGTGGCGTCGCCCGCGACGCGACGGATGAGGCCCAGCTCGCTCGCCACTTCCATCGCCCTTTTTTCGAGCACCATGCCGATGTTCACGACGACGTCAATCTCATCCACCCCCAGCTCCACAAGCTCGGCGACCTCGGCGGCCTTGGTCGTCGTGGTCTGGTTGCCCAGGGGGAACCCGGCCACGCTGACTACTTTAATATCGCTGACGGCAAGGAATTCCACCACCAGCTTGGCGTGGGTAGGGGCTACGCACACCCCGGCAAAGCCGTAGTGGATCGCCTGGGTGCATAGCGCGGTCACGTCCTCACAAGACGCTGTGGGTTTTAGCAAGGTCGATTCTATTGTTTTGGCCAGACGCTCCCGATCAATCATCTTTTCACCTCTCGATATGTGGATGATACACGGTTTGCCACATTTTTTTCGACTGATAAACTCGCATTCGGGCAAATTAGAGGTGTCGCCGATAGTGACTGGGAGGCGCAAACGCTGTATTCTCGACATCATGTTGCGCACATTCGACCGTTATATCCTCTCGGAATGCATCCCCACTTTCCTGCTCTCGCTGGGGCTGTTCTCCTTCGTGCTGCTGATTCACCGCATGGTGAAGCTCTTTGACATGGTGGTGTCCAAGGGACTCCCTGCGACCGAGGCGGGCAAACTATTCGTGCTGATCCTGCCCACCCTGATGCCGGTATTGCTGCCCGTCAGCGTACTGCTTGCCGTGCTTTTGACGATGGGGCGCTTTAGCGCGGATAGTGAAATAGTCGCCATGCGCGCCTGCGGTATCGGGCTGGCGGATAACCTTCGCCCGATCTTCATTTTTGCCCTGGGTGTGACGCTTATCGCCACGGTGGCCTCCACCTGGCTCCAACCCCACGGCGCGCGGCTATTCAGGCAGACGCTTTATGATGCGCTGATGAACTCCATCAATATCTCAGCCGAGGCGGGAACATTTTCCAAGGTCTCGGAGGGGATCACCCTCTACGCCGAAACCGTGGACAAGGAAGATGGCCGGATGACGGGGTTGATGCTCCACACCCGGAGCGAGCCCCTTGAGGACACCGTGATCTTCGCCAGGAGCGGACACATCAACGCTTCGGCACAGGGGGTGGAGTTGCAGCTCAGCGACGCACGCATCTACCGTATGACCGCAGGGGTGCGCACACCGCAACGCACGCTGGCGCAAAAGAGCAGGCTCACCGTTCCGCTCTCCGTCTCGGGCAACCGGGACGCGAGCATTGAAGAACTTGGCACCCCGGCGCTTTTCAACCTCGCCTACAGCGGCGCCACCGACAGGGAGGCGCGCCTTGAGCTGGCAAAGAGGCTCTCGCTCCCCATCTCCTGTCTGATCCTGGGGCTCCTTGGCGCCGCGATGGCGATGGGACACAGCCGCGCAGGCAAGAGCCGGGGCTTCTCGCTGAGCCTCATCATCCTCTTCATCTACTACGCACTGCTCACCATCGCCAAGACGCTAGGCCGACGAGAAGGCGTAAACCCCGAGCTTGCGATGTGGGGCCCCAACATCGTGCTGGCCGCGCTCACCGTGTTTATTTATATAAGAAAAAACCGCGAGCGGCCGCTGCCCCTTGAGGCGGCGCTTGGCTCCGCGTTCGCCTCAGTGGCGAGAATGGGAAGACGTGGGGGCAACCGGTGAAGCGCCTTGACCTCTACCTGATCCGCTCCTTCGCCAAGGTCTTCGCGTTAAGCGCCTGCGCCTTTCTGGGACTCTTCCTGGTGGTCACCATCTTCGAGCAGCTGCGCTCCTTCGCGAAATACGAACCTGCATTTTCCGACGCCGCCATATATATCCTGGCGCGCACCCCCTGGATGCTCACCCAGGTCATCCCCATCTCCAGCCTCATCGGGGCGGTGGTCACCCTCTCTCTCATGTCACGCAACAACGAGATAACCGCGATGAGAGCCTCGGGCATCAGCCTGGTGCGCCTTGCCCGCCCGCTGGCGCTGTGTGGAGCGGTGCTGGCGGCGCTGACCTTCTGGCTCCAGGAGATGGTTGTGCCCCCTGCCAGCAGCTACGCCCTTGAGGTACGAAACGTCAACATTAAAGGGATGGACCCGCGCTATCTGGTCCACACGGGCGACATGTGGATGCGCTACAACCAGCGCTGGGTGCATGTGGGCAATATGCTCCCTGCCGCCGGACATATGGGGCAGATCGAAGCGTTCGAGACGAGCGACGGAGATGTCAAGAGGCAGCTCTGGTCCAACGCCGCGGTGTGGCGGAACGGCGCTTGGCAGCTCTCAGAGCTAAAGATCATCGAGTACGAAGCAAGCGGCGCGATAACCCAGACGGCTGTGGATTCGCTCACCCTCAACCTCGCCCCGCCGCCCGAAGAGATGTATGTGAAAAAGAGCAAGGCGGACCAATCCTCCATGGCCGAAATCGGGAAGAAGATAAGGAACTACAAAGCCCAGGGGCTAAGCACCAACAGGCTCGAAGTGGACTGGTGGGCCAAGACGAGCCAACCCTTCACCTGCCTCCTCATGCCGCTGTTGGCGATCCCATTCGGGCTTCGCACCTCAAGGCGTGGCGGTCTCTGGTCCGGGGTAGCCACCGCGCTGGGCATCGGGTTCGCCTACATGCTGGCGCTGACGATGGGGCTTGCGCTGGGTCAGGCCGAGCACCTCGCACCCTGGCTCTCCGCCTGGGCCGGTAACATTATCTTTGGCGTTGGATGCGTCATTTTATACCGCCGGGCCGAACGCGGCTCCTGAACCATATTTTTAGCCAAACTATAGATGTTTTTAGCCACACTTCATATTGACACCCCTGTGTCCATCCTATAGCATGAGACGCCGTTTGACATCCGATTGTAATTATTGGAGCCAATCATAACAGGAGGAAAATATGGGCCGTTACGACGAACTTTTCAACCGAAGCCTCTCTGACAGCGAGGGTTTCTGGGCCGAAGCAGCCGAGGCCATCACCTGGGAAAAGAAATGGGATCGGGTCCTTAATGACGACAACCCCCCATTCTACCGCTGGTTCGAGGGCGGAAAACTCAACACCTGTTACAATGCGCTTGATCGCCATGTCGAGGGTGGCCGCGCCGACCAGACCGCCCTCATCTATGACAGCCCTGTCACCAATACTGTCAAGAAGTACACCTACCGCGAGCTGCGCGACACAGTCGCCGCCTTTGCCGGTGTGCTCAAAGGGATGGGCGTCGGAAAAGGCGATACCGTAATCGTCTACATGCCCATGGTCCCCGAATCCGCAATCGCCATGCTGGCCTGCGCCCGCATCGGCGCGGTGCACTCGGTGGTCTTCGGCGGGTTCGCCCCCAACGAGCTGGCGATCCGTATCGACGACGCCATGCCCAAGGTGATCGTAAGCGCTTCCTGCTGCATCGTAGGCGCATAGACCAGTGCATACAAGCCGCTACTGGACAAGGCGATTGAGCTGTCCACGAAGAAGCCTGAAAAGTGCGTAATAATGCAACGTCCCCAGGTCAAGGCCACCATGATAGAAGGCCGCGACTTTGACTGGGCCGAAGAAGCAGCCAAGGCCACCCCGGCCGACTGCGTCACCGTGGAAGCCACCGACCCGCTCTATATCCTCTACACCTCGGGCACCACCGGCATCCCCAAGGGCATCGTGCGCGACAACGGCGGACACGCCGTGTCACTCTACTGGTCGATGACCAACGTCTACGACGTGCAACCGGGCGACGTCTACTGGGCCGCCTCCGACGTGGGCTGGGTCGTTGGACACTCCTACATCGTCTACGCACCGCTCTTTCTCGGCGCGACCACCATCCTCTTTGAGGGCAAGCCGATCGGCACCCCCGATCCCGGCGCTTTCTGGCGTGTCATCTCCGATCACAACGTCAAGGTGCTCTTCACCGCGCCCACCGCGTTCAGGGCGATCAAAAAGGAAGACCCCAACGGCGAGTACTTCAAAAAATATGACGTGAGCTGCATGAAGTACCTCTTCCTGGCGGGCGAGCGCACCGACCCCGACACCTACCACTGGGCCGCCGACCTGCTGCAAAAGCCGGTCATCGACCACTGGTGGCAGACCGAATCGGGCTGGCCCATCGCCGCGAACTGTCTGGGGATCGAACCTTTCCCCGTCAAGGCAGGCTCACCCACCAAGCCCGTGCCCGGCTGGGATGTCAAGATCCTCGACAACGACGGCAAGGAGCTGGGGCCAAACGAGGAGGGCATCGTCACCGTCAAGATGCCGCTACCCCCAGGCAGCCTGCCCACCCTGTGGAATAACGACAAGCGCTACAAGGAATCCTACATGGATCCCTTCCCCGGCTACTACTTCACCGGCGACGGCGGCTTCATCGACGAAGATGGCTACGTCTCCATCATGGGCCGCGTTGACGATGTCATCAACGTCGCGGGCCACCGCCTTTCCACCGGCGCGATGGAAGAGATCATCGCCACCCATGACGCGGTAGCCGAATGCGCGGTCTTTGGCGCGGACGACCAGCTCAAAGGCCAAGTGCCGATCGGCCTGCTGGTCCTAAAAGCCGGTGCCGACATCAGCGAAGAAAAGCTGGTCCCCGAGCTGGTGCAGATGGTGAGAGACCTGATCGGCCCCATCGCATGCTTCAAACAGGCCACCATAGTGGCGCGGCTGCCCAAGACCCGCTCGGGCAAGATGCTTCGCGGCACCATGCGCAAGATCGCCGACGGCGCCAAATACTCCATGCCGTCCACCATTGATGACCCCACTACACTGGACGAAATCAAAGACGCATTGAAAACCATCGGCTACGCCAAGAAGTAACCGAAGGACAGCTAAAACTGAAAAGGGCGGTCCACACGGGGCCGCCCTTTTCTTATTTTATTCCCCCCCCAACCACACCAGCAGCAGCAAGCGACTGCGAGCACTCTTTGTGCACCAAGCAGGCTTACGGCGAACCATCATTCGCGATATTGGAGTGATAATCTTGAAATTTTGGATTTTACGGGTAACATTTTAACGAAAGCAAGAATTTTTCTGCGGCTCTACATTCCAAGGAGGCATCATGGCTGGCAAGAAGCTGTGCCCATTTTTAAAAGCAGTATGCATTGAGGAGACGTGCGCGCTGTGGACGACGCACAACTTCAGGAAAGAGGGGGAGCGCACTTGCGAGCCTGCTTCGGATTGTTCCTTGAACTGGATCGGACTCGCCACGGTGATCGGGGCGTCGATCCCCATCGCCGGCGAGGGGTTCGACTCATTCAACGCTTTCAGGGATTTTGCGAACTTCGGCCCACCCAAGAAGTAAAGTGTAGCGTATCCAGGCTACTTGAAGATGGCAAGTACCGTTTCACCACCGGTCACCATCTCACCCTCACCCACCACTATTTCCGCGCTGGCCGGGACGATGAGTTCGGTGCATGAGCCAAACTTTATCATCCCGTAGCGTCCGCCCTGCACCAGACGGTCACCTGCGTCCACCCGGCACACGATGCGGCGCGCGATCAATCCCGTAATTTGGTGTACCGCAACTTTGGCCTTCTCGCCCTGGATGACTATGGTGTTGCGCTCGTTCTCTTCCGAGGCGTGGCTCTTGTAGGCGGGCAGCATCTTGCCTGCGCGATATTTCCTGGCGACAATCTTGCCGGTTATGGGGCTACGGTTGATGTGAACACTGAAGATGGAAAGGAAGATGGAGACCTTTTTCGCCGGACCATCAATGAACTCGTCGTGCTCAATATCGGTAACGGTCATCACCTTGCCGTCGGCGGGCGAGAGGGCGTGTTCGGGGTTGAACTTGATCTCGCGCTCCGGATCGCGGAAGAAAAATGTCACGAAGCCCGCGAGCAGGACAAACACGGTCCCGAGAAAACACCATCCAAATACCCAACTGACTGCTATAAGACCGCCAAGCCATGCGAGATAGGGCCAAGCGTCGGCTGCTATAGACAACATTTTTTTTACTACTCCTCTTTATGGTTCGCCACAGTTTTGCGTATGCTGCTGTGGTGGGTGATCCTTAGCGCAATTGCCAATACGAGTATAACCGCGACATTGACCCCCAGCTCGATGGGCACCTGCCAGTTGATGGTGGTCATGCCACCTTCGGTGATACGGCTGGTGAGCGAGTGCTCCGCTTCGATGAGCAGGATGCGCCGGGTGCTGGAGATGATGCCCACGTAAAGAAACGGGTCGAGGGTGAAGGGCTCACGCTTTAGGAACTTCAGCACGGGCCACAACAACTCCATTATTATCAGCGCCAACAGGATATCGTTGAGCGCGTGAATTATGGCGGGGATATTGGCGTGGAAGAGTCCGGGCACCGCCTTTATAAGTACCATTATAGCGGCAATTATCAAAAATAGCGCGATAAAAAAGTGCAGCAGGTCGTCAAGACCGTGCAGGACTTTCCTTATCCACTGCAGGTTCAGATATGATTTTACCTTGTCGCTCATGGTCCAGGTCCCAGGTCATTTCCACTTCAAGTCACGTCGGTTCAAGTACGGGACACTGCAGTACCATAAACCGGCCATGAGGGCAAGTTTTAGACTGCCTTTATCCTCTGGCTGGAGCCGCCGAGGCGTACTGAAACGAGGTTGGAGATTCCCGGATCTTCCATGGTGACGCCGTAGAGGTGGTCGCCTGCCTCCATCGTTATCTTGTTGTGCGTGATGACGAGGAACTGGGAGGAGGCGGCCATCTCCGTCAACAGCTCGGTAAAGCGCTCGACGTTGGTGTCATCGAGCGGCGCGTCCACTTCATCCAGCACGCAAAATGGGCTGGGCTTGACCATGAAGAGCGAGAAGATCAGCGCAACCGCGGTGAGCGCCTTTTCGCCACCTGAGAGTAGGCTGATGTGCTGGGGCTTCTTGCCCGGCGGCTGGGCGGTGATGTCGATGCCCGTCTCCAGGATGTTTTCAGGCTCGGTTAGAAACAGGCGCGCCTGGCCGCCCCTGAAGAGCAGCGGGTAGATTTCGCGGAACTTGGCGTCCACCTTCGCGAAAGTATCAGAAAAACGCTCGCGGCTTATCCTGTTTATCCGCTGGATCGCGCGCTTCAGGGCGTCGAGGCTCTCCTCCAGATCCTTTCGCTGGGTCTCAAGGAAATCATAGCGGGTCTTGCGTTCCTCATATTCGTCATCGGCCAAAAGGTTCAGCTCGCCAAATGAGCGCAACCTGTTTTCCAGCACTTCGATCCTGCCTGCGGCGGCGTCCAGATCGAATTCTTCGCCGACCCCCTCTTCCACCGCCTCCAGTATCGTGCCATCCAGCTTCTCGGAGAAGCGCTGGGTCAGGTTCTCGCCCTGGAGTTCCAGCTCCCTGACTTTCATCTCCGCCTCTGAAAGCCTCTGCCTGATCGACTCGCTGCGCCTGCGGATTTCGGCTGCTGCTTTCTCCTGCTGGG
Organism: Deltaproteobacteria bacterium; assembly: GCA_030591565.1. Taxonomy (GTDB): domain Bacteria; phylum Desulfobacterota; class Deferrisomatia; order Deferrisomatales; family BM512; genus JAUVAU01. The sequence goes on along the minus strand of JAUVAU010000038.1, from coordinate 8,654 downwards.
AAACATCGCTGCGCTGGCGGTCCAACTCCACATCCTCGCCCTTGGACTTGGACTCCTTGCGCCCAAGTTCAACCCGAAGCGCTTCAAGCTCCAGCTGGAGCTTGCCCCGTTCCTCGATCCTGGCCCCATGCTGGGCCATCAACTCTCCGGCATCGTTTTTGAGGCGCTCGCACCGCTCGATTACACTTTGGCGCGATTGGTTCAACGTGCGAATCTGCTGGGCGAGGCCGCCTACTCGCTGGCGGTCCTCGGCCAGGACGACCCTCAGCCCATTCAACTCCGCACCCAGCCGCTCAGCTTCGGCGACCGCTTTTTCAAGAGCGCCCTTCAGCTCCTGCTCGGCCTCTTGACCGCCTTCGACGATGCGCAGAAGCTCGGCCTTGCGGAGTTCGAGTTCCTCGCCTTCGGTAGCGAGCCGTTTGAGCTCCGTGTCAAGGTCGTCGCGCTCGAACTCAAGCGCCTGACGGCGTTCTTCAAGGCGGTCGCGGCGCTCTTGAAATTGCGCCATATCCTTGGAGACGTGGGCTACTTTCAACTCCTGGCGATGAACTTCGTCGCGCACGAATTCGAGGCGCTGCTTGACCTCTTCATGGTTGTTGGTAGCTTCCTGGGCCTTTTGTTCAGCCTGGGAGAGCTGCTTTTTGAGCTTGGAGACCGAAGTGGTCAGTTCGCGTATCTGGCGGTTGCGGGAGAGAAGCCCAGCGTCCTCACCCGAGGTCTCGCCGCCGGTGAAGACGCCCTCCGGGGTCAGGGTCTCGCCGTCCAGGGTGACAAAGGTAGCTCTGGTGCCGTTGCGGGTCCACAGCTCGGTGGCGTTATCAAGGGAATCCACCACATAAAAACCGCCCAGCAACGCGCGGGCGAGGCGCTCGTAACCCGGCTCCACCTTGACCAGCTCCATCAAGGAACCATGCGCCCACTGCTCTTTGGTATCCGGCATCTTCACTTCGCCCAGGTCCTTTAGATCAACGGGGACGAAGCTGGAGCGTCCTTCCTTGCTCTGCTTGAGGTGGGCCACGCCTTCCAGGGCCTGGGCCGAGTCGGCGACCACCACGTATTGCAGCCGCTCGCCAAGCGCCGCCTCAAGGGCCGCTTCAAAGCGCGAGGGGACCGATATGGTATCGGCGACGACACCACGCACGCCGATCCACTGCTCGTCGCTTGCGTGTTTGAGGATCGCCTTGACGCCGGAGCCGTACCACTCAAGGCTCTCTTTGAGTTCGTTGAGCCCCTGGAGACGGGACTCCTCCGTGTGTAGCTCCCTGGTCACCTCGGTGACCCTGGCCGCCTGACTTTCGCGCTCGAAGCTCAGGTCTTCAATGTCTTCTTCCAGCCGGGCGCGCTCCTCAACGGCCATCACGACCGCCTTTTGCGCGGCGTTGAGGTCGGTCTCTTTGCCCTGGGACTCGGATTCGACCTCCCTGATCTTCCCGGCGAGGCTCTCTTCCTGAGCCTCCAGCCCTTCAAAACGCGCCCGGGCCTGGCGCTCCTGCCTGAAGGCGTGCTCGATGGAGTTGTTGGTGCTGCTAAGCTCCTGCATCGTCGTAAAGGACTGCTTGCGATGTTCTTCCACCGCCGTTTCGCTGCGCCGTCTCTCTTCGATGGCCGCACGGTGGTCTATCTCCAGTTTTTCCGTCTGGCTCTGGTGGTGCCGGAGCTTTTCATCCAACTCGGTCTTTTGCGTTTGGGCCTCGGCCACCTCGGTGGACATTTCCCCGGCCCTCTTGCCAAGCTCCTCGGCCTCCTCCTTGGAGGAGTGGGAGCGACCGGCAAGGCTTTCCGATTCCGACTCAAGGAAGATGACGCGGTGCTCGCGCTCGGTTATCTGGTTCTTGAGGCCGTAGACACCCCGGCGGCTCTCCTCAATCGTCTTTTCACGTTCGACCAGGCTGAGCTTGTACCGCTCCAGATCCAGCCCGATCTTCTCGCCGGCCGAGGTGGAGGCCTCCAGCTCGGAGTTTATCTCCTCAACTTGTTTAGTAGCACCGGAGTGGCCTTCATTCAGCTCCAGCCACGCGGAAACCATGAGGTTTCTCTCCAGCTCCCGCTTTTCTCCGCGCAACCCCTTGAACGCCCTGGCCTTGGAAGCCTGACGCTTGAGCGAGTTCATCTCCCGGCGCACTTCACCGATGATATCGGTTATGCGCTCAAGGTTTTCACCGGTGCGACGCATCTTGTTCAGCGCCTCGTCCCTGCGCGCCCGGTACTTGGAGAGACCCGCAGCCTCTTCGATGAGGAAACGCCGGTCGATCGGCTTGGCGCTGAGGATGGCGTCGATGCGCCCCTGCTCGATGATGGAATAGGCGCGGCGGCCGAGACCGGTGTCGAGGAAGAGGTCGGTAATATCTCTTAATCTGCAGGCGATCTTGTTGATCAGGTATTCGCTCTCACCGGTGCGGTGCAGCCGCCGGGTGACGGCCAGTTCATGGAGGTTGCCGAATTTTTCCGGCAGCTTGCCCTCCACTTCGGTGAGCGTCAGCGTAACTTCGGCAAAGTTCAGCGGCTTTCTCGAATCGCAACCGTTGAAGATTACGTCGCTCATCGAGTCGCCACGAAGACCCTTGGCGCTCTTTTCCCCCATCACCCAGCGCAGCGCGTCGATGATATTGGACTTGCCGCAACCGTTGGGGCCGACGACGGTGGTGACGCCATCATGGAAGGCTATCTCGGTTGGATGGGGGAAGGTCTTGAATCCGTAGATTTCCAGCTTTTTGATTTTCATCGTGTGCGCTGAACTCACCTTTTCGGTCACAAGGAAACCCCTTGACCGAGCTTGAACGGTTGAATTTCGTGACATCAGGCGTTAGCGGAATACTAGTGGAATTGGGTCGGGGTGTAAAGGGTAAATCCACAACAGCGTGTGGTTTAGTTTATGGCAAACACAAGATGTAGTGTTATTGTCATTTCTAGCTTTTCTCGAATTTATCCAGCCAGTAGGCGGTATCCGACTCATCCGGCTGCGGTTTGGCGGGGGTGGATTTATCTTTTGAAGGGCGCTTGAGGCGGCTGGCGAATTCATTGCTGGAGAGCACCGAAGCCCCCAGCTCTTTCACTCGTGCACAGAGCTGGCGATCCGAGGTGACGACCGTCACCGCCCCTCCCCCGCTTCGTACCTGTTTGACGACCTCATCATCGCCGCTATCGCCACCGCTGGAATAGACGATGCGAACCGAGCCGATGGATTGAACGGGCTGGGTGTGGGGCCGGTTGCCATCGAAGACGACTACGACCCGTTCGCCCTTGTGCGCCTTGAGCGCCGCGACGAGGCCGATGATACGGTCGCGGCCCTCCTCTTCGCGATCAAGCCCCAGCCCCTTGGTCCTGCCGATCAGGTTGTGTCCGTCGATGACCAGCATTGCCTGCCTCTTTTCTCAACCGGCCCGATCCCAGTCGACCTTGGTCTAACTGCCTTTTGTGCGATTGAGGACGCGATCAATAGCGCGCTTAAAGCCGGGGAGGCTTCTCTCCACCGTATCGCGAGAAGTGCAGTAGGAGAGCCTGAAGTGCCCCGGCCCGTGGAAACCCGCACCGGGCACGGCGAGGATATTCTCTTTTAAAAGCTCGCGGCAAAACTCCACATCGTCGCCAATGGGGGACTTGGGAAAGAGGTAGAACGCCCCCTGGGGTTTGGGGCAATCATAGCCAAAACCGTTCAGGGCGTCGCAGAGGATATCTCTATTCTGCTTATAGAAGTCGATATCCACCTTTTCGTCCACCAGCTCGGCGACCACCCTCTGGATGAGCGCCGGGGCGTTTACAAAGCCAAGGATGCGGTTGGTCAGGGTCAGCGCCCCCACCAGCATGGGGCTGCCCTCCAATGCGGGGTTCACCGCGATGTAGCCGATCCGCTCCCCTGCAAGGCTCAGGTCCTTGGAGAAGCTGGAGCAGATTATGGAAGCCTCGTAGACGGGGAAGATCGGCGGGACCGTCGCTCCATCATAGGTGACCGCCCTGTAAGGCTCGTCACTCACGAGATAGATCGGCCTGCCAAACTCCTTGCTTTTGCGTTCCAGCAGCTTGCCAAGCGCCGCCAGATCGTCGCTGGAGTATATCTTGCCCGTGGGGTTGTTGGGCGTGTTGACCAGCACGACCCGCGTCGATGCGTCGATGGCCGCTTCCATTGCGGACATATCCAGGCTGAAATCCAGGTTGGTCGCGACGGTCACCAGCTTGCCGTGGTGGTTCTGCGCGTAGAAAACATATTCAACGAAGAAGGGCTTGGGCACGAGGATGGAGTCTCCCGGCTCAAGTACGGCGCGGAAAACGGCGTTTAGCGCACCTCCGGCCCCCACGGTCATTATGATGTGCGCGCCGCTGATCTCGCTCTCCTGCTCGCGGGCGATCCTTTTCGCCACGGCGTCGCGTGTCGCCTGAAAACCGGCGTTGGGCATGTAGCCGTGGACTCCGGGGGTGTGGTCCCTGGCGAGCTTTTCCAGCACCGTGTAGAACTTGGCGGGCGGCGGCAGATTGGGATTGCCGAGGCTGAAATCACAGACGTTTTCGGCGCCGAACTCGGCTTTGAGCTTGGCCCCGTCCTCAAACATTTTCCTTATCCAGGAGGATTTCTCAATCGCTTCACTCACATTCTTCGCTATCAGCATCGCATCTTCCCAATTCGTAAAAAGTGTTGTCGGCCCAAGCCATGGCGCAGGCCCTAGTACCAGCTAGAAAGTCTACCACTCTTGCCCTGCTCAAACATAGGGCTCAGGCTGTGAGAAAGCCAGGCAATTGGAAGCTGGCTGGAAAACCAGCTACTCGCAGCTGCCTGTCCATCTATCTACCAAGCCTGACTGATCGTTGACAAGCACTGAATTTTATTCGAGGCAAGTTTTCAGAACCGAAAACTTGGATGCGCACTAGCGCACCTTTAGGCGAGGCACCAGAGAGGGGGCCGAGTCCAGGAGGAAGGATATAAAAAAAGACCGGAGGAATACCCAGCGTATTTCGAGGATCGTTTTTTAGCCTGACGAAGTAAATCGGAGAAAAGGCAGGGTTTGTCGGCGATCTGGGATTACAGCTCTTCCGGGGTAAAGGCGCTCACCTCATCAATGGTCTCTGCACCGGTGAAGAGCATGGCGAGGCGGTCCAGCCCCAGAGCCATCCCGGCGCACTCGGGCATGTGGGGCAGATCGGTCAGGAATTTTTCCGGCATCGGGTTCCACTCCACGCCCCGTGCTCTTTTCAGTTCAATCTCGGCCTCGAACCTCTTTCGCTGCTCGTGCGCGTCCACCAGCTCGGAAAAGCCGTTACCAAGCTCAATCCCCGCCACGTACAGTTCCACTCTTTCAGCCAGCTTCGGGTCACTGGACTTGGCCCGCGCAAGGCTGCCAAGCTCGATGGGGTAATCGTGTAGCAGGGTCGGCAGCGGGTGTCCCAGCCGTGGTTCAACAGCCTCGGTCAGCACCTCTTCAAAGCTGTTCTCAGCTATTATTTCATTGAGAGACCTTCCCGCATGTCGGCGAAAGGCTTCTCCCACGGTGACCCGTTCGGTTCCCCCGTCCAGTCTGGCGCTGACACCACCGTATTCCAAGACAGGCTGGTCGAGCAGCTCCCCACCGAGGTGGGCGAGCAGCGCTTCGCAGTCGGACATGAGCGCGCAGTAGTCCTCACCCGCCCGGTACCATTCGAGCATGGTGAATTCGGGGAGGTGATTGGAGCCCCGCTCTCCCTCCCTGAATACCCGGCTGATTTGAAATATCTTCTCAAAACCGGAAGCGACGAGCCGCTTCATGCACAGTTCGGGGCTGGGGTGGAGGCACCACTGACCACTACGCACGGGGTCGATGTGGGCTTCGGGCGCGGGCGCGGGGATGCGCACCGGCGTCTCGACCTCCAAAAAGCCGCGCTCAATGAAAAAGACCCGCACGGATTGCAGCAGGCGGGCCCTTATTTTCAGATTTTCTTTGCGACCTCTGCGTCTTTGGCGCGAAGTCCTCACGTCATCCATCGGTGGACCTCGCGTCTATCCCTTGACCCTCGTGCCGTAATCACCAGTGCGAGTGTCAACGGCGATCAGTTCGCCCTCTTCCAGGAAGGCGGGACCCTGAAGGCTGTAGCCGGTCTCAACCGTCACCAACTTGGTGACGTTGCTGGTCGTGTCGCCACGGGCGGCGGGTTCGGTCTTTGTAATGCGAAGGTTGACGAAGTTGGGCAGGGTGATGCCGATGGGGCGCTCCTGCCACATCAGTATCTCCGCCTCCAGGTTGTCGATGAGGAAGTTTTTGCCCTCCCCCACCTGATCGTCGGTGAGGTGGACTTGTTCGTAGGTCTTGCTGTCCATAAAGGTGTAGAATGTGCCATCGTGAAAGAGGTACTGCATGGTGCGCTCTTCCAGCGCTGCGGGCTTGAACGAATCGCCCGAGCGGTAGGTGCGGTCCATCTGGTTGCCGTTGATCATATTCTTCATACGGCAGCGGTACAGGGCTTGGCCCTTGCCCGGTTTTGAGAACTCGAAACCGACTATCACGTAGGGCTCGTCGTCAATTTCAACTTTAAGACCCTTTTTCAGGTCGGCTGCTTTATACATCTTCTATTCTCCTCGTCTACGACGTTTTATGTTCGGGGTGTTTTTTACCCGTTTTCGTGTGCACATGTCAAAGTCTTACGTCACAAATGAGCTTTTGAAGCGCCCGGACAGCCGGTTTCCCGAACTTTGGCCCGATGGCTACCTGAAGCTGGCTCGGTCCCTGGGGGAAAACAGTCCCCTTTTGCGCGCCGGTACCAGTTGCGAAAGCGAATATGAGGAGGACCCTGAGAGGTTTGAGGACCCCACGGGGGAAGCGGACCTTGAGGTTTCCCCCTATCTGCTGAGAAAATACCGTGACAAGGTCCTCTTCCTCACCACCGCCGACTGCTTCTTCAACTGCCGCTTTTGTTTCAGGCGTGGATGGCTTGGCCGTGGATGCCTTGGTGAAGAGCGATACGGTCCGGGAGTTGCCGAGGTCGCCAGCGGAGTCGCGTGGGTGGAGAATAATCCCGATATCTCCGAGGTAATACTGTCGGGTGGCGATCCGCTGACCCTGGGCGATGGGCAATTGGCGGTGCTGTTAAATGATTTTGGCGGGATCGAACATTTGCGCAGCCTTCGCATCCATTCCCGCGCCCCGGTCGTGAAACCCGACAGGGTCACTGCCTCTCTTCTTCAAATCTTCAACTCCACTCAAAAGCCCCTCACCCTGGTCATCCACGTCACGCACCCGGATGAGTTGACAACTGAGGTCAGGCGCGGATTGGAAGAGCTGCGCCGTGGGGGGGTGGGGCTGGAGAACCAATCGGTTCTGCTAAAGGGCGTCAACGACGATCCCAGGATACTGGCTACGCTCATTACAACGCTGAACGCGTTGGGGGTGACCACCAGGTATCTGCACCATCCCGACCGCGCGTGGGGCAATAAGCGGTTCAGGGTGAGCATCCGCCGTGGCGGCTCGATCCTGCGCGAGTTGAAAATGATTGGAGTAACCGCGTTGCCACCCTATGTACTCGATCTGCCAAACGGCGGGGGCAAGTGCGCGGTGGAGTCGTTAACAGCCATCGCAGGGCAGAGGTCGGACAAGGGGGCGAGGACTCTTTACAGGTGGGTTCGCCCCGACGACTGGAAGGCGCTGGGAGATGCCACGGACTTTATCTGGTGGGATATATGGGAGCCGGGGGAGCCGGTTATTTCTTCTCAGGGGCCGGGCGCAGCACGAAAATAGCGTTTGCCAGCTTTGAGGTGACATAGATATCGCCGCTGGCGGAATCCTGGGCAACGGCTACCATGCCAATGGGCATGGGGAAATTTTCCTCGTCAACCGAGTGGTAGGTCGCCAGGAGTTTGCCCTCTTCACTGAAGGCTTGAAGGGTGGAGAGCATGCCGTCAACCACGAGCAGCTCGCCATTTTGTCCCTGGGCGATCCCCTTGGGAAGGCTCAATGAACCCTCGGCAACCCCCTGGCTGCTCCAGCTGTCTATGATTTCCCCGGCGTTGGAGACCCTGACGACCTTGGCGCTGATGGAGTCGACTACGTGGATATCTCCGGTTTCACCATGTCGTTCGATGAAGGTGGGGGTCCTGAAGGGTTCGGCGTCATCCAGCATCTTCGGAATGCCCACGCGAAGCACTTCCCTGCCAACCTGATCATAGTAGACCGCCTGTCCGTAGCTGTACTCGCTAACCCACAGCCCAAAGGGCTCTTCCAATACTACATCCATCGGTTGCGGGGTGGGCAGATAGAGGTTTAGCGCCTCTCCCTCCAACATTTCGGGCGGTATCCGGACAACAATGTCCCGGATCATTTCGCCGCGCCAGTCGAAGACCCTCACGTTTTGCGTCTTGAGGAAGGTTACCGCGATCCTTTTGCCCTGTTCGTCGATATCCACGCCCCAGGGTATTCCCCATACGCCCTGGTAGTCGCTGGGTTTGGTTGCCATGAACCTGATGATTTTGCCGTAATAGTCGATGGCCACCACGTTATTGGCGCCCATGTCGGAGACATAGATCATACCCTTGCGAAGGACCAGATCGGTGGGCTCTTTCAGGCTGAAACCACCTTGTAGTATGAATTTTTCGGGGATGACGTGGCGGCGGGCTACGATGCCGGCCCCGTCGCTTCCCTCCCATTTGGCGATCTCGATTGTCAGCTCTTCCGAACCCTCGGACTCGTTGCCCGATTGGC
>JAUVAU010000091.1 GCA_030591565.1 Deltaproteobacteria bacterium | reverse complement strand
GGTATTCATGGTTGAGCGTATCGCGCCAGCGGTACCCCCACAGGGTCGCGCGCGGGCTGGTTATCATCAGCCGGTTGAACTTGCAGAGGCCGATGGTGCCGCTCGTCTCCACCTCTTCAAGGGTGAGGGTGGACACCGCCGTGAAGTCCTCGACACTGGAATATATCTCCACCCTGACGACCCCCTCGGGAGCGAAGCCGAGCTTCTCAGCCAAGATGGTTCTCCCCGCCTCCAGCGCCTCCAGGGCGGCCCCGGCCAGGACCTCATCCCTGGGGCTGTCCCAGTAGACCTCAAAATTATCCGAGGCGCGGGACATCATCTTCCGGGTGATATCCCTGGTGGTCTTCACCAGATCGCGGAACGTGCCACGGTCCCCCGCTTTTTCAAGGGTCTCAAGCGCCTCGTCGAAGCGCCCCTCGAAAAACTTCACCCTTCCATCCAGCAGCTTTGCCCGGAGTTCGTCGGGGGATTTTTCCAGCATCTTATCCACTTCGATCCGCGCCTTGGACACTTGCCACTGGCGAAGATAGATGTCGCCCCGGTAGAAGTCCATATCCTCGGCCGAGATTCCATAGATCTCACCACCAAGGGCAGTTGTGGCGAGTGTCGCCGCCACGAGGGCGGCAATGACCGTCTTCAAAATCCTCATCTGATAAGCCCCTCGTAATAGCGCTCTATCTCACGCTTGTACTCCTTGGGGTAGCGTCCCTCGCGCATCGCCTTCAGGACATCTTCCCTGAACGCCTTTAGTGCACGCGCCTCGGCCTCGCCGGGAATCTCCACACGGCTGCGGTCAACGTCGCGCCCGTTCCTGCCCCGCTGGCCGCGCCGCATCATCGACGGTTTTTGCCCGCCCGGCTTTTGCCCCTGCATATTCTTCATGGATTGCTCCATCTCGCCCGAGAGCTGGGCAAGGGATTCCAGCACGCTGGATTCCTGGGGCATGGCCCCAAATGGATCGTGTTGACCCAGCCGTCCCTGCGCCTTGCCCGATGATTGCCTGGCCTCGCCCGCCTTGCCCCCCAACCCCGGCCCGATCATGGGTGACTGCCCGGCAAGCTCAGTCAGCTCGCTCTCTATCTCACCGATCATCTCACCCAATTGGGCTTGGTCACCGGAGAGGTTGTCCAGCTGCTCTCTGGAGAGCTGGTCAAGAGACTCGGTTCTGTCGGCAAGCAGGCTCTCGATATCCTCCGCGATTTCACGCGCGGCCTTGGCGGCCTCGTCAGCGTTGCGGGTTATATCGTCGCGCTTCTTCGCCTGCTGCTTGGCCTGATGCTTGGACTCTTCGGCGTCAGTCTTCGCACCCTCACCCTCATCATCAATAAGGCCCATCACTTCGTCTTGCAGTTCGCGCACCTTTTCTTCAATCATGCGCGCCTCCTGGGCCACCCTTGAGATCGCATCCTCAAGGTCGCGCCCAGCCTGGCGAACCAGCTGATTCAGCTCCGTGCGCTTTTCGAGCAGCCCGGCCATTTCGCCTGAGTGGACGCCGCCCTCTCTGCGGGGGGCCTGTCGCTCTATTGCTGCGGAGTTGCGATTTATCTGGGCTAACCGCTTTTGCTGACGCTGCTTGAACTCGTTGATCATCTCTTTGAGTTTTTCAACCGTCTGCCCGGTGGCCTTGTCAGCGATGGTGCGGGTGTCGCCAAGGACTCTCTCCTGCTCGGCCATCGCTTCCAACACCTTCTGGGACAACTCACCCAGCTTCTTCATCATCGGATCGGAAGACCCGGCCATCTCCATGTCGGCGGCCTCGTCAAGCTCGTCGAGCCACTGGTTCAGCATCTCCATCAGCTCTTCGGCCAGCTCGGCGGCGCGCTCATTGTCACCCCGGCGTATCGCCTCCTTCAGCTCCTTCAACATATCGCTGAGCTTGGAGTCGGTCCCCTTGTTAACGGCGTCGGAGTTGGCGAAGCCATCGGGCATGGTGGAGTTGCTCGACAACTTCTGCACCATGGCGCTGAGCAGCTTCTCGATATTGGAGACCGCCTCCATGAGGCTCTCGGGGCTCTCGCCGCTGCGGAGGCGGTCAAAGAGATCGCGCTGGAGGGCGCTGAGTTCTTCGCCAAGGCCAAGCACCTGCTCCATGCTCAGCTGCCGCATCAGTTCGTCGAGAAAGATGATACTGCGCTCCAGTTCTGTAATCGTCTCGACCCTGAAGGGTTCTCCCTTTGCCACCCACTGGGCCAGGGTAGGCTTCAACCCCGCCTCGATGTTCACCAGCGCCGCCGCCCCCATCAACCCATCAGCCTCGCCGTCGAGCGCCCTTTGGGAGATCGTCTCCATCAGCTTCAAAAGGTCCCGAGCATCGCCGCGCATCCGTTCGACGCGCTTTTCATCCGGGTGGGGGAATTCAAGGTGATCGGCCAGGTGCGCCAGCATCGCTTCCAGCAGCCGGGATTCGAGTCCTTCCAACTCCTGCTGCATCCTGCTAAGGCTCATGAAAGTCAGATAGATCGAGGTGGAGCCGCCGGATTTGGGGCCATTCACCGTGTCGGTGTCCCACGCCTCAATCCTGAGGTAAGCACCCGCTCCAAGCTCGGGATAGGCCGCCGGCATAAAGACCGTCTCCCCCTCGACCAGCAGCGCCCCACCACCACGGGGACCCTCCAGCCGCTCATTGAGGCCACTTCGTAGTGTTAGCCGCACCTCTTCGTCACCCTGGAGAACCAACTCAATCCGGTCGATTCCAAAATCGTCGGTCGCCCTGTAGGACACCGCCACCTCATCGGTGGTCTTGGCCTCCATGTCGGTCTCGGGCAGCAGCAGCTCCACCACCGGTTCGCCATCCTCTCTCAGCGTCACGGAGCGAGGAGTGAACCCGCAGGGGACGGCCTTTCCATCCTCGAAAAACGCCAACCGGTAGACACCCGCTTCCAGCGCCGTCCATGCCGCGCTGAACCCCTCGCCCCCAATCCCCCCCATATCAAGGGGGATCGGCCCCGCGCCGGGGACTTTAATGAGCCCCGAATCCACTTGGCGCGACAACCGTCCGCTCACCACCACCCTGGAGCCGGGATAGGCGGAGACGGAGCCTTCGCTGTTCTCGTGGGTAGTCTTTTCAAGGCCGGTGTAGGCGGGGGGGATGATGGCGACATCCAGATTGCCGACCGAAACCGGGTCGGGGACGCCGCCGTGGATTATTGTCGATAGCCCGCTTCTAAAGCCGCTGGGACCGGCAAAGAGCACCAACACCATGACAAGCAGGGTCGCCAGCATCCTGGAAAAATCATTTCGGTTGCCAAAGGGGTCCTTGAAGGGTCCGGCCCCCACCGCCCGCTCCTCAGCATACGCGACCTGGGCCTTCACCAGCTCCCAGGAGGCCCCCCGCTCGTCGGCCTTGTCACCGCTCCATTTTGCCAGGTCGGAACCGGTGACGAGCAGCTCGTGCAGCGCCCGGTCATCCACACCCAGGGTATCGGCAGCCCCAGCCAGGGTCATAAGGTGGCGATTTTTAAGGTAAAACCTCGCAGCGGCCACCGCTCCGCACAAAAAACCGCACAGGGTAAGCGATACAATCACCCAGTGGCTCCAACCCCTTGGCACGAACGGAACGATGAACGCTGACGCAACGAGTCCGGCCCCGAGGCCGGTCAACTGCATCGCGCCCGCACGTAGCGCAGCGCTCGCTATAATCTTTCGCCGGGTGTTTTGAATCACCCGGTCGAGCCGGGGCGCGCCAGTCAAGCTGCGTCCTCCGGTCCGGTCTCGTAAACCACTTCCATAAGGGTCAACCCCTGTGCCGGCGCGGTGATCCCCGCTTCCGATCTCTCGCCTCCGGCGATCAATTCCTTCACCTCGTCCACTGTCAACTTTCCATGACCGACCTCGACCAGGGTGCCCACTATTATCCGCACCATATGGCGCAAAAAGCCGGTGCCCATAACGTTGATCTCAATAATGTCCTCAACCCGCTCCACATCCAGACTGATGATCTTGCGGATGGCGTGGGTCGAGTCGCAGCGGGCCGAGCGAAAGGCGTTAAAATCATGTACCCCTTCAAAGAGTGAACCCGCCTCCTTCATCTCCATGAGGTCCAGCTTCCTCGACACCCACCAGCTGGTCCTCGCCTCCAGCGCGCGGGGTACCGGCGAGGTGAGGATACGATAGCGGTAGCTCTTGGTCTTCGCGCTGCGCCGAGAATCGAAATCTTCCGCCACCTCCTGGGCCTCCAGCACCGTTATGTCGCCGGGCAGTATGGAGTTCAGCCCCTGCACAAAGGCCCTCATCGGCGCATTGGAGGTGGTCTTGAAGTTGGCGACCTGGGCGAGCGCGTGGACCCCGGCGTCGGTCCTCCCCGACCCCATCATCTTCACCTCATGGCCCACGATCTTCTCAATCGCCTCTTTGACGGTCGTCTGGATCGTCGGCGCATTGAGCTGGCTCTGCCAACCCGCATACTGTGTACCGTCATACTCTATTTTCAGGCGAATGTTTCTCATGACAGCACAATAAAAAGGGTTAGCGAGCCAAGCCCGACGGCCACCCAGTCACCAGAGCTAAAGACAGAGGAAAACTTCGACCTATCGACCTCGTCGGCCATCCGGTCAGCGCGGTCGAGAACTCTCAGGATCAGCGTCTTGACCACTTCCCTCCAGCCGGGGCGCTCCTTCAAGCCGAGTTCCCTGCGTTCCAGCAGAATCCGGTCCAGCTCCTTGCCCAGCATGGGGAAGAAACCCAGCGCCATCACCACTGACCAGAAGAACTCTTCCACCGGCACGCCGACCCTCTTCAGGGGCGAGGTGAGCTTCTCCATCCCCCAGGAGAGTGCGCGTGGCGCGGTGGTCAGCGTTAACAGCGAAGCAAATGCCGCCGCCGTCGCCAGCTGCGCCGCCGTCGTGAGTCCGATCAGGAGGCCATCCAGACTAATCGCCACACCAAAAAGGGGGGTGGGCCAGAGGTAAGTACCCGGCGTGGTCAGGCCATGGAGCAGCACAGCCACCCCAAAGACCCACGCAAGGGGTTTAAGCCCTTTTATAAAATATCCAAGGTCGATCTCGGAGGCCCAGAGCGCACACGCCATCAGCGGCCAGGTGGCGGCGACTGACCAGGGCGAACCCCGCCACATGGAGCCGCCAAGGGCCAGGACACAGACGACCAGCTTGGCCCTGGGGTCCATACTGTGCACCGCAGAATCCCCCGGCGCGTAGCGTCCCAGATTGATTTTGGAAAAAAGGGCCATAAGGCACCGTACTCAATGATAATGAACTACCCCGCCGCAAGCAGCGGGGTATCAGAACAAAACCAACTGATAATCAGCATGCAGCTTTTTATAGTCCTTTTTCTGATTCTTAACGTATTTCCCAATAGTCTCTTCATTGCCGTGCT
>JAUVAU010000088.1 GCA_030591565.1 Deltaproteobacteria bacterium | reverse complement strand
CGCTCCTTCCTGGCGCGGCTTGAGGGCGGCTGTCAGGTGCCCATTGCCTGTTACGCCACCCAGGATGGGGACCGGGTCCACATTCGCGGTCTGGTGGGCAGCCTTGACGGCGAACAGGTCGTGAGTGGTGAGAGAAACGGTCCGGCGGCCGACGCCGAGAAGATGGGGCTGGAATTGGCCGATGAGCTGCTGGAAAACGGCGCTCGCGAGATACTTGCAGAGGTTTACGCCCAGGAAGGTCTGTAACTCAACCCATGAAAGGATTTGTCTATCTCGTGGGTGCGGGGCCGGGTGATCCCGGCCTTTTGACTCTTCGCGGCAAAGAGGTGCTGGAGCGCGCCGAGGCGGTCATCTACGATTGTCTGGTGCACACCGACATCCTCCAGTACGCCCCGGCCGATGCCTACCTGGAGCGCATGGGCAAGACCGGCCACGGCACGCAGCTTCCCCAGGAAGAGATCACCGCGCGGCTGGTTGAGTTGGGCCTTGAGGGCAAGCGCGTCGTGCGGCTGAAGGGCGGTGACCCCTGCATCTTCGGCCGTCTTGGCGAAGAAGCGATAGCGCTGACGGAAAAAGGCATTGGGGTGGAGATCATCCCCGGCGTCACAGCAGCTTCGGGTGCGGCGGCCTATGCGGGGATGACCCTGACCCACCGCGACTACGCCCCCTGCGTCACCTTCGTGACCGGACACCGCCGCAAAGATGGCGGCGTTGAGCCCAACATCGACTGGGACGCCCTTGGAAAACTGGGCGGAACGATCGCCGTATATATGGGGATAAAGCATCTCCCTGAGGTGACCCAGCGGCTGATTGACGCCGGCAGGTCGCCCGATACTCCCGTCGTCGTGATACACAAGGCGACGTGGCCCGAGCAAAAAGCGCTGGATGGAACCCTCGGCGACATAGCCGAAAGGGTCGAGAAGGCCGGAATGTCGCCGCCTGCGCTGGTTATCGTGGGTGAGGTCACCCGCGCCCGGTCGCACCTTGGCTGGTTTGAAAAGTCTCCGCTGAAGGGCAAGCAGATACTTGTGACCCGCGCAGCCGCACAGGCCACCGGCTTTTGTCATCTCCTGCAAGAGCGCGGGGCGATGCCCATTGAGCTGCCGCTGATAGAGTTGAAATCCTTTGGACACCAAAGCTCGGTGGACGCCGCGCTTAAAAAGTTGTTCTCCTACGAGTGGATCATCTTTTCCTCGGCCAACGCCGTGGAGTTCACCTTTTCCAGGTTGAAGGAGCTGGGTCTGGACGCCCGCGTGGTAGGCGCGGCGAGGGTTTGCGCCGTCGGCCCCAAGACCGCCGCAGCGCTGGAGAGTCACGGAATAAGGGCTGATGTGGTGCCGGAGAAGTATATCGCCGAGTCGCTGATTGAGGCGTTGGCTTCCACGGGGGAGATAAAGGGCGCTTCGGTGCTCATCCCCAGGGCGAAAGAGGCCCGCGAGCTGCTCCCCGAGGAGTTGGAACGGTTGGGTGCGCGGGTTGAAGTGGTGCCCATCTACGAAAATGTGCGCCCCGAGCCCCATCCACTCGCACTTGAGGTGGTGAAGAAGGGTAATATTGATGCGGTGACGCTGGCGTCGCCCTCGGCTGCTTCAAATTATGCCGAGCTATTGAAAGAGAATGACCTCCCGGCGGCCCACTTCCCGGTGGTGGTCATTGGCCCTGCCACTAAAGCGCGGGCTGAAAAGCTGGGTCTGCCGGTGGCGGCGATGCCCGACGAATACACTATCGAAGGCATGGTGGGCAGCCTCGAAGATTATTTCAGAGAAGATTGAAGGAAAACACCGATGGAAGAGAAATTCATACCGAAGTGGATTGCCTGGGAGACGACCCAGCGCTGTAACCTCAGTTGCGTGCATTGTCGCTGCTCCTCGGATATGGAGGCCTCGGAAGGGGACTTCACCACCGAAGAGGCGTTCAAGGTGATCGACGATATCTGCGAGGTCTCCAAGCCTGTGTTGGTACTTTCGGGTGGTGAGCCGCTGATAAGGCCCGACATCTTCGAGATCGCCAATTACGGCACCAAGAAGGGGCTGCGCATGTGCATGGCCACCAACGGCGCGCTGGTGACCGACGAGATCTGCGAGAAGATGAAGGAGGCGGACATCAAGATGGTGTCGCTCTCCCTCGATGGCCCCACAGCCGAGGTCCATGACGACTTTCGCCAGTGCGAGGGCGCTTTTGAGGGCGTCATACGCGCCGCCGAGCTTTTTAACAAGCATGGGCAGAAGTTCCTCATCAACTCCTCGTTTACCAAGCGCAACCAGCCCCATATCGCCGACACCTTCAAGCTGGCGAAGAAGCTCGGGGCCACCGCCTGGTACATGTTCATGATCGTGCCCACCGGGCGCGGCGAGGACATTATGAGCGAATTGATAACCAAGGAGGATTACGAGGAGCTGCTCAAATGGCACTACGAGGTGGAAAAGGGTGAGGAAGATATCCTCATGCGTCCCACCTGCGCCCCCCACTACTACCGCGTCGTGCCGCAGATGGCGAAGGCCGATGGTGAAAAGTTCCAGCGCCGCTCGCTTACCTTCTCCACCGGCGGCGGCAAGGGGTGCATCGCGGGCCAGTCGATCTGCCTGATAGACTGCTTTGGCGACGTCAAGCCCTGCTCCTACTTCCCCATGAGCGCGGGCAACGTCAAGACCGAGAAGTTCAAGGATATCTGGTTCAACAGCACGCTGCTCCATGACATGAGGGATTTCAAAAGCTACAAGGGCAAGTGCGGCGTGTGCGAGTACATCAACGTCTGCGGCGGTTGCAGGGCGAGAGCCTATGCGGTCACCGGCGATTATATGGACCCCGAACCTTTTTGCGATTACACACCCGCCAAGATGGTGCGGGCTAAAGACTGAGGAGTGACGAAATATGCGTAGCGACCGTTTTCTCAAAGCCTGCCGAGGAGAAGCTGTAGACACCACCCCCGTCTGGATAATGCGCCAGGCCGGCCGTTATATGCCGGAGTACCGGGCAGTGCGCGCCAAACACAGCTTCCTGGAGGTGTGTCACACTCCTGAATTGGCGTGTGAAGTGACTCTCCAGCCCATCGACCGTCTGGGCGTGGACGCGGCGATTCTCTTCTCCGACATCATGATCCCCCTTGAAGGCATGGGTTGCGACGTCGAGTTCAACCCCGGTCCCATAATGACGCCGATCCGCACACAGAAGGACGTGGACGCCCTTCGCCCCTTCGAGGCGGAGCGCGACGTGCCCTTCGTGCTGGACGCGATTAAACTGATCAGAAAAGAGCTGGACGGGAAGGTGCCGCTCATCGGTTTTTCAGGCTCTCCGTTCACCCTGTGCGCCTACATGGTGGAGGGCAAGGGGTCCAAGGATTTCGCGAACTTCAAGCGCCTTATGTTCTCGAACACACCTCTGTTCAACGAGCTGATGACTAAAGTCTCCGACACGGTCATCGCCTACCTGAACGCCCAGGCGGCTGCCGGGGCGCAGGCGCTGCAGCTCTTCGACACCTGGGGCGGGGTTCTCTCCAAGGCCGATTACGCCAATTACGTGCTGCCCCACTCCAAGCGGATCATCGCGAACCTCGACAACTCGGTGCCGATTATCCATTTCGTCAAAGGCGCGGGCCTCATGCTCGACACCGTAAAGGAAGCGGGCGGCGACGTTCTCGGCCTCGACTGGCATATCGACATCGGTGATGCGATCGACCAGATAGGCCAGGGTTTCAGCGTGCAGGGCAATATGGACCCCGCCTACATGTTCGCCCCCGCCGAGCTGGCGCAGAAAACGGCTGCTGAAATAACGGAAAAGGGCAAGAAGGCGAGGGGACACATCTTCAACCTCGGGCACGGCATCATGCCCATGGCCAGCGCGGACACCGCCAAGGCGGTGGTCGACGCCGTTCACGAAGCGGGAGTAAGGTAATATGAGTGACGTTAAGAAGAGTCTTGATGTAGGCGTGAAGCTCCTTGAGGAACTGAGCAAGGAGGAGCTGATCCGCATTATCGTAGACGACGCCAAGAACTGGCTTGCCCACGATGGCCTCTGGTTCCAGGCGATAGAGAAAACCCACGGCATGGAAGTGGCAATGGACGCCGACCGCGAGGCGTGGCGGCGGTTTACAGTCATCGAGGCCAGACGGATCATGTCCAGACTGGGGATCGCACCCGGCGGCGGCATCCCCGCGCTGGTGGAGTGTTTGAACCACCGCATGTACGCACGGCTGAACCTTCAGCAGTCCATCGAAGTGAGCGAGAACCGGGCAGTCTTCCAGATGGTCGAGTGCAGGGTGCAGGCGGCGCGGCGGGGCAAGGGGATGGACGATTTCCCCTGTAAAAGCGTTGGCATAGTGGAGTATACCGAATTCGCCAAGGCTATCGACCCGCGCATTGAAACAAAATGCATCGTCTGCCCGCCGGACGAGACACCGGAAGAGTGTTACTGCTCCTGGGAGTTCACTATTTCCGAGTAATGCAGCACAAGATACGAAGCGCAAAAAAGCCCCTGGAACCTTGATCCCAGGGGCTTTTTCGCGTCTGACTCTTTTCTGTATCTATTTTATGTGTCTGTTAATCATCATGCATACCCACTTGATCGCTTCTTCAAATTCCCTCATATGCTTATGGACGAGTGTTTTTTCGAGTGAGGGTTCCTTTTGGGTTTTATTGAATGAATCTCCAAAAATCTCACCCAGTTTTTCAGCAAACTCATCGCGGACCATCTTATTGGATGAATTCTCAAGTTGGTTCAGATAGATAACAATTTGATGCCAGTCGAGAGTGCAGCCCATAAGCTGATAACTCTTTACTTCACCGTCCGGCAGTTTGCACGGGACATACAAGCCCACCGAGGGGGTTTGCCTGACGCCATCCGCCACGATTTTGCCATCAGCGGAATACTTTCTAATAAAATTCAAGATCACTTTGGACGCTTCATCTCCATCTTTTTCAAATCCATCAATGGTTTCCTGCTCGCTCCACTTGCGGCTTTTTCGTTCACCTTTTTTGGCAGCCCGAACATTCTCCTCAATTTCCTCCATCGATGTGGTCTGGATATCCACCGAGGGCTGCACATCTCCCTCACGATAGGTCACGGTTACGGCAGTCCTTGCTACTATCTCTGTGACCAATTTCGTCCTGGGTACGAAAAGTATCTCCGAGTCCAGGCTGGGTCGAACGAAAGGGTTGACTTCTACCAACTCCATGTGGAACGCAAGTGAAGATTGGGTGGCAACACCCTTAATCAACTCCTCCACCCCGGGTGGAGCCTGATCGCAAGCGATCACAAGGTGAAGGTTACCTGCCTTCATTTTCTGTAAAAATTCATCGGCCAGTTCTTCCCACAGTTCTTCATCCGGGAATAGGTTCTTGATAAATTCCGGCCAGCTTTCCTGGAAACCCCGTTGACCCATGAAAAGAGTCGCCAACTCATCCTCCGGGAGAGCTGAAAAGGAGGCTGCATAATCAACTGTCTGGGCAATGACCCGGCGGTCTTTTAATTCGGCGTTGTCCGACAACTTCACCTCGACAATCACCACATGCCCACTTCCGCTAAAAAACACGATGTCGGGTAGTATCGAACGTCCTTGAGGTGTCTGGAATTCAATCTGCCGGAAAGGGATAAATGGCCCGTAAACGCCGGTGCGCTTTGACTCAAGGTTTAACAGGGAAGGGGAGTGCGCAAGCACCTCTTCAAGGAAATTTTCATCCTTTCCAAGTTCCCTGAGTGGCCTGGAAACCCACTCCTCAGGGCTATTTCCTTCATGACACATCACAACGACACGATCCACGTCAGTCCTCCTCATGTGTTGGTTTCTGGTACATCCGCCACTAGTCCTCTTCCTCGTCCTGATGCTTGACCACCACATAGCTGGTCCGCCTGCCGCGCATGATGACCATCAGGGTGGATTTCTTGTCCGAGGAGGCGGCGAGAGCGGTCCTGAAGGTTTCCAGGTCGG
>JAUVAU010000104.1 GCA_030591565.1 Deltaproteobacteria bacterium | reverse complement strand
CGAAGCCTGAAGGAAGAAGGTGTCGAGCATCTTCACATACCGGAGGAAGATATATGACGGACAATACCGGAAAAGTGAAAGCGTGCCCCGAGTATGACGAGGCATTGACCATGGCGGCATGGGCCGGCGAGTTGCCCGAATCCTTGGCGGTTCATCTGGGTGAATGCCGGGGCTGCAGGCTCGCGCATGGGTCGCTCAGGGAAAAAGCCGAACTGGCTGGGGAAGCCCTGCGCGTCAAGGTGCCAAGGGGGCTGGGGGGCCAAGTGGCCGCCGGTGTCTTCAAGGCAACGACGAGAAGGGTCGAGGAAAATACCAGGCGTCGCGCCATCTGGACCCTGGCGGGTGGTGGCGCAGCAGCAGCCGCAGTGGCCGCCGGGTTGATCGCCTACACTGCCAGCGTTCGCCCGCCGGTTATTGAAGAAGAGATTGATTTCAGGACGGTCAATTTTGAACTTCTGGAATATATGGATGTCGCCGAGGAACTTGAGATGCTTGAGCTGTTGGAAGTGCTTGAGAAGATGGACGACGCCTGATGAAAAGACCGGCCTGTCGGATGGATGGTGATTTATGGAAATGATAGCAAAGGGATTTTCCGTGGTGACGCTTGGCAGACGCAGCTTTGTTGGATTGTTATTGGTGGGAGGACTTTTGGCGCTGGCGCTTTCGGTGTCCGTTCCCTCCTTTGCAGCCGGTGCAGTCGGTTCAGTCGGTTCAGCCGATGAAAAGTGGGGAAACTTGACCCCTGCTGAAAAAGAGCGGGTGATTGAAAACTACCAGCGCTGGAAGAAGATGGACCCTGAGAAAAAGCAGCAGATGCGTCGGCGCTCTCGCAAATGGAACCAACTCGACGAGGAGCAGCGCAAACTTCTCACCGAGAACGCCGACAAGCTAAAACTCTTGCCACGCCACGAGCGCAAGCGGCTTCGCCGGTTGCTAAAGCACTACAAACAGCTCCCCCCGGAAAAAAAGGAGCAGCTGGACCTGTATCTCAAGAGGTTGAAGGCGATGGATGCGACGGAGCGCCGTGAAATGGTGGAACAACTTAAAAAGTGGGATGAGCTTGAACCCCGGCACCGGCTTCATCTGAGGGAGCGGATGTGTTGCGACGATCCGCCCTGCGAGGCGGAGGACCGGTCGCCCGATTGTCTTCCCCGTAGAGGGGGCAAACCCCGGCGTCATGGTCCGCCCAAACACAGGCCGCCCGAACACCGGGGGCCGCCTCGCTGATGGAAGACTTTGCTCAATCTTCGAGAAAGTGGTTGTAGTCTGCCTTTGAACCGGTTTCGATGATCTCGTAAGCTTCAGCGGCGCTACGTGCCGTTAGCAGGTGCGCCCTTATCTCCGGATCGCTCATAAGCCCGGCCACTGCGGCCATCACCTCAAGGTGTTGGTTTTCATATCCCTCCGGCGTGGCGATGAGGATGATAACCCTGACCGACTCGTCATCGGGCGCGTCAAAGTCGATCCCGCCTGGACTTATGCCCATCACCCCTACTATTTCAGGTCCCGCGTCAAGCCGTGCGTGGGGCAGGGCGACGCCGGAGCCGATCGCGGTTGAAAAGGTCTTCTCCCTGGCGACCACCGACTCCACCAGCTCGTCCAGCGATACGTCACGCAGCCCGTGGGTGCGGATAAGGAATTCACCCAGTTGACGTATGGCCTCCCACCGGTCCTCTGTTTTTAGCGGGTAGAGGATGTACTCCTCCTGCAAAAACTCGACAAGCCTCCTGCGGTCCTTGCCCGCCTCGCCGGCGTAGCGCACTGCGCGTCTGACAATGGGGGGCCCCAGCACCTCGTTTAACACCACCGCGGCCAGTACGACGTTGGTGATTATCTCCACCAGCTCGGGGGGAAAGCGCGGGTCGCCCTGCACTATGACCACAAGTCCGATGGCGAGGCCCGCCTGGGGCAGCAAGGTGGCGCCGGTACCAAGGCGTGTCCTGGCGGTTGCCGCTCCCGCATATGAGCCGATCAGCCCTCCGCCTACCTTGCCGAGCGCACGGGCCACAAAATAACCGGTTCCCAATAATCCCATCGCCGGCAGACTGGAGAGATGCAGGTCCACCCCGGCAAGGGTAAAGAAGCAGGTGAGCACCACCGGCTCAAGATTCTCAAGCGCCCCCAGCAGCTCCTCGGAGTCTCTGCCGGAGTTGCCAAGCGCCACGCCCATGACGAGGTTGGTCAAAAGCGGAGAAATCCCCGCAAGCTCGGAGCCGCCGCTTGTTGTGAGCACAGCAAAGAGCAGCCCGGAGAAGGGGGGGATGACCTTGGCGCGCACCGCCAGCAGCAGCACTCTGGCAGCCAGATACCCCGCGCCGACGGAGAGGAGCAGCTTGAAGCCCGCGTTCAAAAGGGGCGGCCAGATACCCTGGCCCGCCGCTATCGTGTCTGACGTCACGGTTGCCGCGACGAGGGTGAAGATGACGACGCAAAGGACGTTGTCGAGCGCCACCGAGGCCAGCGCAGTCTTGACCATCAACCCCTTGGCCCGCTCCTCGCGAAAGACCGAGAGGACAGTAGCGGGGGCCGTCGCCGTGGCTATCGCCCCGAGGATCAGGGAGACTTGCAAGTTCCCGCCCGAGATCATGTAGCAGGCGGTCCCGACGAGCAGGCTGGTGAGGGTGACTTCGAAAAAAGTAACCGAGAGGATACGGCGCTTTGCGTTGTGGAGTCGCCTGTAGTTGAGATGCCCGCCTAT
>JAUVAU010000031.1 GCA_030591565.1 Deltaproteobacteria bacterium | reverse complement strand
TGCGCAGGTCAGCACCCCGCACTCTTCATATTCCGCCAAGTCGATCAGGGTGAACCGTTTACTCCGTGAAAAGGCCCGGCCTACGACGCCCTGTACCGAGACACCGACCATCGTCTCGTCACCTTTTCCCAGGAATTCATCCACCGAATAAATGTTGCCGGCGCAGTGGGCCGTGGAGGTCAACACCAGCAGTGCCGATATGAAGACCATAATTATGAGTTTAGTTTGTAATTTCATGTTGATGGCACCTTTTCAAGACAATTGTTTACTAATTTGATTGTACAATCCAGAGGCAGATAAGGCAATTGACTTTTGAGATGGGCGACGAGGGGGAAACGGTGGCGGGAAATAGTTAAATTCAGACGGGCATTGCCCAAATCAAAAGTCCCTCTTATAATCGAGCGATACGATCAAGCTGTCTGATTGTCTTGATTTGCATTATTTTGAGGTGAGGGTTGAAGCCGTATCCGCCAATTCGAGTGGCGTATAGGCCTGTGAGCAGCTGCGTATTCGTGGACCTTGAATACACCGGAAGGTGATATGGCCAGCGAGAGCAGGGAAGCCCGTCACATCAAAGTCATCGAGGCTATCGTTGAAAACAGCGATGACTGTGCGGTGGCGTTTCGGCCCTCATCGGGTACGATCGTCTACTGTAACGATTCGTTCGCCAGGCTCACGGGTTCCTCCTGCGAGCAAATATTGGACAAGAACTTCTTCTCCGTCATAGGCTCCCCCGCCGCCACGCAGGCTCGAAAAGCGGTCACCTCCATCACCGACGGCTCCGTCACGAACGCGACGTGCGAGCTCAGCCTTGAGCTGCCGCTTCGTCCCTGCCATTGCCTTGACGCCTCTTTTTCAATAATCCACCCGACGCCTAGAAGACCGCTCATAGCCGCGCAGATGCGCGACGTGACCGAGCGTGCGGCGAAGATACGCGAGACCAAAGCGCAGATGGGTTTTCTCTCCCGTGTTATCGAAGGGTCGCTCCAATCCGTCATCGTCTCCGACATAAGGGGGAAGATAAGGATATTCAACCGGGGCGCGGAGAGGTTGCTGGGCTACAAGGCAGCCGAGGTTCAGGGGCTTAAGTTCATCCAGGACTTCTACGAGGGCGACGCGGGCCGCGAGGTGGTTGGCCTGATGCGTGCCAGCTCCCACGGCGGCAAGGGCGTGTTGGACCGTTTCCACGCCATATTGATCGGCAAGAACCGCAGCCGCATCCCCGTGTGGATGACCGTTCACATGCTCTACGACGAGGAGAACACCGAGGTCGGCACCGTCTCATTTATCAATGAGACAGCCGAAATCGTGGAGATGGAGAAAAAGCTCGAACAGGTGCAGGTGCAGCTGATCCATGCCGACAAGATGGCCTCGCTGGGCAAGCTGGCGGCGGGGGTGGCCCACGAGATAAACAACCCGCTGGGCGGAATCCTCCTCTTTGGCGGCCTGCTATTGGAGGATATGGATTTCTCCGATCCCAAACGCGAAGATATGGACAGGATAGTGCAAGAGGCGCGGCGCTGCCGCGATATCGTCAATTCCTTGCTGGACTTTGCCCACCAGAAGAAACGCTACCACGAACCGGTGGACCTCAACGCCGCAGTCGAGCAGTGTCTGTCGCTGCTTGGCAATAAGGCCATTTTCCACAACATCAAACTTGAGATGAACCTTGGCGACGCCGTGCCGCTGGTCACCGGCAACCCGAGCCAGATAAAGCAGGTCTTCACCAATATCGTCTCCAACGCCGTTGACGCCATGGAGGGCGAGGGGGTGCTGAAGATCGAATCGGGCTTCGACGCCGAGGCCGGCGAAGCGTTCGTCTCCTTTACCGACACCGGCCCCGGTATCCCGTCGGATGTGCGCAACCGGATCTTTGAGCCCTTCTTCACCACCAAGGAGCAGGGCAAGGGTACCGGGCTGGGTCTTAGCCTCTCCTACAACGTCATCAGGATGCACAAGGGTGATATACGTATTGAAGTACCGGCTGGCGGCGGCACGACATTCATCGTCGCCTTCCCCGTGGCCGAGGAGGAAGCACTTTGAGGGCGCTGATAGTAGACGACGAAAGGTCCATACGCGAAGGGCTGGTCAAGACACTCAAGCGCATGGGGCATGACTCTATCTCGGTGGACAACGGCACTGACGCGGTGGAAGAGTTCGCCAAGGGCGGCATCAATCTCGTCTTCCTGGACCTGAAGATGCCCGGCATGGATGGCATGGAGACGCTGGTGCGCTTGAAGGAAACCGACCCGGAGGTGATCGTAGTCATGATCACCGGCTACCCCTCAATCGAAAATGTCCTCAAGGCGTTCAGGCTGGGCGCCTACGACTACATGCCCAAGCCCTTCTCCCCCCAGGAGGTACGCATTATAACCGCCAGGGCCGAGGAGCGGCGAAAGCTTCGCTTCCAGAACGAACAGCTGCGCCGACAGCTAAAGGCCGCGATGGGAGACAACTTCGTCATCAGCCGCTCACAAGCGATGCAGGAGATAAACGCGCTGATAGATAAGGTTGCGCGCACCGAGAGCAACGTCCTCATCACAGGCCAGTCCGGCACCGGCAAGGAGGTGGTCGCCCGAACCATCTTTGAACTCTCCCCGCGAAAAGATGGCGAATACGTGACGGTGGACTGCTCCACGCTGGCCGAGCCGCTCTTGGAGAGCGAGCTGTTTGGTCACGTCAAGGGCGCTTTCACCGGGGCGCACGCCCAAAAGAGGGGGCTATTCGAGCTGGCCGATGGCGGCACCTTTTTCCTTGATGAGATCGGCAACCTGTCGCCCTCCACCCAGGCCAAGCTCCTGAGGGTGGTCCAGGAAAAAGAGATCAAGCCGGTGGGCGGGGTCAATTCGCGAAAAGTGGATGTGCGCATAATCGCCGCCACCAACGCCGATCTCAAGCGCGCCATCGAGGCGGGGACCTTTCGCGAAGACCTCTACTACCGCCTCGCCGTCTTTCCCATACATCTGCCTCCGCTAAAGGAGAGGGTTGAAGACATACCGGAGCTGGTGCGGTTTTTCGTGAAGAAATACGCGGCCAAGGCGATGAAGCATTTTGGCGAAGTCTCGCAGGCGTTTCTGGCCGTACTCAGCGCCTATGATTTTCCCGGCAATATTCGCGAGCTTGAAAATATCATCCAGCGCGCAGTGGTGATCGAGGAGTCCGACGTGCTGAGTCCGTCGAGCCTGCCCGCCTACCTGCTAAAAGACCACCCCGGCGGCGAGCAGCGGCGCTTCCCGACCCTCTCCGAGCTGGAGCGGGATCACATAGCGTTGGTGCTGAGGGCGTGCGACAATCGCAAATCCCAGGCCGCCGAGGTCCTTGGAATCGACCGCAAGACGCTTTACCGAAAGTTGATGCAGCTGGGTTTGGAGGATTGAGGCTAAATGCCCCATGGCGCTTGCGGCTACCCAGCGCAATTGACCCATGCGTGACCCCAATGGGGCACTATACCCCGACCTAAGTAGCTGTAATTACATTGTTCACCGTTGGGGGAGAGCCGCTAGCCCTTTTGAGAAGAGATATTTGGGGGCAACTTGCCCCGTTTAAAGCAGGCATTTTCGTCAGGTAGTAGAGCAAGAAAAATAACATAGTAATATCAGCATGTTGCAACGTTGGCACGGCTATTGCTTTTATTCATGGCAACTCGCAAACGAAATCAAGACTGTAAGGCCAGTCGAATATATGAGGAGAAAGCCATGAATACCAGAACCGACGTTATGATTGTTGACACCGACAGAAAAAGAAGCCGCGCCCTTCGCCGTATCCTCAAGGACACGGGCCGGAACCTCAAAGTGGAAGACGTGACCGAAACCGCCAATGCGCGCAGCCGTATCCTCAGCAGCCGCCCCACGCTGGTCCTTCTCCACTCGGCGTTCCCCTACCTGGAAGAGGACGGCACAGGCCTCCTGGAGCTGATTCAGGAAGATTTTCGCAACGTAAATATCGGCGTCATGCTGGTTCTCCCGATCTCCGGCTCCCTTCTCTACAGGTCCGGTTACCAAGAGGGCAGCGAGATGTTGGAGATGGCTAATGACCTCATCACCACCGATTTCACCAGCGACATGATTCAGTCCGTGGTGTGCGAATACATCGACCGTCAGGCTGAAAAGGTCGCCCAGGAAGCGGTCGAGGGTGATCCCGAGTTCATTTTTGCACCTTCCAAAAAGGGTTGATCCCTGTCAATAATGATCTTGTAGCGAAAGGGGAGAATATATGGGGAGCAGCAATGGCCCCACCGGGGCAGTACTTGTTGTCGGTGGCGGTATAGCGGGAATTCAGGCGAGCCTGGACTTGGCCGAGAGCGGCTACAAGGTAATCCTTGCCGAGAAGAAATCAGGCATCGGCGGGCATATGGCGCAGTTGGACAAGACCTTCCCGACCAACGACTGCGCCATGTGCACCATAAGCCCCAAGTTGGTGGATGTCGGAAGGCATCTCAATATCGACATCCTCACCGACTCCGAAGTGCTCTCCATAGATGGTGACGCGGGCGACTTTCAGGTGACGATAAAGCGCCATCCCCGCTACATCGACATCAGTAAATGCACCGCATGCGGCGACTGCGAGGAGGTCTGCCCGGTCGAAATAACTGGCCGTTTCGACGAGGAGTTGCTCAACCAGAAAGCCGCTCACAAGATATATCCCCAGGCGGTCCCCAACGCCTTCTCCATCGAGAAAGTAGGAGTCAGCCCCTGTCGCGACGCCTGCCCGGCGGGTCAGCGCGCCCAGGGCTACATAGCGCATATCGCCAGGGGCGACTACGAAGCTGCCTACGAAACGATCCTGCTCGACAACCCCTTCCCCGGTATCTGCGGCCGAATATGCAACCACCGCTGCGAAGATGTCTGCAACCGCATGAAGCTCGACGAGGCGTTGGACATCAGGGCGCTCAAGCGGTTCGTGACCGACAAGATATATGAAACCCCCTATACCCCGCCGGATGCTGCCGAGCGGGTTCATGATGAAAAGATCGCGATCATCGGGGCAGGCCCATGCGGTCTGGCCGCCGCCCGCGATCTTTGTACGTGGGGGTATGAGGTCGTCGTCTACGAAGCCCTGCCCGTCGCAGGCGGGATGTTGAGGGTCGGCGTTCCCCAGTACCGTCTGCCCACCGAGATAATCGACCGCGAAGTCCAGGCGATTGTAGACCTGGGCATTCAGATCAAGTTCAACCACCCGGTCGCCGACGTTCAGGAACTCTTTGACAGTGGCTACAGCGCGGTCCTCATAACAGTTGGCGCACATGAGGGCGTCAAGCTTGAGATTCCCGGCGCGGAGCTGCCCGGCGTCATAACCAACACCACCTTTTTGCGCGACGTTCGCCTTGGCGAGCCGCCCGAAATGGGCCAAAAAATCGCAGTGGTGGGCGCTGGCGACGTGGCGATGGACTGCGCACGCACGGCAGTGCGGCTGGGCAAAGAGGTCCAGGTCGTCTACCGCCGTTCCCGGGAGGAAGCCCCCTGCGATCCGCTGGAAATAGAACACGGACTGGAAGAGGGAGTCATTTTCAACTTCCTCACCAATCCCGTTGAAGTGCTCAAAGGCCCCGATGGAAGTGTCAGCGGACTAAGACTTCAGAAGATGGAGCTTGGCGAACCCGATGAGAAGGGGAGGCGTCGGCCAATCCCAATCGAGGGCGAAACCTTCGAGATGGAATGCGACAACGTAATCTTCTCCGTCGGCCAAAAGGCTGGTCTGGCGTTCTTGCCCCCCGACGCCGGCGTGGAGATAACATCGGACAACACGATCAGCGTGGACCCGGTGACCTGCGCGACCACCCGACCCGGACTCTACGCGGCGGGCGACTCAACCACCGGCACTGCCTTCGTCATTGAGGCGGTGGCCCACGGGCATCAGGCGGCGATGGGCATCAACAGTTTCCTCAGAAACGAGGAGCTAAAGCCCAGCCTCACCGATCGTTTGACCGTAGCGGATATCAGCGAAGAAGAGCTGCTGCAACGTGCGGACAGCGGTGAGTTGACACGCTCGGGGCGCCTCGATGTTCGCACCCTCTCGGCGGGCGAGCGTTCCACCTCCTTTGACGAGGTGAGCCTTGGTTACAGCGAGGCTGAAGCCCGAAGCGAGGCGGCGCGTTGCCTCTCCTGCGGTGTCTGCTCCGAGTGTTACGCCTGCGTCAAGGCGTGCAAGGCCGGGGCGGTCGACCATGAGGAGGTTGCGTGCGAAGAA
Organism: Deltaproteobacteria bacterium; assembly: GCA_030591565.1. GTDB lineage: Bacteria > Desulfobacterota > Deferrisomatia > Deferrisomatales > BM512 > JAUVAU01. The sequence continues at coordinate 21,364 of JAUVAU010000031.1, read as the reverse complement.
GTGGTGAACGTCGGCGCGGTAATCCTTGCCCCCGGTTATGAGATTTATGACGCCCACCTGAGTCAGGAGTATGGCCTCGGCCGCTTTCCCAACGTCGTCACGGCCATGCAGTTCGAGCGGATGCTTTCCGCCTCGGGACCCACCCACGGCCACGTAAAGAGGCCGATGGATGGCGAGGCGCCCAAGAAGATCGCCTTCCTCCAGTGCGTCGGCTCAAGAGACCAGAAGCACGACTACTGCTCCAGCGTCTGTTGCATGTACGCGGCCAAGGAAGCGATCATGGCGAAGGAGCATGAGCCGGACACCGATGTGGCGATCTTCTTCATGGACACCCGCTCCTTTTCCAAAGGGTATGACGAGTATTACCGCCGCGCCAAGGAGCGTTATGGCGTGCGCTACCAGCGGTGCAGGATCTCCAGGGTGGTCGAAGACCCCGGCACCGGAGCCCTTTTGCTGCGCTACGTGGAAGATGGCGAGGTCAAGGAAGAGAGCTTTGATCTGGTGGTGCTCTCGGTGGGCATGGTCATCTCCGATTCAGTGAAAAAGCTGGGTGCGGACCTTGGCATCGAGCTGGACGACTACGGCTTTTGCCACACCACAATCTTCGATCCCCTCCAGGCCAGCCGTCCCGGCATCTTCGTGGCGGGACCGTTTAGGGAACCCAAGGATATCCCCGAGACGATCGTCGAGGCCAGCGGAGCCGCGGCGGTGGCCGGTACACTGCTGGCCTCCGCGCGACACACCCTGACCCGCGCCGCCGAGTACCCGCCCGAGAAGGAAGTGGAGGGTGAAGAGGTGCGCATCGGCGTCTTCGTCTGCCAGTGCGGCTCCAACATCGGCGGCTTTCTCGATGTGCCCGAAGTGGCGAATTACGCGGACCACCTGCCCGGCGTGACCCACTCCGAGGCCAACCTCTACACCTGCTCGCAGGATACCGTGGTCCACATAACCGAGATGGTTAAGGAGAAAAACCTCAATCGCGTCGTGGTGGCCTCGTGCAGCCCGCGAACCCACGAGCCGCTCTTTCAGGACGCCGTCAGGGTGGCGGGGCTTAATCCCGCGTTATTTGAAATGGCTAATATCCGCAACCACTGTTCCTGGGTCCACTCCAATGACTGGAACCGGGCGACGGTGAAGTCGATGGACCTGGTGCGCGCCGCTGTAGCCAGGGCAGCTGAACTCGCGCCGATCCACTCCATGGAGTTCCCGGTGAAAAAGACCGCGCTGGTCCTTGGCGGCGGAGCTGCCGGTATGAGCGCCGCGCTCCAGTTGGCCGATCAGGGCTTCCCGGTCGAGCTGATTGAGAAAACCGGGGAACTGGGCGGCAACCTGGCTAACGTGAAATTCCTGGAAGATGGGAAGAGCCCCGCAAAGTGGCTGAAAGAGACAACCCGACGCGTGGACGACCACTCCGGCATCACGGTCCGCTACAACTCGACGCTCACCGATTTTGGCGGCTTTCGAGGTAACTTCACCTCCACCATCGTTGATGGCGAGGGTGAAGAGACTCTCATCGATCACGGCGTCGCCATCGTAGCCACCGGCGCCAGGGAGTACAGGGGCGATGATTACGGACTAGGCTCCCATCCCGCAATAATCACGATGATGGACCTTGAGCAGTACATCTACCACAAGGCCAAGGGCAACGGACTCGACAGCGACGAAGAGCTGCTGGCGCGGCCCATGCCCAAGGACGTGACGATGATCCTCTGCGTCGGTCCGGCCCGTGAATTTTGCACCCGCACCTGCTGCACCACGGCAATAAAGAACGCGCTGGCGCTAAAAGAAGTTAGTCCCTCCACAGAGGTCACCATCCTCTACAAGGACATACGCACCTACGGGTTCAAGGAGCGGCTCTACACCGAGGCGAGAAGGCGCGGAGTGCGCTTCAAACGCTACGAAGAAGAGGCCCCGCCCGAGGTCACGATCGAAGGCGGTACGGTCCGGGTCAGCTTTAACGACGCGGGCAGAAACCTCGACACCGTAATAGCACCCGAGCTGCTCGTGCTGGCCGCGCCGACGGTCCCCAACGAGGACGCACATCAGCTCTCCACCTCCATGAAGTTGCCGCTGGGCGGTGACGGCTTCTTTCTCGAAGCGCACGTCAAGCTCCGCCCGGTGGATTTTCAGACCGACGGCGTCTTTCTTGCGGGGCTGACCCACTATCCCAAGTTCCTCTCCGAGTCGATCGCCCAGGCCCAGGCTGCGGTGGCGCGCGCCGCCACGGTGTTGTCCAAGGATGTGATCCAGGCCGAAGGCATCGTCGCCATAGTGGATCAGGAAAAATGCGTCGGCTGCCTCACCTGCGTAAGGGTCTGCCCCTACGAGGTTCCCAAGATGGAGGCCGCCTCGGTGGGCGTGGGCAAGATAATGGGGGCGGCGTTTATAGAACCCGCCACCTGCCACGGCTGCGGAGTGTGCGCGGGCGAGTGCCCTGCAAAGGCGATTCAACTGGCCCACTACACCGACGATCAGGTCGGGGCCGTGGTGGAGAACCTTTTCGATCACAGGGCGACATATCAGGGTAAAAAATCGGATGACGACACAGCACCCGGAGGATGTTGATATGAGTGAGTTCAAACCCGGAATCGTAGCGTTCTGCTGCCACCACTGTGCATATGGAGCGGCTGACCTGGCCGGCGCCATGCGGCTGGCCTACCCGGATTCAATCAGGGTCGTTCGGCTGCCCTGCACCGGAAAGCTGGATGTCGCCCACGTGCTGAGTGCGTTTGAGCATGGCGCCGATGGCGTCATGGTCGCCGGTTGACTGGACGGCGACTGCCATTACCTGGAAGGTAATACGAACGCAAAAAGAAGGGTCAAATACATAGCCGGGCTGCTCGACGAGATAGGCGTGGGAGGCAAACGCGTCCGCATGTTCAATCTGTCCAGCGCCGAAGGGGCGAGGTTCGCCGAGGTTTGTACGGAGATGACCGACCAGATCTCAGCACTTGGGCCGAGTCCTTTGAATAAATCGCCAGATATGTCCGATGATGACGCAAAGGCCGTTTAGCACGGCCCGTGCCGGGAGATAACAAATGATAGTAGCTGAACAAAAGCCCCTGGACGAAATCATGCAGAGTGTGTCCGAAGACAAGAACGTGCTTGTGCTCGGTTGCGGCACCTGCGTCACCGTCTGCTTCGCGGGAGGGGAGAAGGAAGCCGAGATACTGGCCGCCTCAATGCGCATGAGGTCGGAAATGAGCGACGGGGGCTGCACGGTCGATCACCTGACTATCCAGCGCCAGTGCGAATGGGAATATCTGGACTCTGCCGCCGACGCGATAAAGGGCGCCGACAAGGTGGTCTCGCTGGCCTGCGGCATCGGGGCACAGGCGATTATCGAGCGCTTCCCCGAGGCGCAGATGGTCCCCGGTCTCAACACCCGCTTCTACGGCTTGCCCACCAAGCAAGGGGTCTGGGAAGAGCGGTGCGGAGGCTGCGGAGACTGCGTCCTTGAGTACACCGATGGCATCTGCCCGGTGTCGCGCTGTTCAAAGAGCCTCTTGAACGGCCCCTGCGGCGGCTCCCACGACGGGCTTTGCGAGGTGAGCGATGAGATGGAATGCGCCTGGCACCTGATCGTGGAGCGCATGGAGAAGTTGGGCCACCTCGACAGGCTGGAAGAGATGCATGAGCCCAAGAACTGGAGCGCGGCGCGCGACGGCGGCCCCGGCAAGATCGTGCGCGAAGACCTTCTTCGTGAGCCGCCTGGCGAGGTCGATGAGGGCGAAGAGGGTACCGGTTCCTAGATAAAAAGAGACGAATCTCAAATAAATCCATGGAGAAGCCGCATGAGTGAACAGAGCAGCGCAGCGACCCCCCAATCCAATCTCGCCAAGGTCTTCGCCTCGGGCGCGTTTGCCGTCACCGGCGAGCTTGGCCCCCCCAAGGGGGCGGACCCGGAAGTGATACGCGAAAAAGCAAAGCTGCTAAAGGGCTTTGTGGATGCGGTCAACATCACCGATAACCAGACCGCGGTGGTGCGTATGTCCTCAATCGCGGCGGCGGCCCTCTCCCATCAGGCGGGGGTGGAGCCGATCGTGCAGATGACGTGCAGGGATCGCAACCGCTTGGCGATAGAGGCCGACCTGCTCGGCGCGTGGGCGCTGGGGCTGAGAAATCTCCTATGCCTCTCGGGCGACCACCAGACCTTCGGCAACCACAAGGACTCGAAAAACGTCTGGGATATCGACTCCATCCAGTTGGTGAAGATGATGGAGGATATGCGCTCCAAGGGCATCTTTATCAATGGCGAGGAGTTGGAAGGCGAGCCGCCCGACTTCTTTTTGGGCGCGGTTGAAAATCCCTTTGCCGATCCCCTGCACTACAGACCCTTTCGTGTGGCGAAAAAAGTCAGGGCCGGGGCCAAATTCCTCCAGACCCAGTGCATCTACAACATGGACAAGTTCAAGGACTTCATGTCCAAACTCGGAGACATGGGGGTGCTCGACGATATCCATATCATGGCCGGGCTCAGCCCGTTAAAGGGGCCGGGCATGGCTAAGTACATGCGCGACATGGTCCCGGGGATGGACGTGCCCGACGAGGTCGTTGAGCGGATGACGGGCGCGGGCCAGGGGATAGAGGATAAGGCCGAGCGCTCCAAGGCGTGGCGCGCAGAGGGGATAAAGTACTGCATCGAGCAGATACAGGAGGTGCGTGAGATACCCGGGGTGAGGGGTGTGCACGTGATGGCAATCGAGTGGGAAGAAGCGGTCAAACCCATTGTGGAGGGCGCGGGCCTGCTGCCCCGTCCCCAGGCAATCGGCTCAGCCGCCAGCGCTTGAGGGAGACAAGTTAATGGTCGCACAGAAAACCGAGGCCAATCTGGCCGTTGAAGTCGAGGAGACGACCCACCAGAACGTCAACCTCTGTTACCAGTGTCTGAGGTGCTCGTCCGGTTGTCCTATGGCCGAGCACTTTGATCTTTTGCCGAGCGAAGTGATGCTCGCCATTCAGGATGGGGACGAGTCGGTCATAAACTCGCGCACCGTGTGGCTCTGTGCTTCGTGCCAGACCTGCTACACGCGCTGCCCCCAGAAGTTGGATATCCCCGGCATCATCGACCACTTTCGCCAAGCTACAATTGACAGCCCTTCAATCCCTGCCACCGCACGCTTTTTCAAGGCGTTCATACGCAACGCGCGCTTTTTCGGAAGGGTCTACGAGGCGGGGCTGATGGGGGAGCTGAACCTGCGCGAAGGCAAACCCATGCGCGACATCGGCATGGGCATGCGCATGATCGGCAAGGGAAAGATAAAGCTCCTGCCGGAGTTTGTGCGCACTCCCAAACATGTGGAGAAAGTAGAGCCCGCCCCCAACCGGATCGCCTACTACCCCGGCTGCTCGCTCCACTCCACCGGTGCGGGTTTCGACAAGTCCTTCAAGGCGGTCTGCAAGAAGATGGAGATTGATCTGGTGGAGATCCCCGGCTGGACCTGTTGCGGGACCACACCCGCCCACGGCGCCGACCCGGTGCTGGCGTTGAGTATGCCGATCAAGAATCTGGCCACCGTCTCCAAGATGGGGCTCGACAGGGTCACGGCGCCCTGCGCCGCCTGCTATGGAAGGTTCAAATCAGCGATAAAACATTACCGTGACGACTCCGTGCTGGCCGAGCGTGTGGATGAGAGGCTCGGGGACGATTACGCGGACGATGTTGAGGTGCTGAACGCCGTGGACATCCTTGGACAAGCCGACCTTAGAGTGCTGGAGGATATGGTCGAGAAGCCGCTAAAAGGGTTGAAGGTGGCGTGCTACTACGGCTGCCTGCTCACCCGTCCGCCCTCAGATACCGGCGTTGACGAGTTTGAGAACCCCGCCGGCATGGAGCGACTGGTCAGGGCGATGGGGGGCGAAGCGGTGAACTGGTCGCGAAAGACCGACTGCTGCGGTGGCAGCCTCGCGATCAGCCATACAGGAATTGCAAAAGAGCTGAGCACGGAGATACTGCGCGACGCCAGGGAGCGCGGCGCAGACCTCATCGCGGCGGCGTGTCCGCTCTGTCAGGTCAACCTTGACGAGCGCCAACCGGAGATGAAGCAGGAGCTTGGCTTCACCATCCCGGTGGTCTACATAACGCAGATCATGGCGGCGGCGATGGGACTGGGCAAGGAAGAGCAGGCGCTTGACCAACCAGCCATTGAGCCGCGCCCGTTGATGACGCTTTAACACCAAACAGTCAGGCTTTAAGACCAGACCAAGGATATGAGGTAATCATGGCCCAGGACCGCAAGAGCACCAATGGCAAGCATGACTCGGTTCTGGTCATAGGCGGAGGGGTCGCCGGGATGCGGGCCGCCGCCGATCTGGCTGAATCCGGGCTGAAGGTGTATCTGGTCGAATCGGCGCCGGGACTCGGTGGCCGGGTCTCCCAGTTGGGCTTCATGTTTCCCACCCACGACTGTGTCCTCTGCCGTGGCTCTTCCGACCACGGCTATGGTTGCACGCGCCCCTCCATCTCGCCTGCGTTCCAGGACCACAACCTGCACCCCAACATCGAACTGATGACGCTGACCGAGGTCGTTGGATTTGAGGGGCAGCTAGGAAACTTCACCGTGACCCTTCAGCGCAACCCACGGCATGTGGACCCGGCGCGTTGTATCAATTGCCGCCTCTGCGCGGTGGTCTGCCCCGTCTCCATGCCCAGCGAATTCCAGATGGGCATGTCCAACCGCAAGGCAGCCTACAAGACCTCGCCCCGCGCGATCCCCGACGCCTATGTGATCGAGAAGGGACCCTGGTGTGAAGGCTGCTCGAAGTGCGCCTCCATCTGCCCGACGCAGGCGATTGATCTGGAGAGCGAGCCCGAAACCGTGACCATCACCGTGGGGGCCGCGATTCTGGCCCTGGGGTACAAGCTCTTCGACCCGACCCCCCTGGAAGAGTTCGGCCATGGCCGCTATCCCAACGTCCTGACCTCGATGCAGTTTGAGCGGCTCGCCAGCCGTTCCGGCCCCACCGAGGGCATTGTGGCGAGGCTCTCCGATGGAAAGATGCCCGAACGGATCGCGTGGCTCCAGTGCATCGGCTCCCGCGATCAGGAGCACCCCTACTGCTCGTCAGTGTGTTGCATGATCGCCACCAAGCAGGCGATGTTGGCGAAGCAGCGGCTCGAAAATGTGGATTGCAAAGTCTTCGTCATGGACGAGCGGGCGTTTAACAAGGAGTACACCAAGTACTACAACAAGGCGATGGACACCCACGGCGTGGACTACACCCGCTGCCGAATAAGCGCGCTGAGAGAAGACCCGAAGACCAAGGAGCTGATCCTGCGCTACCCGGACAAAGAGGGTAACACCGTCACGGAGCGCTTTGAGATGGTGGTGTTGGCGGTGGGTATGCAGCCCCCCGACCGCTCGGCCGGGCTTGCCAAGATGATGGGGATCGAACTGAACGAGCATGGCTTTTGCGAGACAGACAAGTTCCAGCCATTGCAGACAAGCCAGCCCGGCGTCTACGTGGCGGGGGCCTTCCAGTCTCCCAAGGAGATAGCTGAGACCGTGCTTGACGCAGCCGGTGCGGCAGGCGAAGTGATGAGGGTTTTTCACGATTCGCTGGGCGAGCGCCCTGCGCCACGCCAATACCCATTCCTCCAACACTATGACACCGACGTGGCCGAAAGGGATGTCTCGGGGGAACCGGTGCGCACGGGCGTCTTCGTCTGTGGCTGCGGTCCCATGGTCTCCCAGACGCTCGACCTGGATCACGTCATCGACAAAACAAAGGACCTTCCCGGAGTCGTCTTTACCGACAAGATCGATCTGGCCTGCTTTGATGAGGGTCTAGATTTTATAGGTGACATTATAAGACTGAAGAAGCTGAATCGCATCGTCGTGGCTGCGTGCAGCCCACGCACCCACGAGGCGCTCTTTCAAAAGACGGTGCGAAACGCCGGACTCAATCCCTATCTCTTCGAGATGGTCAACCTCCGGGAGCACTGTGCCTGGGTGCACGATATGGAACCGGAGAAGAGTACGGCCAAGGCGGCGGAACTGGTGCGCATGGCGGTGCACAGGGTGCTGCGCCTTGAGGCCATCAACCGCATCGCCATCCAGCCGCATCGCAGCGCGCTGGTCATTGGCGGCGGCGTGGCGGGGATGACGGCGGCGCTGACGATAGCGGACTCCGGCTACGATGTCACTCTTTTGGAGAAGAGCGAAGTTCTTGGCGGCAACCTGCGCCATATCTATTACCTGGTCGAAGGGCTCAATCCCCAGAGGCTGCTGCGCGACCTGATTAACCGGGTCAGGGGCCACCACCGGATAGATGTATTGACCAATAGCGAGATAAACGGGGTGAGCGGCTCCATCGGGCGCTTCCTGTCGATCATTGAATCCCCCACACCGGAGGGTCAAACGGAGACGATAGAGGTGGAGCATGGGGTGATAGTCGTCGCAACCGGTGGGCGCGAGGGCACCCCGGCGGCCTATCGCCATGGTGAACATGAGAGTGTGGTGACCCAGCTTGAGATGGAGGATTGGCTGGCGCACCAGCCCGAGAAGCTGCGGAACCTCAAAAACGTGGTGATGATCCAGTGTGTTCAGCCGGCGGAGGCGAGCCACTTCTACTGCTCGCGCACCTGCTGCACCAACACGATGAAGAACGCGATCCGCATCAAGATGATGAACCCGGATTGCCAGGTGACCGTCCTCTACAAGGACATCATCACCTACGGTTTCAGGGAACAGTACTATACCGAGGCGAGGAGAAACGGGGTGGTGTTCGTGCGCTACAGCGACGAAGACCCGCCGGTGGTCGATATCGTGGAGGGTCAACTGATGGTCGAGGTGAACGACCCGTCGCTTGACCGCCGCTACCTGCTCACGCCCGATCTGCTTGCGCTGAGTATGTCGATAATCCCCGCTGACGATACGTCGAAGTTGGCAAAGATACTGAAGCTGCCCGAATCCACCGAAGGGTTCTTCCTCGAAGCCGACCTCAAGATGCGCCCCATGGACTTTGTCAACGAGGGGTTGTTCCTCTGCGGGATGGCCCACTATCCGAGATTTCTGGAGGAGGCGATCTCCAGCGCCCAGGCGGCTGCGGGCAGGGCGTTGACGGTGTTGAACATGGACCCCTTCTACGTGGGTGGGGTTATCGCCGACGTGGACGCCGACAAGTGTGTGGGGTGTCTGACCTGTGTTCGCACCTGCCCCTTCAAGATTCCGCGCCTGCTCTACGACAGGGCCGGGGTGGGAGCGATAGGTGGACATGCGTGGATTGATCCGGCGCTTTGCCAGGGGTGCGGCACCTGCACCGGAGAGTGCCCGGCGTCGGCGATACAGCTAGCCCATTACAGGGATGACCAGATAATGACCGGGGCCCTTGGGGTCTGGGGTGAAGAAGCTGACAGCGGAGGAGCCGATGCAACGAACAGGTGAGTGCTTTGAACCGCAACTGACCGCTTTTACATGCAGTTATTGCGCCTATATGTCGGGCGACACCGCCGGAGCCATGCGGATTCAATACCCGGCGACGACCAAGGTGATAAAGCTGCCATGTACGGGCAAGACCGATGCCCGTTACATAATGAGCGCGTTTGAGGATGGGGCCGATGGCGTTTACATCATCGCCTGCCCCATCGGCAACTGCCACCATGTGCGCGGTAACGAGCGGGCGAGGGCGAGGGTGGTGCACACCAAAAAGCTGCTCGACCAGGTGGGGCTCGGGGGCGAGCGGCTCGATATCTTCTTCCTCTCTGCGGGGATGGGGGAGAGCTTCGCCCAGGCGGCCAAGGAGATGAACGACCGTATCATGAGACTCGGACCCAGCCCGCTGCGCATGGGTGGGAAAGAAGTTGGCGCGGGAGAAGCCGGGGAACAAAAAAATGGTGGAGATGAAACCGGGGAACAGAGCGTGGAGGCTACCCAATGATAGTTGCCGAACAGAAACCGTTGGAAGAGATCAAGGGGGTTTTGGGGGATGCCGAAAATGTGCTCGTCGCCGGCTGCGGAACCTGCGTCACGGTCTGCCTTGCCGGAGGTGAAAAGGAAGCCCAGTTGATGGCGTCCGCTCTGCGGATCGCCTCCAGGGTGGATGGAACGCCCATTGAGGCCACCGATGTCACGGTTCAACGCCAATGCGAGTGGGAGTATCTGGAGATGATCGAGGCGGAAGTTGAAAAGGCCGACCTCATAGTTTCCCTGGCCTGCGGCATTGGAGTGCAGACCTTCGCCCGCCACTTTCCCGATAAATGGGTTGTGCCGGGGTTGAACACGACCTTTCTCGGGCAACCCGAAGAGCAAGGGATATGGACCGAGCAGTGTCAGGCTTGCGGCAACTGCATGTTGGCGATGACCGGCGGCATCTGTCCCGTGGCGCGTTGCTCCAAGCAGGTGCAAAACGGCCCCTGCGGCGGCTCGGAGCATGGTCTGTGCGAAGTCAAAAGGATCAGGCGGGTAGATGGCGTACCGGTCATGGTCAAGGGACGCGGCGGCAGGATGATGCCCGCCACCGAGGATGTGGAGTGCGCGTGGCATCTCATACACGACAGGCTAAAAGAGCACAATCGCCTCGACCTTATTACCGGAGTGCAGGAGCCGAAGGACTGGACCACCTCACGTGACGGGGGTCCACGACGCATCGTTCGCGAAGACCTGATATTGATGGATGAGGAATAAGATGTCGACAGACAATGGATTGAAATCGGGCAGCAACCTTGAAAAGGTTCTCCGCGCTGGTCACTTCGCCGTCACCGGAGAGCTGGGTCCGCCCCAGTCCGCCGACCCGGACCACATCAAGGAGAAGGTGGGCTACCTCAAGGGAATGGTGGACGCGGTAAACGTCACCGACAACCAGACTGCGGTGGTCAGGATGTCGAGCCTTGGAGCGTCGGTGCTGGCGGTGCAAGAGGGGATAGAGCCGGTGATGCAGATGACTTGCCGCGACCGCAACCGGCTCGCCATGCAGGCTGATTTTCTGGCGGCCCATGCGCTGGGTGTGCGAAACATGCTGGCTCTGAGCGGTGACCACCAGTCTTTTGGCAACCACCCCACCTCCAAAAATGTCCATGACATGGACTCGATGCAGCAGATAAGGATGTTAAAGGATCTGCGCGACGAAAAGAAATTTCAGTGTGGCGATGTGATGAAGGGTTGCGAGCCGCGCTTTTTTATAGGAGCCGCCGCCGCGCCCGAAGCCCATCCGGTGGAGTGGCGGCCCATGCGGCTTGCCAAAAAGGTCGCTGCCGGGGCGGATTTTATTCAGACCCAGCTCGTCTACAATCTCCCCGCCTTCAAAAAATACATGGAGGAGGTGCGCAAGATGCGCCTCCACGAGAAGACGGCCATACTGGTCGGCGTCGGCCCGCTAAAGGGTCCCGCGATGGGCAAGTACATGCGCGACTTCGTGCCGGGCATCACCGTTCCCGATGATGTAATAGCGAGGATAGAGGCGGCCGCCAAGGGGATCGACCCCGAAGACAAGGCAGCCAAGCAAAAAGCGTGGCGGGCCGAGGGGATAAAGATGTGCATAGAGTTGATTCAGGAGGTCAAGGAGATCGAGGGGGTCGCGGGAGTCCACGTGATGGCGATCGAGTGGGAGGAAGCGGTAAAGCCCCTGGTTGAGGGCGCGGGCCTTCTGCCCAGGCCGGTGGTGTAGCATGGGCGAAACTACCACCCAGCTGAGCCCCGATCTGGCGCGGGTTATCAAGGAGCTCTGCGGCGAGAACGCGTTCCTCTGCTACCAGTGCGTGCGCTGCTCCAGCGGTTGCCCTGTCACCGATTATTTTGACTACACGCCCAACCAGATCATGCGGCTCGTACAAATCGGCGACGAGGAAGAAGCGCTTAACGCCCGCACGCCCTGGCTCTGCGCCTCGTGCCAGACCTGCTCCACCCGCTGCCCCCAGGGGATCGACATCGCACGGATCATGGAGGTTCTCACCCAGGTCGCGACCGAGCGGGGGATAAAGCCCGCCGTACCCGATGTGGCGCTATTCCATAAAATTTTCATCAAAGACGCCAATATGTTCGGCAGGGTCTACGAACTGGGCCTCATGGGTGCGATGAACATACTGTCCGGCAACTTTTTCCAGGACATGGACCTGGGGATCGAGATGATGAAGAAGGCCAAGCTGAGCTTTCTTCCCACCATGGCCACGGCGCGGCCCGACAAGGCGACGAAGCTGGATTTGGCAGAGAATCAGGTCGGCTACTATCCGGGCTGCTCGCTCCATTCGCTGGCTGCCGAGTTCGACAGGTCCTTTAAGGCGGTGGCGACCGAGCTTGAGTATGAACTGGTCGAGCCCAAGGGGTGGACCTGCTGCGGCGCGAGCCCGGTGCATCACGTGGACCACTACAAGGGCATCAAGGCGCCGCTGGTTAATCTGGCATTGGCCGAGGCCAACGGGATGAATGAAGTGGTCGCCCCCTGCGCCGCCTGCTACAACCGGTTCAAGGCCGCCGAGCATGAGGTCGAGGAAGACCGCCAGATCAGGCAGCGCATCGACTCCGAGATGGGCTACACCTTCAAGGGCGATATCAAGGTCCACTCGATCTCGGAATGGCTGGCCGACGAGGTGGGGCTCGACAAGATCGGCGAAAAGGTCAAGATGCCGCTTACCGGACTAAAAGTGGTCAACTACTACGGGTGTCTGCTCACCAGGCCGCCCAAGATCACCGGCCATCCCCACCCCGAATATCCGATGGAACTGGATGATATCTGCGACGCCATCGGGGCCGAGAGTCTGGACTGGGACGACAAGACGATCTGCTGCGGCGGAAGTCTGGCGGTGCCCGCCAAGGAAATTATGCTGAAACTCAGCCGCGACATCGTCGAAAACGCGGTCGCGGTGGGGGCTGACGTGATAGTGGTAGCCTGTCCTCTCTGCGACTCCAACCTGGATAGCCGTCAGTTGCAGATGGAAGGCCTTGAAAAAAAGATCCCGGTGCTCTACGTCACTCAACTCATGGCGCTTGCCTACGGGCTGGGCGCCAAGGAGCGCGGCTTTAACAAGAAACTGGTGGACCCCAGGCCTCTTTTGAAGGCCAGGGGTTTCATCACTTGACCGAATCGGAGGTGTCCCAGTGCTGGTAAAGCACCTGATGACCCCGCTACCATTTTCCGTCCAGCCCAAAAAGTCAGTGGCCGATGCAGCCGCCTTGATGACCGAAAAGGGCATTCGCCACCTCATCGTCTGCGATGGCGATGAACTGGTGGGCCTCATAACCCGCTCGTCGCTCGCCACGGCGCTTCCCGGCATGGGAACGGGGCTGACCCGCTTCGAGTACAGCTACCTGACCTCCAACACCCTGGTGTGCGACGTGATGATAAAAGAGCCGGTGCAGGCCACGGAGCGGATGGCGGCGGAAGAAGCGGCGAGGATAATGAACGCCAACCGCATATCCAGCCTTGTGGTGATGAAGGAGGGCAAACCGGTGGGGATCATCACCGATACCGACATCTTCAAGGCGATGCTTGAACTGCTTGGAGCCAAGAGGCCGGGAATACGGGTGACGGTACGCCTGGACAACCGCCCCGGCGTGCTGGCAAACGTTTCGAGTAAAATAGCCGGGAGCGGCGGGAATATCTCCGCCGTGGGAGTTTGGGATGAAGACGGAAACACCTCGGGCGCATTGATAAAGGTGGAAAACCTCTCCACCGACCAGATAAAAGGAGTCATGGAAGCGCTTGAGGGAGTGACGCTGACCGATATGAGGTGACGGACAGGGGGGGGAAACAAAAAAAAGGGCCGCTCCCGAAATGGGCGGCCCTTTTTATTCAAGCTGAGATAATTATTCCCACCAACCTCTCGCGCCGCGCATGACCGGAGTGCGGGCCACGCGGAAAAAACGGCGGGTGCGAAAAGTAGTCTTTCTCATGGAGCTGACGAATTTGCCGATGGGGTCGCCGATCCTCACGCTCTTGCCCATTGCCATCGGCATGGTCAGGATCATGATAAGGGCGGCCAACTGAGGAAAAATCGAATATTCCATCATTAGTCTTTTGTCCGATCTTTGATCTTTAACGGTTGGTGCCGAAGCGAAGGAGGGAACCCGTTTCGCTATGAGCGCCGACAGGCTAAGGCCTGGGCCACCGTAAGGTCAAGAAAAAAACTCATATACCATCCCGGAATAAAACGGCGATCGACCCTAAGATCACGTGCCATGCGATAGGCCGACAGCGCACTGCTTATTGCACCGACGAATATACCAGAAAAGAGATTGCGGAGCGGAGGGAGAAGGAGACAATGAAAGGCAGTTCATTGAGGTTGGTTCAATAGTCTCGGCAATGACAAACGCAACAAAGTGCGCTGTCTTCATGACTTACGCGAAGCATCCGGCTTCTTTGCAAGGAGAGGTCCGTGCCATGGGGGTTGTGGCAGGTGACGCAGAGAATTTGGTCGCCCTCTATCCCAACCATGAGGTGTTGCGCCAGCGGCATTACGGAGAAGGGCTCAGGCGCAGGCGGTGGTGTCTGCTTGATGCCCAGAGAGTCACCCCACTCGTTAACGTAATAGTCAACATCCCCCTGTGTGTTGGCTGCGCCATAGGCGGTTTGCCCGTAGCCACCATATTCGTTCAACACCCACTGGGTTGTTTCATCGACTGGTGACATTATTGTGTAAACGGACCCTGGCGTAGAATTATACGCATGATGGTTTGCGGCATAGTGTGCGGCATGGCAGGAGGAACAGAGTCCCTCTACAGCTTGGTTAAAGTCCTCCACTGTTTGACTGCTAAGGCGATGAGTGTTGGCTGAATCCACGGGGTAGTGGGGTGCCTCGCCGTCATGGCAGTCGTTACAGCTAAGGGGCAGTTCCCATCCGGGGGCGGAGTCCCTGAAGCTGGGGTCGTCCACATCATTGATCTGTGCGTCACCGTGGCCGCCGTAGCCCAAACTGCTCACCGTGCCAAAGTAGTTGGCAGCTACCCCGTGGGGCAGTGTACGGGGGTCGTCGCTGTCGTAAACGGTCGCTCCTTCAGCCTTGATTATGATGCGGGTGCGAAGCTCGGGAGTGGCCGGGTCGTGGCCGTGACAGCCCGCGCAGGTGATGTCGCGTCCCCATTCGTTGTAGACGCTCCTGACGCTGTCGTCGGTTGCATACTCTTCACAGGTGAAATCCCAGAGTAGCGCCATTTCAGGGCTGACGGGTGCGGACGCGCCGTGACAATCGAAAGAGGCGCATTGTTGCGGTTCTCCCCCTTTGGTTGAGGCGGTGGTTAGCACCGGTGTGCCATTGTAGAGAGCGTCGGGGCCAAAGTTGCCAGCACCATCTATCAGGTCAACCTTGGCTTGCACTGCTTCGGTCCACTCCCAGCACTCTGGGGTGTCCGACTCATTATGGTGTGTCGCCTCTCCGGGCGATGTGCCGTGGCAGGGCGCGCACAGGTCAGCGAGGGTAGGAGTAAGCCCAGCTTCCTCGATCTTGGCGCGAATAAAGTCCACATGGATTGCATGGGTAGCGCCGCCGCCGGGGTAGTTTTCCACCCGTTCCCAGCCGGTTGGCTCATCGCAGGGGGAGACGGGAGGTAGCCCGTGGCACTCCACGCAGCCTTCTTCTATCTGTATCTCTGCCTCTGCTTGGGAGGGAGAATCCTTGCTACATCCCCAAAGCATTAACGCAGTCAGCAAAGCTAGAAGTAAAAATGCCCACCCGTTTCGCATACTGCCCTCCCCAAAAGAGCAACAATCGTGAATCAATATTAAAGACACTTTAGCAGGAATAGTGATCCCTATCAAAGCTGTCAGTGGAGATCAGTTAAGGAGGGTGTTACTTCCGCCTAATCGGGGTCTCGCCACATGAGGGGATCACCCGTGGGAAATTGGGACCGGTTATGGGTGTCTCAGTTGGCTATGAGAGATAGAACCGCACTTGTCACGGGAGGCACGGGGGGTATCGGGACGGCTATTTGCAGGCACCTGACCAAGGCAGGCGTGAAAGTCATCGCCGGTTATTACAGCGGCGGTGACCACGACAAGGCCAAGGCGTGGCAGGAAGAGCAACGAAAGGCCGGTTACGAAATCGGGATCAGCTTCGGCAACGTGCGCGAATTCAAGTCGTGCAATAAATCAGTCGAGGAAGTGAAGGCGATGCTCGGCCACCTCGACATCCTGGTGAACAACGCCGGCGTGACCAGAGACTCGATGTTCCACAAAATGGAGCACGAGCAATGGCATGACGTTATCACGGCCAACCTCAACAGCCTCTTTCACATCACCCGGCTCTCCATCAATCATATGATTGATAACAAATATGGAAGAATCATCAACATCAGCTCAATCAACGCCCAGAAGGGCCAGCTGGGCCAGACCAACTACTCCGCCGCTAAGGCGGGCATGCACGGGTTCACCAAGGCGCTCGCTCAGGAAGTCGCCCGCCACGGCATCACCGTCAATACCGTCTCGCCCGGCTACATCGCCACCAAGATGGTCAATGCATTACCGGAGAAGGTCAGGGAGGCCATCATCGGGGGTATTCCCGTGGGGCGTCTCGGCACGCCGGACGACGTGGCGCGCGCCGTCACCTTTCTTGCCGCCAACACCGCCGGCTACATAACCGGCTCGAACATCTCGGTCAACGGCGGCCAGCACATGTTCTAAAATGAATTTTTACAACACAAAACAATGAAGGAGTTCTTAATGACGCGTATCGTGATTACGGGAGCCGCGCGGACACCCGTGGGTAGTTTCAACGGCACCCTTGCAACGCAACCTGCCTCGGCCCTGGGCTCCATAGCCATCAAAGAGGCGTTGAGCCGTGCGTCCATCACCCCCGAGGAGGTCACTGAAGTGATCCTGGGGCAGGTGTTGTCGGCGGGCGCCGGGCAGAATCCGGCACGTCAGGCCGCCGTGAACGCTGGCATACCGGTGGAGCGCACCGCCTGGTGCCTCAATCAGCTGTGTGGCTCCGGGTTGCGCTCGGTGGCGCTGGGAGCCCAAGCCATCGCTCTGGGCGACGCGGACATCATCGTAGCGGGCGGCCAGGAGAGCATGAGCCAGGCCCCCCACTGCGCCCACCTGCGCCGTGGGACCAAGATGGGCGCGACAGAGCTGGACGACACCATGCTCCGCGACGGCCTGCTGGATGCCTTCCAGGGCTACCACATGGGCACGACAGCCGAAAATGTGGCGCGAAAACATGGTATCACCCGCGAAGAGCAGGACGCCTTCGCCGCGAAATCGCAGCAAAAAGCCGAAGTCGCGCAAAAAGAGGGTCGGCTGGCAGCAGAGATCACCCCCGTAACCATCAAGACCCGCAAAGGCGAAACCGTGGTGGACACCGACGAGTACCCGAAACACGGGGTGACGGCGCAGGGACTCGCCAAACTGCGGCCCGCCTTCGACAAAGAGGGCACGGTCACCGCCGGGAACGCCTCGGGCATCAACGACGGCGCAGCCGCCGTGGTGCTCATGGAAGCCGCCGAGGCCGAGCGGCGAGGCATCACGCCCCTGGCCTCCATCGTCTCGTGGGCCACGGCGGGCGTAGACCCGTCCATCATGGGTACCGGCCCCATACCGGCGTCGAAAAGAGCACTCGAAAAAGCCGGCTGGAGCGTCGGAGACCTGGACCTGATCGAGGCCAACGAAGCGTTCGCCGCCCAGGCGATCGCGGTCAATCGGGAAATGGGGTGGGACACCGGGAAGGTCAATGTCAATGGCGGCGCGATAGCCCTGGGGCATCCCATAGGGGCCTCCGGCGCAAGGATACTGCTCACGCTGCTCTATGAAATGAACCGCAGAGACGCCCGGAGGGGGCTGGCCGCCCTGTGCATCGGCGGCGGCATGGGGATCGCCCTGTGTGTCGAAAGGGGCTGACCCAAGCCGACACAATGAGTGATATATTTCAGCGATTACAACCTTGCACGCTATCCGGCACTATGGGGCTTCAAGGCTGGCCCAGGAAGGAGCACCCTTGCCGGACATCCAAGTGATCCTTGGGCACGAGAACATCACCACGACCGCTCACTACATCCAATCACTGATTGGCAGCACCTCGAATTCTATTCAGTTGTTGGATTGATCAAAAACGACTGTATTTTGATCATAGATTCCAACGTGATTCAAAAAATCCCAAAATGCTTTTTGAAACAATCTGGCAACTCTGAAAGCGGTTTAATTCCGTGTCCGCTAAATTTAGGGAAGAATCACATTGAGATCGACTAGAAAAAGTAGCGCACGCGAAACTCTATTTTCCACTCGTTGACCTTGTCGCCGTATTCGGTGTCATCGCCTCCGCCCAGGAAGCTGAAGCGCGACCTGAGTTCCAGATTTTCGACCCCTGTGTAGTTTATTTCCGGTATGAGGTTGTAGGACCCGTCATCTGCATTGAGGATGATGAACAGCGCAGGGGTCACGTAAAGCCAGCCGAAGGGTTCTTTCTGGGATACTCTCAAATAGAGGTAGTTTCGCATGAAATTGGGTCGCTGGTAGGCTGAAATATTCCGTTTGCTGGCTACCAACTGGCTGTCGGTAGCGACATCGACGAAATCGAAAAAGTCCTGGGCTTCTTCTTCAGTGTAGCCGTTCCCGTTATGATAGTATTCCAAGATCCAGGTCGTATCCGTGCTGGACAGGTAGCGGATTCCCGCCAGATAATTCCAGATATCTCGTTCATCCATGGTGAACAAGCCGTCAGATTCGACAATCTGTTTTTTGGCATCGGTCACCAACGCCGCCTCTCCGTGAACTTCGAAGTTCGCGGTGATGTTGCGTGAGACCGTGACCCCGTAGCGGTCGCTTTGGCTGCCATCCGACAGAGTCATCAGGTCGATGTCGGTGTCGTAAAAGAGCAGGTAGAGTTTGCCAGCCATGTTGACGTGCTCTTCCTGGCCGAACTCGGAGTTCACCTCCTCGGAAGCAGGCAGTACGACTCCGGTCAGGGCGATGGTTTTAAGCGGCCCGGGAAAGCTCTTCACCAGATCAGCCAGCCCTACCCAGTAGCCCTCCAGCGCCAAGTCGGGGTCCGAAGGGTTTTTGTCCCTGCCAACGAAGTTGGTCGGGTTCCATGCATACCCCTTGCCCCATCGCAAAAGCGTTTTACCAAGGGTGAACCGGGCATTGGCGCCTGCCTGCCAGGAGAGATTGCCCTCGTACAGCAGAGCATCGGAATACCACTCTTTTCCATCATATTCTTGTTGGAGAGAGATTCTTGTATATGCCGTAAATGAACCCCGTTGGTAGGTTAAGTCCGCCTGTATCTCACCACCTCCCTGAAGCCGGTAGGTATCCTCCTCCTCTCCAAGAAAACTGATTCTGTACAGGGCGGCATCACGATCCAGCCGCGCATAGCCCATTTGCGCCTGCACATACCCGTCGAAAGCCCAGGGAGACTTTTCAAAAGCCTCCATATCGAAAGAAAACTCCTCAGCCTCTGCTGATGAATTTTCCTGCTGGGCAAACGCGAGATGGCATTGTGAGGACAAAAGCATGAGGCCAATTGCCGCAACCGCTCCGATGGAACTCCGTTGTAGCGGGTTCATCTGAGTTCTTCCACTTGAGGCAGAAAGGTGAGCGTGAAGACCTCATCGTTGAACTCCCGGGCAGCAATCTTGGCAAACAACATCACGGAGCGGTAGCCCTTCTGCAATGGGCTGTCCGTTTCCAACATGCTGGGCCGTACGAGTCCGCCTCCGAAGTCTTTGGTCTTGCTGTAATGGAGAGTCTTGATGAGTATCCCTGATGAGGCGTAACAACGAATCTCGGTGGGAATGACGGTTTTACGATCTACCACCATTTCGATGCGTTCATAGGCCACCGATCCGGTTTTAGCTTTGAGTTCCAACAGGTAATTGCCGCCATCTTCAGTAGCGGAGGCCACCGTGTATTCGCTCGAATAGTCGAGCCTCAGAATATCAGAGTTATTGAAGACTCCGCCGACGATAGATTGGAGGCTGGTGATGCGAAGCGGCTTGCCTACGTTGGGCAGATAGAGCCACATGTTGTCCTCAATGCGCAGCGTGCTTCGCCCTTTCTCGCTGGCCGGGGAGAGGAAGAGCGCCACCATGCGATCCTGCCCCTTTTTGATGGTGTAGAGCACAAATTCTTTCTGAGTACCATCCGGCTCGATGTTGATGAGTTTGCGGTACATCTCGTAGGACTCGGGATTGAGGTTGCGGTCCACCTGACGAAGAATACCTTCCCCATCGACCGCGAGGGAGAGTGTGGGAATCCCGAACAAAAAGGCAGTGATTATGAATGCGGTGACTATTCTTTTCATTTTCCTCTCAATCCTTCAACTCGCCATTTGCAAGAAGGTTTTTACCGGGTTGGGGAAGGGTCATCATACCTGGCGCATTGCCGTCACCGGCTCCATGCGGGATGCCTTGAACGCTGGCTGGAGGCTGGCGAGCACCGATATGGCAATGACCAGGAATGATATTATGGCTATCTCCATCGAATCTATGGTGGGATACAACACAAGCCCCTTCTGGCGACCGAAGTCGAAGCTCACCGGGTTGGCCTGAAGGATGAAGATGGCAAGCAGGGACAACCCCGTGCCCATCGCAGCGCCCAGGATGCCAAGGCTCAGTCCCTCGACGAGAAAGAGCGACAGTATTTTGCCCGGGCGGGTGCCGATGGCGGCAATGGTGCCGATCTCCTTGATCCGCTCAAAGACCGCCATGATCATGACGTTCATCACGCTGACCAGCACGATGGAGATGAGCATCAGCTTTATGAAGAAGGTCATCAGGTCGATCATCCGTGCGATATTGAAAAACGGAGAAAGCTTCTCCCAGGAATGTATCTCGTATTTGGGTTTGCCCGACTTGTTCAGTTCACCGTTCAGGGCCGCCGCCAATGCTTTTTGCACAGACTCAAGATCGCCCGCGTCCCTTAACCGTACGGCGTATTCATTCGCCTCGCTTTGGTTGATCCGGAGAACTTCTTTGGCGTCATCGATGTGGATGTAGCCATCCCGCCCCCCGGGCCCGGAGATACCTTCCAGAAAACCGCTTACGGTAAAGGTCTTCGCGTTGACCGAGCCATCCCGGTTCGTCGCCACGACCACCACGGTGTCGCCCAGTTTAACCTTCATGCCCTTGGCTAGCAGCTCAGGCACCAGAATCTCACCCGACTTGATCTGGACCGCCGAAGCCTCCCCCTGAATTATTCGTTTTGAAAGAAGCGGTGCTGTCTGAGTCTCCCGAGCAGGGTCTACCCCATTGAGGCGAATGTTGGTCGTCTCCTCGAAGTTGCTGAACATGCCCCCGAACTTGATGCGTGGCGAGTAGGCTTCCACCCCCTCCAGTCCATCCAGAGCCTTCTCTACGACCTGCATGTCCTGCGCGCCCAGGTTCAAATGCAGGGGAAGATTATCGATGGAGGCGACGTAACCCCGCTTGTGTATTTGCAGGTGCCCCATCATGGAATCCGTGATCTGACCGATCATCATGGCTTTAAACGCGCCGGATATGGA
>JAUVAU010000024.1 GCA_030591565.1 Deltaproteobacteria bacterium | reverse complement strand
GTGGAGACGCTGACCGAGGCGTGCGCGCTGGCAAATGATTTTGCCTCCGAGCATCTGGAGCTGGCGGTGGCCGAGCCTTTTGAAGCCCTGGAGCTGATAAGGCATGCCGGGGCGATCTTCCTCGGTCACAACACCCCGGAGGCTTTGGGCGACTACGCAGCCGGACCAAATCATGTATTGCCCACCGCCGGCACAGCGCGTTTTTATTCGCCGCTGGGGGTGGAGAACTTCATCAAGCGCTCAAGTATTTTGAGCTTCACCGCATCGGCGCTTGAGAAACTGGCGGCTCCGGTGATACGTATAGCAGAGATTGAGGGCCTTACCGCCCACGCGAGGGCGGTATCCATACGAGTCAAAGGCAAGGGGAACTAAGATGAGCCGCGTGGCTGAAATTGTGAGAAAGACCAATGAGACGAGTGTGCGCGTGGTCGTGGACATTGACGGCACGGGCAAACACACGATCGACACCGGCGTGGGTTTCTTCGACCACATGCTGACCCAGGTGGCCGCACATGGGTTGATCGACCTGACGATTGAAGCCCAGGGCGACATACACGTGGACTTTCACCACACCGTCGAGGACGTGGGCATCGCGCTGGGCCAGGCGTTGGACAAGGCGCTGGGCAATCGCGAGGGGATCACCCGCTACGGCAACGCCACCGTGCCGATGGATGAGGCGCTGGCGATGGCTGCGGTGGACCTGTCGGGTCGTTGCTGTCTTAACTATGATGACGGTCTGGACTCGGGCAAGGTCGGCGAAGCGGATATTGAACTCTTCAGGGAGTTCTTTGAGGCGTTCGTGCGCAACTCGAACGCCACGGTGCACATCAAGGCCACCTCGGGCCGCAACGCCCACCACGTGATCGAAGCGGTGTTCAAGGCTTTCGCCCGCGCCATCAGGCAAGCGGCGGAGCCCGACCCGCGCCGCACGGGAGTGCCTTCCACCAAAGGCACGTTATGAGCCGACCTGTAGTCATTATCGACTATGATTCAGGGAATCTGAGAAGCGTACAGAAGGCGATGGAGTCATTGGGTGTCCCGGCGGTGCTGACCCGCGACAAGGGGATGATCCATGACGCGCGCGCCGTTGTGCTGCCGGGCCAGGGTGCGTTTCGCGACTGCGCAACCAAGCTGGACAGCTACGGCCTCACCGACGTGGTGCGTGAAAAGATAATCGAAGACGTGCCCTTCCTCGGCATCTGCGTGGGCTTCCAGCTCCTTTTTGACTACAGCGAAGAGCATGGGCGCACCCCCGGCTTCGGCATCTTCAAGGGCGGCGTTGTGCGCTTCCCCCACGAGTTCACGGACACCAACGGCGAACGGCTGAAAGTCCCCCACATGGGGTGGAACCGGATCAAAAAGGTCGGCGACGTGGATGTGCTGGCGGATGTGAACGATGGCGACTTCGTCTACTTCGTCCACTCCTACTATCCGGTCCCGGAAGAAAGCGATGTAACCGCGACCACCACCGACTACGGCTTCGAGTTCGTCTCCTCGGTGGCGAAGGGCAACCTCTACGCTTGCCAGTTCCATCCGGAGAAGAGCCAGCGTGTGGGACTCAAAATACTTAAAGCCTTCTGGAAGAAGGTGGAGGATTACGAATAGATGATTGTCATACCTGCAATAGACCTGAAGGGCGGAAAATGCGTGCGTTTGAAGCAGGGACGCATGGAGGACGAGACGGTTTACGGCGACAACCCGGCAGAGGCGGCAGTGCGCTGGGCCGAGGCGGGCGCCACGCGCATCCATCTGGTGGACCTGGATGGTGCATTTTCCGGCAAGCCTGAGAATATGGAAGCGGTGAAGGCTATCCGCGCCGCCGTGGATGTGGAGCTTGAGCTTGGGGGCGGCATTCGTGATGAGGCCACCGCCAAGGCGCTTCTCGACGAGGGGCTTGACTATGTAATCATCGGCACCGCAGCCCTTGAAGAGCCGGAGCTGGTGGGAAGGCTATCAAAGAAATACCCCGGCAAGGTGTTGGTGGGGATCGACGCTCGTGACGGTATGGTCGCGGTGCGCGGCTGGGCCGATGTCTCGGCCACCCCGGCCACCGAGCTGGCCGCCAAGTTGTCAGACCAGGGCGCTGCCGGTTTCATCTTCACCGATATCGAGCGCGATGGTATGCAGACCGGCGTCAATGTGGAGGCTACCGCACGCTTTGCCCGCGTCGCCAAGGGGCAGGTGATCGCCTCGGGTGGGGTCGCTGACATGGGCGACATCAAAACGCTCTTGGACCATGAGGCTGACGGTATCACCGGCGTCATAACCGGGCGGGCGATATATGAAGGCACGCTGGATCTGGTTGAGGCGATCGCGGTTTGCCGGAGTGGTGCGGGCCGTGGCAGGGACGGTTAGATGTTAGCCAAGAGGATCATCCCCTGTCTTGACGTCAACGAGGGCCGCGTCGTCAAAGGCACCAACTTTGTCAACCTGCGCGACGCGGGCGACCCGGTGGAAGCCGCCGAGCTTTATGACGGGCAGGGCGCCGACGAGCTGGTCTTTCTCGATATCACCGCGTCCAGCGATGCTCGCGACATAATAATTGATGTGGTAAAAGCTACCGCCGAGCGCATCTTCATGCCGCTCACCGTCGGCGGCGGGGTGCGCGAGCTAGCCGATGTGCGAAAACTCCTCCTGGCCGGCGCGGACAAGGTGGGCATCAACACCGCAGCCGTATATCGCCCGGAGTTTGTCGAGGAGGCCTCACGCCGCTTCGGTTCCCAGTGCATCGTCGTCGCGGTTGACGCCAAGATGCGCGGCGAGGCCGCCGCCGAGGGGTGGGAGGTCTACACCCACGGGGGCCGCAACTCCACCGGCATCGACGTCATCAAATGGGTGCGCAAGATGGCCGCCTTTGGCGCGGGCGAGATTCTTCTCACCTCCATGGATTGCGACGGCACCAAGGATGGTTTCGATATTCCCTTGACCCGGACCGTCAGCGACGCAATAGAGATACCGGTGATCGCGTCGGGCGGCGCGGGCAACGCCCAGCATATGTGCGAGGCCCTTGAAGAGGGCAGGGCAGACGCCGCATTGGCCGCCTCCATCTTTCATTTCCGCGAGACAACCGTTCGCGAGGTCAAGGAGATGTTGGCGAAGGATGGGGTCGTCGTTCGCCTGTAGCCCGTTTAAAATTCCTCTGCCGGTTTTAAAATTCCCCTGTCAGGTTGCTTTTTCCATTATTGCCTCTAGACTGGAGCAATCCGCTTAATTCGACGGGCGGATTCGTGAAGTTGAAGTATGGAGGTGACCCTTGCGTCCCGCACTGAATCCATTTGTCCTGAGCCTCAAAGAGTCCGCCACCCTCGCCATCAATATCAAGGCGCGCAAGCTGCGCCAACGCGGTGAGACGATCTACCACTATGGCTTCGGCCAGTCCCCCTTTCCCGTGCCCGAGCCGCTGGTGCAAGCGCTTCGGGACCACGCGGCCAGCAAGGATTATCTGCCCACCCGAGGGCTGCCCGAGCTGTGCGAGGCGGTGGCAAAGTACTACCGTGAGGAGTTCGGGTATTCCTTTGAGGAGTCCCACGTGGTCGTGGGTCCAGGCTCCAAGGAACTCATTTTCGAGACGATCTACCTGATGGAGGGGCCGCTGATGATCCCCGCGCCCAGCTGGGTGAGCTACGGCCCCCAGGCGGCGCTTCGCGGCAAGCAGATACTCCCAATAATAACCAAGCGGGAGAACAGCTACAGGCTGACGCCCGAAGAGCTGGACAGGGCATGCCATTCGCTGGGCCAACAGCAGAAGACTTTGATAATGAACAACCCCGGCAATCCTACCGGGGCAGTATACCGCGACGATGAGTTGCGTGAGCTGGCGGAGATATGCCGCGCCTATCAGGTGGTCGTCATCTCCGACGAAATTTATGCGAAGATCGATTTCACCGATAACGGCCACTCTTCCTTGGTGGACCACTACCCCGAGGGCACCATCGTCACCGGCGGTATATCCAAATCCTTCGCCGCCGGGGGGTACCGCCTTGGTGTGATGCTCATCCCCGACACCCTTGAGATCATCATGCACTCGCTAAAGGCGGTGGTGAGCGAGACCTTCAGCGCGGTGAGCGCGCCCATACAGTTCGCGGCGCTTGAGGGGTACGCGAACTATGACGGGGTGCGCGAGTTTGTGGAGACCACCAACCGCATACACCGCGCGGCGTCCCGCTATCTCCACAAGCGGTTCATAGCGATGGGGCTGAACTGCCCCCTGCCCGAAGGCGCGTTCTACCTCTTCCCCGATTTTGGCAATTACCGGGAAAAGTTACGCGCCCGCGGGGCTCTGACCGGGAGGAAGATGTGCGAGATGCTCCTGGACCAGGCCAAGGTGGCGGTGCTGCCCGCCTCCGACTTCTATCTTCCCTCCACCAACCTGGGGGTCAGGGTGGCGTCGGTGGACTACGATGGTGGAAAAGTCCTGGCGAACTGGTCGGACGGGATCGTCGACTCGGAAGAGGCGATGAGGGAAACCTTCCCCAACCTTGCCGAGGGTTGCGACAGTCTGGAGAGGTTTCTGGAGAAGCTGTAAGCAGCTGGCGCTATTTGGACTTTGGGACCAGTTCGATCACGACCTGGTCGAGTCTGTCTTGTCCGCTCGGCACCTCAAGCTGTGGCAATGCGCCTGTCAACAGGGTCTCCATCGGCCCGGGCAGGGTGCCGGTGGCCTCAAGTTTGTATCTTCCCGGCGCGAGGTCGAGCCTGAAGGAGCCGTGGTACTTGCTCTTGGTGCGGCCAGCTTCGAGCCATTTTCCATCCTCCATGCGTAGCGCATGGATGGAAACCTCTTCCACCGCCATATCCTTGTAGATGGTTTTGCCGCTGACGGTCACCCTGTCTCCGGCCCTCTCGCTGCCCCCCTCGCAGCCACATAGTAGAAGAGAGAGGAGTGCCAGCAGGATTATTGGCAGCGTGATCC
Source organism: Deltaproteobacteria bacterium (assembly GCA_030591565.1). GTDB lineage: Bacteria > Desulfobacterota > Deferrisomatia > Deferrisomatales > BM512 > JAUVAU01. Next base: position 29,125 of record JAUVAU010000024.1, on the reverse strand, counting down.
TGTCGGCGTGAAGTTTGCTCATCCGGCGCTTACGGAGATGAAGACAAGCCGGGAGGTGGCGCGGATGCCGTGGGGTTCGCCTTCAGGGGCGAAGACGATTGAGCCTTGCGATACCGGATGCTCGCCCTCGTCGTTCAGGTATAGGCCGGAGCCCTCCTGTATTATCCACAGGTGGTCGCCCGCGTGTATGTGGGGTTTGATGGACTGCCCAATTTCCAGGCAAAATAGTGTGCCACGGCAGTGCTCGCCCTGGACCAGGGTGGATTTTACCCGCTCGGTTTCGTCAAACGCTACGTGGCTACGGTAGTCGATCAATTCCATAACGCTTCTCCGTGATCTGCAATAGCTTTGGTGGCAAGGGTTTTATGCAACAGTGCCTTTGCCCCAAGGGTGCTTTAAATAGTTGAAGAACATTGAAACACAAAAGTTGATATTTTTACAGTTGCCTAATATATAGGCATAGATTACGATTGCCAGCCCATTTAGCCCGTTTCGGGTCTGGATGGGATGAAATTGCATAGATGACTGTATAAATATTAGGCACTACCTTGTTTTTGCCCGGCAAGGGGATATGGTAGGTAACCTTGTGTAATACTTACATAAACTATCAACTTTAGTTACAGCCGGGACCGTTGGCATACAGGTTGCAAGTTGTAACGGTCCTACCGGTCATTTCTGGCCGCGATCGTATATTGTCTGGAGGTTGGAATATGTGTCGATTGTCTGCATTGATATCGGCTGACTATATGTCGCCGATGGAGCCGATCCTTGCCCTTGAAACGATGAAAGAGGGGCATGACGGATCGGGTCTGGGTTTGATTATGCGCGACCTCGGCGGTGAGTTCGAGGGGCTGAAGGATTATCCCATCCTCTCCGCCATCACCAGCGAGGACGGCTATCATACCGTACAGGAGTATATGGAGAGCCGGGGTTTCCGCGTGAAGTACAACTGGGAGCCTACCATCAAGCTCACCCCCGCCATGTCCATAGAGAAGCGCGACCGCTACAACGTGATCGCCTATGAGTACCCGCCCGAGTTTGTTGAAGCGACCGAGGACCAGAAGGCCGAGCTGCTCACCGCGACCCGGCTTCAGCTGAGGGCGCTGGGCGAAGCGGATCAGTCGATATACGTATTCAGCTTCTGGCCCGACGTGGTGACGTTGAAAGAAGTTGGCGATCCCCTGGAGGTCGGCGAGTTTTTCGGCCTGGACAAGAACCCCATCCTCGCCAAGACGATCTTCTCCCAGGGCAGGCAGAACACCAACTACGCCATTAACCTCTACGCCTGCCATCCCTTCTTCATCCAGGGCTGCTTCACGATGACCAACGGCGAGAACACCGCCTTCGTACCGATCCGCGAATACCTCACCGGTCGCGGCAACCCCGCCTATGTGGGCTACAACTCGGACAGCGAAGTGTTCGCACACATCCTGCACTACATGCGCAAGGGGCTGGGATATCCGCTTCGCTACTACAAGGACGTGATCACACCATTGTCCTCCGAGAGCGAGTTCGAGGGCAGGCGCGACGCCGAGGCGTTACGCCTGATGAAGCGCAGCTTGAGAATGTTGACGATCGACGGCCCCAACTGTGTCATCGGCTGCGACATGGATGGCTCGATGTTCATGGCCCAGGACGCCAAGAAGCTTCGCCCCGGCGTGGTCGGCGGAGTGAAGGGCAGGGTGGGTTTCATGAGCGAAGTCTGCGGCCTCGCCTCGGCAGTGCCCGGTCGCGACGCAGAAAAAGATGTTTTCCCGATGAAATACGACATGGCTATTGTTAAGCCTGGCGCACAGGAGATAGAGGTATGGAATCAACTGGACGGCTCGACGTCAACCATCAGCTTGGCTTAAACGATCTTCCCTACATAATCCGTTGGGAGGATTCGCGTTGCACCCGTTGCGGCAGATGTACTTCGGTGTGCCCGGTGGCCGCCATCGAACCCGGCGTCTATGAGCGCCGCGTGGTCGAATCCACCGGCGCCACCCCGCTGCCCACAACCGTGCGCAAGGTATCGAGCTGCGTAAAACAGTCAACGGATGTCATGCGGCGGTGTATCGGTTGCGCGACGTGTCGCAACGTGTGCCCAAATGATGCGATAGCGCCCACCTTCAACCCCGCCAACAAGTTCAACTGGCATGCAAACCAGGGCGGCGAGCCCTACAAGCGCGGCGGGCGAAGAAACGACAACAACGTGTCGATTCTTGACCGCATCAAGTTCACCCGCATCTCCATGCTCACCGACCCGGCGCTGGACGCGGGTCGTCACGAGTTCAGGGTGCGTACTTATCTTGGGCGCAACCTCCCCCCGGAGAATCTGCCGCTGAAAGTGGTGGGCAACGACCTAGTGCCCGACGGCACCCCCTTTATCCCACCGGTGCGCGAGATCTTCCCGATCCGCATCGGCGGCATGAGCGTCGGCGCGCTCTCCCCCCACATGTGGGAGGGGCTTGCAATGGGCGTGGCCTACCTGAACGAGGTCAAGGGCATCCCGGTGGTCATGTGCACAGGTGAGGGAGGAATGCCCCCGCGCCTGCTCAAAAGCCCCTTTCTAAAATACTTCATCCTCCAGATCGCCTCGGGCTACTTTGGCTGGGACGAGATCGTCCACGCCATCCCCCACATGCAGTGCGACCCGGCGGCGATTGAGATCAAATACGGTCAGGGCGCCAAGCCCGGCGATGGTGGCCTGCTCATGGCGTCCAAGGTCTTGCAGAACATCGCGAAGATTCGCGGCGTCCCCATGTTCGTGGACCTCGCCTCGCCGCCCACCCACCAGACCAAGTACTCCATTGAGGAAGCGGTCGCCAAGATGATCACCTCCATGAGCATGGCCTGGGGGTTCAGGGTGCCGGTCTATCCCAAGATATCGGGGACCAAGACCGCCCTGGCGGTGCTGAACAACCTGGCGAGAAACCCTTTTGCCGCCGCGCTCACGATTGATGGCGAGGATGGCGGCACCGGCGCGGCGTACAACGTCTCCCTCGACAAGATGGGCCACCCCATCGCGTCCAACCTGAGGGAGTGCTACCTCAACCTCGTGAAGATCGGCAAGCAGAACGAGCTGCCGCTCTTCGCTGCGGGTGGAGTGGGCAAGCGCGGCAACCTGGCCGCCAACGCCGCCGCGCTGATGATGCTTGGGGCGTCGGGTACCGATTGCGGCAAGTACATCATGCAGGCCGCCGCCGGGTGTCTGGGCGACGAGCAGAACCGCTGCAACATCTGCAACACCGGCAAATGCCCTCGCGGCATCACCACCCAGGACCCCAAGCTCTTTCGCCGACTGGACCCCGACAAGGTCGCGCAAAGGGTCGTGGATGTGTTCGTCTCCGCCGACAAGGAACTCAAGAAGATCTTCGCGCCGCTGGGCCGCTCCACCGAGCTACCCATCGGCATGTCCGACGGCTTGTCGATCGACGACAAGGCTGTGGCCGAACGTCTTGAAATAAATTACGCCTGCTAATAAGGGCTTAAGGGGCAATAAATATGCGTACGTTAGAGATCAAAGGAAAAGTAAGGGGTGAGCGCGTACCCTCCAAGCAGCTGGATGAAAAAATTCAGGCTGCCGTAAAGGGCGGGAAGCGTCGTCTCAAGATCACCGCCGACGGACAGCATGGCATCGGCGGGCGTATCTGGCCCTCCGAAGAAGAGGTGACCATAACCGTCGAGGGTTGGGCAGGCCAGCGCATTGGCGCGATGGGCATGATGGGGACCAACATCACCGTCAACGGCTCAGTCTCCGATGACGTGGGTTGGGTCAACTGCGGTGCCACCATCACGGTTCTTGGCGATGTGGCCAACGGCGCCCACAACGCCGGCGCACAGGGCAACCTCTACGTCCAGGGCGGCGGCGGCGCGCGTTGCGATACGTTGACCAAGTTCAACCCCCGCTTCGATCCGATCCAGTCCTGGTACTTCAGGGATGTGGGCGATTCATTTGCCGAGTTCAAGGCCGGCGGCGTCGCGGTTGTGTGCGGCGTCAACCCGCGCAACCCCGGCAACATCCTTGGTTACCGTCCCTGCGTGGGGATGGTCGGCGGCACCGTCTACTTCAGGGGCCCCGCCGAGGGGGTGAGCGCCGACGCCCGCGTCACCGAGCTGACCGACGCCGACTGGAAGTGGCTCACCAGGAACATGAAGCCCTACCTCAAGGCGGTGGACCGGATGAGTTTCTACAAATCACTCACCCGCAACCGCGACGAGTGGCAAAAAATTGTGGCGCTCACCCCCGACGAGCGTGCAGCCAACCTCTCCGGCGGCTTGCCCCTGGAGAGCTACCGCACCCAGACCTGGGAGCCGGGAGTGGGCAAGGGCGGTATCTTCGCCGACTACCTGGATGATGATCTGTCGATCCTGCCCTTCGTCACCAATGGCGAGCACCGCAGGGTCAAGCCCGTCTGGGACAATGAAAAATTCGCGCCGCCCTGCGCCGGGTACTGCCCCACCGGCATACCCACCCACGAGCGCACGCGCCTTATCCGCGACGGCCATGAGAACGAGGCGATGGACATGGTGCTGCGCTACTCACCCTTCCCCGGTACGGTGTGCGGCTATGTCTGCCCCAACCTGTGCATGGAAGCGTGTTCCCGCTCGATCTTTCACAGCGACCCGGTGGACATCGCCTTCATGGGGCGGGTAAGTCTGGAGCGCCCCGCGCCCAAAAAAGAGAAGGCCAGGAAAGAAAAGGTAGCCGTCATCGGTGGCGGCCCGGCGGGCATATCGGTGGCGTGGCAGATGGCGCTCAAGGGCTACAAGGTTTCCCTTTTTGAGCGTGAAGAAAAGCTGGGCGGCAAGATATTCTACTGCATCCCCGAAGACCGTCTGCCCGCCGATATCCTCAACGCCGAGATCGACCGCTTCAAGGGGCTTGGCGTGGAGGTGAAGACCAACTTCGATGTCACCGACAAAGAGTACAAGAACATCTATAAGGGTAACGATGTGGTCGTCCTCGCCAGCGGTAGCCATTCACCGCGCACGATCCCCTTTCCGGGGTATGGCGACGTGCTCCCCGGTATCGTTTTCCTTAAAGAGATCTCCGCGGGCAACCCCCGTGACCTCACCGGCAAGAAGGTCGTGGTCATCGGCGCAGGCAACGTGGGCATGGACATCTGCGTGGAGGCTTATAACTGCGGAGCGGCCGAAGTCAGGGCGGTGGATATCCAGAAACCCGCCAGCTTCGGTAAAGAGCAGCAGATGGCAGCCGAGCGCGGGACCGAAATACTCTATCCCAAGTTCACTGACAATTATGACGTTAATGAGCGCAAGATACACTTCAAGGATGGCACCTCGCTCGACGCCGATCTGGCGATCATCTCCATCGGCGAGACCCCGGAACTGGAGTATCTGGATTCGGATATCGACCTGGATCGCGGCCACGTGCGCATCGACGAAGCGTACCGCACCACCGACCCCAAGGTGTTCGGCGTGGGCGATGTCACACGCCCCGGCCTGATCACCGACGCCATCGGCGCGGGACTAAAGGCGGCCAACTATATCCACTCGCTCATCACCAAGACCGAATACGAGGACGACACCCGCAAGGTCATCCCCTACGAGAAGTTGAGCTTCCAGTGGTATGAACGCTCTCGGGCCAACGACCTGACGCGCAGCTGCGGCAGCGAAGGCTCCAAGTGCATGAGCTGCGGAATGTGCCGCGATTGCCACATCTGCGAAGAGACCTGCTACTCCAACGCCATCAGCCGCGTTGAGCTGGAAGATGGCGGTTTTGAGTACGTGGTGGATGAGAGCCTCTGCATAGGGTGTGGATTTTGCGCGGGTACCTGCCCCTGCGGCATCTGGGATATGTACGAAAACAACTAGGAGCACCGCCCTGGAAAAAAGGCGGGATATTTTAAAGAAGGGCTGCCCGGCGGGTAGCCCTTTTTATTTGGTGCGGATACCTTTACGCCCGGCGTTTTTTCTCCAGATAGTCCCTCAGCATGAACGACGCCACGGTGCCTTCGCCCACCGCTGCGGTGATCTGTTTGGAGGAGCCAGCCCGCACGTCCCCGGCGGCAAATACGGAGGGTACCGAGGTGGAGAGGGTGGCGGGGTCGGTCACTACGAAGCCATTCTTATCCAGATCGAGGAAGCCTTTAAGGAAATCGGTCACAGGCACCTGGCCGATGAAGAGGAAGACCCCCTCACAGTCGATCCGCCTGGTCTCGCCGCTCTTTCTATCCTTTACCATCACGCCTTCCACACCGGATTCCCCCAGCACCTCCACCACCTCGTGGGCGAGCAGCACCTTGATGGAATCCATCGATTCGATCCTGGACTGCAGCACGGGCGAGGCGGTGAAGTGGTCGAGGAGCTGTATGAGGGTGATATCCCGGGTGAAGTCGGCCAGGTGAATCGTCTCCTGTAGGGCCGAGTTTCCGCCGCCGACCACGACCACCGGCTTGCCACGGAAAAAGGGCGCATCGCAGGTTGCGCAAAAGCTCACACCCCTGCCGGTGAGCTTCTCTTCACCGGGGACCCCCAGGCGGCGATAGACCGCCCCGGTGCAGATGATGACCGTACAGGCGCGATATTCGCCGCTGTCGGTTTTAATCACTGTCAGCTTGCCCTCGGTTGAAAGCTCTTCCACGGAGACGCCGGTGACGACCTCGGCCCCGAAGCTGGTGGCTTGGCGGTAGACTCTCTCCATGAGGTCTGCGCCGCTGACGGGGTCGGGGAAGCCGGGGTAGTTCTCGATCTCGGCGGTCAGCGCGGCTTGACCACCGGGGAAGGCCTTTTCAATTACTATGGTCCGGAAGTTTTCGCGTGCGCAATAAATGGCGGCGGTGAGTCCGGCGGGACCGCCCCCGATGATGGCGACGTCGTAGGCTTCCAGCTCCTGGGGGATTTTGACGTCGAGGAGTTTCTCAATTTCTTCCCGTTGCGGGTCGATCAGCACCTGGGTTCCGTAGACCAGCGTCGGGACGGTCATTTCGCCATTGGTCAGCTCGGCCAGCTTGTCGGAGAGCGCGTCGTCGCGCTCGGGGTAGAGGAGCGATACCTCCACGCCGACAGCCTCCAGCATGGCCGCCACCTTGCGGCACTTGGGGCACCAGGGCGCGGCGTATATTACGGCTCTGTCCTTCTTCACTTCGGCCTCCATAGTCTTCCCTCGTCAAACGATCCAGATGCCGCTGAGGAATCTGGGGTCCGGAGTTTCCGTCAAAGGGAGGTGGCCGAACTCATCTTCAAGCAGCTTGACGGAGTCGGAAAAGAACTCGACCAGAAACTGCTTCTCAAGCCCGGACAGCTCCAGCTGGTGCTCCGACCATTCTATCGCGGTCTCCACCAGCCGTGGCGCCACCTTTCTCGGGGGGTCGCGCTTGATCCACAAGCAGTTGAGCCCCGTGGATAGCTGGTCGCTCTCGATGGGCGCGAAGTGGTAACCACGGCCCAGCGCAGCGTTGACCAGCGCCGTTAGAAAGATAGTCTGGCCCCGCAAGTTCTCATCGGCAAGATTGGTGTGGACCTGGTTGATGTCGTCCAGGCGGAACTGAACGACGGTGAGCAGGTAGCGGCCCAGAAACTCTGCCTTCAGCACTGCGCGCTCGGCCAGCTCAACCTCGTTAAGAGAGGCAAAGTCACGCAGCTTATCGCCCGTCACGCCCGCCTCAAGCCACTTGGGTTTGCGGCGGAGGATAGCGTTGAGCAGCTGGGGCAGCGGCGAGTCGAGCAGCAGCAGTCGTTCCAGTTTTGAGTTGGGCCAGGAGTCATCTACCATCTCCTTTGCCTTGGCCGACATCATGAGGATTCTATACCAGCCCACGCGGAAGAGGTTTTCAAGCCAGTAACGGTCCACCGCCTTGGTCATGCGCTCCCTGTCGCTCCCGAAGAGCGCTTCCAGCCCGATGGTTATGCAGCCAGCCACCTTCTGCGCTGCCTGGGCAAAGGTTTTGGGCTCGCCCAGGTCCAGCCCTTCGGCCACCGCGACCTTGTTGGTCAACGACGCCAGCTGGGAGTAGATATATTCAGCTTGATCGGTGTCGGCAAAGGAGTTGAGTATCTCAGGCAGGAGCGTCGATCCCCCCGGGGTGAGGAGAAGGGGGTAGCGGGGTGCGACGTACCCCTCCTCCAGGAAGGGTGAGCCCGCGCCCTCCCTTCGTGGTTCGGTTCCTTCAAACTGCTCGGGCTTCAAGGGCAGGTAGAGCTGCTGGGCTTCTTCGAAAGTCGCGAAGCCATGCTCGGCTATGCGGATATTCCTGAACTTCAGCGCGAACTCTTCATCCTCGGAATCGAACTCGGTCAGGAGGGTTTCGAGCAGGTGAAAGTACTTCTTCTCATCATCCTGCCTGATCGAGAGCAGCATCTTCCTGACCACATTCACCAGCGCTTCATCGGTCGTGATGTAGTGGAACCGGTCCAGGGAGAAGGACCCAAACCCCTCTCCCGGGTCGCTTGGCGGCTGGCCCTCCTCGTCGGCAAGCTCGGCTTTGGCGACCTTGCCGATCAGCACCGCGAGGTCCACCGTCTCCATCGAGTGCAGCCACAGAGCCACTCTTGCGGGGTCGCACTCGTCAAAGAGGGAGAGCCAGTAGCGCGCCCGCTCGGGGCGTATCAAGTCCTTGTCCCAAAGCTCCAGGTCCATGAGGAAGCTCAGCTGCGCGGGGCGGGCCAGGGACAAAAGGTCAACCATGACGTCGCGACCGGCGGGGCGAAGTGTCAGCAAAAGTTCTTCGGGGGGTATGCGCGACACCAGCGCCTCAGCGTCGTCGCGGTCCAGAATCATCGCGGCCCGCTCGGCTGGCGGGGCTTGCAGAATTTCCTGCAAACCGCTCAATTTTCGAGTAATTTCTTTTGCTCTCTTCATGTGGTAAAACCTCACACTTCCTTTGACTTTAATGGCTATGGGGCAAAGATTATCATGTAGTATGACTTCAAGCCAGTTCGCTTGATTGGAGAAGATTTAAAGTGGCGCAAACATTTGTAAAAACTGTTCTGGTAATTGCCGTTTTGTCGGTAGCCCAGCTTACCTTTGCCGCACAGGCCCAGGCGGGGGAGACCCCCTCCACTCTGGCCGACAGGGTCAGGGAGCACCGGCTGGAGAACGGCATGGTGATCCTGGCGCTCGTGCGCGAGGGCGCGCCGGTCGTGTCGCTCAACATGACCTACAAGGCCGGCTCCATCGACGAGCCCTCGGGGTCCACCGGCATGGCGCATGTGTTGGAGCACATGCTCTTCAAGGGGACCACCACCCTGGGGACAAAGGATTGGGAGGCGGAAAAGCCGCTGTTGCACAAGATCGAGACGGCGGCAAAAAAGATAGACGCCCTCACTCTTTCCGGCGGGTCAGAGCCCGAAACCCTGCAAGCATTAAATGATGAGCTGAAGGCGCTGCAAACCCAACACCGCGAGTTGGTCGTTCCCTCCGAGATAGACACCATCTACTCGAAAAATGGCGGCGTGGGCTTCAACGCCTATACCACCACCGATCTCACGAGCTATATCGTCTCGCTGCCATCGAACAGGCTTGAGCTTTGGGCGTCGATAGAATCTGAGAGGATGCGCGAGCCGATCCTGCGCGAGTATTATACCGAGCGCGACGTTATAATGGAGGAGCGCCGCCAGCGGGTGGACACGAGGCCCGGCGGGCTGGTGTCGGTCGCCCTGGCCGCCACGGCGTACCGGGCGCACCCCTATCGCAACCCGGTCATCGGGTGGGCCGCTGATCTGCGTACCTTGGACATCGACGCCACACGCCGCTTCTACCGGGAGCATTACGGACCCGACAACGCGGTGGTGGTCGCCGTGGGCAACTTCGACCCCGACTACTTTTTCGGGCTGATGGACCGCTATTTCGGCGGCCTTGAAGCCAGGGGAGGGGAAAAGAGGGTGCTCACTGGTGAGCCGGTCCAGCTGGGGCCGCGCCGCGCCGAGATATTTTTTGACGCCGAGCCACGGCTGGCGGTGGCCTACCACAAGCCCGCACTACCCCACCGCGACGACTATGTTCTGGATGTCGTGGATTCCGTTTTGAGCGATGGCAATAGCTCGCGACTCGTGCGCGAGCTGGTGGAGCGGCGAAGGGTCGCCACCTCGGTCGCCACCGTCAACGGTAACCCCGGTTCGCGTTATGACAACCTTTTTACCATCTATCTTACCCCGGCCCAGGGGGTCGATCCCGAAGATACGCTGGCCGCGCTCAGGGAAGAGCTGGCCCGGCTCGTCACCGAACCCCCTTCGGCTGAAGAACTTGAGAAGGTCAAGACCCGGCTCGAAGCCGGGAGGGTCAGGGCGCTCATCTCGGACGGCGGGATGGCTCGCACGCTCGCCTATTTCCAGACCGTCGCGGATGACTGGCGCTATATGGAGGAGCACCCCAGAGTGCTGGCCACCATCACGCCTGCGGAGGTCTCCGAGGTCGCCGCCCGTTATTTCAAACCCGCCAATGAGACGGTGGTGCTGTTGAGCGCGGAGGTGGGCAAATGATGAGTTCCCGACGCTTGAACGCGACAGCTCTGGTCTTCCTCGCGCTGTTGGCCGCCGGATGTTCGGTGGCTCAAACCGAGCGGCTTGATCCGAGGACCGCAAAGTTCGATGCTCCTGAGTTCATCGCGCCAATTCCCCAAAAGGTGCAGCTGGCCGACGGCCCCACCGCCTACCTTCTTGAAAACCACGACATACCGCTGGTGCGGGTCTACCTCTTTTTCAAGGGCGGCTCGGTGCATGATCCTGCCGGAAAATCGGGGCTCGCCTCAATCACCTCAAGGGCGTGGCGCTCAGGCGGGGTGGAGTCGTTGGGGCCGGAAGAGTTCGATGATGCGCTTGAGGCGCGGGCGATCCACCTGGGTGTTTCCATGGGCAGGGAGAAGGGGAATATCTCGTTGTCGGTCCTCTCCAGGGACCTGGTGACCGGGCTGGACATGATGGAGGAGTTGATCTTCAAGCCGGTTTTCGCCCAGTCCAGGTTTGAGCTTGCAAAGGCTAGGAAGACCGACGCCATCACAAGGGAAGATGAAAACCCTGAGACCCTGGCGTTCAGGAGGCTGCGCAGGGCGATCTATCCGGGGCACCCCAGGGGTGTCTCGCCGACCGTGGAATCGGTCGCGGCGATCTCGCGGGATGACGCGGTGGCCCTGCACCGGAAAGTAGTGGAAAGCTCCAACTGGATAGTTGGCGCGGTGGGTGACTTTGACGCCGGTGAGATGGCGAGGTTGCTGGAAGAACGGTTTGGCGGGTTAAGGAAGGATTCCGACGAATTCAAGCGCCCCCAACCGCCACCCCCCATTGAGCCCCAGGTGATTCTCCTGGAAAAGGAGCTGGAGCAGACGACGATGGTCTGGGCGCGCTTTGGACCCAAGTTGATGGAGGAGGAGCAGGAGCCTCTTGAGGTTGCCGACTTCATCCTCGGCGGCTCGGGACTCCAGTCCACCCTTGCCCGGAAAGTGCGCGGCGAGCGTGGGCTGGCCTACAGCGTGGGCAGCTTTTACAGCCCGCGTCAGGAGTACGGGGTTTTGGGGAGTTACGCCTCCACCTCGACGGACACCACCGCTGAGGCCTGGACGATTATGAACGAGCAGATGACCTTGGCGGGGCATGAGGCCGTCGCTTCCGAGGTGCTGGAGAGGGCCAAGGCGACGCTTCTCAACCAGAATATCTTTCGCTTCAGGGACCCCGCCGATATAGTGACCGAGATGATGGGGTTGGAGCTTGACGGGCTGCCCACCGATCTGATTGAGCAGTCGTTCAGGCGCATCGCGAAGGTGACCGGTGATGAGCTGGCAAGTGCGGCAAGTAAGGTGTTCAAGCCCGAGACGGGTGTCTGGGTGCTGGTCGGCGATTTTGGCGACTTGCCCGGGGACTTTGCCGCCGGTTGGAAGATCACAAGAGAAAAAGCCGGCGGAGCGGCCAAATGAGGAGGTTTGCGGTTTGAGAATTCTGGTGGTAGATGATTCCCCCGCCATGCGGCGGCTCATCAGGAACTCGCTGACCAGGATCGGATACGACGATGTTGTTGAGGCTCGCAACGGGATCGAGGGGCTGGGCAAGATGGCCGGGGTCGATCTGGTCCTCACCGACCGGGATATGCCGGAGATGGATGGCCTCGCGCTGGTGAGGACGATCCGTCAGGACAAGAGGAATGACAATATCCCCATCCTGATAATTGTAGCCGAGGCGCAAAAAATGGATGTGGCCACGGCGCTCAAGTCGGGGGCGAATGATTTCATTGTAAAACCTGTTTCTCCGGAAATGCTCAAGAGCAAGATCGGGAAACTGAATTTATAGCCTGATTTTTAGCGTATTTTGCTATATTTATGGGGAAAGTCCGGTTTCCAGACGACTTTTCAATTATTTGCCTCTTCAGTTCCCCTAAAGGCAACTTTTTGTCGCCAATCAGGTAGTAAATTACAGCTGGATACTTTTTTGCCGTGGTGAGGCTTCTGGATGGGACGCCCTGTCCAGGGCGTTATACCGCGGTAATATTTCCCACAGAGGGTTTGGAAAATAGCTGGACACTGCTGCTCTTTTAGGCCCAACTTTACTGGCTGAAATTTAGTCTGTAGATCGGTTAATGGATGGGTTCAACCACACATACGGGGTCGAAGGGAGGGAAGTACGGCCACGTTGAGCCGCTCACCGAGCAGCAGTTCATCATGTTTCGCGATTACCTCTATCAGATCAGCGGCATCTTCATCTCCGACGATAAGAAGTATCTGCTCGACAGTCGCGTGCGCGTGCGCATGAAGGCGGTAAAAGCGCGCACACCAATTGAGTACATGTCGCTCATGAAGATGCAGAGCACCGACAACCTCCACTCGGAAATATTCTCGTTGATCGACCTGGTGGCTAGCCACGAGACCTACTTTTTCAGAAACTCCGGGCAGATGGACGCCTTCCGCCTGTCAGTGCTCCCCGATATGATGGCGAGGCAGCGCAAGGCGGGTGAATCAACCCTGCGTATTTGGTCGGTTTCGTGTTCAACGGGGGACGAGCCCTATTCCCTTGCGATCATCTTGCGCGAGCAGCTCGGCGATGAACTGGAAGAGTGGCAGATAGAGATCACCGGTACCGATATCTCACCCAGCGTGATAGCACACGCAAGGCAGGGAGTTTATGGGAGCAGGGCGCTACGGAGCACGCCGCTGTCGCTACAGCACAGGTACTTCACCCAGCAGGATTCCGAGCGCTTCGAGCTTGCCGACGAGATAAGGAAGATGGTCAGGTTCAGGGTGTTGAATGTCGTGAACCGGGCTTCGATGGGGTCGATGCACAACCAGCATGTGATCTTTTGCCGGAACACCATGATCTATTTCGATACTGACTCGAAAAGGCAGGTCCTGGATGGAGCCTACAACGCGCTGGAACCCGGCGGGTATCTTTTCATCGGTCACTCCGAAACGTTGAGCGGACTGGATGATCGCTTTGAGCCGGTCTCCCTCCCTGAGGCATTTGTCTACCGTAAGCCCGTAGCGGACTAGCTTCGCCGAAAAACCCCGGATATCCTCCGATTGACGTCGTCAGGGGCGAAAAATGATCCTCGAAATACTTTTTGGTATGCCTGCGGTCATTTTTCTTCCCTTCCTAGTGGACTCGGTCCCCTCTCTGGGGCCTCGCCTAAAGGTGCGCTAATGCGCATCCAAGTTTTCGGTCTTGAAAACTTGCCTCGAATGATCTTCGGGGTTTCCAGTTTATCGTCGGCTTAGCCAGAGGTTTGCCCGACATCGGCTAAAATCTCCGGTTTAGCGTTGTTCCCCGCTTAGGGAGGGTTTTTCGGAGAGCCTCCTAAAGCTCCTTTCTGACAGTCATCACGGCTGACGCTCCTACCTGACGGTAAGCACCGGCAACCGGGCCAACCGCCTTATCTTTGCCCCCACACCCTCGAAGAGAAGATGCTCCAGCGCTTGACCAAACCTTGAAGTGGGACCATAGGAGCCGACGATAAGCAGCTCTGCCTCGGTCTCTTCGGCCACCGCCAGCACCCTTTCGGAGGGGTCGCCGGTGAGGATCAGCTTGTGCATGTCTATCCCCTCTATGTCCTCGCAGTGGAGGTAGTCGCGCAGCTTCTTATGGACCTTTGTCGAGAGGCGTTCGGACAACTTTTCATCGGAGTCCGGCGAGGCGCTGACAAAAAAGGTGAAACCCCAGGGCGGGGGTACGTGGACGACGTGGACGAGATAGAGGGTGGCGTCTGAGGCTCTGGCCAGCGAGAGGGCGAGGCGGAAGGCTTTTTTGGAGCGGGCGGTCAGGTTGAGGGCGACCACGATCCGTTTTACCGGGTTCATGTGTTGGGGGCAGGTATCGTTCATCGCACAACTCCTTGATTAAGATTTCTTCTCCGCCCGTTTTTTGCGCCACCACTGCAGGCGGTCGGTTATCACCTTTTCAAAGCCAAAGGTTCCCGGATGGTAGTAGCTTCGCTTGCCTACTTTTTCCGGCATATATTCTTGGTATACCACGCCATCGGGGTCGTCGTGAGGGTACAAATACCCTTCACCGTGCCCCATCGACTTGGCGAGGTTGGTCGGCGCGTTTCTGAGATGGTTGGGGATGGGCAGGTTGCCAAACTCTTTGACGTCGCGCCGCGCCCCCTTGTAGGCCAGGTAGGAGGCGTTGGATTTTGGCGCGGTGGCAAGGTAGGTGACCCCCTGGGCCAGCGGTATCCACCCCTCGGGCATTCCCACAAAATGTACCGAGTCCTTCACCGCCAACGCCACGCGCAGCGCTTCGGGGTCGGCGTTGCCGATATCCTCGGAGGCGAAGATCACCATGCGTCGGGCGATGAAGAGGGGGTCTTCTCCCACTTCCACCATCCGCGCCAGCCAGTAGAGCGCCGCGTCGGGGTCGGAGCCGCGCATGGACTTTATGAGCGCGCTGACCACGTCGTAGTGCCAGTCGCCATCGGCGTCGTGATAGAGGGTGGGGCTCTGCAGGATGCGGCCCATCAGCTCCAGGTCTACGACCCGCGCGCCATCCTTGTCCGGCGCGACACTGTTTACCGCCGACTCCAGCACATTCAGCGCACGCCGTGCGTCGCCCAGCGCGGCGCGCAAGAGCATGGAGAGGGCGGCCGGCTCGATTGAGGGGTTGAGGTGGGCCAGCCCGCGCTCCCCATCTGCAAGCGCCCGCATGATGAGGTCTTCAATCTTCGCGTCGTCCAGGGGTTCGAGGCGAAGGACCAGAAGGCGCGAGAGCAGCGCGGAGTTGACCTGAAAAGCGGGGTTCTCGGTGGTCGCCCCCACAAGGGTCACCACCCCCGCCTCCACATGGGGCAGCAAAGCGTCTTGCTGCGCCTTGTTGAAGCGGTGTATCTCGTCCAGAAAGAGCAGGGTTTTGCCCCCCTCCTCCATCAGCTCGCGTGCCTCGCTAATCACTGCCCGCACCTCTTTGACGCCGACATTGACTGCGGAGAGCCCGATAAAGTGGTAGCTCGAATGCGCCGCCATTATGCGCGCGAGGCTGGTTTTACCGCTCCCCGGCGGCCCCCAGAGGAGCAAGGAGGGCAGGGGGCCACTCTCCATCGCCTGCTTTAATGGGGTGTCGGGGCCGATGACGGAGTCCTGGCCCACAAACTCCTCAAGGGTCTTGGGGCGCATCCTCTCAGCCAGGGGGGCCAAGGCTTTTATCATGGCTTCTTTCGGGGGGGTCATGGTTCTGTTAAAATACCACACCGCACACATGGCGCGAAGGAGCATCAGGTGAAACCCAAAAAGCTTTTAGTCTTTAGAAAACATGATACCGAGATGGCCGACAGGGTAGCCGAGGAGATTGGCGAGTGGGCCCATGGGCATGGAATCCAATGCCAGGACGGGGAGAGTTTCAGCCCCGATCAAGAGGACGCCGGGGAGGTGGATATCGCCGTGGTCCTTGGCGGTGACGGCACTTTTTTAAGCGCTGTCAAAAAGCTGGGTGGCCGCCAGGTGCCGGTGCTGGGCGTCAACATGGGCTCACTGGGGTTCCTCACCGAGGTCTCGGTTGAAGAGCTGTGGCCTGCGCTGAATGCGCTGCTGGATGGGGAGTACCAGATCGAGAAGCGCATGACGTTGGAGTGCGAGGTCCATCACTCGGCGGGGGGGGAGGTCCGACGCTATCAGGTGCTAAACGATGTTGTGGTCAACAAGGGCGCGCTGGCGCGCATAAGCGAAGTGGAGGTGGCTGTGGATGGAAAGTATCTGACCAACTACTGCGCCGATGGTGTCATCATCGCTACCCCCACCGGCTCGACGGCTTATTCAATGGCGGCTGGAGGCCCCATCGTCACTCCCGGTCTCGATGCCGTGCTGGTCACGCCGATCTGCCCCCATGCGATGAGCCACCGCCCCATTCTCATCGCTGCCGGTTCGATGATCGAGGTGTGTCTGTGCCAGAAAAATGGCGACGTCTACGTAACCCTGGATGGTCAGGAGGCGATAGCGCTGGAGGTTGGCGACAAGGTGAGGGTGCAGAGGGGACGCGCCGATGTGGTGATGATCCGCTCGACCACCAAGGACTATTTCAGCATTTTGCGCTCCAAACTCAAATGGGGCGGTCCCCACTCAATGGATGACTAGATGATAGAGTCCCTTACCCTCAGCGATTTCGCGCTTGTGGACAAGCTCACCCTTGAGCTTGACGAGCGATTGACCGTCCTGACCGGCGAGACCGGGGCGGGCAAGTCGATCCTCCTGCAAGCGCTGGGCTGTCTGCTGGGCGACCGGGTCAGCCGCGAGCTGGTCAGGACCGGGGCGGAAGAGGCGCGGGTTGAGGGGTGCTTTGTCGTGAAGGGGCAGGCCGCCGAGCGCGTCAGGGCGCTCCTGGACGAAGCGGACATACCCTGGGAAGAGGTGCTCGTGGTGCGCCGGCTGGTCAAGGCTGACGGGAAGAGCCGCGCTACCGTGAACGGGCAGACCGTGGGGTTGGCGCTCTTGTCCGTTATTGGAGCGGAGCTGGTGGAGGTGTCGAGCCAGCACCAGCACCAGGCGCTGCTGGACGAGGCCAACCATGTGGATATATTGGACCGGGCGCTCAGCGCAGAAGGCGCTCAGGTGTTGAAGAAATACACCGAGCGCTTTGAAGAGTGGGAAGCGGCGAGAAAAAAGGTGGCGCGGCTGGAAAAGATGGAGTCGGAGGGGGCCGAGAGGATCGACTTCCTTAAATTCCAGATCGACGAGATAAGGGGCGCCAACCTTGTCAGCGGCGAGGATGGGGGGCTGGAGCGCGAACGCGAGCTGCTGGGCAACGCCGAGAAGCTGACCGAGAGTTATGGAACGGCGGAGGTCCTCCTGTACAGCGGTGAGGACTCGGCGGTTGATTGCCTTGGCCGTGCGATGAGGTCGCTTGAGCGCGCCGTGGTGAATGACCCGGAGGCGCAGGGAATAATCGAGATGGCGAAGGAGGCTTCGGCTTCCCTTGAGGAGGCTTCCTCCCGCCTGAGGGAGCGACTGCAAGCGGTGCGCGCCGATCCCGAGCGGCTCGAACTCGTCGAGGACAGGATTCAGCTCATCCGCAGACTTGAGCGCAAGCATGGCGCGGGGGTTGCGGGGATTCTGGATAAGTTGGAGAAGATGGAGGCGGAGCTTTGGGAGGTTGAAAATCGCCAGTCGGTCATGGAGGACGCCCGCTCGGACCTTGAGGTCGCCGCCATTGAGCTGGGGAAATCGGGTGAGGCTCTCTCAAAGCAGCGCGAGGTGGCTTCCACAAATCTTCACGGGATGGTGGGGCGCGAACTGGCTCCCCTTGGTATAATTGAGGGGGCGTTCCTGGTGGAGCTTCAGCGGTGCGAAGCCGGCCCCAAGGGGATGGAGAGCGTGCGCTTCATGTTCGGGCCAAACCCCGGCGAGGAGCCCAAGCCGTTGGCGAGGATCGCTTCAGGGGGAGAGCTGTCCAGGGTCATGCTGGCGGTGAAGAGTGCGCTGCGGGATTCCTCGGTAGGTTCCCTGGTCTTCGACGAGGTTGATGCCGGGATCGGCGGCACGGTGGCGGACAGGGTGGCCGAGCGGCTTGAAGCGTTGTCAGACTCCTGTCAGGTTCTCTGTGTCACCCACCTGCCCCAGATCGCATCGAAGGCGACGAGGCACCTCAAGGTGGAAAAGCAGGCCTCACAGGGAAGGACCGTCACCCGCGTGACCGCGGTCGAGGGCGACCGAAGGGTTGAGGAGCTGGCAAGGATGTTGGGCGGCGATGGAGTGGCTGCATTTGAACATGCCCGCGAGCTGGCGGGGAGGGCACAATGATGTCGAAAATTACGATTGAACGGGCAAAACTGTCCGATGTGGATGAGATGAAGGCGATCCTGGACGACTTTGCCGAGGGTGGCGAACTCCTGGCCCGCTCCCGCATGGACTTCTACGAGAAGATTCGCGACTTTTACGTCGCCCGCGTGGGTGGGGTTGTCGCGGGTATGGTCGCGCTCCACGTCTCCTGGGTCGATCTTGCCGAGATACGGTCGCTGGCTGTGGCACACGAGTTTCAGTCCAGGGGAATCGGAAGTCTGCTGGCAAAAGAATGCATGGAAGACGCTCTCTCTCTAGGTGTCGATAACGTCTTCACGCTCACCTACCGCCCCGGCTTTTTCGAGAGGTTCGGCTTTGAAGAGGTGTCGAAGGCCGAGCTGCCCCACAAGGTCTGGAAGGTCTGTCTGGACTGCGTCAAATTTCCCGACTGCGATGAAATCGCGATGATGACCCGGGTTAAGTAGTGAAACCAGACCAGCGCCCGGCGGTGGAATACGAAAAGCTGCTTGAGCAGGTGGCGAGCGCCGCAGGCGGGCGAAAACACCTTGCGAATATCAGCGGTTCCAGCGGCATCCTGGTAGAAGCCGGGAATGGGAGCGCCCGGCAGATCGAGCGGTATGAGAGCGGCGAGATATCCCTGACCGTGGCAGACGAGAAGGGGCGGCTGGGCTACGCCCAGAGTCCGCTGGGGGGAGGGGTCTTCCACCCCGATCGACTTGTGGAACGGGCGCTGGCTTCGGCCCGGGCCACGCAGTTCGACCCCGCCAGGACACTCCCGGAAAAATTGGATGAGCCACCCCCGACCGACCTCTCCATCGACGACCCGGCTTTTTTATCCATCGACGAAGAGGCTGTAACCCGGCGCGCCCTGGAGATCGACGGGGCGGCCAGGGGGGCGGATGTGCGGGTGGAGTCGGTGCGAAAGCCCACCTTCGAGGCGTCGCGTACCTACAGCCTCATCAGCCTGAATGGCTCCCAGTGTGTAGCGTGGTCGGAGACCTCTTATAGCGCACAGGCCGAGGTGGTGGCGCGAACCTCAGCGGATGCGCAGACCGCCTGGGCGCACGGCGAGTGGCGCAGCCTTGGCGAAGCTGACGGGGTGCTTGCATCGGTCGGGCGCGAGGCCGCGACCCGCGCCACGGAGCTGCTGGGTGGGTCCGGCTGCCCGACAGGCAGGTTCCCGGCGCTGTTGGACCGCAGGGTGGTCGCCGACTTTATCGAGATACTGGGACACTCCTATCTGGGTGAGGCCCATCAGAAGAAGACGGTCATGAGTTCCTACCGGCTCGGGCGAGAGGTAGCGTCAACCCTCCTCACGGTCACCGATGATGGCCTCTACAATGGTGGACCCGATACTCAGCCTGTGGACGACGAGGGCTCCCACCGTCGCCGCACTCCCGTCATTGTGGATGGGGTGCTTGCCAATCTCCTCTATGACCGCACCTCGGCCAGTCGCGGCGGTGTGGTCACCACCGGCAACGGCTCGGGCGCTTCTCCCATATTTCCCGCCCCCTCCAATCTGGTCGTCACTCCGGGTAAAATGAGCGTGGAAGGACTCCTGGGGGCGATGGGCAGCGGGTTGTACGTCAGGGAGGTGATAGGGTCGCACACCACCGACCCGACCAGCGGCGAGTTCTCCATGGGCTGCTCCGGGTTCTGGGTGGAAAAGGGTGGGCTCATTCATCCGGTCGTGGGGGTGGCGATAAGCGGCAAACTTGACGAGCTGTTTTGCCGAGTCGTGGCGCTGGGGTGTGACGATATTTTCACCGGCTCGATACGAGCGCCCTCAATGGCGGTGGATTTTCTTGAAGTCGCCAGCCAGTAGCCTTGGCTGTCAGACTACATTTCAAGGTCAATAGAACCAGAGGTAGTCTTCTCCCAGCTCTCTTCCCTCTTTGCTAAATTCCTCTTCCAGCAATTGCCTCAAATGGGGCGGCCGCACGGCGACCAGTATCAGGTGGGTGTCCGGCGGCGACTGGGCCGGCGTCAGCACCGGCAACCCACCAATGGCGGCTCCGGCTTTTTCGGGGTCGATGAATGCCTCCACCTGCGCGCCTGCTTCCCGCAGCGCCGTCAGGGCTATGCGCCCGGTCTTGCCCGCGCCCCTTATCGCGATGGGCAACCTCTTTAGCCGCTTCAGCACGCCTGCCTGCATCACTTCGGGCAACCTCTTTGCTTTCAATTTGAGTATCGCGTCGCTCCCGAAATCGGAGTGGGTCCTGGTGAGCCGGTCGGGGTGGTCGCGCCAGAAGAGCTTGGCGTCCATTACCTTGCCGAACCTAGCCCCGCCGGACAAGAGGCGCAGGAAGAGGTCGTAGTCCTCGGGGAAGGGGCCGTCACGGTAACCGCCCACTTCACGCAGCTTTTCGGTCCTCGCCAGCCAGGTGGGGTGGGGGATCGGGTGGTCGCTAAATGAGTGGGCGAGGATATCCTCGCTGGTCTTTATCGAGTTTAGCCAGTCGAGATAGGTGAGCCAGCCGGGTGAGGGGTCTCCAAGGGGCAGGGCGCTCCCGCCCCAGAGGTCTATGGAGGGGTCATCTTTTGCGGCCTGGAGTTGGAGTGTGAATCTGTCGGGGTGGCAGATGTCGTCGCCATCCATGCGGGCCACCCACTGTGTTTCAACCAGTGATAGCAGCTTTTGCAATGCCGGCGCGATGCCCAGGTGGTGGGGGGCGGTGTGGACCTCGAACCTGGGGTCGCTTTTACAATGTGCTTTTAATATGGCCCCGGTACCGTCGGTGGAGCAGTCGTCCAGGACGATGCACTTCCAGTTCGCGAAGGTCTGGCCCGACAGGCTTTCAAGCGCCTCGGCCAGGTGGGCCTCTTCGTTTCGCACGGGCATCGCTATTGTGAGGTCGTAGTCCATCGGATTCCATAGAACATAGAAAAAGGGCCATAAAAAAACGGCCCGGACGTTTTTACTCATCCGGGCCGTGGTTTAGCTGTCAATCACGATCATGGAAAGAGGCAGTCAAGAATAAAGTTGGAGAAGGAGGCGCCGGACGTACTCTCCGGTCCTGGACCTGCCGAAAAGGTAGGTCCAGCGGTCAGGCCGAGGTAGATTGGATCGGTGAAACCGCCGCCCATGAAGGCTGTTGCGGAGGGACCGGCAGGCGGGTTGAATATAAGCCTGTACCACTCTCCCGACTTCTCTATGCCTATGGTGTATGGCGGAGCTACATTCGCCGCTAGCTGCACAATTCCGTATGAGGCGCCTAGTTGGGCTTCGGCATATATGTGGTGGAGAGTGTCGTCGCCCGGTGTCACCTGGTGGGCGAAAACTCTGACCATGTTTGGAACTGCACTTGTGATGTCGTTGTTGACAACCAGTGCGGCGGTGACGTCGGGCAACGCGCCGGGATTGTTTATGCCGTTGACCGTCACGTAGCTGACAAAGTCGTCGGCGGTCGTGTAGTTCCTGAGCGTGTTGTCCAGCCACATTATAGCTGGACCGGGAGCAGAGGTCGGGTCGTTGTAGACGACCAGCTCTGCCGAGCCGCCTCCTATATTTGCCGATGTTCCCGCAGCGTTACAGCCGTTGCCGACACAATCCAGATTCCAAAACGTATTGGTGGCTGAGAAGTTATCCGTGTAGTCACAGTTGTCGATGGTTATTAGCGACGCCGCCGTGCTGGAGACTTGTGTCGTGCCGCAATTGGCGTAGACAGTGGAGGCCATTGTGTAGACCCCGTTGGGCCACGTGGATACATCGGCAGGTATGGCGGCGCAATTATCCGAGACACCAAATCCGCAGTATTCGGATGTGAAGTCGGTGAAGGGGTAGACGACGCCCAGGCCACCCGGGTCGGGGTTGATGTTGAATACGACGCGGTCGATCTGGTCCAGGGGGTCGAGGGGTACCTGGTCGGAGACGTTCGCTCGCCACTCAACACTGGTACCGTTGATGCTTTTGGTTCCGTAGATGGTTCCATCAATCGGCGGGTTGTTGTCGATGGAGGGAGAGGTGCATTGAATGAAGAATGTTCTCGTTGCATAACACCCGAACTGGTCGGTAATCTGGATCGTAAAGCCAGTGCTGTTGGGCTCAAGGAATTCGATCGTCACCGTATGCCAATCGGCGTCCAGCGGCGTTATTATGACGCTGGCTGCTGGTGACGCGCTCCAGCTTAGCGGCCCGGAAGCGCCGACCGTCGTTACGGTCGTAATATCTTCCACGAAGAAGTGGCTTGGGGTGTTCGGGTCGCCGTAGAAGGGGGTGAAGGTCCCAAAATCCAGCGACGACCCCACTGTTACAATCGACTGGTAGATTGATGTACAGGCCCCGGTCGTGTCAGTTGCGGTAATAACGGCCGTGCCGCAGGTCTTGCCGGTAATCAGCGCCGTATACGAACCGCTGTGTGTGGCCTCGACGTCTACCACGTTGGGGCTGTCCGACTCCCAGTCCCAGGAAGCGAAGATGTAGGTGTCGGCGGGGTCGGCCAGGTTGGTTATGGTCAGGAACTCGGTGGGACTGACACCGACATCAATATCAAATGTCCCTGCGGCGTCGGGTACGATTGCCGGGTCGATAGTCAGACCCACGCACTCGGTGTCGACCCTGACCGGGATCGCCAGCGTGCAGTTGTTCGTATCGACCACCCAGATGACGGCGACCCCCTTGGTCCCTGCGGGGCCTGCGGTGGCCACGCCGCTAGTATTGACGGTTACTATACTCGTGTCCGAGGATGACCAGATGATTTCGGTAGGAGAGCCGGTAGCGCCACCGAGGGTGATGGTTATCGAATCGCCGGGCAGCATGTCCAGCACCGAGGGGGTCGCTGACAGATTGCAGCACTCGACGCAAAGGGAATCGGATGCCCCTGATTCGTTGAGCTTGTAGTTGTACCAGATTTCGGGGCCACCAGCAGAGTCGTAGCCGCGCTCGCCGGTCAGGGAACCAAATACGGCAGGGTTACCGGAGCCGGAGAATTCCCCGTCGACATAGAACGCGCCGTTGATGTGGACACCAATGTCGAAGGTGACATTCGCCTGTGTCGGGTCGGCTCTGAGCGGGATATCATCCTCGACATAGGTCGCAGTATTGTGGTCGTAGTCCAGGTCATACTCAGGCGGTGTTGTTCCGGTTATGGTAGTGGTTCCGCCAAGCCCCCCAAACTCCACGTTGCCGGCGACGTAGACGATACCTTCGGTGTAAAAATCTCCTGAGACCTTGTGCACGGGCAGGATACCGTCAACCGCGTCCTGATTGATCTGGGCGTCTGTTTTGTTCGGCTTGCTATACAGTGGGTCGGCGGCTAAAACACCCGGTATTCCCCAGGTGTCGATGAAGAGGAAGTCGCCGCTGTAATACGCGTTGGGCGGAAAGTTGAGCAAATCCATGATGTTGATCGGGCCCACGCGGGTTTTGGGATTGTAAAGTTCGCCGGAGGAGGTGGTTACCCAGTAGTTCTCGGCGCGCACCAGGTCTCTCATCAGGTCGTAGTTCAACTCAACGATCATGTCGCTGATTCGTTCGTTGGATATGTTGGAGAAGTAGTTGCCGAAACCTTTAGCTTTGAAGGGTTGCTGCATTCCATCGGCTAGCGCGAAGAGATGACCCTCGATGTTGCCATCTTCCAGCGGCGGGTTGATCGGGATTGCGTGACCTACGTAAACATCTATAAAGCGGTCGGAGTTACCAGCACCACCAAAAGGGTTGCCGTCGAACTGGGCGTCTGTCTTCTTCTCGATGAGCTTGGGGTCACTGGGCTCGGTCATGATGCCACGTACGACCACGTCGCCCCAGTGTATGAGGAAGTTGCCGTTCCAGGCCGCGCCGCCGCCCGAAGTAATGGCGTTGGGGAAGCAGAGCGGTACCGGCGGGTTCAACGTTACCTCAATGGGAGTGGGAGGGCAGATGTCAGCGGGATCCATAGCGCTGATCCATTGTCCTATTTCCAGGGTCATTACGCTGTCCCGCGGGTATTCCAGGATACCAGAGGCCACGCCCTTGTTGGTAGTGAAGGGCAACCCCCTGACTTCTATCGATCCCCTGAAAATCTCCCAGGGAGGAGGAGTAGGATTCTGTGGGTCCACCGTATCGGTGGTGGGCAGGAGCATTAGCGTCTCTTGGTCAAAGACAGCAGCCAGCTCATCGTACATCGTGAGGGTTATCTCCTGGGGAAGGTCCAGGCCGACATCGTACTTGCAGTGCTGCATCTCGACAAACAGCTCGGTCACCTCGGTCGAACACTTGGAAGCATTGTTGGTTATATCTTCCTGGGTGCCGTCTGCGTTCTCGTAGTAGACCCTGAAGTTGGAGCAGACGTTGTTGACTGCCAGCGTGCCGGTATTGGGGCAGGACCACTGCGGGGCTCCGCCAACGTTCGTTTGTGAGTAGACTTTGATGAAGAGGTCGGTGTTGGTAAAGGTATCACCAATGGCAAGCATGGCTGCCGCCTGTGTGACATCAACAGGTCCCGTAACTATGTCGAGTATGTGTAGCGCTCCCACGCGCCCGATCGGGTTGCCATCAGCGTCTACCCAGTACGGTGGGGTTCCCGTTCCATAGCTGGCCGTAGCCAGATCGATCTCCATGACGATGGGGGTCGCAGCTGCGAGTGAACAGTTGCTGAAAGTCACAAGCGCCTGACCGTCGCAGGGGGTGACTATCGCGGGAGTCATGGTGAAGGTGCAGCCGCGGCAGGGTTCCAGCTCTGGATTGAGAGTTGTCGTATTGTCGAACGTAATGGTTGGTATCAGACGGTTGCCGGCGTCGTATTCGCTGGGGTCCAGTGCACAAGTCTCCGGGCCTGTGTAGGTGAGGTCAAAGTACCCGAGAGAGTTGGTGGTTGTGCCACTAATAGTTATGGAGTTGTCGCCATCATCCGCCGACTGTCCACTGGTGAGAAAGCCAACGATATCGGGGTTGAGTGCGGGATCGAAGCGGGTGCCATCGGTCGTCAGTTCCACCGGAATGGAAGCTGGATTCAAGTCCCAGATGGTATAGGTGCCGCCGCCTGTGAGGTCGGAAGTGCACTGGGCCAAAAAAGTATCGGTAACCGACATCAAGGCCGGGTCACAATCGGTCAGGACAGCGCCGTCGATGTTACTTGGAATGCTGTAGGTAATAAATTCCGGCGGTCCGGGGCACGCCTCTATGCCCGCGACACCAGACGACGGGGAGAAGATATCCTCTTCGTTGGGGAAGATGGTTGCCGGAGGAGCAATAAAAGGGTCTAGCGGTGTTCCACCTCCAAGGGCTCCAAGGACTCCGCCAGCACCCAGGAAGATGCCGTCGGTGGCCCATGTAAGCGCTGCCGAGTTGGTGATACCGACACCCATCTGCAAACAGCCGAGGTTTGACAGGGTCTGGGTGCCGCCGGACGCGGGGGGTTCTATGATGAACTGCTGACCGCTTGCGATCATGTCGGCGCTGGTTCCGCCATCGATGAAGCCCAACGGCGCGCCTGCGACGCCGGCGTTGGCCGGATTGAGAGTGTCGTACACGGTGAAGTTGGCGTTGGGGACGCCCGGGGGCAGATCATTATCACAAAAATCGTAGGATCTTGCCGTGAAAAGGAAGTCCTCCGTGGCGGCGCACAGACCCAGGTCGGTAGCAAGATTGGTATAGCCATCGTTCGTAATGTCGATCCAGGAAACATCGCCGGGGTCGAACGCGACATTGGTGTCGCCTAACACCACGAGGGGCTGGTTGTCAGTGCAGTCAATAATCGCCTCGGCGATTATGGTCATGTCCGCCTCTTTGCCGGTGTAGGTGATTGTTGTAGTTGCAACACCGGAGCCATCGGTCAGGGCGGTCGCGACAATCCCACCACTCGGCAAAACAGCTCCGGGGGCAGGATTTGACAGGTCGATGAGGGGAGGGTTTATCAGGGTGAAGGTTACCGTTTCACCCGCGGGGAGCGTTTCGCCGTAGCCGTCTGTCAGCGTGGCGGTAACCATCGCGGAGTTGGGGCAGAGGGCTCCCGTTGAGACGACGTCGATGATGCCGCAGTTGACGGCGTCGAGGTTTCTCGGCGCGATGCGGGTCCTGAAGGTGCGCCTCCTGAACTTGGCGTCATCCCCGGTGAACACTGGGTTCACGTCAGCTACTCCCCCGCCATAGGTGCCAACCGAACCCAGCTGCGGGGTGAAATCCTCGTCGTAGCTGGCATCTTCGCGTTCGGCGCGAAGCACAAGCTCCATCTCCACAGCGCGAATCTGGCTGCGCTCGATATTGTCCAGAATGTATTGCGAGTCGGTGAGCGCGTCGCTGGGGATGGGGTTGCCGTTGGCGTCGTAGTAACGAAAGATCAGGTTGTCCACGTTCTCGGCGACCGGTTCCCATATCAGGATGTTGGAGTCAGTGGGGTCGGGCTGGATCATGTAGAGGGTATAGGGCGGCTCGTCTACATCAATGCCAATCTGGAAGTCAACGTTTGAAATCACGCCGAGCGAACCGCTGTCGGTCGTATACCTCACGCTCACCTGATTCGACAATGGAGCGTCCTCAATGTTTGTCGGCCCGTTTATGGCGTTGGAGACGACGAAGGCGGTTATTTCGTCACCGGTTATATCGCCGATATCAGTGGAGTAGGGGTCGTCGGCCTGAAGCATCAGGAAGTGGTCGCCTGCGGCCAGTATCCCCTTGCCCCTCATGTAGGAGACGCCGGTGTCAGCCGGGGCTGTTGCGCCCGCCTGCATGACCGCCTTGGTTATGAACTCTTCGGCCATGCGAGCGTCTTTCTGCATGGTGGCGGTCTGGTCCTGAACCGTATAGCTTCGCTGCTGGGAGATGAAAATCTCATAGACGCCGTACATCAGGATCAGTGAGATCGCCATCGTCACCAGCAATTCCACCAGAGTGAAACCGCGCCGTGCCCTGGAAAATGCCCTAGCCTTCATCGGTAAAACCTCCTGACGGCCCAAAAGGCGCAAACGCCACCCCGTTCATCGGGGTGGGTAAGTGCCTCAAAATGCTAACTGTCCGTCCAGTGTTGACTTCCTGTGACTTAAGTTGAATACCTATTACTGCTCCTGCCACGCCTGTCTGTTGACAAAATAGGTCTTGGGTGATTCGGGCGGGCTGGGCTGCGTAGTTGAAATATCGCTTGAGGTTTTAAATCTTATATCCCATTCGAGTACGTAATTTGGTGGGCTGAACGCCGCTTCGTTGAATTGGCTGTTCGAGATTCCGCTGAACCAGAGGCTCGAAAAAGTGCCTCTGGTCGTAAGCGTCTGGCCGGTCCAGTTCTCGGCGAGACGAAGCAGGTTTTCCACCCCCTCCGCAGCGCCGGTTCCGGCGCTGTAATCAGGGCGACCAGTGAAGAAGGAAGCGTTTACAGCCGTCTGGGCAGCCACTCCTCCGGCGCTGGGCGCTACCGTCCAGTCGTTGGAGAGAACGGTTACGGCGTCGGCCATTATCACAGTTTTCGATCCACTGATCCCGTCAACACCGCCGCCAAGGTTGGCGCGGTTGAAGTCCCCCTGGATGTAGAGGGGCAGGGGAGTGACGATGGTGGTGGGCACCCACGTGGTTAGAGCGGTTTGCCTTGCCCCGGCCGCGAGGACCCTGCCGCCGCTGGAGCCGACAAGTTTGATAGCCTGACCGGTGCCGGTGCGCGAGATGTAGATCAGCAGCCGCCTGGGGGTAATGTCGATGTCAATGCCATTGGCGACCAGCATCCAATCCTTATACCAATACTCAAGGCGTTGTACGTCGATGACCGTCAGGGCGTAGTTGGCTCCATCGCGTGGGTCAGGGTCTTCAAGGACACCCTCGTACACTATCGTACCCACGGGGGGGGTCGCAGTGAAGGCGGTTAAACCATTGGAGTTTGTCCTTGCGCTCCCCCATGAATTGACCAGGGCGGTTACGCCACCGGAGGTTTCGATATTCTGGATGAGGCCGGTCACGGGAGCCCCCAGGATATTGCCCGCGAGTTTGGCGTAGATGCTCAGGGCCAGGCCGTTGCCCGAGATGTAGAGTGTATCGTAGGGGAGAGCCGCGCCGAGAGTGCCGTCGCATAATTCCTGGTAACGGTCGCCGATCTGCAAGTCGGCACGGGTGGTGTCGGGTACTATTCGATCGACTCCGGCGTGTACGAGTGAGTCAAAGACTTTTAAAGCAGGACCCGATGGCAGGTAGTCTTGCTCCGTTGCCGCATGGTTGGTGGGTCCGATCGGGGCGCCTGTGGCGGCGTGGTCCTGAAGGAGCGGGAGGGGCGCTGTTATGCCTGCACTCTGGTCTTTGTCGATAAAGATCGAAGCGCCCGCTGTAGTGCCGCCGCCCTCGTCGAGGGCCTCGCCATGATAGATCATTCCACCGGCGTTGATGCCGACGGGGGATGAGTTGGTGAGCAGCATGGTCATGTTGTTGGCAGGGCCGAAGTACATGTCCCCATTGGTGTGGAGGCGACCGCCGTTGATCGTGAGCGCTGCGCCCCGGGGACGCCAGCTCATGTCGTCCTCGTAAAAGGCGAGGTAGCGGCTCAAGGGGCGTTCGAGGATTCGGACCACCTCGCTGATCTCCTCGTGGTCGTTTAAAGTCGTGTGGTCGGCGATGCCTGTTATTTTGTAGTCGTAGACGGTATTTTGAATTGATTGGGCGTTTTCCGGGGTCGGCAAGTCCTGCGGTACGGCGGTGGTCTCCCCGGCGGCGTCCTGGTCGGGCAGCAGCTCAATGCGGTAGCTGATCGCAAAGCCGTTGAAATCGGTCCCGTCAATGGGCTCTGCCGGGGTGGGGGTCGAGCCGTCGGGGGCGAAGGCGGAATGGTTGCTCTTGTCCCTGAAGAATTGCAGAAGTTCGTCAATTCCAATATTCAGCGCCGCCTCGGCAGCGTAGAACGCCTGCTTGGAGCCGCGCTGGTTGCTGACCATGCGTGCGTCGATGGAGGCGGTCAGGAGGCTTGCCGCTCCCAGGAGCGACAGGATCGCCAGGACCAGCATTCCGGCCACCAGCACTGCACCTTGCTTGCTGCTACGCGATATCATCTATTGCCTCCGGTGGACAAGAGTTTCAAGTGTCATGGTGCGGT
>JAUVAU010000005.1 GCA_030591565.1 Deltaproteobacteria bacterium | reverse complement strand
GCCTATATTTGGCTGGCAAAACAAGGTGATACAACAGCACCGTAACGTTGTGACTTTTATGTATGTATTCGCTCATCCAGCCAGACTACGCCGCAAGCGGCGGGGAATACAACCCTCAGAGATTTAAGTCGTTGTATCTGGTCTACGGCCCTGTTCGGGTTCCACCACTTCAACCCCCAGCCCTCGCAGCACCTCGGGAGCCAGCGTATCCGCCCTGGCCGTACAATCGTTGATTCCAATTCCGTAATAGGCGTTGCCGCCGAGATGTATGGCGCCGACCTCCTTTAGCTCGGCCTCCACCTGCGCCACCCTTGCGCCATGCCCGACCACATACTGGGGAATGGCGCGGTCCCAGCGCGTGATCTTATTAAAGGTGGGCATGGCCTTGATGCCGAGGGTTATATCCATCTCGTCGCAACAGACACCCATAAGCGCCTCATCGTCCAGATGGACCAGCTCGGGGCTGCGCGCTCCGCCGATTATCAGCGTGAACATCACCTTGCCCTCCGGCGCGCGGTTGGGGAAGATCGAAGAGCTCCACAGCGAGCCGAGAATCTTGCGACCCTCTTTGCCGGGGATGAGGAAACCGAACCCATCCAGGGGATGTTCTATATCTCCCCTCTCATAGCCCAGACAAGCCATTGCCGTGGGCACGTAAGGGATGTTTTCCATAATCGCCGAGGCCGTTTTGGCGTGGGGTTGAAGGAGCTTCGCCCCATCGTAGGCGGGCGTCGCCATCACGACCGAGGCGGCTTCAATCTTTTCACCATCGGAGCACTCCACCGTCCAGCCACTTTCAGTTCGCGTCAATGAGGTCGCCTCGACGCCGGAGCGGACGTTCTCTTTGCCGATCCGATCAGCCAGGATGTCGCAGATCTCCCCTGTGCCCTTCTTGAAGCTCCACAGCACACCGCTCGGTCCCGCGTTCTGGGGTCCCTCGACCCCTCTGGCCTTGGCCATCTTCTGCATCTCAAGCATGCCGCGAAGGAGTCCGCCAAACTGCTGCTCGATCATCGCCACCTTGGGGAAGCAGCTTTTGAGGCTCATCACGTTGGGATCGCCAGCGTAGATGCCCGCGCTCATGGGGTCGATCAGCTTATCCAGCGCCTCGGCTCCAAGCCGCCTGGTGACGAACTCGGCAACGCTCTCGTCCTTGTTTGGGTCGCCCTGGGGAAGGAGAAACTCCATGCCCAGCCTGAGTTTTCCGCGTATTGAGATCAGCTCGCTGGTCAGAAAGCTCAGGGGGTCTTCGGGGATGCGCTGGAGTTTTCCATCACTGAAGACGTAGCGCTTACGCGCATTGTCGTCGGATTTGTAGAGCCGCTCCGCCACGCCCAGCCGGTTGACCAGAGCCATGGTTGAGGGCTTGTTGTCCAGGAAACCGTTGGGGCCGGTTTCGCACAGATAGCCGTCACCCTCGACCGAGCGAATCTTGCCGCCCAGCCAGCTATCGCGCTCCAGAAGGATCGTCCTGATCGGGAAACCGACCCTGTTTGCCGTCTCGTTTATCGCATTCGCAGCCGACAGGCCGGAGAGTCCCCCGCCTATCACGACCACGGTCTTTACACTGTCGCTACCGCTCATCATCCGCCTTTCCATATTCGATACCGGTTTTACGCCGCAAAACATACGCGGGCAACGTCGTCGGGGTCAAGTTTTTTACCCCCTGAACACCCGCTGCAAAATGGTTTCGGCAATTTTTTTCCAATCACCGGCAACACTCAGAAGATACACAGAAAAGAAAGCTAAGCTGTCCTGGGTATGTTACCTGATAAAGGTTCCTCACATCAAAGGCTCAAGATAATGCTGGAACTAGGTAAACAAATGCCGTTACGATGCCAAAGTTGACCTTTTTCATACTTGAACATAAAACTCGGCTAAAAGGTGCTTTTTATGCGCAAATCCATAGTTTCATGGTCTGTTTTATCCTGCCTTCTCGTGTGCGTTTCCACCGCTCCGGTTTTAGCCGCAGCTACTGGAGAAAAATCACCTGAAGCGCCCAAGGCCACTGCCGCAGAGGCAACCGCACCGGAGGCGAAGGTCGAGGAGCAACCCCCGCTTGAGAAGGTTCCCACGTTCGCGCTGACGACAACCACCGGGGAGACCTTCGACCTGCAATCGCGCAAGGGCCAAACCCTCACCGCCGTTGTCTTCTTCGCCACCTGGAGTCCCAAGTCCGAGAAGGTCCTCTCCATCCTGGCAAAGACAAAAGAAAAGTATGGCGACAAGGGTTTCGATATCATAGCGATCAACGCGGAATCGGAAGAGCCCCCGGCCGGCTTCGCCACGACCCTCGCCGATTACCTCACCAAGGTTGAAATAAACTACACCGTGGCGCTGGACGCGGGGCTTGCCACTTTCAGCGCCTGGTCGATTAAAGCACTGCCCTCCATCGCCCTGCTCAACGCCGGGCTTGAGCAGCTCTACTTCACCGCGGGCGCACCCACCTCCTTCGAGCCGACCTTTACCAAAGAGGTTGAAAAGGGGTTGGGAATCTTCAAGGAAGAGGTCTCCGAGGAGACCGCCCCCACCCGCTACCACGCCGCCAAACCCCAAACGCGCGGGTTCGCCATCTCCCTCAAGCTCACCCAGCGTGGCCGCGCCACCAAGGGCCTCAAAAAAATCAATAAGGTCATCAAGGATGATCCCAACTTCCCCGATGCCCACGTGCTTCGCGCCATGATCCTCCTCTCTTTGAAAAAAATGACGGAAGAGGACTTCAAATCCGCTGGAGGGTCGGTGGACAAGGCGCTTGAGCTTGACCCCAACCTGCCCATGGCGATGATCGCCAAGGCGGGGTTCATCCTCTCCGATGGCGAAACCACCAAGGCAATCGAGCTTGTCAGGAATGCGCTGGGCAAGAGCGCCTGGGGCTTTTTCAAAAAACCAGGGGAGGAGGAGGCCAAGGAGATCATGGCGAAACTGGACAAAGCCGCGTCGCTGCCCCCCGAATCGGAGGAAGCAATGGTTGGGGTGGGCGAGGTGGTCGAAGAGTTCCTTGTCCTGAGGAAAAAAACCAAAGTGAAGATGAAAACACAGTAAATTGGGCTGATTTACACCGAAATTGCCCCAATTTGGGTAATTTTAACTTTAGCATTTTCCGGCGCAGTCGCCCGACGCAGTATTTGGACGAGAGGCGTGCGTCGGCCCCCGACACAGCATCCTGTGCGAACCCAAGGAACCCATCAAGCGATTGAGCGACGACAGTATGAACAATACGGCTAGCGATTGAGCGCTGGTGGTGACGCTGGTTTCGTGCAGGAGGCGTGCGTCGTCATGCCTCTGTTTGCTCTTCCAAGCCATTGCAACTACCTGCTTCGTTCGCTTTTGCAAGAGCGTAGCGCACCATGAACGGAGCTATCAGCTCATTTAGCACCACTGAAGTCAGCACCGCGCTGACCATGATATCCGCCACGGGATTGCCCTCGAATATACCCCTGGCTATCATCACCAGCCCCACCGTCACACCGGCTTTGGGCAAAAGCCCCATCCCCAGATAGCGCCGCACCGGGGCGGGAGCACCCGAAACCGTAGCCCCCAACCATGAACCACTCAACTTGCCGGAGAACCGTCCCAACATTATCACCAGCGCCAGCGCACCCGCCTCCGCCAGGTGAGCCAGATCGAAGTACATCCCCGCGTGGACGAAAAAGAGCGCAAAGACCGCCTCTTCAGCGCGTTCCACACTGTCGAACAGCTGCTCCGAGTTCTTTACGAAGCTGGTCGTGTAAAAACCCAGCGCCATGCAGGCGAGAAGCAGCGAACCATCCAGGAGGACGGCCAGCCCCAGGGCGATGAAGGTCGCGCCAAGCGACATGGCCAGGTGAATCTCGCGGTTGTGCTTTATCCTCATCAAAAAGTGCAGGAGCACGCCGACTACAAGCCCTATCGCCACCGATATAACCACATGAATGAAGGGCTGAATGACCGCACCCTCCCAGGAGAAGGATTGTCCATGTACGAATATCTTGACCATGCCGAGGAGCAGGGAGAAGAAGATGATGGAGAGCGCATCGTCAAGGGCCACGACACCCAAAAGGATGGTGGTAAATGCACCCTTCGCGCCGCACTCATGTATTATCGCCATCGTCGCCGCCGGGGCGGTCGCAGCCGATATCGCGCCCACAAGCAGCGCCACCGGCAGATAGACGCTCATCCACTCTTTGGGTGTAGCGTCCATGGTTATGGCGAAGAATAGAGAGATGACCATGGTGGTGAGAAGGAAGGCGCCGGTACCCTGGAAGAGGGTTATCCAGGCTATATGTCTGCCCAATTTCCTTATGCGGCCCAGATTCAGGGTTCCACCTATGGCGAAGGAGATTATGCCCAGGGCGCATTCATCCAGATACCCCGGCACCAAGTCGAGAAACCCACTTGTAATGCCTCCATTGACCGAGGGGGCCATCGCGATGCCCGCAACCAGATAGCCGGTCACCCGGGGCGCACCCAGCCTCTCGGCCATGGTAGCGCAGCAGACCCCCCACAACATCATTATCCCCGCCGCCAGCAGCGGGTCGGTTGCGCCAGCTACGTTCACGAAGTCGCTCAGCTGCATAGTCCGCTACTCCTCTTCATCCAGTTCAAGATAGCTCTCCTGGCCCAGAAGAGTGACCTTTTCCCAGTCACCCACCACATTACCCAGCAGATGGACAGGCGAAGCCGCCCTTGGCTCCCCATCTATACTAGCCGGTGTCGGTCCGAAAAAAAGACAGAGCGCATCCCCCGGCTCCCAATAGGCCAGATCGCCCACGGCCATCTCTTCGCGCATCTCGGTGGTGAACTCCCCCAGGGGCGGCAAAATCGTTCCATAGTATTCCTCGCCCCAGCGCGTCACCTTCACCTTTACCGGCAGCAGCATCGCCAGCGCACGTGCAGCGGGACCGTCGTATAACTCACCCCGCAGCCGAACCGCGCCGATGGTGGCCCTGATCTTCATTTATAAACCCTTCATTCGTTAATCCTTCAGCACCCTGTCGATAAAACCTGTCACGAGATCGACCACACCACCCACATCCTCATAAAGTATCCCGTGGCGCTCGGTGGGTATCTTTACCAGCGTCTTCTTCTCCGTCCCCAGCTTCTCATATATCTTGTCGGCGCTCTTTGGCTCCACGGTGGGATCCCCCGTACCCTGGAGCACCAGCACCTCGCAGGCCACGTCGCCAAGCACATCCTCGGTCTCGGAAATGAAACGATCCAGTTGATAGAGTGCGCGGATCGGCATGTGCCTGTAGTTGATCCTGGGATGCTCCGGCTCGGATTCATGGAAGGGTTTGACCCCGTCCAGGGTGGACACCGCACCCACCAGCCTGTTCACACCGTGGAGCAGAGGCACCGCCATCATCGCCCTATCCTTTAGCGCCAGAGGGGCCGAGACGGAGACGATCCCCTCCAGCGAGTCATCCCTGGTCGCCGCATGGTGCAGTCCCAACAAGCCGCCCATGGAAAAACCCACCACTGCCACGCGCTCGCAGACAAGGTCAAGTATCTCCCTGCCACGGCGCACCGACTCGACCCAATCCTCCCAGCCATGGTCCCGCAAATCCCAGGGCGAGGTAGCGTGCCCCTTCAGCCTCACCCCCATCACCGTGTACCCCTTGGCCGCCAGCACCTCGCCAAGGGGGCGCATCTCGGCTGGGGAAGCGGTGAAGCCATGTATGAGCAGCACCCCCTTCTTGCCCATCTTGGTGGACTTTTTCGACATCATGAGGAAGGGTCGTGCGTCCTCGGTTATCGTCTGCTGCGAGTTGATCTCCGCATACTCCGGCTTGTCATAGATATACGTATCGAAGTCAAAAGCCTCAATCTCGTCGTGGAACTTCAACTCAGCCAGGGTCTTAGGCTTGATCCCCGGCTCATCCTCGAACGCCTTGTCCAGCGCCTTGGTAATCTCACCCAGGGGGCGCATCTCGTTATCGTATACCGCAATCGGGTTTTCCAGCCTTATCCGGTCGAACGCTCGCTCCTGACACAGCGCATCGGTAAAGACAATCTCCTCGCCCACCTCCACCAGCCCCAACTTGCCCACCGACTCGAAAAAATCACCAACCTCCCTGCCCTCGCCGCGCAGCACCCCGCTGTAGTAGTCGGGGTCCACAGCGCTTCGGTGCAGGGGCAGCTGGGTAAACTCCTGGGCATTCTTGAGCGTCAGGTAGACGAGCCTGAAGAACTTTTCCCGTGGCAGCTTGCGCACGCCGCAATCCAACAGGCGAAAGATGACCGCCGAGATGATGTGGCTCAGGTTCACGCTCACCGAGGTGTATATCTCATGCATGTAAGTGTCGCGCAGACGATAGGAGGCCTTTTTCAGCGCCTTGGCGTACATCGTCTCCATCGTCGAGCCGGTTTCGATATTGGGCTCAAAGATATCGTCCAGGCTCTCGGCCCGGTTGAGCCACCTGCCGATGAAGAGCTTGTCCAGAGTCCCTATCGACTCGGTGGCGGACAATCGCTCGCCCAGCCGGATATCCATATCGGTGTCTTTGAGGAGGATGTTGCCCTCAATGCGCAGCTCTTCGGCCAGCCTGGGGTCCAGCTTGCCCGCCACCATCGAGATCGCCTGTTCGAGCAGGTTGGGGTCAACCCTGATGGGGTAAAAGGTTATGTTGGCGGGCACCAGTGAGATGGTGCGCTGAGCAAAAGCGTCCAGCAGCTCGCGCCCATCCTCGCCGCACATACTTGCCCAGCCATTTAGCCGCGCCTCGTCGCCGCGCTCCCTGGCCTTGCGTATCGCCTCCTTGAAAAACTCAAGCCCGTGGGTGAGAAACGCCGCGCCGGTGTGGTGTTTGCGCCGCTCCTCCGCGCTACGCGAATAAACACTGTACTCACCCTTGCGGTCCAGCACGCGCCGGTCCTTGACCATCCCCCCCTCGGGGAAGAAGACGACCTTGCGACCCCGCACAATCTCACCGGCGAGGAAGGGCAGCAGATGTGGATGGTCGGCTGGCACCGCGCCCAGGCCTCGCAAGAGCGCCGCCGTAGCGTCGGGGCCGTCAAAAAGCTCCGGGGACGCCACCGAGCGCGTCATGCAGCCTGTGGATTTATATATGAGGTAGGGAGGGATGAAGGTCTCGAAGCGGGCGAAGTGGTTGAAGAGGATGATGTCGGCAGCGGCCAACTCAGCCTCGCTGGCGTGGAGCTTCACATTGAGGCGCAGCACGCGCTCCATGAAGCCGACCACGTAGCCGGTCCACTGATAATAACTATCCTTGATGGTGAAATCGTTTTCCACGTCGTAACGCCCCAAAATACTCCGACCGCCGTGCGGCCACCTGGAGGATGTCCACTCTAAGGAGAATATTATCCCTTACTTACACCAAAGCAAGGAGGCCCAAGTGTAGAGTCCTCAGCTATCTTACAGCAAATGCTTCCACACAACCCTACAAACCCGCCAACCACAAAAGTTTGCCCGGTGCTCAAGTCGGCTGGACAACCCGCCTATTGATGGTGCAAAATCAGGCCTCTTTCCCCGCATTTCAAAATAACCGACTCGTCAGGAGCGATACATGTCCACGATGGACCCCCAACTTTCTATCAACACCCTTCGTTTCCTCGCGGTCGACGCGGTGGAAAAAGCCAAGAGCGGCCACCCCGGTATGCCCATGGGCGCGGCGTCGATGGCTTACACCCTCTGGACCAGGCACCTGAAATTCGACCCCAAAAATCCTGACTGGCCCGACCGCGACCGCTTTGTGCTCTCCGCCGGTCACGGCTCCATGCTCATATACGCCCTGCTCCATCTAAGCGGTTACGACCTCTCGCTGGACGATCTCAAAAACTTCAGACAGTGGGATTCAGCCACCCCCGGCCACCCTGAATACGGCCACACCCCCGGCGTGGAGACAACCACCGGGCCGCTGGGCCAGGGTATAGCCGCCGCTGTCGGCATGGCGATGACCGAGCGTTCTTTGGCTGCAAGGTTCAATAAGCCCGATTGCGAAGTGGTGGACCATTACACCTACGCAATCGCAGGTGACGGCTGCTTCATGGAGGGCGTGAGCGCAGAGGCTGCCTCTATGGCGGGTCATCTGGGGCTTGGCAAGTTGATCGTCCTCTATGATGACAACCACATAACCATCGAGGGCGGTACCGATCTGGCTTTCTCCGAGGATGTGGGCAAGCGTTTCGAGGCCTACGGCTGGCATGTGGCCTCGGTGCCTTATGGAAATAACGTGGAGAGGGTCTCAGCGGCGCTGGAAAGAGCATGCGCAGTCACAGACAAGCCTTCGCTTGTCATGGTACGCACCCACATAGGTTTTGGCAGCCCCGCCAAGCAGGATACCTCCGGCGCCCACGGCTCACCCCTTGGACCCGATGAGGTAGTCGCCTCCAAGGAGAACCTCGGCTGGCCCGTTGACGAGACCTTCCTCGTCCCCGAGGGCGCTACAGCCCCCTTCACCGCCCACGCAAGTAAAGGGGCGATTGCAAGGGAAGAATGGCTGGCTACTTTCGAGCGTTACCGCAGGGCGCATCCTGAACTGGCCGGGGAGTTCGAGCGCCGTTTCAGCGGCGAACTACCCGATGGCTGGCGCGACGAGCTGCCGGAATTCGAGACCGACGCAAAGGGCATCGCGAGCCGCGCAGCCAGCGGCAAGGTTATCAACGCAATCGCCCACAAGCTGCCGGAGCTGATCGGCGGCTCCGCCGATCTCGCGCCAAGCAACAACACGATCATCAACGGCGAATCCGACTATGAAGCCGGTAACTACGGTGGCCGCAACCTGCGCTTCGGCGTGCGCGAACACGCAATGGGCAGCGTGGTCAACGGCATGGTAAATCACGGCGGCGTGCGCCCCTACTGCGCCACCTTCTTTGTCTTCACCGACTACATGCGCCCCGCCATCCGCCTGGCGGCGCTTATGGGTATTCCCGCCATATACGTCATGACCCACGATTCGGTATACCTTGGTGAAGATGGCCCGACCCACCAGCCGGTGGAGCATCTCTCCAGCCTGCGCGCCATGCCCAACCTCTCCATCATTCGCCCTGCGGACGCCAATGAGACCGCACAGGCGTGGGGTTTGGCCCTTGAGAATAAAAGCGGGCCGACGATGCTCATACTGAGCCGACAGAACCTGCCCACCCTGGACCGCAATTCCCATGCGCCCGCAGCCGATATCGCAAAGGGCGGCTACATCCTGCGCGAAGCCAGGGGAGGAACACCCGAGGCGATCCTCCTCTCATCCGGCTCTGAGATTCATCTGGTCATGAAAGCGGCGGACAGACTGGAAGCGGCGGGCACACCCACCCGCGTGGTCAACCTCGCCTCCTGGGATCTCTTTGAAACACAAAGTGCAGCGTACAGGAACAAAGTGCTGCCCCCGGCTATAACCGCCAGGGTCTCGGTGGAAGCAGGCGTGACCCTTGGCTGGGAACGCTACGTGGGACTGGGCGGAAAAACAATCGGCATCGACCGATTTGGCGCAAGCGCACCCGGCGACGTACTGGGCGAGAAGTTCGGCTTCACCGTGGACAATATCGTCGGCTGCGTCAAAGAACTGCTGTAGACCCAAGATCTATACTCTCAACGAGCAAAGGGACAACCCTCTACGGGTCGTCCCTTTTCTTTTAGCCATACTCTCCCCCTTCAATAAGACCCCCTTGACAACTCCCCGCGCATTCATTACCATCTGGTTATGTTAAGGAGGTGGCAAACCGTGGAATCAATAAATCAATCCGAGATACTAAAAGCGTTGGCGTACCCCACCCGCATCGAGATTCTGGATATCCTCCGTCGCGGCGAAGAGTGCGTCTGCCGCATTTTCCCAGCCGTCAAGGGTTCCCAGCCAAACACCAGTAAGCATCTGGCAAAGCTGATGAAAGCAGGCATACTTGACTCACGCCAGGAGGGGACCATGACCTTTTACTGGGTCAAGGACACGCGAGTCTACGAGATTCTTGAACTTGCCCAGCAGATGGTCGAACGGGAAAAAAGAGAGCGCAGCGGGGCTGCTTAACAGCTACTTTTTTTACCATATCACATAACTATTTAGTTATCTTTGGAGGGGCTATGCGTTACCGTTTTCTGATTTTCACCCTCGCGCTTTCACTGCTCGTACCGCTGGCGTCGGCAAACAATGCCACGGCTGGCGGTGACAACCGGCTTGTTGCGGAGATCAAAACCTCAGGCCGACCGATGGTGGTCGATTTCGGCAAGAGTCAGTGCACCCAGTGCATCAACCAGGCTGCCGCCATTGAAGAAGTACGTGGGGCGTGCGTGGACAAGGTGGACTTTGGCTTTGTCCACGTAATTAAAGAATCACCGCTCACGGCGAGTTATAAAATCTTCATGATCCCTACCCTCATCTTCCTGGATGACAAAGGTGAAGCGGTCTCCCGGTATGTGGGGCTTATGGATGCAGGCGCGCTACGCGACAGGATTGAGGACCTTGGTTGGGCCGATTTCTAGGAGCGTGAATACAGATGTCTGAACGCAAAAAAGCCCTCCTCATAATCTCCGTTTTCCTTGCGGCCTATTACGTGCCGGTGGAAGCGGCGCGTGTGCAGGGTGCAATTCTTGAAGCATTCCTCATGCTCCAGGACTACGCACAAAAGCACGTGCTCACCTGCCTGATCCCCGCCTTCTTCATCGCCGGCGCCATCGGGGTCTTCATCAGCCAGTCCGCTGTACTCAAATACCTCGGCTCCAAGGCCAGCCGCGTGGTCGCCTACTCGGTGGCCTCGGTCTCCGGCACGGTGCTGGCGGTCTGCTCCTGTACAGTGCTGCCGCTTTTTGCCGGGATATATGGACGGGGCGCGGGTATCGGTCCCGCCACGGCGTTCCTCTATTCGGGACCGGCAATTAATATTCTGGCAATTGTCCTGACCGCCAAGGTTCTTGGGCCGGAGTTGGGCATCGCGAGGGCTGTGGGGGCGATAATCTTCGCCATCGCCATCGGGCTTCTCATGGCGTTCACCTTCCGTAAAGAAGAAGAGGAGCGCCAGAGCGCCTTCGCGGAGATGCCTGAAGACCCCCCATCCAGACCGCTGTGGAAGAATAGCGTCTACCTGGCCGCAATGGTGGCCGTCCTCGTCTTCGGCGCGTGGGGCAAGCCCGCCGAGCCAGTGGGCTGGGCGATGGCGATCTTCAGCGTAAAATGGTACGTGGCCGGGGCGGCGCTGCTGGCGACGCTGGGCATGGTGTGGGCATGGTTTAGCAAAGATGAGTGTGAGGAATGGCTGGACGCGACCTGGGGGTTTGCCAAGCAGATATTGCCGCTGCTCTTCGTGGGTGTGTTGGTGGCGGGGTTACTGCTCGGCATGCCGGGTCGGGATGCGGGGCTGATTCCCGGCAGCTGGGTGGCCGAGCTGGTGGGTGGCAACTCGCTTGGGGCCAACCTCTTTGCATCGTTCGCCGGCGCGCTCATGTACTTCGCCACGCTGACCGAGGTGCCGATCCTTCAAGGGCTTCTCGGCAGCGGCATGGGGAGCGGTCCGGCGCTGTCGTTGCTGCTGGCGGGTCCGGCGCTATCCTTGCCTAATATGCTGGTTATCCGCAGTGTTTTGGGGACGAAGAAGACGTTGGCCTTCGTCGCATATGTCATCATATTATCGGCGACGGCTGGCATGATATTCGGCACATTTTTCCCCGAACTTCAGATAACGGGAGCGATGCCACAATGATCGGGCTGGAAGGATTCCTGGGCAACGCCCAGCTCTATATCGACACGAGCCCCTGGCTGGCCTTTGCGGTGGTCTTTATCGGCGGGGTTCTCACCGCAGCCAACCCCTGCGTGTTGGCGATGATTCCGCTCGTTATCGGCTTTGTCGGCGGGTATGAAGGTGTCGGGGGCTGGCGGCGCAGCCTGGGCTTTTCCTTCGCCTTCGTCGCAGGCCTCGCCGTCACTTTCACCGGCATGGGGCTGGTGGCGGTGATGCTCGGGAAGCTCTTCGGCGATGTGGGGCAATTCTGGCCCCTGATCATCGTGCTCGTCTGCCTGCTCATGGCGGCACACCTGTGGGACCTGTGGTCATTTACAATACCGGCATGGCTGGCAGCCTACCGGCCCAAACATTCCGGCATCATCGGCGCCTTTGGGCTGGGATTGCTCTTCGGCTTTGTATCGGCTCCCTGTGCGGCCCCCATTTTGGTCGTAGTGCTGACTTTCATCGCCTCGAAAGCCAATATAGGTTACGGGCTAGGGCTCCTCTGGACCTACGCGGTGGGCCATTGCATCCTCATCATCGTGGCAGGCTCATCTGTCGGTCTGGTCAAGGGGTTGCTGGCCTCCGAGTCCTACCAGAAGACCAACCTGATACTGAAGCGGGTCGCGGGCGTGACCATCGCGCTGGTCGGGGTATACATCGCCTATAACAACTTCTACATCTGAGGGAAAAAACAAAATGAAGATAGAGATACTGGGAACCGGCTGCATGAAGTGCAACAAGCTATATGCGGCGGTTACTGAAGCGGTCGAGAAGGCTGGCGTCGAGGTCGAGGTGGTAAAGATTCAGGACCTCACGGAGATAATGAAACGTGGCGCTACTATCACACCTGCGCTGGTTATCGATGGCGAGATCAAGGTGGCGGGGAAAGTCCCCAAGGTGGAGGAGCTGGTCAAGCTACTGGGGTAGCACCCTGCAAAAACAAAAAGTTGCCCATCACGTGTGGGCAACTTCAGGATATCGTCATCTCAATATTTATTGAAAACCCAGCGGCTCAAAGGCTGCGCTCAGGAGGTCTGGGGCGTGACCTTACCGCAAAGCTCCTTCATCAGGTCGCCCACGGACATGATCTTGTCCACCATGCCTGCCAGCGCTCCCACGGTGAAGAGGTCGGCGTCTTCGCCCTCGACGCCGGCGCCCGCCGCGCTGAAGAGCCCGTCGCAGATGCAGAAGAACTTCGCGGGGTCTTCATTGCCAAGGCACTTGCCGTTCAAGAGCACATAACCCTTCCTGCAAAGAGCCTTGCGCGCGCCCTTCAGGGTCTCAATGAACATCGGCGAACCCTTGAGGATACGGAAAGGTAGTCCGCAGGGGCTACCAGGGCTTATCGCCACCTCGATGTCTTCTTCCTTGCAATCGACCACGGCCTGTTTGAAGGTATCGGAAGCGCTGCTCTCCTTGGTTGCGAGAAAGCGCGTGCCCATCTGAACGCCAGCGGCGCCCAGCTCAAGCATCCTGGAGATATCGTCGCGGTCGAAGATGCCACCGGCGGCGATAAGGGGGAAAGAGCCAAAGGACTTCGCCACTTCCAGACACTCTGCAAGGATGTTTTCCAGCTTCGAGGCGGGGGCTTCCACCTCCTCGGCGGTCCTCCATCCCAGATGTCCGCCGGCAAGGGGCCCTTCCACAACAGCGGCGTCCGGCAATCTTCCCGCACGCTGCCATTTCTTGCAGAGCAGCCTTAGCGCCCTGCCCGAGCTAACGATCGGTATCAGCGCCGTCTTATCCCCATCGGGGTGGGTGGCGACCAGTTCAGGCAACCGCAGCGGCATCCCCGCCCCGGAGACTATGGCGGCTGCGCCACCATCAATCGCGCCCAGCACCGAGTCCTCATAGGTGGTCTGCAAGGCCACCATTATGTTCACCGCGGCGGGCACGCCACCCTCCTGGGCGTCCCTGGTCTCAATGGCCGCAGCTTCGCGGGTGGAAACTTTTCTACCCAACCGCTTGCTGACAAGACGGTCAAGCCCGGCGCTCGATATCGTGCCCAAGCCACCCGCTTTCGATACGGCGTTGGCCAGGGGCGCCAAAGAAATACCTACACCCATGCCGCCTTGCACAATGGGAAAGGGCCTAACCAGATCACGTATATGCAAACTTGGAAACCTCTCGGAATTTTCTGAATTTTGTTTCTGACTCAAAGTCGCTCCATACCTGCGGTACGCAGGGCGCACCACTCCAGCGTCCATCTGTTAAAGAAAGTACAGACTTTTCATCCTACGTTCAATAATAATCGGGATTTATACACAAATTCCAGTTGGCGCAGGGGAATGGTCAGCCCGGAATCGCACCACTCAGGGGGTCATCTTCTCCATCACCTGCTTCCACTGCGACCCGGCTGCCCTGGATGCGCTGGAGTTCATGAAAAGCTGGGTGGC
Organism: Deltaproteobacteria bacterium; assembly: GCA_030591565.1. Lineage (GTDB taxonomy): Bacteria > Desulfobacterota > Deferrisomatia > Deferrisomatales > BM512 > JAUVAU01. The sequence goes on along the minus strand of JAUVAU010000005.1, from coordinate 54,170 downwards.
GAATAACAGCAGCGCAACCGACACCATCACCATCCTCACCTTGAAGTTTCCGGTGAAGAGGAGCGCCGCGCAGAGGAGCAGCAGAAAGGAAGCCAGGGCCAGGAAAAGGCTGGTACCGTTGTTGGGAAAGATAAGCGAACCCAGACCGCTGGCCGCCACGTGGTAGTTCTCCGCCATCTCCAGAAGGGCCAGGGCCTCCGAGGTCACGTTGTCCCCCGCGCCCTCCCTGACAGCCACATCGAGAATATATAACGCCTCGGCTATCCGGCCCACCTCGATGTAGGCCTCGGCCAGCAGCAGCCGCGCCCTGTTGGCCAGCTTGCCGTCGGGGTACTTATCCAGCTGGGTTCGCAGCGAATGGGCCGCGTGTAGCGGCGTCTCCATGTACCTGGCCTGGACGCTGCCCCTGAAAAAATGCGCCTCCTCCATGACGTCGTCGGGAGCCTCGGAAGCAAGTATCTCCTGGCACGCACCGATCGCTTTGCGAAACTGTTCGCCGCTCGCGTAGTCCCAGGCCATCTTCATCTTCGTGGTGTGGTCCGCCCCGAAAAATTCGGCGTCAGGGCGCTCCATATCCATCTCTTCCTCCGAACCGAGGAAGAAACCCTCAACTATCTCGTTCTCTAAAATATTGTACCAGGTGGCGTGGCCGATGGACCCTAGCACAACGGCCAGCATTACAATTGATGAAGCAATAACAGCTAACATTCCCGGCATATTGCGAGGTGCTCCACCCTTCTTTCCATCGACCTTACCTGCCGGTGTGTCCTTCCCGATGGCGACGGTGAGCATCTCGTCGCCGATGGCCCTGGTAGCCAGGGGATCGAAGGGTTCCCCGCCAAGCATCGCCAGCGCGGTCCGGGCGTCGGGACACCGCTCCATCGGGTTATGGGTGAGGAGCGACGCGACGAAATCCCGCCGCTCTTCGGGCACCTCACCAAAGTCCCGCACCGTGCCGATGGCGAGGTTTTTCAGCACCTCCGCCTGGGTATTGCCCGGCAGGGCCAACTTCCCCACGTAAAGCTCGTAGGCTATCGCGCCGAGCGCCCACATGTCGGAGATCGTCCCCGCCTTGCCGTCCAGCTGCTCGGGCGACATGTAGCAGATCGTCCCCTGGGTGGAGGTAAGGGTGGACATGGCGCAGTCGCTTATACGCGCAAGGCCGAAATCACCCAGCTTGAAGCGGCCATCGGTGGTGCAAAATACATTTTCAGGCTTCAGATCAAGGTGCGCCACCCCCTTGGAGTGGGCGTATTGAAGAGCTTCGAGGATGCCGCGCAGGATATTGTCCGCCTCCGCCACCTCCATCTTGCCGCGCTCTTTAACCCGCTCTTTGATTACATGGCGAAGGTTTGGCCCGTCGGCAAACTCCATGACCATGAGAAAGCGACCGTCAATGCGCTCGATGGCGAGCACGCGCACGATACCGGGGTGGTCGAGAACCGCCTGGATGCGCGCCTCTTTAAGCTCCTTTTCCATCTCGTCAGACTGGTCGAAGGGCTCTTTTAGCGCACGCCACACGCCCAGGTCGGTGTCCAGCGCCTTCCAGACGCGGCCAAAACCCCCCTCGCCCAGCTTGGCGTGCAACTCGAATTTACCGATCTTTTCCATCAGCCAGCCTCACTTACGGGCTTTGAATTCAATTATGTTACTCAAGGAGGAGGACCACCCTGCCCTTGCGCCTTATCTCGCCATTGGCGTCGGCTTCATACACCAGCTCGGCCTGCTCCACCGTCACGCGCAGCATTCCGGGTTTGGGAGACTTATACGCCTCAATGACGAGGGGATTGGCCTCCTCACCGAAAAACTTGTTGACCTCTTCGTCCTTTTTCGCGTAGCGGATGTAGCCATATCTGATCGCACTGGCCGGGTCCACCATCTTGGCATCGTAAACAAGGGCCTCATCCGCAGCCAGCACACTCGGCCGTAGCGCCGGTCGGTACCCCGGTGCGGTGTTTCTAACATCGATGACGATAACGTTAAACTCCGGCCCCGGTGCAACGGCGGGCCTGGGTTCCGGCTTGGGAGGAGCAGCCTTGGGGGGTGCCGCCTTTACCGGCTCAGCCTTCTTCGGCACCGTCTTCTTCACTTCAATGATTTCAACGGGCTTGGTAACCGGGGCTGGTTTGGGGGCCGGCACCGGAGTGATTACAGGCGCAGCAGCCGGGGCCGGATTATGGTCGGACTCCTTGAAGCTCTCGCCCACCGGGATATGGCGGTCCAGCAGCTCTCCCAAGCTCCCCGCACCGGTCAGGTAGAGCCGCAGCGTGACCTTGCCCATGGGAAGCTCTTCTTTGGTGCGGCGGTCGAGTACCCACTCGACCTCATCGCTGACTATCATCGCGCCCTTGATCACCGCCCGGGTCTGCACCCGCAAGGCATCGGCCCTGGCGGTAAAGCCCAGGTATATCGTCCCGGTGTCCACCCTCACCTGCCCCACCGTCTCGGCCAACACCTCATAAGCCAGATGGCGGGCGGTGCGCCGCGCCACGGCTTCGGCCTGGATAGAGTTGACCATACGCTTCATATCCACCGTGCCGATGGCGGTCGCCTCCACGAAGCCGCGCTGGTAATCGACCAGGCCGGTTCCGCTGGAGAACTCGAAGGACTGCACCACTTCAGCCCTGTCGGCACCGGCAAACCCCACAACCACAAAGAGGACCGTGGCGAGGATCGCAACCAATCTTTTCCCTGGCATCGTCACCCTCCAACCCCTCCCCCGTCGCAACACGCAACTCATTTCTTCACGCTGACAACGTAGGGCAGCGGCTCCACATAACCCTTGTGTATCGGCAGTCTGGTGAGTCTGGAATAAAGCTCGGTCAACGCAACGTATTCACCCACGGTTGGCAACACACCCGGCTGTGCCTCCTCCGCCAAAGCCACGACGAGGAAAGCCTCGACCGTCTCATCTTCTCCCGGTAGCGTCGCCATCTCAAGGCAGACCCCGCAATCCATGGGAGGAACGGTGATGATCCTGCCCGGCGTCAACCGGTTGTCACTCTGATGGGGGCTGGGGAAGAGCAGCGCCGCCCGGTCATCCCCGGTGAGGTTGAAGATGTAGAGGTAGCCATTGGAATGGGACTCGACACCTATGTGCGCCCGGTCTCCCTCAATGAAGTTGGCGCGGTTCAGCTTTGCCTCAAGAGAGATAACACTTTGCGCATCTTTTGGGGGCACAGCCACGGTGGCTTCCAGCTCAACCTTGTAACGTATGCCCGAGGCGGCGCCCGGTCTATCCTCTCCCACAAAATCTTTCTGCTCGCTTAACACTTTTTCAGCCACGACATAGCCGTGGGCAAGTGTTTGCAGAAAGTGCGCCCGCTCTATCCCCATGCTGAGCAGGTTGGCTGCGGTGACCGCAATGCCGCTGACCTGCTCCACCGCCCTGGTGCGAGCGTCATCCAGCGCCGCGCGGCGCACCTGGGCCAGCGTCGAGTGGGGGCCACCCATCGCCTCGCCCTTTACCGTAACCGTGCGCTCCTCCATCTGCGCACCGGCTGCGGAACACAAGAGCAGCGCCAGGGCAAAAACCGCCACGCCAAACCCTTTCATCACCTTTTCTCCGGGGGTGTCAACTGCCCCACCCTCTCTTTAAGCCACTCCAGCTTGCCGGGGAGGTAGCCTTCCCAGATATCTATTATCCTGCCATCCGCCCCCACCAGCAGATTGGTGGGCAGGACGTTGACTCCATAGGCACTCTTGCTCTTGCCCTGCAGGTCGGAGAGGACGGTCAGTTCGGTGCCCCCGGTCTCGTCAAGGTATTGCTCCAGACGGTTGACGCTCAGCCGGTCCAGACTTATCAACACGACCTTGAAGCCCCTGTCGCCATACTTTTTCTCCAGCTCGCCAAAGAGCGCTATCTCCTCCTCGCACTGCTTGCACCAGACGGCGAAGAAGGAGACGAGGGTCTCCCCCTCCTTGAACAGCTCCCTGGAGCCGATCCGCCTGCCAGCGTCGTCATAGTAAGGCAACTTGAAGGTCGGGGCCTTGTCTCCCACACGTGGCAGCGCAAAGGCCGACGGAGCCAGTAGCGACGTTGCTATAACAATTGCCGCGATGATGGCGCGGGGCGATCGGCACAATAGGCGGGGTCGGCGGTTCAATTTCGGCTACCTCCCCGTTTTTATCGCGGCGCTGGCTTCAGCAAACTGCGCCGAGGTTGAGGTGCCCTTGCCCACATTCACGTTGCGGGAACGTTTCCCCACCTTGGCCCCGTCGGTGACAACCGCGTAAACGGAGCCCAGCGCGCTAAGATCGATATCGCCCAACCTGGAGGTCGAGGCGTAGAGGGTTATCGACTCGTCTCCAAAGGGAGTACCCACCTTGAGCTTGAACCTGTCGGAAACATCGGGGATTTGGTAGGAGACGCCGCCCTGAAAAAAATTGTCCTTGCGATGGGGGTTGGGCAGGAGCTGAATAAGTTGCCCGGCGGCGTCGCGGTAGACAAGCCTCGCGTAAAAAGAGCGGTTCCCCCTTATGGAGACGCGAATATGCTCCCCCTCGCGGTAGCTGGCCTTATCGGTCCTGGCCTCCACGACCAGGGGGGCGTTCGCGTCATCTATTGGTGAAGTCCTGGATTTTGATATCGCCCGGTTGAGCGCCAGCTCGTCTGGGATAACCTCGGCCCTGATGCGTATCGTGTAACACTCGCCGAGCCGTTTGTCCTCGGACCACCGCTTCTCCAACTCCTCGATGACGCGCACGGTGCCCTTTGCGTAGGCGGACGAGATATCTTTTTTGAGCAGCATATCTTCGTAGGTGGATTCGCTGCTGATATAAACGGCAGCCCTCTCCAGCGCCTTTTTGCGGGCGTCGTCAAGCGCCTCATCCTCAGTCTGCCGCCGTGACTTGTCGTAGCCCATGCACGCCTTTCCATCCACTTCGGAAATGGTGGAACCGGCAGCGAACGAGAGCGCGGGGACCAGGCAAGAAACCAGAAGAATCGGCGTCAACCAGCGCAATTTCATTTCCACCTCCGTGGGAACGGGAAAGTCAAAAAAAGTACGCCAACACCCCTCACTTGCTTAAGTTTACAAAATTTTTCACCATGCAGGATGTTTTTTTTAAGAATTTCACTAGTTTGCCCCAAAAAAAGAGGAAAATTGCTATAATCGGGGGGCAACTGCAACTCACTTGAAGGGGAACTATAAATGCGACACATAAAAACGTTTGCGATATTACTGCTGGCAAGCTGTTTGCTGGCCCCCTGCACACCAGCCATGTCCGCAGAAGAAAAACCGGAAACAGAGCAGCAAAGCATCCTGCCCACCGGCAAAGAGGTAAAAGAGGCATTTAAGGCTGCGGGCAAGGGACCAGTGAAGGCGGGCAAGCAGGTCGGCAAGAGCGTCAAAGAGCTCGGTAAAGAGATCGGGCAAGGAGCCAAAGCGGCCGGCAAATCCTTTGTGGAGAAGGTCAAACAGTTGAAAAATGCGAAACTGGTAGCGCCCGACGGGATATCGACCACCCCCGAGGATCCCACCGACGACCATTAAAGTCGCCACCCCCCAGATATCGACCGTAAAACGTCAGCCCCCAAATACAGACACACAAAAGGGCCGCCACCTTAACCGGTAGCAGCCCTTATTCAATTATTTGTAGTGCGCAGCCTTATTTGCCTTACTTGCCTTACTTGATAAGTCCCTCGACGACATCCGCGCACTTATCGATGTCCAGGCGCGAGGTGTTGAGCACGAGGTCATAGACGCTCGGCTGATCGGGATCGCAGTCGAAGTAGAACTTCAGGTAGTCGCGGCTGCGTGAATCAAGGGTCGTGACGAATTTTTTGGCATCCGTGCTGGAGAGTCCCTTGTGTTTGGCGATCCTGGCTACCCTGTCCTCAAGGTTGCCCACGAGCCTGATGTGAAGGGTACCTTCGCAATCCTGGAGGATGTGCTGACCGCCACGACCGGCGATGACGACGTTGCCCTTCTGTCCCAGCGCACTAATCACCTTGGTAATCATCCCCTTGTATATCTCGCTGTCGATCCAGCCATCCACATGATACTGGAAGGGAATCGAGTCGCGATCGTCAAACTTGGCTTCCGCCGCTTTTTCCGCCTCCTCCACCTGGGCTTTTTTCTTCAAGGCATCCAGATCGAAGATAGTGGAAAAGAAGCTCCGCAGCTTGTTGTGGTGTATCTCTTCAAACTCGGCAACTTCCGCATCGGGCACATTCACCTCAAGAGCCACCTTGTGGATGATCTCTTTGTCCAGATAATCGTAGCCCAAACGACTTGCGAGTTCACGACCAAGCTCGGGGCCACCGGCTCCAAACTGATTTGAAATAGTGATGACTGCCATTTTGCCTCCTTGATAACAGAGCTGCGTCCCGCGCAGGAACCAGTCCTCAATTGCGACCCGGAATCGGATTACCGGGAACATGTATCGTCCAGTTTAGGTAAAATGTACCGGCTTTATATAACAAAGGCGTCCGACACCTTCAAGCAAACAAACGAAAGTCAGCCAATAATCGTCCCTTCCCAGCCCGATTTTCATCTGATATTGTCTAACAACCGAAAGCCTTTACACTATTAAGACTACCAGTTAAAGCCCGGTGAGCAAGGACCGGGGGGGGGCAGCGGCTTAAAAAGATGCGATACGACATTGACGTGACAACCTACTACGCCTACGCCGACGAGGGGCTTGTGGCCGAGCTGGACGAGCTGGGTGAACTGACCAAGGTCTACGGCTACAAGCCGAGCAGCCTCTGGACCACCATCCCGCTCTACATGTCCAGCGCCGAAGAAGACACCGACCCGGACGACGGCTTGACGTGGAGCTACTACTGGTACCACAACGACCACCTTGGCACGCCGAAGTACCTGAGCGACGACACCGGCAGGGTAGTGTGGGCGGCCACAGCGGAGGCGTTCGGGGAGACGGTAGCGGACGAAGACCCGGACGGGGACGGCATCTACATCTCCAATAACCTGCGCTTCCCCGGGCAATATGAGGACTGGGAGACAGGGCTGCACTACAATTTCCACAGATATTATGATTCGGAGACGGGGAGGTATTTGAGGGTAAACCCGGCGAGGGACGGGGCGAATTGGTATGTGTATGCGGGGGGGAGACCGGTTAAATTCGGTGATCCTGAAGGGCGAATTTGGGTGACGGTAGGGTACGATTATCACACTGCTAAAAACTGGCTTTTGGGTTTTTTAAATTTTATTGCAGCAAAAATAGGAAGTGGTTTAGAACCTGGTATTCCGCTTGGAGATATTGAACAGATGGTTGGTATAGAGCGCGATGTGGTACAAGAATGGAAGCCTGACTGCGATAATCCTAGTAGAAATAATGAATATAATTATGGCGCAGTTAGGGTAATAAGTCAGGATTTTAAGAAACATTACAATATGGGTCCAGCTGTAATGCTAATTAACGATCCCAGGGCTAAGTATTTCTACCAATGGACTCCATTTGTTGTAAGTCCAACTTACAATGATTACATAGGTGCAACGTATGAAAATCAGAAAATGCATTATTATGAAGAGGCCAAATAAATGTTAGAATTGATTAAATTTATAGTTGTTTCACCTGGTATTCTATTTAAAAGTATAGAAAAGTATGAACGTGATATTAGAATAATATTTACTATTGGGTTTGTTGTTGTATTTGCCAAAAGTTTATTTAAAGAGGGGCAAGCTGTAGTTGTCTTTGAAGATAAAATGCTTGACGGTATGCTCTCGGTACTAACTACTCCATATGTGCAGGTAATGATAACCTATATGTCCTTTTTTGCTTTTGTGTTTTTGCTTTTTTTGCTCCTCAGAAGGCATTCAAGTAAAGCAAGACTTAGACCTCTATTGCTATCCTTTATGTCTTTAGCAGTAATAGGGCTTCTCGCCCAAATTATTTCTATCCCCATTAGTTTTTTGTCAAATCAATTTGTTTCTATCCCCATTAATTTTTTGTCAAATCAATTTATGCTAGCGGTAGGATATCTGTGTTATTTCTGGACTATTGCTCTTGCTTTATTGTCAATTAGGGAGAACCAAGGTGTGTCGTTAAAAAGAGCTTCATTAAGTTATTTTCTAATAGCTGCTCCATTTTTTCTTCTTATAGGTTTACTTGTAGTGTCACCAAGCCTTCTTTATTTAAGGGGGTCAGGGAGGTGATGGGGTCAGGTCTTGAATTGTGAATTTTACGAGGTGATGCGAGGTGATGGGGTCAGGTCCTGATTCTTGAATTTTAAGCAGTGAGGAGGTATCCGGGGGGGATGCAATGGCGAGACAGTTAAGGGTTGAGTTTCCCGGGGCATTGTATCACGTGACGTCGAGGGGCAATGGCAGGCAGGCTATTTACTATAACGATGGCGACAAGAGATTGTTTCTTGAGGTGTTTGCCGGGGTTTTGGAGCGTTACGGCTGGGTGTGTCATGCATTTTGCCTGATGACAAATCACTATCATCTTGTGGTGGAGACGCCACGGGGTAATTTGTCGAGTGGGATGCGACAGCTAAACGGTGTGTTTACGCAGAAGACAAACCGCCGTAATTCGACTGTGGGGCATGTGTTTCAGGGCAGGTATAAGGATAAAGAGAGCTTGAATTTTACCGGGTAGATTCGCCATCGGCGAAGGGATTGAATAGATGAGCGGCGAAAAGCCTCTGGACCAGATCGAATTTTCCGACACCCGCAGCTTCCAAATCCTGGCAGGGCAGCAGTCGATCCACTTCAAGGAGTTGTCCAAAGTGCTCGACGGGGTGACGCTCACCTCGCGGGGCACCGTTGTGCGGTTTTTTGGCGAGGCCGATGAGGTTGCGCTGGCCAAAGCGGTGCTCACCCAGCTCTATGCACTGGTGCAGGAGGGGTACCCCCTCTACAAGACCGACGTGGACCACGCGGTGCGCATCCTTCGCAAATCCAAGAAAGCGCGGCTAAAGGATATATTTCTCGATTCCGTCTACGTCAGCTCGGACAAGCGGGTGATAACCCCCAAAAGCCCGGCACAAAAAGAGTACATCGAGGCGATCAGGCATAACGACATAGTGATGGGCATAGGCCCGGCGGGCACCGGCAAGACCTTCCTCGCCATGGCGATGGCGGTGGCGGCGCTTAGCCGAAATGAGGTGAAGCGCATAATCCTCACCCGCCCAGCCGTCGAGGCGGGCGAGAAGCTTGGCTTCCTCCCCGGCACCCTGTACGAGAAGGTCAACCCCTATCTGCGGCCCCTCTACGACGCGCTCCACTACATGATGAGCATGGAAAAAGCCACCCGGATGATAGAGACCGGCACCATCGAGGTAGCCCCGCTGGCGTTCATGCGCGGGCGCACGCTGGACGACTCCTTCGTCATCCTGGATGAGGCGCAGAACACCACCACCGAGCAGATGAAGATGTTTCTCACCCGGTTGGGGTTCGAGTCCAAGGCGGTCATCACCGGCGACATCACCCAGATCGACCTGCCCACCGGAAAGACCTCCGGGCTGGTGGAGGCCAGTCGCCTGCTCAAAAATATCGAAGGCATCATGATACAGCGGTTCACCAGCGATGACGTGGTGCGCCATCCCCTGGTCCAGAAGATCATCGAGGCCTATGAGGGTAATTCCAAGGCTAACAGAGCTGGGGCGGCTAATAAAAACGGGGCAGATACCAAGAAAACCGGGGTAAAGGAGTGAAGCTCCTCTCCGGCCTGATTGTCCTCATGCTGGCGGTCCTCATCGGCGCCATAGGCGGCGGGGTTACCGTACTGAGCCAGGGGCTGCCCGAGGTGATGGCGCTGGAGCAGTACCGCCCCCCCTCCTCCACCGTCATCTACGCGGCCGACTCCAGCGTGCTGGCCGAGTTCGCGGTCGAGAAGCGGACCCCGGTGGAGCTGGACGAGATGCCCAAGATTCTCATCCGCTCCGTCCTGGCTATCGAGGACCACCGCTACTTTGAGCATATCGGCATCAACGTCGGCCGCATCCTCAAAGCGCTGCTCGTTGACATAATAGCGATGGAAAAACGCCAGGGGGGGTCCACGATAACCCAGCAGCTGGCAAAGGTCCTCTACCTCAGCCCCGAAAAAACTATCGAGCGGAAGATACGCGAGGCGATCCTCGCCTTCCAGATCGAGAAGCTCTACACCAAAAACGAGATACTGACCTTCTACCTGAACCAGATATATCTGGGCAACGGCGCCTACGGAGTGGGGGCGGCCAGCAAGGCCTACTTCGACAAGGATGTCGGGGAACTCTCCCTGGCCGACGCCGCCCTGCTGGCCGGATTACCCAAAAACCCCTCAAGGTACAACCCCTTTAGACATCCGGAGTATGCAAAGGCGCGGCGCGACACGGTCATAAAAAGACTGTTGGTGCTGGGCTGGGTGACGGGTGAGGAAGCCACAGAGGCCATCGCCCAGCCGGTCCCGGAGAAACCAGCCGAGAAGCCCCCTGCCGCCGCACCCTATTTTGTGGAAGCGGTCAGGCGCGAGCTGGTGGAGATGTTGGGCCATGAGCAGACCTACAAGGGGGGGCTGCACGTCTACACGACGCTGGACCCCCTGCTGCAATCCAGCGCCGAAAAGGCCGTAGCCAAGGGGATCGAGTCCGTGGACTCCCGCTTCCACGAAGAGGACTCTCCCATCCAGGCCGCGCTTGTGGCGATGGACCCAGTAACCGGCGCGGTGCAGGCCCATGTGGGCGGCGCGAACTGGAAGGAGTCCAGCTTTGACCGCAGCTATCAGGCGCTACGGCAGGTGGGCTCCACCTTCAAGCCCTTCGTCTACATCGCAGCCCTTGAAAATGGCGCTTCCCAGGCAGATACGGTTCTGGACGCCCCTGCAAAATATCAGGGGGCAAGGCGTGGGGAATTCTGGGAGCCGCAGAACTACGACAAGAAGTTCAAGGGGCTCCTCACCTACCGCAGGGCGCTGGCGCTGAGCCGCAACCTCCCCGCCGTGAAGGTGCTGGAGAAATATGGCATGGCCTCGGTGGAGTCGGTGGTCACGCGGCTGGGGATGAAGAGCAGCATGGGCCAGGGGCTGGCGAGCGCCCTGGGCGTTGGTTCGTCGAGCCTGTACCAGATCACCGCAGCCTACGCGGCGCTGCCAACGGGGGGGATGAGACCCGAACCCTACCGGATCAGGGCGGTCATCGACCCCGGCGGCGAAAATATCTGGGAGCAGCCCACCCCTCCAAGGCGTGCGCTATCACCCGAGACCGCCTACGTCGCCTCCGACATGCTGAGATCGGTTATCGAGGATGGCACCGGCAAGCGCGCCCGCGCCCTGCCCTTCCCCGTGGGCGGCAAGACCGGCACCACCGACGACCAGCGCGACGCCTCCTTCATCGGCTTTTCCAGCCGCTTGGCGCTTGGCGTATGGGTGGGACGCGACGACAACACGCCGATCGGCAGGGGGATGACCGGCAGCGTCGCCGCGCTCCCCATCTGGGTAGACGTCATGCTCGCCTCCTCCGCCAATGGGACACCCAAACCCTGGCCGGTGCCCCGCGAGATAACCTTCGCCGAAATCGACCTTGTGTCGGGCGGCCTTGCGGGTCAAGATTGCGAGTTGACGAGTTTCGCCGCGTTTGCACAGGGGAGCAAGCCAACCGAACCATGCAAACGCGAAAAGTTCACCTGGCAGGAGTTGAGCTCCTACTACAAATATGAAACACCACCCTCGGAAATACCGGCCTTTACAATGCCGACCCTAAAATACCGGGAGCAACTACCCGATGAAGATAATTGAACTCACTGGAGGCTGGACACCGGCAAAAGCCCTGCTCCACGCTTCCAAAGAAAAATACCCGTTTCTGCTCGATGGCGAGGGCGGACCGGGGCGGCTGGGTGAAATGTCCTTGGTTGGCTGCGACCCCTTCCTGGTTGTGCACGCGACCGGGGAAGGGATTCGACTGGACTACCCCCGCGAGGGCCGGAGCGAGGTCGTCAATGAACACCCCTTCGCCCTGATGGACCGCCTCCTCGCAAAGTACAACGTAGAAGATTCAGCTCCCTTCCCCCTGGCCAATGGCGGGGCGGTGGGCTACTTCTCCTACGATCTCTTTCCGCTGATCGAAAAGATTACCCGCACGACCGAAGACGACATGGGTATGCCGCTGATGTATTTCGGCTTCTACGACAGTGTCTGCTGCTTTGACCACAAAATAGGCGAGGCTAAGCTGGCGCTCTCTTCCGGGGTCGATGAGACCGACGCGAAACACCTTGAATTCTGGAGCCAGGCGCCCCCCGCCGAGCCGGCTGACGATGTCGATGCGGTCAAGGATTACGACCTCCTCCCCAACCGGACACCGGGTGAGTTCATGGACGCGGTGAGCAAGGCCAAGGAGCATATCGCCGCGGGCGATGTGTATCAGGTCAACCTCTCTCAGCGGTTCGAGACCGAGTACACAGGCTCGGCGGTGGAGTTCTACCTGAAGCTACGCCAGGCCAGCCCCGCACCCTTTGGCGGCTGCCTCTTCCCCGACGGCTTCGCGGTCCTCTCCAACTCCCCGGAGCGCTACCTCCTCATCGACGGCGATTACATCGAGACTCGCCCCATCAAGGGCACACGACCACGGGGGCGCACCCCGGAAGAGGACGCACAGCTTGCGAAAGAGCTGGCCGGGAGCGAAAAGGACGCCGCCGAACATGTGATGATCGTGGACCTTGAGCGAAACGATCTGGGCAGGGTGTGCGACTACAACACGGTGCATGTGCCCGAGTTCCGGGTGATCGAATCCTACGCCAACGTCCACCATCTGGTCTCCACGGTGGCGGGCAGTATCCACCCCTCGCGCTCAATCATGGATTGCATCCGCAACTCCTTTCCCGGCGGCTCCATAACGGGAGCGCCCAAGGTACGGGCGATGGAGCTGATAGATGAGCTGGAGACAACCGCCAGGGGGGTCTACTGCGGCTCCATCGGTTATATGGATTTTAGCGGCAGGGTCGATCTGAACATCGCGATCCGCACCGCTGTTAAAAAAGGTGATAAACTCTACTTCCAGGTGGGCGGCGGCATCGTTGCCGATTCGGACCCCCAGGGTGAGTACGACGAGACGATCACCAAGTCGCAATCCTTCGTGAAAGCCCTCACGGGCAAAGGACGGGTCTGGGACAGATGAGTCTGGTATATATCAACGGTCGCTTTGTAAAAAGAGATGTCGCGCTGATATCAGCGTCGGATCGCGGACTTCTCTATGGAGAGGGGTTGATTGAGACGGTCGGCCTCTACAACTACCGACCCTTCGACCTCGATGCCCATCTGGAACGGCTGCGCAGCTCCGCTGATTTTCTCGGCATCAGGGTGCCCGATGACGATATCGAGACAGTCATCACCAAGCTCGCCAAGGCCGACGGACATGAGCGTGGGGCGGCGCGTATCACGTTGACCTCCGGCGTTTCACCCAAAGGTCCGCGCCCCGGCCCCTCGAACTCTTTAACCCTTCTGATCACCACAAGGTCGCTGCCCTCCGGGATCAAGCACAAGCGACATGACGGCGTGGCCGGCGAGACGCTGGAGTGGCCGCTACGCGCAGCCGGGTTGCCGTTGCAGGCGCACAAGACCACCTCCTACCTCGCCTCCACCCTCGCCTTCTCAAGGGTCCCTACAGGCGTGGAGCCGCTCCTGGAAAACACCGACGGAAAGTTGGTCGAGGGGGCCACCACCAATATCTTCGCCGTCAAAGATGGCATCGTGCACACCCCGCCGCTCAGCGCGGGCTGCTTGCCTGGAGTTGCACGGGCGACCATCATCGAACTCTGCCGCGAGTTGGAAATCGAGCTGCTTGAGGCCGACTTCGACAGAGAATTCCTCTGTGGTTGCGATGAGGCATTCCTCACCAACTCCGTCATCGAGATATTTCCTCTGATCCAGCTCAATGGCGATAAAATCGGCTCGGGCGGACCCGGCCTCCTGACCAGACGTCTGCAAAACGGTTACATGAAACTGACAACCAAATTCATGGGGCAGCTCTGATGCCCCTTGTTTCACGAGTGATATGTGACGACTACGCCCAGGCCCGCGAGGCAGTGTACCGGGCCGTTGAGCTGGTGGGTGGCGCTGGTAACTTCTGCGCCACGGGCGAGCCGGTGATGATAAAAGCGAACATGCTGGCGTCGCACACGGTCGAGCAAGCGGTCACGACCCACCCCGCCATAATAGAAGCGCTCATCCAGCTGGCACGCGACCACAACGCCAGGCCGGTGGTCGCCGACTCCCCGGCAATCGCCAGCGCCGCCCGCGTAGCCAGGGCCGGTGGCATTGGCGAGGTATGCAAGCGCAACGGTGTCGAGATTCTCGACCTCGGAAGCGGTCCCAACCTCACCCGCAAGGGGCGCACCTTCAAGGCGATTGAGCTTTCCCGCGACGCGCTGGAGGCCGGTTACGTCTGGAACGCCCCAAAGTGGAAGACCCACACGATGATGGGGTTGACGCTGGGGGTCAAAAACCTCTTCGGCTGCGTCCCCGGCACAAAAAAGCTCAAGGCGCACTTCAGGGTTGGCCGCGATTCCGATGCCTTCGCCCTGCTTTTAATTGACATATGGAAGATACTCGACCCCTGCCTGACGGTGCTGGACGGCATCGCCGCGATGGAGGGGGCCGGACCCAGCAGCGGCGAGGTGATCCGTCGAAATATGATAATGGCGAGCGCGGACGCGCCTGCGCTGGATTGGGAGGCGTGCAGACTCTCGGGCTTCACCCCCGAATCGGTGCCCACGGTGCGCCTCACCGTCGAGCGCGAATATCTCGACCCGGCAGAGATAGAAGTTGTGGGTGACGAGGCCGAGCCGATGACCTTTGCCCCAGCGCCGGGCAGCCCCACCGATTTCCAGCTGGTCCCCAGTGCGGTAAAGGGGCTGTTGCGCTCCACAATCTCCCCCGCCCCACGCTTCGATAAGGCGCTTTGCAATGGCTGCAGGATATGCATTGAAGCGTGCCCCGCCGCCGCCCTGAGTGACGAGCAGCCGCCGCAAATTGACAAGAGAGCTTGCATTCGCTGCTACTGCTGCCAGGAGCTTTGCCCCCAGTCAGCGGTCAGGGTCCCCCATTTCGCCCGGAAGGCTTCCCGAAAGGCTTCATAGATGAGTTCGATTCTAATTGGAGTAGACGTGGGGGGCACCCACTGCGATGGTGTCGCCATCGACCGGCAAACCGCCAAAGTGGTCGCCAGGGTCAAGGTGACCACCACCCCGGACCTGAAGGAATGCTCCGGCCAAGCGCTACGCCAACTGCTTGAAACGGTCGCGCCCCAAGAGATAGCGAGGGTAGTGCTCAGCACCACGCTGGTGACCAACGCGGTCGTCACCGACCGGCTCGAACCGGTGGGGATGCTCCTCATGGCAGGACCTGGCATCGACCCCAACCTCCTCTCCGACGACCCCCTCTGCCGCGTCGTCACCGGCGCGATGGACCACCGGGGCAAGGAGCTCATCCCCCTGGACCCCGACTCCATTCGGCGTCAGCTGGAAGCCTTTCGGCTGAAGGGGGTTGCAGTTGTGTCCGTCGCGGGCAAATTCGCGGTGCGAAACCCAGCCCATGAGCTGAAGATAACAGCGCTGGCGCGGGACGACTTCGACTACGTGTGCGCCGCGCACCGTCTGAGCGGTTCGCTGAATTTTCCGCGCCGCGCAGCCACTGCGTATCTCTGTGCCGGGGTATGGCGACTTCAATCCAACTTTGTCGATGCGATGGCCCAGACAGTACGGGGGATGGGCATTGACGCCCCCCTATACCTGCTGCGCGCCGATGGCGGCGCACAGTCTGCGGACCATTTCGACAACCCGGCGGAGGCCTCCCTCTCCGGCCCGGCGGCTTCAATCATGGGAGTTCTGGCGACCGAACAGCTTGAGGAGGAGACGGTATCCTTCGACATCGGCGGCACCACCACCGATATCGCCATTTTCATATCGGGAGCGCCGCTCATTGAACCCCACGGGGCCACCATCGGCAAATACAAGACTCAAATCCGCGCCCTCTACAACCGCTCCATCGCCGCCGGGGGCGACTCGGTTTTGACGGTTCACGAGGGCAGCATCATAGTCGGCCCCAACCGCTACGGACCGGCAGCGGCCTTTGGCGGCCCCAACCCCACCCCCACCGACGCGCTGATAGTGCTGGGCAGGACCGAAGGCAATAAAGAAATTGCCAGCGAAGCCCTCTCACCCCTCGCCGCCGAGCTGGGAGTGACGGTGGAGGAGTTCGCCACAAGCGCAGTTGCCTCCCTCTGTAAACTCATCACCGACGCCGCCACCGCTTTCATTAATGATATCAATGCAAGGCCCGTCTACACGATCCACGAGATGCTCGACGACCACAAGGTAGCGCCCCAGAGGGCGGTGGTGGTGGGAGCGCCGGGCAAGGCGATCTCTCCCTATCTTTCAGAAGCTCTGGGGATCAAGACCGACGTGCCCGCCAACTATGACGTGGCCAACGCCATCGGCGCGGCTGTGGCGGGTTTGAACCTTGAGGTCAACGCGGTGGCGGACACCGCAACGGGTACAATGACGATCCCCGAAGCGGGGATTCAGGAGAGTATCGACCGCACTTTCTCCATGGAAGATCTGGAGCGGGAGGCAGATGCAGCCCTTTCCACCCTGGCCGCAAGGGCGGATCAGCTTGGGGAGGAGTACCAGACCGACGCGACCGAGTCGGAATCCTTCAGGATCGTCGAGGGTCACAGCTTCGCCGGGGCCATTCACAGGCTACGGCTGAAGGTGCGCCCCTCCATCCTTTGTCGGGTCAAAGAATAGGCCGGGTTTAAATAGGATAACCATGCAATTACCCAAAGCACTCAAACGCACCGGCATAGTCTTCTTCCCAGCCTTCGACTGGTCGATCAGCCCCACCCATCCCGAGCGGGAAGAGCGGCTCTTGTACACCCGCGACCAGATCTTTGAAGAGGGGTTGATGGACGTGGAGGGGATACGCGAATACGCACCGTTGCTAGCGACCGAAGAGGACTTCGACCGGGTCCACGCCTGCTTTCCCGACGCACCCTCCCTCGCCGGCCCCTCCCATCAAGTCTCGGCCGGCGGCGCAATAGCCGCGGCCAAAGCAGTAATGGATGGCGAGGTGGAGTCCAGCTTCGCGCTGGTGCGCCCGCCCGGACACCATGCCACCAGGGTGGTCAGGGGTCTCAGGGGCTTTTGCATCGTCAATATCGAAGCGGTGATGATCGAGTACATTCGCCGCCATTACCGTAACCTGCGCGTGGCGATAGTGGACACCGACTGCCACCACGGCGACGGCACCCAGGATATCTACTGGAACGACCCCAACACGCTCTTCATCTCGCTCCATCAGGATGGCCGGACCCTCTACCCCGGCAGCGGCTTCCCCTCGGAGTTTGGCGGTCCCAACGGTTATGGAACCACGCTGAACATACCGCTGCCACCCAACTCCACCGACGAGGCGTACCACTACGTGCTGGACAACTTCGTCCTGCCGGTGCTCGACGACTGGAAGCCGGACCTGATAATCAACTCGGCGGGGCAGGACAACCATTTCACCGACCCGATCACCAACATGTCGGTCACCGCCCAGGGGTACGCCGAGATAACCCGGAAGCTCAACCCCCACATCGCGGTGCTGGAGGGTGGCTACTCGGTGCAATCGGCGCTCCCCTACGTGAACACGGGGATATTGATGGCGCTTGCAGGGATGGACACGGGCCATCTCGTTGAACCCGACTTTCACCCCGGCGTGCGAGGCATGGATGACAAGACCGGCGAGTACCTCAAGAAACTCTGCGAGCTGATGGTGGTGCGCTACAAACACAGGGATGAACTGGCGGCCAAGGAGTTTGGCGATAAATCCCATCACACGGAGAGCCGCACCCTCTTCCACGACGAGGCGGGCATAAGCGAAGAGCAGTTTGAGCGGGTCACCCTTTGCAAAGAGTGCGCGGGGATGGTGACGCTGGAGTCCGACGCCGGACGGGGCGAGAAGATGTTTCTGGTTCAAATTCCCCTGGGCGCATGCCCCAAATGCGTGAGCGAAGGGCTGGAAGCCTACGGTAACGTCGGAGCCAATGACTACGACCTGACCATCCTGCAAAACCGCCCCGAAGATGTGGTGGAGAAGAAAGGCCGGGTGGCCTGAACTGGAATAGGCGTTGCAAAAAATACTTCTTTGCGCCGGGATGCAGAGGCGCGGTCAGCCCTTCCAGCATCGACTCCGGGGTAGGACGTACCCACTCTCGCTTGGCAGACTTCTCAATGCCCTGACCAACCCATCCTTCATTGGCGCCTGCCTTGGAGTTCCCTTAGGCAACCGGTCTTTTGTCTAGTCGCTGTGATCATCTGTCTTAGACGGCCAATTGCCGGCCACGTTGAGAAGTTCACCAATCAAATTTTGAACCATGCGCCCCAACGGCGGGTCATCCCAATAGGCGATATAGGCGGCAGCCCACAGATAGCTGCCTGCCAGCGCCGGTGGTATTTCCATGAAGCGACCGGAGCGCAAATCTTCGCTCAGCATCATTTCCAGGCAAGACCCCACCGAATCTGTTGTCTCCACAATTCGTTTGACGGTTCCAAAATCATTGCACTCCACCGAGAAAAAAGGGGGGGAAGATTCTGAAGTCGACTCAAAACCACCTGAGAAGGCCTGAAAGGTCTGCGATTTCAGCTTTATGAAAGGATACCCCTGCGCTTCATTGAGGGTAGTATTTTCCAATTCGAATATCGGGTGGCCGGGTCGTATGAAATATAAAATACGGGAGAGCGGTATCTCGATGTGCTTGATCGATGGATGCGGGTTTACCAGGGGGGCGCCCACATGCAGGTGGATGCGACGATTTACGAGGTCATCCTCCAAAGTCTCCCACGAGTTCGTGTTGATGGTGCATTGTAAATTCGGGTTTGATTTGAGCATCGCGCTGATGGCTGGCGCTAAAAGCACTTCGGAAAAACAGGGAATGCAGCCAACCGCGATCCTCCCCAGCTCTGAACTCTTGAGAATCTCCAACTCTATTTGAGCCGCGCTGATCACGGGCAGGACTTGCCTTGCGGCGGCGAGCAGAATTTCACCGTACGGCGTGGGGACAACATTGCGGGGCGTGCGCGCAAGCAGAACGCAACCAAGCTTGTCCTCAAGGGCTTTGATGCTTTTGGAGAGAGCGGCCTGCGTCATGTACAGGGCGCTCGCGGCCTTGGTGAAGCTACCCTTCTCGACAATTTCGAGCAATTGCTGCAGGTGCTTTTTTTCGACCACTATGAACTCCGGTTATAGCAACAGGAAAATTTTTCATTTTGACGAGAGTACCACATAATATATATTAAATGCCAAATATAACGAAAATAGTCAGTAATGACCTGTTTTTGAGTACTCTTACAGGATTGGTCAACAATAGCCCGTTAACGATTAAGGAGAAAATTCATGTCAAGGACTGAGGATCTCAATAAGGCGCTTTCGGAACTCCAGTTGAGTTCCGGAGATATAGAAGCCAGCGCCGTCGTCTCGGAGGATGGCCTCATCATAGCAAGCTCCCTCTCCCAAAATATCGAGGAGGCGAGAGTGGCCGCCATGTGCGCCGCCATGATCTCCATGGGCGACCGCGCCGCAATGGAGTTGGGCAGAGGCAAACTCCAGCAGCTTTTCCTCAAAGGCGATTCCGGGTACATCATCACCGTCCATGCCGGCGCCCACGCCGTACTGGTGACCATCGTGGGTGAGCAGGCCAAGCTCGGCCTTATCTTCCTCGATCTGTCACGTGCAGCGGAAAAGGTGAAATCCATCCTGGATCTGTAAATCTTTGATTTGCAAACGTTCGGAAAACTATGTTTACGGCCGCCGCGAGGCGCTGCCATTTTTCTTTGAGGTGCTGTAATGATAACTTTGTTCGAATCTGAAAATCACAAAAATGTCTGGTTTAACGACTTGAGTTCAGGACACATGGTGCAGGCGAACCAGCACCTGATCGTCGATAACGGTGAGACGATGATCCTCGATCCGGGCGGGCACAAGGTGCATACGAAGCTTTACGCGGAAGTAGCCGTCAGGTTCCCCGTCAACGGAATCAAGCACATCTTTTTCTCCCACCAGGATCCCGACATCATCGCGGCGGCCAACGGATGGCTCATGATGACCGACGCCGATGCCTACCTCTCTGCGCTTTGGATGCGCTTTATACCCCATTTCGGTGTGGACGAGCTCGTGCAGGATCGCATTACGCCGATCCCCGACGAAGGCATGAGCGTCCAGGTAGGGCAAAACCCGGTAAAATTCGTTCCGGCCCACTTCCTGCACTCGTCGGGAAATTTTCAGGTCTACGATCCCATCTCGAAGGTTCTCTACACCGGCGACCTGGGTGCCTCATTGGGCAACAGCTATCCCGTGGTCGAGGACTTTGAGAGCCATATCCAGTACATGGAAGGGTTCCACCAGCGATACATCCCCACAACCAAGGCCTTGAAGATGTGGGTGAACACCGTCCGACAGCTCGATGTCGACATCATCGCTCCTCAACATGGTGCGGTGTTTCCCACCCGTGAACTTTCGGCCAAATTCATCGATTGGATCGACAGCATAACTTGCGGCGTCGATCTGATGGGAGATTCCTTTCCCCTGTAAGTATTTCGGTCATCGTTGCATAGCCGGCCCGTAGGTGGTGCGACGTGCATTTTGCGACTCCCGTAGCACGGGTGGGTCGTGGGTAGGGATTGTTATGTTTTTAAACCTTCGCATCAACATGCTTGATCTGCTTATCGCTCTGTCAAAAGGGATCGACTTGGTCAGCCCTGAGCTTGCGGGACACCACAGGCGGGTTGCCTACATCGCTTTACGATTGGCGCGAGAGGCAGGATTGAGCAAAGAAGGACAAAGCGAGGTTTTTGTCGCCGGCCTGGTGCACGACAGCGGGGCGCTGGAAGATACGAAGAACCTTGTCGACTTTGAAGCGAGCAGCATACATTTGCAGGGCCACGCAGAGGTCGGTTTTCACCTTCTGAAAGATTTCCAGCCGTTGGCCCAAGTGGCGAAAATAGTGCGGCACCACCACGCCCACTGGGCCGAAACGCGTAGTGAGGACATACCCCTGGCTTCGCATATAGTGCATCTGGCCGATCGCATTGCGATCCTCGTTGATTACGACCAGTGCGTTCTCAGCCAGGTGCCCTCTATATTGAAACGCATCAGCGACCACGAGGGCGGGCGGTTCATGCCGGAGTTGGTCCAGGTTTTTCGCCATATGGCGAGAAAAGAGGTGTTCTGGCTCTATCTGAAAAATATCGACTCCTTTTTTTCGCGGGTCGATCCGGAATCGTCTTACAACATCGAATTGAATAATGAGCAATTGCTGGCGTTATCGGACCTTTTTCGGGTCATCATCGACTTCAGGTGCCAATTCACCTCCAGCCACTCCTACTGCGTCGGTGAAATTGCCGAGACGCTTGCAGCGTACAACGGCTACTCGGAAAACGAGTTGGCCATAATGCGTGTCGCCGGGAATCTGCATGACATAGGCAAATTGATCGTGCCGCTAGACATCTTGAACAAGGACGGAAAACTTGACCCCGCTGAACGCCTCCTGATGAATACCCATGCGTTTCACACGGCGGATATCCTCGGACAGATCAAGAGCCTGGGGCCTTTGCATGACTGGGCCGCTTTCCACCATGAGAGGCTGGACGGGAATGGCTACCCTTTCCACCTCTCAGGCGCCCAGCTACCGCTCGGCTCCAGGATAATGGCCGTCGCCGATATCTTCACGGCTTTGGTGGAGGACCGCCCGTACCGCAAAGGGCTGGATTTGGAGGAGGCGCGTTCAATTATGCTCAATTTGTCCGATGAAGGGGGCATTGATGCGCGCTTGGTGGGGTTGTTGTTTTCGCATTCCACAGAAGTCTTCGACCGCCTTGTGAAGGCGCGCGAACTGACCGATACGAAGTACCGGGAGTTTAGGCTGATGATTAACGCCACCAAGGCAGCTCTGGACCCGCAGGCATCCGCACAGCCTCTGGAGCCGCGCTATGGGTAACAGTAATACGATTGAGAGGCTGGACGCTTTTGAGGCAAATTTTCAGTCGACGCCGATCGGTTTGGTCCTGACCGACCTGGATGGGGCGATTCTGGACGCCAATCCTGCATTTCTCAATCTTTACGGCTATAAACACTCCGAAGTGCTGGGGAACAATCCACGTGTAATTAAATCGGGGAGGCAGCCTCCTCGGGTCTATGAAGAGATGTGGGCGGACATCCTGGACCCCGAAAAAGGTAGCTGGGCCGGTGAAATCTTCAACCGCAAGAAGACTGGCGAAGATGTCTACGTCCTCCTCAGCATCACCTCATTGCGAGACGAAAATGGGCATCCCAGGGGTTTTATCGCGAGTACGGTGGATATCTCCTCCCAGCGCGCCCTGGAAACTGATCTCCGCGTACGTAATGATGAGTTAAAAAAACTCAGTCGCCTTAAATCTGATTTCATCTCCATAACCTCCCACGACTTGAAATCGCCGTTGGGTTCGATCATAAATTACGTCGATTTGTTGCGCATTAATTTGGGCGACGGCGTCGACGAAAAAACCTCTCGCTACTTGAATAGAATCAACGAGGCGGCCAGCGGATTGACAAATCTTGTCAAGGACTTGCTGGATCTCGGCAAAATAGAAGCCGGACGGATGACGCTCGACACACGCAGGGTGCGGCTCGACGAGGTCATCACAAGATGCGTGAACCTGGCGGAAGCCACTGCCTGGCGCGAAGGCGTCAAGTTATCCCTATCGTTGGAAACGATCCCCCGTCCCGTCATCGCCGACGTCATAAAGATCGAGCAGGTGATCAACAACCTGCTCTCCAACGCGATCAACTACACCCCCGAAGGGGGGAACGTCATCGTCCGTTACGCCTCGGCCGGTAAAGACAAGGTCCGCATCGTGATCGAAGATGATGGCACGGGGATTCCGGAATCGGAGCTGGAGGCGGTATTCGATCCCTACCGGCGGGCTTCCAACCAGCGAAATATGCCGGAGCGGTTATTCGGCGCCGGGTTGGGGCTGAGCATAGTGCGCCAAGTCGTCGAGTTGCACCGGGGACGGGTGTGGGCGCAGAACAAGGTCGAGGGAGGTTGCCGCTTTACAGTTGAGATACCCTGGCGTTTCGCGGTCAACGGGCCGCGCGATATGGCGGCGATCCTCTATGACCCAGCCGGTCGGCTCTTCGCTGACTTTGAGGCCCCCCTCTCCTCGCTGGGGTTCACCACGCTAATCGCCAAGGATATCGAGGAGCTCAAGGGCCAATACCGTCACGAAGAACCTGACATCCTCCTTATAGACATGGGGGGGTGCAGCCCGGAAATGAAGAGACTGCTACAATCCATGAAGTCCACTGTGATGGATCGTGCTCTGTTTGTCGGCGTGAGCTCGGAGCCCACCCCCGGAGGTGGCGAAACCTTTGACCTGGTCGTCGGGCCGCCCGAGTCCGAAAGCGACGTGCAGGCTCTGGCCATGGTACGCATGTCGAAACATTTCAAATAGGAATCGGATGGAAACTTACACGGTTCTCGTCACCGACGACGACGAAATGAACCATGAAATCCTGGGCGAGTACCTGGAAATGGCGGGGTTCCCGGCGCTCCATGCATACTGCGGCGTCGAGGGCTTGCAAATGCTGCGCACGCATACGGTGGATTTGGTGCTGCTTGATATCCAGATGCCAAACATGGACGGTTTCCAGGTCCTGGAAGCCATGCAGGCTGATCATCGTCTTCGGGACACTCCCGTTATTCTTCTCTCCGCGCTGGACCGCAACAACCTCAAGGTGAAGGGGCTTGAGCTGGGGGCGATGGATTACGTGGTCAAGCCCTATGACAAGGTCGAGTTGCTGGCGCGTGTTCGAGCTGCCCTAAGACGCAGCAGCCGCTATCGAAAGGCCGACAACCTTTACGCGGGCAAGCTGGCCGATATCAGTTTGGCCGAGTTGGTGCAGACTATGGAGTTGGGGCAAAAAACAGCCCACATCACCCTGCCGGAAACCTTCGCCGACATCTTTTTTGAAAAAGGCGAACTGGCAGGGGCCTCGTGCCTGGGCTTCGGGGGTAAGGATGCCGTTTCCCGGGCTTTGCTGTTGGAGCGGGGGAAATTCTACATCGATTTTGATTATCAGCCGACCAAGTCGCATAGCATTGGTGTTTCGGCTCAACAGGCCTTGATGGAGAGTGTCGCCATGATTGATGAGCTCCTTCTGAAGCTCGACCAAGTAGCCACTCTGGACGCCTTGGTCGAGTTCGGCGATACACAAGATGAACGGCTAAAGCCCCTCAAGGGGTTTTCTCCACTGCCGTTGAGAGAGCTGGCCGCGAGGCTGCCGGGTAACCTGAGGGAAAACCTGGATTATGTTACGGATGGGATAAAAAATGAGACAATACAACTTAAAAGAGACACGTAGCGGGTTAAGGAGAATTTCATGGGCCGTATTATCACCATCGCCAGCCAAAAAGGCGGCGTAGGTAAAACCACCCTGTCGCTCAACCTGGCTTTTAACCTCAGCAGGCTGGGCTCCTCGGTGCTAATCGTCGATGCCGATCCGCAAGGAGGAATCACCCTTGCGACCAACTTGAAAAAGCGAACAGAGATGGGCCTGATCCATGCGCTCAGGGAAGAGTGCTCGCCCCAGTCTCTGATCATGAAGACCAAGTCGCCGGGGCTGGCGGTGGCCGGGATAGGCGCAATGGATCCCGATGATGTTTTCATGCTGGAGAACTTCGCCCGCAACGGCAAGCTCAAGCAGCTATTGGCCACCCTTGCGAAAGACTTTGACTATATGATCGTGGACGCTCCCGCCGGCACGGGCTCCATCGTCGCAGCCCTGCTGACAGCGAGCGGCTCGGTTCTGTTGGCCAACACCTGCCGGATGTTATCGCTCAAGTCGGTCTCCGCCAGCCTCAAGTTGGTCCGCTGGGCGCGCGACAAGGGCAATACCGATCTGGTGATCGAAGGCATCATACTTTCAATGGTCAATCTGGATAATGAGATCGAAGCGCAGCTTTACAACGAAATGCATCAGACCTTTCCGCCACAATCGCTTTTCCAAAGCTATATCCCCTTTGATGCGCAGATTGAACAGGCGACGACAAGGGCGCTGCCGATAACGCTGGTGGAACGCGATTGCAGCGCTTCCAGAGCCTTTTTAGAGGTGGCGATGGAACTCAAACAGAGAGAAATGAACCGACAGATGGAGGCTGGAAATGATGAGATCGCTGACGGACTGTTCTGAGATTAAGGAAGCTTTGCAGATCGTCACCGACCTGCTGGGGCCAGAAGCTGAAAAGATTGGATTCCACATTCCTCGCGCGGAAATACGAACCGAGCAGGCACAACCGCGTCCCCGTCCCAAGCCCGCGAAAGCTGTTGCCCGAGATGTGGCCGTGCCGCCACCTCCCCCGCCCGGCAACTTTCGCAGTGAGCAGCTTGACCATGCGCTCTCCAGCATGTGTATGAGGGGCGACTTCAAGGGCGCCGTTCTCGCCGACAGCGATGGCTTGCCCCTTAGCGTTTACGAGAGCCCCGTGTCCATCGAAATTGTCGCGGCATTCACCAGCGTGTTGGGCGCGGCTATTGAAAAAGCGGCCAGTATGCTGGGAGAGCATGGTGCGGACAACCTCTCGATGGACATCAACTATGAGGACAAGATTCTCCTGAAGAAATTCACCGTCGCCAATCGACTTTACTACATGATGATTATCTGTTCCCAAGAGCTGGATCAGCGCAGTGAAGTGGAAATGACCGTCGAACAAATCTCGGCCATTCTCGATTAACGCCAAACGAATGATTAGGATGCCGCTATGATCTACATCGTCGATGACGACCCTTCAACCCTGGAAAGAGTCGAGTCGATACTGCTCTCCAAGGGATATCAGGTTCGAGTGTTCAGCAATGTCGCCAGCGCTCTGTCGGAAGCGGAGGGAGATTTTCCGGAGCTTATTTTGTCGGATATCATAATGCCCGAGATAGACGGCTTTGGTTTTCGGGAGGAATACGAGCGCCGGTTTGCCCACCGTCTCACGCCATTTATATTCCTCTCTTCGTTAAGCAGCGATACAGACATCGTCCGGGGGCTGGAACATGGCGTCGACGACTATCTCACCAAACCGATAGATGCCGACGTATTATATGCGGTAGTCAAAAAAGCGCTGCAGCGCAAAGAGCGCTACAGCAATCCATCTTTTGTCGGCGACCTTAGCCGTTTCCGATTCCAGCAAATTATGGATTACTTCGAAACCAAGGGATTGACTGGTATCGTGGACGTCGGTGCGGGTTCGTTGGGACTTCGCATCCATTTTGAAGCGGGGCATCTCAACAGTGAAAAACTTGATGAGGCACGCATCGAAGCCTTGTTGGGTTGGGACGAGGGGGAGTTCAAGATCTACTGCCCCTCCGTGGATTTTTCCGACATTGAACACATCGCGCTTGCCAAACGGCAGGCCGGAAAACCTGCGCCTAAAATTACAGCGCAGCCTGCCAGATCAGCCGAAGCGAAACCGCTGGATTTTAGCGAAGATTTTAAAAGCATTGAAGAAGAGCTGCACAAGGATGGCGGAGAGGAGGAGAAAACCTCCGATAAAAAGCAATTCGACAAACTTTTTGAAGAAGGCTTCGACAGATATCGCGCGGGAAACAGCGAAGGAGCGCTGGAGGTATGGCAACAGGCCGCCACTCTTGACTTGGACAACAAGGTATTGCAGACAAACATTGAAATGTTGAAAAAGAAATTGAAAAAGCTGACTGCCTAGCTCAACTCAATCGTAGTATCCAAAATGCATCAAAATAGTCGAAATAATCTTGATTCGGCTTGTCGGATCAAGTCGTTACTCGCTCACCTAAATACAGGCTTCCAGCTGATCAGGTTTTTTGCAGTTGCCCCCATGTTACCCCAAGGGGTTGGTGCTGTGCTTGTAAATAGGTATTTCTACGGATCAAATATGAGATCAATCTCTTTCATTATCCGATCTGTTTCTGAGAGTGCCACGATAATTTTTTGATAGTGCAGGATGTCTTCATAGGAAAGTTCACGGCCCTTGCGGTCTTTTAGCCATTTCTGGGCTGGCTGGTAGCCGCCTATGTAAAACTCCCAAGCCAAAACCGGCACACCATCAAAATATTGTTCGTCATTGATCCACACACGGCCAAGGCCCTTGTCAGAGTCAATGATGTCAAAATCCTTTTTTACTATTTTACGATTAACAACGTTGTTGCCGCTTTTGGGGTACGTGGTTATGAACTCATCAACCTTGGAGCTTTCTAGCAAGTGAAGTTGTCGCAACTCGCTTCCAAGTTTTACCAATTGCCAAAATAAATCCCTATTTTCTGGATATGGCACACGCGGGAAATCCTCTTTTAAAAATTCTTTGTACTTTCTTCGGTATCGCGGAGAACTCATCACAGCGTAAAAATAATCAATTATATCTATTGGGGAAAATGTGTGACGGGACGTTTTTTCATTACTGAAGTTAATACCCAGATTTTTTACAATACGCTGAACAATGGCTTCATCAAAATTAGGCTCACGCTCTGGCTGCTCTCCTAGGAACTTCTGTTTATATGAAGCACCGTATAAGTAAAGAGGAAAAAAATATGACTGGTCTGCAAGATAATTAATATCAGCTGGATGTTTACATATTGAAAAATGGTTAAACTCCCTTTGATTCCCAAGGAGTCTTGATCTTTTAAAGACTAGCGCAGTATTTCCTTCATACAGCATATGTACACTTGTTCTGTTGCGTGGGTAAGCAATGAACCCCTTCGTTTTACCTGTATAGGCAGTCACCCTATCGTCAAAGGTTCTGTACGAGATATTTACAATACGATATCCCTTATCTAGATCGTCTTTCGCCCATTGCAACTTCCAATCTCTACCATCTTCTGGAAGACCATATCTTATTTTGATTTCAGATAGATCAAGTGCGGCAAAATCTTCAATACAGGCAGAAAGTTCTTTTCTATTGTGATGAATTGTTAACTTATCTCTTTTGGTCTGTATACCAGAATTGTACTCCTTGAATAACTCTATCGCATTGAAACCTTTATTATACACACTCAATCCGGTGTAATCTTTTGGCATAAAATAGTAATAAGGCTCTTGTGTTAGTGGCTGATCCCACGGGATATTGGACAGATTATTGCTCACCAAGTACTTGTACTTATCTTTCCTTTTTCCATATAAATCAATACTTTTTAAAGTGGCTAGTTTTTTAGTTCTTTTCTTTGTCTTTACAAAGATGTTGATACTGACACCTTGCTGTATGTCAAAAACATTTTCATCACTACTTCCATCGTGTGCTTTTTCATTCTTCTTGGAATCTCCATGAAGGTTTAGTACATATATATCATCAAATGTACTCAGTAACGTTTTCCTCATCTGTCGATGTGTAGCACCGTCAATGAAACTATTATTCGTGATAAATGCCAAAACCCCCTCGCCATTTTTTTCTATTAGATATTGCCCGTACCGTAAAAATTTAATGTAGTCGTCATCCAAGTTCAACTTACGTTCTTTTAAATCTTTTTTATAATCGCCTATAAGCGTTTGTATCCATTTCCCCTTATTACTACTGCTAACGCTGTAAGGTGGATTCCCCAAAACAACCATGATTGGAGCATCACGCTTTATATGGTTCGCCTCGCTAGCTTCATTGCTCAACCATGAAGCAAAGAGAGTGCCGGTGTCAGGGTGATGTTTTTCCAGAGAGTTAGTAAGGAACACCCTGAAACGCTGGTCAATGGTGGGTTTATAGCCCGTTTCAGTAAGCAACATATCAAGCTTTAAATGAGCCATGGCGTATGAAGCCATGAGAATCTCGAAACCATTAAGGCGTGGTATCAGGTCATTTTCTACGTAGGTGCTCCAAATGCCTTCTTGCCCCTTAAAGCGACTGTGTATTTGCTTTATCACTTCCGCAAGGAAAGTCCCTGTACCAGCTGCAGGGTCGAGTATCTGGACCTTGTGAACCTCTTTATCCACCCTCCTTGCGCGTGTTGTGGTTCGTTTGTCATGAACAAGCGCGTCAACCTTGATGGTGGTTTTAGAGGTATCTGCTAATCCCATTGGCAGACCAAATTCGGTTTTCAATATGTCGTCTACAGCCCTAACTATGAAGTTAACTACAGGCTCGGGTGTGTACCAGACGCCACGGGCCTTGCGTAGCTTGGGGTCATATTCGGCAAGGAAGGTTTCGTAGAAATGTATGATCGGATCGTTTTGCTGTGTGGCTTTGCCAAAGTCTTTTAACAACCCTGCAACGTCCGTCGCCTGGAAGATTTCAGCCAAAGCATCAACCAACCAACTAATGCGTTCATCAAGGTCATTTGCCGCTATATATGTAAAAAGCTTTCTTAGGAATGGATTTGTTTTGGGAATGAGGGCGGCGGCTTCTTGCCTAGAAAAATCTTCAAGTGTGGGGTCATGTAGGCGGGCGGCAAACATCCCATATGCAATTGTTTGCGAGTAAATATCCGCAAACTCACTATGCTTGATGTCATGAATAAGAACTTCTTTGAAAGCACCATACTGAGCCTGAAGGTCTGTAACTCTTTCGCCTTCGTCATCAGCATCCAAAGCTTTCTCAATAATTCGGGCAAGCAGTTTGGCCTTTCCAGCCATCATTTTTGAGAGTTTTTGCGCCGACGTAATGGTTTGCCCCTGAAATGCCGCAAAGTCGGTTACCAGGTCGCTGAAGGCCTTGAAATTGCTAGTTAGCGACGTAATCTTATTGCCTTCAATATCCGCTAGGTCTACAGTCGCCACGCGGTCGCCGTCGATGTAGAACCAGAATTGCAGATAGTTGGTTATTATCAGGTTGGGAAGTGACTTGCGGTAGCGGGTGAATTGCTCTTTGTAGGTCTTGCTGTCAAGCTGTGCGCCAATGTCCTTGGCTTCAATATGGCCTATTTGTATATCTTTGCGCGTGAGTATGTAGTCAGGAGCACCACATTCGATCCGGGCAGGCTCATTGGTTACAAGCACGCTAGGAAGCATAACTTGCAAAAGGTTTTGCAAGTCGCCCCGGTAGCTGTGTTCACGTGAGATACCGGTTTTGTAGCGTGTTTGCACTTCCTTCAAATAGGCTCGTATTGCTTTTTCGCTCGAAGACATTAAAACCCCCTTGGCACATGAAGCATTAGTTCAACGCGATTGAACCAGACCTCAAACAGTCTCGCCTATATGGAGCGCGGTATCAACCGGAACATGGTTTTGGGGTGTAAAGCTGGCGGAGCGGGTCACGGCGAGACGCGAGCGATGTCGGCGACACCGCATGGAGGCAAAAAATGAAGCTGCCCAGCAATAGATTTTGCCTTCAGGCAAGGAGTCCAGACTAGCAAGCGGCGAGATAATTTCTCGTTAGGCGGATGAGCGCCAGCTCTTCCGCTTCCATTGGGGACAAATCATGTGGCGAGGCAATTTGGCCGCGTCTCATGATCGGGCGGAGCGGGTCATATCGAGGTGCGAGCGATGTCGGCGACACAGCATGGAGGCAAAAGATGAAGCTGAACTGTGAACATTGCGATGTAGCGATAATCGGCGCAGGCGGCGGCGGCCTTGTAGCGGCGGCCATTTTGGCGCGCGCGGGGCTAAATTGTGTGGTGGTGGAGGCCGAGCCCGCCCCCGGTGGTTATTTGGCGGGGTTTAGCCGGAACAACTTTCACTTCGACTCCTCCATAGCCTGGATCAGCGAGTGCGGCCCCACCGGTTTCGCCCACAGACTTCTGCGACACATCGGCGAAGACTTTCCCATATTTGCACAATCCCAGCTCATACACCGCTTCAAGGGAAGCGGCTACGACATCGTCATCACCTCCAACCCGTTAGAGCTTCGAGACCGGATGATCGCCGATTACCCTGACGATGCCGAGGGTATTCGCACCTTTTTCGACGACGCCGAAAAACTCGGCCACCACTTGGCGCGTGCCACCAACCGCATGCGTACCACCGACACCATGGGTGTGGTTGAGCGCGCCATATACGGGTTGAAGATGCTTGCGTGGCTGCCCGGAGTCTTTCGCTACATCCGGATGCCGGTGGAGAAGGGGCTCAAGCGCTACTTCAAAACCGAGGCGGTGCGCAGCATCTTCGGTGCTCTGGAAGAGTTCATGAGCGTCATCGTGCCCTTTGCCTGGGCGTTCACCCAAAACTACCAGCTGCCGCCCAAGGGAGGCGGACAGGAGTTGACCGACTGGCTGGCCCGAAAGGCCACCAGCGACGGAGCCACCATCGTCACAGGGCGACGTGTGGAGTCGATCCCGCTCGACAGCGCGGGGCGGGCCACGGGTGTAAAGCTGGAAGGCGGCGACGAGATCAGTGCGCGCTACGTAGTGGCAGCGAGCGACATGCGAACCCTCTACCACAGCCTTCTTCCCCCCGGCGTGATGCCAAAAAAGAAGCTGGCGACCATCGACGACGCCGAGCTTCACCCCTCCAGCGTCGTAATATATCTTGGCCTCGACCGCGACCCGCGCCACTGGGGCTTTGGCGAAGAGGTACTCACCCTCACCTCACCCAACGCGCTCCGCACCGACCACAGCTCGGGTGACCCGGAAAAAACCTCCATCATGGCCGTGGCGGGCTCAGTACGCGACCCCTCAATGGCGCCCCCGGGCAAAGGCACCCTCACCCTCTGGTGTCCGGCACGCATAGAACAATTCGACCGCTGGAAAACCGGCCCCGACTGGGAACGTGGAGAAGCCTACCGCAACCACAAAAGATGGTTTACCGACATCGTCATCAGGCGGCTTGAAGAGCTTTTTGCACCAGGACTCGCCGACCACATAGAGACTATAAGCATCGCCACGCCAGTCACCTTCTGGCGCTACACCGCCAACGCCGAAGGCACCGCCCTGGGCGTAAAACCAAGCGGCAAAAATGTTCGCGCCAAGGTGGCCCACTACCGTACCCCGGTGCCAAACCTCTTCATTGGCGGACACTGGGCCGAGTACGCCGGAGGCGTGCCGATGATCGTCAAATCAGGCGCCAACGCCGCCCTGCTCATCTTGCAAAAAGAAAATGTAAAAGCGTTCGAAGAACTCCGCAGCGTCATCGACAACGACCAGGGCTAGGCGGCTGGGGTTGGTAGGCTTTAAGAGTCATCGAAGAGTTCGGAAAGAACTTTCATCCGCATGTACATTCTAGTCCTTCCATTTTGCTTGCAAAGGAACTCAAAGCCATACTTTGCGTAGAAATCAATGTTGGAATCATCTAGGCAATCCACAATTACCGCGACACCAGGCCAATGGTCTTTGACCCCATGCACATATTCCAAGGCTTTTATCAGCGTGATCTTGCCAAGCCCTTCGCCTTGGCAATCGGAATGCACCGCAAGCTGCGCCACAAGGAATACATGCACCGGGTAAGCAGGGAGCTTCTTTTTTAGAGTGTCAGGGAAGGTTTCCTTTTTGACTGTGCTTCCTGCGACAGTATAAAAAGCACAAATGGGATATTTACCACCAGAAAGGGGGGCGGCGGCGGGAAGAACCTTTGTAATATTGACCCCCACCGACATCTGTTGTGCTGCCATGGTTTTGATGAAATCGTCAAGCTCCCGCTCCCCGCAATCAAAAGATTTTCGATCATGGACAGTCTTGTCAAGCTCTACAAACTCATCTCCCCTCTTCACTTGACGCCTTGCTTGCGAGTGAACTTCAATGCTTCACGCAAAGCCTTGTTGGGTTTCCTGGCCTTTGTACAAGCAGCCGTAAAGCGATCAAAGACATCATCTTCAAGCATAATGCTTTCGTGCTCGGCAATCACTTTGGTTGCGTCCTTTTCCACTAAATCCACAAGATAGTCTTTTACATTTTTGAAGCCTGACAAAGCGGACGCCTTCTCGGCCTTTCTTTTGACTTCCTCATCCCAACGCATCTCATATCTGGCGGTAGCCATACCACCCTCCTCTCTCCCGTACGGAAAACAACCGTACACAAAAGAAGTATAGAAGCCACAAGAGCGCCTGTCAACTGTACGTAACGCTTCCGTACACGTGGGGGGTGTCATCCCCATTGAAGCCGCAAAGCCCTTAAATACAGCCTTCTAGCTGATTAGGTTTTTACAGTTGCCCCCATAGTTACCCCCAAACTTACATTGTACAAAGACCAAAATATGATGGCCCCACCTAAGTAGGAGGGGCCATCTTTGATTAAGAGATTACTAGGATGTTAGTCCAGCAATGACTGGATGAAGCAACCACCCGAGCTACTGGAGGCAGCGTCCACGATGTCGTCGACCGTGGGAGTTACTCCCTCGTCAATCTCCCCATCGCAGTCGTTGTCGATAAGGTCAAAGATCTCTGTATTACCGGGATATGCGGCCGCTTCCGTGTCGTCACAGTCGGTGTTATCGCTCACATAACCAACGGGTTGGGGGAATGTCGTCTGAGAGACAAGCGGGTCGCCAAAGGTATCGCCATCAGTATCGGCATACCAGACTGCTTCGGCAGTCGCGCTGGCTGTGCCGGCTACGAAATCACCCAAGACCAGATCTCTGCCGATATTCTTGACGGTGATGCCCATCGCATTGGTGCCGTCGCTCACGGTAAAAGAGCGATCCCCTACATCTGCGACTTGCGATGCGATAAGGAGGTTGACGCTGGTCTCATCAATGGACTCACCAGCTACCTGTATGTTGATCAGGTTGGCTGTGCCTGCACTCCAGTCGTGAATGACGTCGATATCACTTCCCGATGTGGCATCATTTAGCTCGAAGGCGAAGGTGTTGGTGCCGCCCATACCAAAGAGATCGTCAGAGCCAGCGCCGCCGTCGATGACGTCGTCACCATCGCCGCCGGGTAGGCCGGTCATATTGCCGGCATCAACCTCGGCTTTTACAGCGGTGAAGATGGTCTGACCGGCATCGTCATCAAAGCTCACTTGAGTGGTGTCGCCAGCCTGACCTGCAATTCCATTAGAAAATTGGTTAATTGCATTGTTGCCGCCGTTGCCGCTGTAGTAGCTGAAACCGCCACCGCCACCACCACCGGAGAGGGCATCTCTGCCAATGCCGCCATTGCCGCCAGTGGATGTGCCGTCGCCACCGTCGCCACCATTGCCGCCATTGGAGCCAAGACCACCTTGACCGAAGAATCCACCACCACCACCACTTGAGCTAAAGAAAGGTTCCACATTGTAAGTACCATCCGTTGCGCCAAAACCGCCGCCGGAGCCGGGAGCACCAATGTAGCCATCACTATAATAACCGCCGCCGCCACCGCCGCCACCGAAACCGCCATCGCCTCCGTAGCCGCTTCTGGCACCAGCGCCACCGCCGCCACCGCCGATGCCGCCCTCTCCTGCGTAGGTGCAACCATCGCCCCAGTTGCAATCGTAGCCACCGCTACCACCGCCACCGCCGCCACCGATGCCGCCATCGCTGCCGATTCCGTCAAAACCGTCGCCTGCGATGATGTCGTTGCCTGCTCCACCGAAAATAGTGTCTGCTCCTGAGCCACCTGAGCCACCAGCGCCGTTGTAGTATCCAGCACCGCCACCACCGCCGGAGCCGTCTCCGAAGATGACGTCGTCACCGGCACTGCCGGTTATGGTGTCGTCGCCGCCGCCGCCGCCGCCGCCAGCGCCGCCAGAACGGGCTAAAGAAACTTCATTGCCAATTGCGCCACCACCACCGCCGCCGGAGCCGTCACCGACGATGACCTGGCCGGGGGCCGCAATCGCCACCCCTGCTGTAGCAGCAGCCACACCCGTAGCAAGGGTTATGATCAACACCGCACGGGCCAGGTTGTGTACACCGGGCTCAAGGTATTTCCTGAGTTGTGCGTGGAGGTCCTGTTCTTCGCAACCGAATGGGAAATCCATTCGCTTCGCCTCCCAGGACCAATCGGGGGTTTTACGGCTCAGAATCGATCTACGTTTGGACATTGTTCCTCCTTTGAGGGTAAACGTACACATGAAGAAGAACTCTATACAATTAGCCTGCAGGAAAACATTCCGACTAAGGTTTCCTGTGGGACACTATAACAGGCTTCAGTCTATCATAAAAATCTAGAAATGCTTGTCATTCCATATATTGATTTTTGCAAAAAACATGGGAAATGGTTCGACTCATCCACACCCCCACAAAATTCCAGCAATAGATTTTGGCTCCAGACAAGGAGTCCAGACGAGTGAGTTACGAAGCAGTAGGTTTACTACGGTGAGTAACGAGCGAAGGCGGCGACACAGCATGGAGCCAAAAGATGAAGCTGGCGGAGGGGGTGGGATGGATTCGGTTTTGCGGGACCACGCAAAACCTCACCCTTCGGGCAGACCTGAAGGTCTGTCCAATTTGCCTTGACGGCAAATTGCCGAACCGGTGGGTTCAAATCCTCACCCCCACACAATTCCAGCAATAGATTTTGGCTTCAGACAAGGAGCGATCAAGTGACCGACGAGGCAGTAGAACTACTACGGCGAGGCGGGAACGAAGAGAGCGACGCTGGATCAAGCCAAAAGATGAAGCTGAAATGGCGGAGGGGGTGGGATTCGAACCCACGGATGCTTGCACATCAACGGTTTTCAAGACCGTCGCCTTCGACCGCTCGGCCACCCCTCCACACTGTGCTTCTTTTGCTATTTTATTACGTCTACTTTCATGTAGGGCCGTAGTACCTGGGGCACTATTACGCTGCCGTCTTCCTGCTGGAAGTTCTCCAGTATTGCGACCAGGGTGCGGCCTACGGCGAGGCCGGAGCCGTTGAGGGTATGGACCAGTTCGGAGCCTTTACCGCCTTTGGGTTTGAATCTGATGTTGGCCCTGCGCGCCTGGAAGTCGCCGAAGTTGGAGCAGGAGCTGATCTCACGGTATGTGTCCTGGCTCGGCAGCCACACTTCGATGTCATAGGTCTTGGCGGAGCTGAAGCCCAGGTCGCCGGTGCAGAGGGTAACAACTCTGTAGGGAAGTTCAAGTCTTTTCAGCACTTCTTCGGCGTTGGCGGTGAGCGCTTCCAGTTCTTCAACGGAGTTGTCCGGGTGGGAGAACTTCACAAGCTCCACTTTGTCGAACTGGTGCTGGCGTATCATGCCGCGTGTGTCGCGCCCTGCCGCGCCCGCTTCGGCCCTGAAGCACGGCGTGTAGGCGGTGTATTTAACCGTCAGTTCGTCTTCCGCGAACACCTCGTCCATGTGCATGTTGGTCACCGGCACTTCGGCAGTGGGCACCAGGTAGTAGTCGGTGTCACGCAGCTTGAAGAGGTCTTCCTCGAATTTGGGGAGCTGGCCGGTGCCGCGCATCGCCCTGGAGTTGCACATGAAGGGTGGCAGTATCTCGGTGTAGCCGTGGACTTCGGTGTGCAGGTCGAGCATGAACTGGATGAGGCTGCGCTCAAGTTTGGAGCCGAGCCCTTTCAGGCAGACGAAGCGTGCGCCGGTGATCTTGGCCGCTCGCTCAAAGTCCATTATCCCCAGCCCTTCGCCAATATCCCAGTGTGGCTTGGGTTCAAAGCTGAACTTGCCCGGCTCGCCCCATTTGCGTTCTTCCCGGTTGTCCTCTTCACTCATGCCCACGGGAACTGAATCGTGGGGAATGTTGGGGATACCGTCGAGCATATCGTTGACCTTGGGGTCGATCTCTTTCAGGCGTGTCTCAAGCTCCTTGGTGCGTCCTCCCACATTTTTCATCTGGGCAAAGAGCGCCGAGGCGTCGCCGCCCTCCTTCTTGATCTGCCCGATCTCTTTGTTGACCTTGTTCTTGTCGGCGCGCAGGGATTCCAGCTCACCTAGAATTTTGCGCCGCTCGTCGTCAAGGCTCAGAAGCAGGTCGAGGTCCAGATCGTTATTGCGATCCGCAAGGGACTTTCTCACCCGCTCGGTTTCGTTTCGCACATATTTGATTGGAAGCATGTTGCCTCTCCATAAAAATTTTGCAGGGCAGTTTAATTTTCAGGGCGTTTAAGTTTTGCCGACGTGTTCATAAGCATCGCCGATTGTACAAGGCGACCCCGCCGCGCAGTCAACGTATTTTGGCGCTTACTTGTGTAAAAGTTCGGTGAGCCAGACTACCTCTACACCTCTTTGGGCGAACTGGTCACGCCAACGTTCAATCGCCTCAATCGTCTCGGCATGTGGATGGCCTATGGCTATCGCCGCGCCGGACTTCAACGCTATCTCCACAGCGGACTGGAGCTGGGCGTCAATCATCTCGGCCTCCAGTACATTGTCGATAAACACCTGTCGGGTCGCCCAGCGCAGCCCGGCCTCCCTGGCCTTCCTACCGGCGACGCTCTTGGGCGAGGTGAGGCTGTCGAGAAAGAATATGTCGCGGCGCGACAGCTCCGCCATGACCCAGCCCATCAACTCCTCTTCCTCGGTTGCGCACGAACCCATATGGTTGTTGACACCACTGGCCCTGGGCACCGAGATCAACGCCCGCGCGAGGTCTTCGACCACCTCGTCCTGGGTATCCGAGGCCATTATCGCACCTTCACCGGGGTCATTGGTGGGATAGGACTTTGGCTCCATCGGCATGTGCAAAAGATGGGGCGCACCTTTGGAGATGGCAAGGCGGGCGATTCTTGTGGAGTGCCTCAGATGGGGAAGGATGGCGAGGGTGACCGGAAAGGGCTGGTCCAGAAACTTTTGCGCAATCTCATAGTCAACCCCAAGGTCATCAATAACCAGCGCCAGCCGTGGATGTCCGTCCATCAGTAGCGGATTCGGGTCACCCGGCGGCGCGCCGGCATCGTTGGACCACCTGAGCTCCAATGGGAAGCGGTCCCCGCCAAGAATTATATCCAGAGAGAGCTTTGAATAGCCGCCCCGTACCGCTGCTATCTCCAGGTCGCCAAAGGAGGAACGCTCGACGCTACGGAGCTGGTCAAGTAAATCCACAGCCGCCCCCTCCGTACCCATCTGGAGTTTGACGCCCCGGGCATCAAGCTCGCCAACCACCGCCTCAACCCTGTCGGTCACCACCTTGAGATAGAACTCGCTGGCCAGGTAGCCACCGATGAGCACGACCAGCGCGCCAACCGCCAGCACGGGCAGCCAGAGGCCCAGCCCCTTGCCGCTCTTCCCGGCTTTTTTACCGGTTTTTTGGCCGGCTTTTTTGCGTGGCCGCGGCTTGGGCTTGGAACCAATCTTGGTGCCGGACTTAGTGCCAGCCCTGGTGCCGAACTTGGCGGCAGCCTTAGTGCTGGTCTTGGCGGCAACCTTGGTACCGGACTTGGTGCCAGCCTTGGTGCCGGACTTGGTGCCGGACTTGGCGGCAGGTTTGGCGGTCGGCTTGGGTTTTTTCGTGGTCGCCATCGGTTAAGCTGTTAACCCTTTTCCCCGGAGAAACTCCTGTCGATGTCGCGCATGAGCTTCCAGTTATTCAGCAGCTCCAGGGCACGAAGAAGTTGTGGATCATTGTCAGGTTTTTCAGGCTCGCCAACACCCTTTTCCCCACCCTCAGCCTTGGTTGGGGTCTCAAAATGGCCGTTGATGTCCTCTTCCCGCTTCATGCCGTGGATCATGTTTTTCGGTGCCCTCTTCAGACCCCCGACAAAGGGACGAAGGCTCCCAACCTCTATGTCGGGGACGATCCCCTTTGCCTGGATGGAGCGCTCGGATGGCGTGTAGTAGAGCGCCGAGGTTATGCGCAGACCGGAGCCGTCGCTAAGCGGGAAGAGGGTCTGCACGCTGCCCTTGCCAAAGCTGCGCTCGCCAAGCACAAGGGCGCGCTTGTGGTCCTGGAGCGCCCCGGCGACTATCTCCGAGGCCGACGCCGTGCCCTGGTTAATCAGCACGATAATCGGGTAATCGGGCTCGTCGCCGTCATCCCTCGCCTTGTAGACCACCTCCTGGTCGGGGTCGCGCCCCCTGGTGGAGACAACCTTGCCCTCCTTCAGATAGAGGTCGGCAACCTTGACGGCCTGATCCAGCAGCCCGCCGGGGTTATTGCGAAGGTCGAGGACAAGCCCGGTAAGCGGCCCATCGGCCAAGAGCTTCTTCATCGCCTTGCGGGTCTCAAGATGGGTCTCGCGTTGAAAACGGGTTATGCGCACAACGCCAACGTCGCCGATGCGCCTCTTCTTCACGCTGGTTATCTTCACCACATCGCGGACGATGGTGATCGCCACAAGCTCGGCCTCACCCTTGCGACGAACGTGTATCTCCACCTTGGTGCCCTTGGCGCCGCGCAATTTCTCCACGGCGTCGTCAAGATCAAAGTCGGCAACCGCTTCGCCTCCGATGAAGACGATCTCATCACCGGCGAGGACGCCAGCCTTATCCGAGGGGCCATCCTCTATGGGCGTGATGACGATCAGCGCCCCATCGCGAAATGTCACTTCCAGCCCCACGCCCTCGAACGCCCCGCGAATTTCGACCTGGTCCTCCTTGTAATCCTTGGGAGGCATGAAGCTGGAATGGGGGTCGAGCCGGGTCATGATGCCATCAATGGCTCCGTGGACGAGGTCGTCCGTGCTCACCTCCTCGACGTAGTGCTGCATGACCAGCAGCAGTGTCTCGGAGAGCATGTCGAGCTTCTTGTACAGCTCGTCACGTTTTTCCACGTTGGTCTCAGGGGGGCGCGAATAACCCACCGAAGGCGCCGTGATCGCAATAGCGACGATAGCCACGGCAGCCAGTAGCTTTGTACTTTTCATCAAGTGCCCTTTCGGTTGAAAGCAAGCGGCATCACTACAGTTTGCCACACTGCGCCCATCTATTAAAGGCCCAAGGGCGTGGGCGAACTATTTATGGTCGGAAGGATTGGCGTAAAAACTTCTTCATTGACCTGACAACTACCTGGAAAACTCACTGGGGGCGAAGGGACGACGGTCAGAAAAAACATCCACCGCCTTCACCGCAGCGGTCACCCCATTGTCGGAAATATCGCACAACACATGGGTGAGCCCAGCACCAGCGGCCATTGAGACAAAGGCCCCCTCCAGCCATTTAACCCGTTTTTGGCCCGTGGACCCGGTGACGAGATTGGAGAGCCCGATGACGGTCCTGACCTCCTCGCCGAAGAGACCCGGCAGGGCTTTCAAGACCTTTATCAGCTCGCCATTCATCCTTTGACCATCCATCCACCCCAGCGGCGCGAGTACAGGGTCGATTACCACATTCTGCTGCTCCACGCCAACCTCGGCGAGATGCCCCATCAGCTCGGCCGCCAGCGCCAGCCGCTCCTCCGCCATTACCGGCACCGTGGCGCCGTGCATGAGGAAGATGACCAGCTCCATACCGGTAGACGCCGCCAACCGCGCTATCCCTTCCCTGTCCCCGCCACCCGAATAGCCATTGAGGGTGACCGCGTGGGGCCAGCACTCAACCGCCTGGGCCATCAGCTCGACGTCGGTGGTGTCAATCCAAATGCCTTTATCCCAAACAGTTCCGAGCAGTTCGAGCAAAAACCCAAGCGCCTCGACCCCACCCCTGCGCGAGGGGCCGAGATTGAGGTCGAGAGACCCCGCCCCCGCACGGTTGGCCAACTCCACCACAGAGAGGATCGGCAGCGGGTCCCTTGCGGCTATGGCACGGGCTATGGTCGGGTGCGTTACGGTGATATTCTCGGCAATCAGATTCATGGCTTCACAGGGAACTAAGAGCTTGTTGAAAAACCCCGGATATCCTCCGATTGACGTTGTCAGGGGCGAAAAATGATCCTCGAAATACTTATCGGTATGCCTGCGGTCATTTTTCTTCCCTTCCTAATTCTCGAAGGATCTTCGGGGTTTCCAGTTTATCGTCGGCTCAGTTGGAGGTTTGCCCTACATCGGCTAGAATCTCCGGTTTGGCCCAGTTTAGTATTACCCCCCGCTTCGGGAGAGTTTTTCGTCAGAGCCTCCTAGCCATTGGGCGCAACGGTAAGGTCGGTCACAGGTCGGCCTGGTGATTTCTCCACATTTCGGCACGATCATTGATCCTGTCCACATCCAGGGAATACTGCTCAATCGTCTGCTTGAACTCGACCTTTTCACCCACGCTGACGAGGTGGGGCATGAACAACAACACGAGCGCTCCCACAAAGACCGCCACCGCAACCAGTGAGTCAAGGAAGACCGGGGAGGTCTTGGTCTTTTTTATGA
The DNA here is from genome assembly GCA_030591565.1 of Deltaproteobacteria bacterium. Classification (GTDB taxonomy): domain Bacteria; phylum Desulfobacterota; class Deferrisomatia; order Deferrisomatales; family BM512; genus JAUVAU01. The sequence continues at coordinate 13,249 of JAUVAU010000005.1, read as the reverse complement.
CTGCTTTCTTGCTGAGCTTTTTCTTGGGCTTTTTCTCACCCATTGCAATAAGGCCATCGTCGTAGATATTGGACATGGCGCTCCAGGCGTGGAACTCCCCAAGCCTGCTGCGATCGAGGATCTCCTTTACGGTGCGCACGCCATCGACCAGATCAAGGACAATAGTCTCTTCCTCCGTGAGTTCACTGACGATGGTGGCCTGTGTACGTTTATAGATGCGGCCATCCGACGGGATGCGCTTGAGGATGGAGGGCCATTCATCGATCTGGCGGGACCCTTCCATGAGAAGGGCGTCAACATTCATCAGGGTGTCCACGCCGTCCTCAAATTCAACCTCCTCGGTGTAGAAGATGTATTTGCCACGTGTGAGCCTCAGCAGGCTGTAGGCCATCTCGCGCCGCTGACGTGCAAGCAGTTCCTGGAACTCGTTGGTGCGCACCGCGCCCATGCGAATGAGGATGTCGCCGATGCGCCTCAGGCTGCGCTTTTGTACCCCCAGGGCGTAATCAAGTTGGCGTTGGGTTACCAGCGCAGAGCTTACCAGCATGTTGCCGATCACCCTGCCCGGATCATGTGCGCCCGGGAAGGCGTCAAGCATTTGTCCCTTGACGAACCTGATGCGCGCAGGTTTGCCGGTGGTCTCGATCTCAAGGACACCGGTCTTGTTCTGCGTCGCTATGAGTTGGAATATTTCCCCTATTCCAAAAGATTCCAGGGAGCCTTCAAGTGCCAATTTCTAACTCTCCAATCGTGTCCAAGGTAGCAGCCAAAGATCGGCTAATCGTCGGACATTACCGTTTCAGATTCTTAAACACAGCACCCACGTAGCACAAACCCAGCAGCGCAACCGCATACCAGGGGAAGCACAAGTCAGCCCACGGGGCGATGGGCACCGGGAAGAAGTAATAAGTCAGACAGACCGCCAGGGTCACCGACCACAAAATTCCCACCAGGAAAGAGGTAAAGCCACCCTCATATACATAGCGGTTCCACCCCGGCAAAAGAATTGAACCGAACTTCAACATTCTACGCGATTTTTTGGTCCAGACTACGATACTCTCACGCATAGCTCGCTTACTGGCCGGATCGACACCGGTTTCGTGATTGAGCGTCCAGCAGCCGCCACAGATATCCGCACCCTTCACTATCCGGTGGCATTTCGGGCACTTAACCGTGCCGCACGAGCTACACCTTTTGGACATCCTGGCGCGCTTTCGTGTCAGTGAATAAAGAAAACCCAGGACTATGAAGATCATGAAGTACTCAGGTCGGGCCGCCGAGTGGGAGAAGCCGAATACGCTCCACACGCCCTTGGGCCAGGAAGATATGTCACGAGCGCCCCTGAGCAGCTCTCCGGTTATCCACTTCGCGGGGAAACTCCGAAAGGTCGGATAGGTCTTGTCACCCGACGATAGCGCTTGCGACTGGTGCTCCTCCATCGCATTGGCGTCTATGGCAGAGGCCTTTCGGATCGCCTGCTCGGCCTGCGCCAACTCCAATCTGGCAAGGTGTACGACATTCAAGTTGTACCAGGCCAGCCAGTCGTTGGGGCGAGCGTCGATGGCCTTGCCGAACGCTTCCAACGCACCGGCGTAGTTCTCGTCGAGGAAGTGGAGTCCACCAAGTTGGAAATTGATGACCCCGGTATCGCCGCCGAGGGTCTCGGCAGTGGCGAGCAGCGCTTTAGCGCCCGCTCCGTCACCCGCACGCCGGGCCAATATCGCCCTGGCGACCAGCCCCTCGGTTTCCGCTTCCCCAAATCTCTCTTTGAGTTCGGCGTCAAGCTCGGGGCCGCTGTCACCCTTCCAGACGCGATAAAGCGCAAAGGCGCGGTCCCCCGGTTCTTCGGCCATGGAGGCGACTAAATTGAAGGCGGAGAATAGCCCCACCAGCAACACCAGCCCGATGGTGACGACAATGGACACCCTCTTCTTCATGTAGCCCAGCATCGCAAGGCCCGGGAGCAGGATGAAGATGAGCAGCCCTCCTCCAGCGGCGATAAAGAGCGCCAGCACCAGCAGCACAAACGCCATTGGCGTGTACCTGGTCATGTCGCGCGGAAAGCGGTCGACGAAATCGTGGGCCATCGGGGGGAAATGGTATGGCTGGGCCGAGAGCATAACAGCCAGGGCCGAGAGGGCTCCGGCGAAGCAGATGATGAGCAAAGCCCGCGTCACCAGGCTGTAGAGGACCCAAGGGTCGGTGAAATAGGCGAAAGCCATTGAGACTACCAAGCCTGCCGCCTTGCCGAAATCACCCCTGTACACCACCTGGGCGACCCCTCCCAGCACGCGCGGGTCGTCCGGCGCAGCAGCCAGCGCCACCTCTGCCAGCGCCTTTGCGCTGTTGTGGTTGGACTCCGCCAGCGAAGCCTCCACCAGTTTGGCCGCGACGGGACCCATGTCCGCGTAACCGGCGACGCTCTTTATGTCGGCAATTTCATTTATGATTTGTTCGGTATTTGCGGAAGACCCGGCCCTGTCGAGCCACTGCACTTCGTCCGCAGCGAGGACAGCCGAGGATGATATGGAGAGTACAGCGATGAGCATCGCCGTAAGATATTTGAGCATTTTTCCGGTCATCGAAATCCCGTTCGTCGATCCGGGGGTGTGCCCTCACAAAAGGGTCTACTTATTACTCACTTCCCCCGCACGAAGCGCATTTTGAGATCGCTCCTAACGCTTTGAATAAGATGCTGCTCCTCATCGGTGAGGTTCCCGCTGGTCTTTTGGGCCAGCATATCGATGAGGTCGATACTGTAACGCGCCTGGGGAAGATTGCGATTGATCTGGCCGGTGTCCGGATCGGGGATATCCCCGAGGTTCACCATAGCGGCCTGGGCGAGGCTGACAATAAACCCTGAGAAATGAACCGGCGGCAACTTCCCCGCAGCGCTTTTGCCCTCGCCGCCGTGCTGCTCAATGGTCTCCCTGAGTTCCTCTTCAGTGAAGTCTTTGTCTTCCGTCACAGCTCCGGCCCTTATCGATACATGATGAATCGCGATGTATTTTCAGGTATTTACGCAGACTAGCACAGGGCTATTGGCTTGACAAGTATTTAGGCCGGACGCGGATTAGCGCTCCTTTACCTCCTCGGTTCTAAGCTCTCTTGCGATCCTGTCGAGGAGGCCATTTATGAAAGAAGGAGAGTCGGGCGCACCAAACTCTTTTGCCAATTCCACCGCCTCGCTGATAATCACCGGAGCCGGGACGTTCTTGTCCGCCACCAGTTCATAGACTCCAAGGCGCAGAATCGAGCGGTCCACCCGGTCCATGCGCGAGAGCTTCCAGTTACGGCTGACCTTCTCGATGAGGAGGTCCAATTCGGCGTGCTGTCCCCAGCAGCCGCCGGTCAGCTCGGCGAGCCGCTTACGATCGACTTCGCCCTCCCACTCTTCCAGCGCCGCACGAACCGTCTCCTCGGGATTGTTCAACCCATTGGCGTCAAGTGCGTAGAGCGCCTGCAATGCTACCTGTCGTGTGGCGTGACGAACTCCCAATTAAACTTCTCCGGCCTTGAGAAGGTTTATCGTCTCAATCATCGCCATCGCAGCCTCGGAGCCCTTGTTTCCCGACTTGGAGCCTGCACGCTCGACGGCTTGCTCAAGGGTATCGGTGGTGAGTACGCCGAAGCCCACGACCCTGCCGGTCTCCAACGCGACCTGCGCCACGCCCTTGGTGACTTCGCTCGCGACGTAGTCAAAATGGGGGGTTGCTCCGCGGATGACAGCGCCCAGGCAGCAGATACCATCATATTTGCCCGACTCAGCCAGGGTTTTCGCCACCAGCGGTATTTCAAAAGCACCAGGCACCTTGTAGACACTCACATCATCGGGATCGCCCCCGGTGCGCACGATCGCGTCCACTGCTCCTTCGACCAGCCTTTCGGTTATGAAGCTGTTGAAACGGCTCACGACCAGGGCTATCTTGAGACCCTGACTGGCGAGTTTTCCCTCTACATAACTGACCATTTCAAATCCTTTCTCTTAGCTCCAACCTAAATCAGATGACCCATTTTACACCGTTTGGTGGAGAGATATCTTTCATTGTCCGGGCCTGCGGGCATCTCGATGGGCACCCTCTCGGCGACCTCGATCCCGTAGCCCTCCAGCCCGACTATCTTCTTCGGGTTATTGGTCAGCAGGCGCAACCGGTTGATGCCCAGGTCCAGAAGTATCTGCGCCCCGATGCCGTAGTCCCGCAGGTCGGGCGCGAAGCCCAGATCTTCGTTGGCCTCGACCGTGTCGCGTCCCTCATCCTGCAACGCATAGGCACGAATCTTATTGACGATGCCGATCCCCCTGCCCTCCTGGTGGAGGTAGACGATGACGCCCTTGCCCTCTTTCTCTATCTGGCGCATGGCGGCTTGCAGTTGGTCGCCGCAATCGCAGCGCGCCGAGCCGAAGACATCGCCGGTCAAACACTCGGAGTGGACCCGGACCAACACCGCTTCTCCAAGCTCGAACTCACCCTTTACAAGCGCGATGTGCAGATAGCGGTCCACATCATTTTCATAGACGATCGACTTGAACTCGCCAAACTTGGTGGGCAGCTTGGCCTCAGCCGAGCGCCTGACGAGACTCTCCGTCCTCAACCGGTATTCGATTATGTCAGCTATGGAGACGATGGGCATGTCATGGGTTTTGCTGAACTTTTCAAGGTCCGGCATCCTCGCCATCGTACCGTCGTCGCGCATTATCTCGCAGATGACGCCAGCGGACTTCAAACCCGCCAGCCGTGCAAGGTCGACGCTGCCCTCGGTCTGGCCGGTGCGCACCAGCACCCCGCCCTTGCGCGCCCTCAGGGGGAAAATGTGTCCGGGCTTCACCAGATCGGCGGTGGTCGTATCGTCGTCTATGGCGACTTGAATGGTGCGTGCGCGGTCGGCCGCCGAGATACCGGTGGTGACACCGCTGCGTGCTTCGATGGAGACGGTGAAGGCAGTCTGGTAGGGGCTGGTGTTGTCATGCACCATGGGGTACAGGTCCAGCTCGTCGCAGCGACCTTCGCTCATGGCGAGGCATATGAGCCCGCGTCCGTGGGTCGCCATGAAGTTCACCGCCTCGGGCGTCACCAGCTCTGCGGCCATGGCGAGGTCGCCCTCGTTCTCCCGGTCCTCATCATCGACAAGGATGACCATCTCGCCATTCCTGAAACGCTCAAGCGCTTTTTCAACTCTCTTTAAAGGCATTTCAACTCTATCCAATCACTTCGGGCCGATCACTTCAAAAAGCCGCCCTGTGCAAGGGCTTCAAAGGTCAGCCCCGCCGTTTTTCCGCGGCCCATCAGTTTCTCAACGTATTTTCCCAACACATCGGCTTCAAGGTTGATCCCGTCGCCGACTTTTTTTGCAGCCAATGTGGTGCGCCCCAGCGTGTGGGGTATAGCAGCCACGGTGAAGCCCTCCGGTATCACCGAAGCCACCGTGAGCGATATGCCATCCACGGCGATGGAACCCTTTTCAACCGTGTAACGCAAGACCTCGGAGGGCGCGGAAAAGGTGAGCACCTCAAATTCGCCCTCCCTTCTCCTGGCGCTGAGCTTGCCGCCGCCATCCACGTGGCCCAGGACGAAGTGTCCGCCAAGCCTGTCCACCGGTCTTAGCGCACGCTCCAGGTTCACCGGCTGGCCCATGCGCAAACCACCAAGGTTGGAGCGGTTCAAAGTCTCAGGCGATACGTCAGTGGCAAAAGAGTCAGTCCCGATATCGTCCACCGTCAGGCAGACGCCGTTGACCGCTATGGACTCGCCCAGCTCAAAGGTGGAAAGCTCCAGGGAGGTAGCCCACACCATCCTTTTGGAGGAGGAGGAACCCAAGCTGGATTTCAACGTTCCCACGTCGGCTACGATACCGGTGAACAATGCCCTATCTCCTGACAGGAGTCCCGGTCAAGTAAATGTCGGGGCCGAACCTGTCATCCTCAATATTTTCCAGCCTCAAACCGTCGGCAATTTTAAGCGGGCTCATTCCAGCAAACATCGGTATGGCGTCGTGACCGCCCAGTATCATCGGCGCGTAGAAGAGGTGGAACCTGTCCACCAGTCCCCTATCGATGAAGGTGCGCGCCGTGGCGGCCCCGCCCTCGACCATGACCTCCATTATACCCATGGAGTAGAGCTTTTGTAGCAGCTGGGCCAGGTCCAGCGAGCCGGACTGGTCCTTGTCGCACCTGAAGACCTGCACGCCCATAGAGGTCAGGACCTCTTCGGCCTCTTCCCAGGCATCGGTTCCGCAGACGACCATTGTGTGCGCGGCTTCGTCGGGGGCGAAAATATCCAAGTCTGTATCGGCCCTCAAATCGGGGTCGATCACCACCCGCAGTATCCGCCGCTCCTCGCTGCCGGGCAACCTCACTGTCAGCCGGGGGTTGTCGGTGATCGCCGTGCCCACGCCCACAATGATAGCCCCCATGCGGTCGCGCAAAAGGTGAACTTCGAGCCTGCTCTCCTCCGACGTTATCCACTTGGAGTCACCCGAAGCGGTGGCGATCCTGCCATCAAGGGTCGCGGCCAGCTTGAGGTTCACGAAGGCCCGCTTCTCGACGATCGAAAGAAGAAAGGCCTCGTTCATCCGCCGGGCGCGCCCAGCCAGAGCACCGACGTCGACCTCTATCCCGGCGTCCCTTAGACGACTAAACCCCTCGCCGGCAACCGCCGGGTTGGGGTCTTCTATCGCCGCCACCACCCTTTTTACGCCCGCGCCGATTATCAGGTCGGCGCAGGGGGGGGTACGACCGTGGTGCGAACAGGGTTCAAGGCTCACGTAAAGGGTCGCGCCGTTGGCGTCAACTCCCTTTAGCGCCTCCACCTCGGCGTGGGGGTCGCCCGCCACGCGATGGTAGCCCTTGCCGATGATTTGACCGCCGCGAACGACCACGCAACCGACCATGGGATTGGGGGAGGTCCGCCCCGCCCCCTTCTGGGCCAGGTCCAGCGCCAGCCCCATGTAGAACCGGTCATCCCGGTGGCTCATCTTTTCAGCAAATCTCTCAATGTATCCATGAATTCATCCAAATCCCTGAACTCACGGTACACGGAGGCAAAACGCACATAGGCCACGCCATCCAGCTCCCGAAGCGCATTCATCACCGCCTCGCCGACGATGTGGCTGTCCACTTCCTTGGAGCCCTTTTCCTGAATATCGGCTTCGATGCGGTCGGTGACTTCCTCTATCTGCTGGGCGGAGATAGGCCTCTTCTCACACGCCTTTTGAAGTCCCATGACTATCTTTTGGCGATCATAGGCATCGCGGCTGCCATCCTTCTTGACGATCAACGGCATCACCTCTTCCACCCGCTCATAGGTGGTGAAGCGTTTTAGGCACTCTTCACATTCGCGCCGACGGCGAATGACCTCGCCATCTTTCGCCATGCGTGAGTCGATGACCCGGTCCTGATTCAATCCACAGAAAGGACAGCGCAAGGGGGGCTCCTTTTCGTTACTTCGACGCTTCTATTTTAGTGAGTGTTACACCGGCCTCTTCAAGCATTTCGAGGCTCAACTCGTCGGCGTAGCCTTCGATGTAATAAACGTTCCGTATGCCCGCGTTGATTATCATCTTGGAGCAGATGATGCAGGGCAGATTCGTACAATAGAGGTCCGAGTCCTCTACGCTCACGCCGTGGCTGGCGGCCTGAATAATCGCGTTCTGTTCGCCGTGGAGCCCCCGGCACAGCTCGTGGCGCTGGCCCGAGGGGATGTTCAGCTTGTCGCGCAGGCAGCCGGTCTCAATACAGTGGCGCACACCCGAGGGCGCACCATTGTAGCCGGTGGCCAGGATGCGTTTATTCTTCACCAGTATGGCGCCCACTTTTCGCCGCATACAGGTGGAACGCTGCGCTACCAGCTCGGTTATCCCGGCGAAATACTCATGCCAGCTTGGCCGGTCCATCAACAGCCACATCCCCCGCGGCTATCACCGGTGTCGCCGGTCATAAGCGCGTAGAAGGGGAACTGGTGACAGAGGTTTGCGACCTCGCCCTTGACCGTAGCCAGCACCTGGGCGTCGCTCCCCTTCTCAAGCACGCGGATGACCAGCTCTGCAATAGCGGTCATCTCTTCCTCGCCCATGCCCCTGGTGGTGACGATGGCCGTGCCCAGTCGAATACCGCTGGTGACGGTGGGGGGCTGTGTGTCGTAGGGTATCGAGTTCTTGTTGACCGTTATGCCGGCCAGGTCCAGGCGGGTTTCAGCCTCGGCCCCGGTAATATTCTTGCCGCTCAAATCGAGCATGAAGAGGTGGTTGTCAGTGCCGCCGCTAACCACAGCATAGCCCCTGTCCATGAATATCCCGGCCAGGATGTCGCAGTTCTTGACCACCTGATGCGCGTAGGCGGTGAAGTCGGGGGCCATCGCCTCGGCAAAGGCCACCGCCTTGGCGGCGATGGTGTGTACCAGCGGGCCGCCCTGCAAGCCGGGGAAGACCGCCTTGTCTATCAGCCTGCCATACTTCTCCTTGCACAGGACCATGCCGCCGCGTGGGCCGCGTAGCGTCTTGTGGGTGGTCGAAGTGACGACATCGGCATAGGGGGTGGGGTTGGGATGCGCCCCCCCTGCTATCAGCCCGGCGATGTGGGCCATGTCCATTATGAAGTACGCCCCGACCGAGTCCGCTATCTCGCGAAAGCGCGGGAAATCCAGCGTGCGCGAGTAGGAGCTGGCTCCGGCTATGAGTGCGTGGGGCTTTCCCTTTTTGACCAGCTCGGCCAGCTTGTCGTAATCAATCAGCCCGGTATCTTTTTCGACGCCGTAGTTGACGATGTCGTAGAGACGTCCCGAGAAGCTGACAGGTGCGCCGTGGGTGAGGTGACCGCCGTGGGCCAGCTTCATGGAGACGATCTTGTCGCCCGGCTCCAACAGCGCGTGGTAGGCCGCCATATTGGCCGCGGAACCCGAGAGGGGCTGCACGTTGGCGTATTCGGCACCAAAAAGCTCCTTGGCGCGCTCGATCGCCAGCGTCTCCACCACATCGGCGAACTCGCAACCGCCATAGTAGCGCGCACCGGGGTAGCCCTCGGCGTATTTATTGGTAAAAACCGAGCCCTGGGCTTCCAGCACCGCCTCGGAAGCGTAGTTCTCCGAAGCGATCAGGACGATGGAGTCCTCTGCGCGGTTCATCTCATTGTTTATCGCCTCCCACACCAGGGGATCGCTGGCCCTGATAGCCCTGCCCGGCGAATAGATGGTGTCCACGCCTGTGATCTTGTCGACCCTCTTGGCGTGGCGGCCACCCTCGAACTCGGCGTCCAGCCAGACATTTGCCAGCTCTATCGCCTTTTCAGCGCTGTTGGTCCTGCCGCCAACCACCAGCACATTGGCGTTATTATGTTCCTTGGCCATACGCGCAGAGAAGGTATCGCAAGCCAGCGCGGCGCGGATGCCCGGCACCTTGTTCGCGGTGATCGACATGCCTATGCCGGTGCCGCAAAAAAGAATCCCCACTTCACCCGTGTCCGCCACTCTTCGCGAAAGCTCCAACGCGTAGTCGGGGTAGTCCACCGAATCCGAATCGTGGGTTCCCAGATCTTCGATCTCGCGTCCGGCTTCAACCAGCGCTTTCTTAACGGCCTCCTTGACCTCGAGGCCGCCGTGGTCGCTTGCTATAAATATCATTTGCGTACGATCCTTAGAACTTTTTGAAGATTAAAGTGGCGTTGGTGCCGCCAAATCCGAATGAATTCGACATGGCCGCCCGTATGTCGCCTTCCCTGGCGACGTTGGGGACGTAGTCGAGATCACACTCGGGATCGGGGGTGTCGTAGTTGATGGTCGGAGGCACGATGCCCTCGTTGACCGCCATGACCGAGAAGATCGCCTCCATCGCCCCCGCCGCGCCCAGGCAGAGGCCGGTCATCGACTTGGTGGAGGATATCCACAGCTTTTTGGCGTGGTCGCCAAAGACGCGCTTTATGCCCAGGGTCTCGAAGTAATCGTTAAACGAGGTCGAGGTGCCGTGGGCGTTTATGTAATCCACACCTTCCGGTTTTATCTTGGCGTTTCTCAGCGCCTGCTCCATGCACCTTGCCGCTCCGTCTCCCTGGGGATCGGGCGCGGTGATGTGGTAAGCGTCGCAGGTGGCTCCGTAACCGGCCAGCTCTGCGTAGATGCGTGCGCCGCGAGCACGGGCGTGGTCCAGCTCTTCCAGAACCAGCACCGCCCCCGCTTCGCCGATGACGAAGCCGTCGCGATCCTTTTCAAAGGGACGGCTCGCCCGTTCCGGCTCATCGTTGCGGGTGGACAGCGCTCTGAGCGAGTTGAATCCAGAGACCGCCAGGGGCGTAATGGTGGACTCGGTCCCGCCGCTCAGCGCCATGTCGATGTCGCCGCAACGTATTGCGCGAGCGGCCTCTCCAATGGAGTGGGCACCGGTGGCGCAGGCGGTGACGACCGAGATATTGGGGCCCTTGGCTCCGGTGAGGATGGCTACGTAGCCGGGGGCAAGGTTGGCGATGACCATCGGGATGAAGAAGGGGCTGACCCTCCGGGGACCCGATTCGTCGAGGATTCTTTTTTGATGTTCGATCTCGGGCAAGCCACCCAGACCGGCGCCAATGTAGGTGCCGATGCGGTAGGCTGCCTCGCCCTCAATCTTGTAATTGGCATCTTCTAATGCCATCTTCGCGCAGGCGACCGCGTACTGGATGAAGACGCCCATCTTCTTGGCGTCCTTCTTGTCCATGTATTTTCCGGAGTCGAATCCGCATACTTCGGCAGCGATGCGGGTCTTGTAACCGGATGCATCGAATTTTGTGATAGGCCCCACACCGCTTTTACCCGCGATGCAAGCCTTCCATGTGCTTTCCACGTCCAGGCCCAGGGGTGAGACGCACCCCATCCCTGTCACGACCACTCTTCTGTCGGCCATGATATTTCCTCCTGAACCCGCTCGTGGCGAGTTCACTTAGGGAAGGGAGCCGATTCATTTCGACTCCCCTCCCTAAGAAAGGGTGAACATTTTCTGGCGCCGCAAGCGACTGGCGTTCAAACCAGCTCATGCGGTCTGGAGCGAACTGTTATTCGCTGAGGTGCTGATTGATGTAGCCTATAGCGTCTCCTACGGTCGCCATTTTTTCGGCTTGATCGTCGGGGATTTCAAGGTCGAATTCCTCTTCCAATGCCATTATAAGCTCAACGATGTCGAGGCTATCGGCACCAAGGTCATCCTGAAAGCTGGCTTCCATGACGACTTTGTCAGTCTCTACTCCAAGCTGCTCTGCAATCATCTTTTTTGCTACTTCTTCAATATTGACACTCATTTAGTTCTCCCTTTCTTTGGGTTTTGGTTCAGGGGTCTCGTTACCCCATGTACATTCCGCCATTTACGTGAATTACCTGCCCCGTTATGTAGGAAGCGCCGGGACTTGCGAGAAAGGCCACAGCCTCTGCAATATCCCCGGACGTCCCCAGTCGGGCCAGTGGTATCATTTTCATCAGTGACTCGCGCTGGCGCTCATCCAGCTCCTCGGTCATGTCGGTCGCGATAAAGCCGGGGGCCACGCAGTTGAACCTCATGCCCCTCTCGGCGTATTCCAGTGCGAGCGATCTGGTCAACCCTTCCAGCCCCGCCTTGGCGGCGCAGTAGTTGGGTTGGCCGGGGTTCCCGGTGGAGGCGACGACGCTGGAGAGGTTTATCACCGAACCGCTACGCGCCTTCATCATCGGCCTCAAGACCGCTTTTATGCAAGCAAAGGTTCCCGTGAGGTTCGCGTCGAGCACTTCCTGCCACATATCCGGCTTCATCCGCATGGCGAGGTTGTCGCGAGTAATCCCCGCGTTGTTGACCAATACGTCTACCTTGCCCCAGGCCTCCAGCACAGCTTTGAAACCGGCAGTCACCGACTCCTGGTCGGTCACATCGAGGACGAAGGGCCGGGCATCGCCGTCAAACTCGGTAGCGGTCCGGGTCGCAGCGTCAAGGGAGCGCGCCATCACGGCGACGGATGCGCCACGCTGGACGAACAGCTGCGCAATCGCCTTGCCGATCCCCCTGTTTGCGCCGGTTACGGCTACAACCACACCTTTGAAATCGTTCATTATACTTATAATCCTCCGACGAAGCTATCGAGGCTTGCCGGGTTTTCGATGTTGAAGCTCTCGATTCCTCTATCAATCCTGCGGGTCATCCCTGTCAGCACCTTGCCCGGACCTATCTCCACCAGCTTGTCGGCGCCAAGTGCAGCAAGGGCTCGGATGCAATCCTGCCAGAGCACTGCACCATTGACCTGGCTTTTCAGCAGCGCAGGTATGCGGGCCACATCTGTGTTGGCCTTGCCATCCACATTGGCGACCACCGGCACCGACGGGCTTTTGAACCCAAGCGCCGCAAGGTCACCTGAGAGCATAAGGGCGGCGGGTTCCATCAGGGCCGAATGGAAGGGAGCGCTGACGTTCAGCTCCACGGTGCGCTTTGCGCCGTTGGCCTTGGCTATTTGGGCCAACCGTCCAACCGCTCCAGCGTGACCCGAGACCACCACCTGACCGGGGCAGTTGTCGTTTGCCACCCCGACGATGTCGCCTTCGGTCGAGACCTCCTCGCACAGCCTTTCCAGCTCGTCGGTTCCCAGCCCCAGCACCGCGCACATCTTTCCCAGCCCCACGGGCACGGCGTCCTGCATATAGCGGCCACGCTTCTCCACGGTTCTCACCGCGTCTTCAAAGCTGAGCGCACCGGCGGCGACCAATGCCGAGTACTCGCCAAGCGAATGTCCTGCAACCGCCAGGGGAGTCAGCTCGACTCTCGCTTTAAGAGCTTCGAGGCAAGCCACGGAGACGGTGAGGATCGCCGGTTGGGCGTTCCAGGTCAGCGTCAGCTCCTGGGCCGGTCCTTCGTTGATCAATTTAACGAGATCACGTCCAAGTGCCTGGTTGGCGCGCTCAAACACAGCAGCCGCTTCAGGGTAGATGGCAGCCATTTCGCGGCCCATCTCAACGTATTGGGACCCTTGGCCCGGAAAGATAAATGCGTATCCCATCTCTCTATTCTATCCAATCAAAGGCAATCATGCCGATTATACAAAATTGAGACGAAACCGGCGAAGCCAGGGTATACCCCACCCCATGTCGCAAACAACACAAACGAAGAATATACAAAGATAACAGTGGATGGTGCAAGTCGTTAATGGAGGTTGAAAAACCCCGGATATCCTCCGATTGACGTTGTCAGGGGCGAAAAATGATCCTCGAAATACTTTTCGGTATGCCTGCGGTCATTTTTCTTCCCTTCCTAGCCCTCGAATGATCTTCGGGGCTTC
>JAUVAU010000035.1 GCA_030591565.1 Deltaproteobacteria bacterium | reverse complement strand
GGAAGGGCAAACTGGGGGTCAAGCGCTTCATCTCCATGCTGGAGCAGGTGATGATTGAGACGGCGCTGTCATTTGGGGTAACAGCCTCTCGCAGAGAGGGACTGCCGGGGGTTTATAGTGGCGGGGGAAAGCTGGGGGCGGTGGGGGTTGCCGTCAGGTCGGGCGTCACCCTGCACGGCTTCTCCTTAAACGTTCAGCCAGAGCTAGCCCACTACCGCTTCATCGTCCCCTGTGCGCGGGATGACATACCGCCCCGGTCGCTCGCTTCTATCCTGGGCAAACCGGTGGAGCTGGAACCAGTCAGGGAATGCCTGAAGGAGACGTTTGCGCGGGTGTTCTCAGTCAGCTTTGTCAACCGGCATGACACCGGCTAGCCACTGGTCGAGTTTTTCCACCACCTCTTCAAAGCCCAGCGTCGCCATGCAGCCGTAATCAAAGTGGCAGGTCTCCTTGCGGCCCTTGCACGGCTGGCACTCCATCCCCTTGGAGGCGTGGACGTGGATATCATCCGGGTGGGTCCAAACATGGGTGGAGGAGCCGATGATCGTGAAGGTGGGCTTCTCCAGCCCGACGGCGATGTGGCGCGGGGCGGAGCAATTGCCGATCTGAACATCGGCGGTGTCGATGAGTGCCGCCATCTGGCGTAGCGTCGTCGGTTCGGGCAGGTACGCCGCACCGCCGCTGGCGGCCACCACTTCCTGCGCGTCCTCTTCTTCATTGGGTCCGCGAATCAGCAGCGCACGTATGGAGTGTTTGTCCAGCAGGTATTTGCAAAGCTCGCCGTAGCGCTGGGCGGGCCATTGGCGGCGGGGGTCTTTATGTCCAGGGTCAACTGTTGCTAAATATTTCGCCCCGTCAAGAGCCTTCTCCCTGACCTCGCCGGCCCAAGTTTTTTCCTCGTCGGTCAGGTAAACCCTCGGCAGGTCCCACTCATCCTCGATGCCGATAGCGCGAAGAATCTTCTTTTTGACCTCAATGGCGTAGTCGTCGCCGGAGCTGTCCACCCGCTGCGTGTAGAGGACGCCCCTGCCCTTTACGTCAAAGGAGATGCGCTTTTTTGTGCCGGAGAGGAAGCTGATGAGCGCCGAGCGGGGGTTCGCCATGAAGTCCAGCACCATCGAGTAACGCTGACGTCTGAGCAGCCTCGCGGTGGCGAGCGTCTTTAGGACGCCGCCCTTCCGAGTGCTGATAATGATCTTGTCGATGTCGGGGTTGTTGCGCAGTAGCTGGTCGCAGGGCTCCTCGACGAGGAAATGGACCTCGCAGGAGGGATCGTGCCGTTTCAATATGTGCGGGATGGGCGTGGTGAGCACCACATCGCCTATTTGCCGCAGCATTATTACGAGAATTGGTCCGGTATGTCGGTGAATTTTAACGCTCAATTATTCATACTCATTGTTTGCGGTTTGTGGTCAGGCGGTTCGTGACCAGGGTAAATCTTTTTGACGTCGAGCCGCTAAACCTGAATAGTATCCGCCATATATAATAAAAAGGAAGCAGGGGAAGGACTCCAATCCACCAAAACGAGTCGCCAAAAGCCACCCGTGCTTCCTTTGCGGAGATCCTCTTCTTTTTGATTTCCCTCAGTGTTGTAAGTTTTGAATGTGCTATTAAAAAGATTCTCCACAAATACTTGATTTTAACCCTGCCGCTCAAAATATAATCTTTGTAGAGCATCAACATTTCTACCTGGTGGACATTGGTCTTGGCGTTTATGAAAGTCTGCTGTTTGTCATGCACCCTGAAAGCACATAGCTCTTCGTCGATATAATGGAATTTGTTCTGATTCAGTAGATATAACCACATTTCCAGGTCTACCAACTGACGGTATCGCAGATCATAACCCCTTTGGGCCTGACCCTTCCTGAACATGACCGCAGTAGGTTCTCCGATGTAGTTCATGTTGTCAAAAAGGCAGCGTTTAATCACCTCCGCCCCATCATGGGTTCCAGATAAATCGAAAAATTTCCAGGAAGTTATTCTTTCACCATCATTCCCGATAATTTTTCGGGAAGACGCCACCAGCGATACTTCAGGATTCTCATCGAGTATCTTCGCCATCTTTTCAAGACATTGATCGGAGCAGAGCAAATCATCGCCAAAAACGTATTTTATGTACTCTCCCCTGGCCAATTCCAGACAGTGGTTCCAGTTGTTGACCATGCCGAGGTTCGAGGAGTTCTCGAAATATTTGACCCTCTCATCCATTTCAACATAGGGGGCCATAACCTCCGCAGTGTTATCGCCGGAGCAGTCTTCACACACTATTAGTTCAAAGTCAGTGAGGGATTGCGATAAAATCGAGTCGATCGCCTCGCCTATGTAGTTTCCATAGTTGTAGGTCGGTATGAGTACGCTAACTTTAGGTGCTTGCACCGAGTTCATTTCAACGATACCTCTACAAGGTCGTTAACTTATAGGAAGTACAACTCCTCACAGTTCAACACCTTGTTCTATCAAATTATTTTTTAAAACCTCAGTGTCAATTGAAAAATTATCATGTATCGAATATTTTCCATTTATATTGTAAGACCTTTCTCCACTTACCCTACAACAGTTTACTTCAAATACATTACACAGCTTAGACCAATAATCAACACTTAAGTGCTCGTGGTCCGACACAAGGATAAATGCTTTTGTATCCTTTTTACACCACATCATGTTGGTCAAAGAAGCACCGGTTGCAGACACTACAACATCTGCCTGGTTAAACATCCTGACCTGTATCTCAAAACTTAGAGAGCCGGTTTGTATAATTGCAAACCCGGCCTCCACCATTACTTTTTCAACTTCCTCTTCATTTAGTAACGACCTTCTACCGCTGCCCCTTTTAAGATAAAGTTTTGTACCAAACCTGGGTGCTGTTATCCCTAAACCATCGAACACCACATCACGTACGCTCCGCAGCAAGTTTGGTTGTAAAACAAATTCTTCGTCTTTGGTTTTTCGATCATATATATCTGGAATATCAGAACTGTCTTGCAAATAATATAATTCTTCAATATTTACTTTGTAGCCACGTTTTAGTTTTATGATTCTTCGCTTGCCTAAATTAAGAATATCTATACATTTATAGATATTATCATTTAGATCATCAGTTACTATAAATGGAATATCAGCATCCAAGTAATTTGCTTGTATTATTTTTGTTGCAACCTCTACCAGGAAATGAAAATAATTATCATCATATTCATGCATCAAAAGTATTCCCTTTTTGATACGCGGAGCAAATGACCCTTTCATACTGATACAAATTATATCGTCAGGAAATTTTTTTGCTATACCTCCCTTAAGGTGGCGATCCTTGAAGTTTTCCGAGTTCTTATATCGCCAAATTTCTTCACCAATAACTTCTTTTCCATCAAATATATACCTTGTACCTCCAACAATACTTACATTGTTAAATATTTTTACATAATTTTTTACGCTATTCGCAGATAAATTTGTGATCCCCTCTGGGAGCAGCCCGCAATCCTCTGTCACACAACTGGCGTCAAAGGGGTTGATGAATTTATACAGGTGCTCGCGCACCTCAGAAACGCTTTTTATTTCATCATCTTCAACAACGAAAACCAGAATATCTCTTTCTTTATCTTGTGGGAAAAAGGGTTTGCTTTCTGTTTCTTGCGATAGCCCTTCGATGATTATTTTTTTGTACTTCTCAAATTCGGCATACGGTGAAGGATGTCTTCCTTCTTTCATACCGTGCGACATATAATGAACTAACGGATTAACGCTTGATCCAACAATGTCGTCATTGGTCGACAAATACCAGCTAGTCGAAAAATGAACACTTGGATCTTTTTTCATTTTTGCACCGATGTTTATATAGTGCAAAAATGGATTGCCTATCTTTTCATTGGGTTCAAATTGGCTTTTATAAAATTCTTCATTGAAATAATTTAGTTTTTTAGCCTTGATAAACAACCCTCTATATTTCTGCCTTTGTTTTAGAGAATTATATATTTCACGTATGTATTTACACAACTTATGATTATATTTTCTTAATATTTCACCAAACATCTATACCACCCCAAGTTATTTCGAGTTCAATCTTTGGAAAACATCACGAGGTTCTATATCATATAGCTCACGTAAAACCATCCTGGCATCTTCTAAATCAAGAATATCAATCAATGTATTAAATCCAAATTGTCTACAATCATCGTCTTCGCTGTGGAGATAAATCATTGCTTTTGCAACCATCAGTGAAGCGTAGGTTCCTATTTCGGCAAGTTCTTTTGTCTCTTTCTCAAAAGCACCATAAATAAGCTCTGGACTGGCATCATCAAAATAAGATTGCATTATGTATTTATGTTCAACATTTATGCGATTTGCATTTGACGGAGAAGACAGGTTGCTTTTATCTTTCAAATTCCACCTGTATTTTAATAAATTACGCTTAACCACTTGAATTTTATACCCAAGTTTACAAGCTCTTATCCAGTATTCAAAATCCTGTAGCTGTAGCAAACCTTCATGAAGTGGCCCTATGGCGTCCAAAACAATTTTTTTAATCATGCAGGAAGGAGCACATAGAAAATTTCCCTTGTAAAAAAAATGGCGAAAATAATCATTTGCTGACTCGTAATCATCAGCAACGATGAAAGGCATTTTTTCGCTCTCCAACTCGAAATCATTTTCGTCTATTGATTCAGGCACGCAAAACAACAGATCTGCATCCATCCCTTCAAAAAATTCAAGCTGCTCAAGAACCCTGTTCTCGTCACAAATGTCGTCACCGGACATGAAAGCGATAAAGCTGCCGGTGCAATGTGAAATCCCAAAATTAAAGGCAGAGCTGGGGCCCCCGTTTTCTTTTCGGAGTACTTTCAGACGAGGATCTTGCAGGCTGGAAACTATTTCGAAAGTGGAGTCGCTGGAGCCGTCATCCACCACGATGACTTCTATGTTTTCATAGCTCTGACGCAGCATACTGTTGACGCTCTCGACCACAGTGTTCTGCTGGTTGAAAACAGCTGCTACGAATGAAACAAGGGGCCTACTTTTCATTTATCATCCCCACAGAATACGCCATAGCGTCCATCTTGAAACAGGTCGGCGTCACTCGTGAATAACGTCTGCACTCCCTTGAATATCCGCAACAAGTAGCGCTCCCGGCGTCAGAGCATCAAGCAGAAAAAGCACCTGCCAGTCAGCCCGACAGAAAACATCCAGACACATGACGACCGCGCAATTCACACGCGACAGAAAAAAATGTCAGGACGGAAATTCCTTCTCCCACTCTTCGACAATTTCATTCGGGTATCCACGACGAAAGTGTCGCCTCCAGGGGTAGCACTTCTCCTTTGTTACCGAATGCCTGATTCGATCGGTCGGCCCCACATTGCTACCGGGCACTCCAACGCATATGGTGTCTTGAGGCACATCCTCCTTGACAAGGGTCATGGCTCCTACCAGGGCCCCTTTACCAATGCGAACTCCCGGGAGGACCACCGACTTGGTGGCAATCGCGGCATAGTCTTCAACAACGCAGCCGATCAACACCTCGCTGGGCGGATGGGGGTCGTTTGTGAGAACCACGTAGGGGAATATCCAGACATAATCGCCGATCTTGCTTTTTTTACCTATGAAAACATTGCTTTGCATCTTCACGTACTCGCCAAATTCGCAATGTCCCTGTATGTCGCAGAGAGTACCAATCTGCAGCCCTTCGCCGCCGACGGTATCTTCCCTGACCGTTACACGGTGACCGGTCACCAAACCATCGCCGAATTTAGAGCCGACATAGAAAACGCTGTGCGATCTTATCAAAGTGTTGCTGCCGAAAACCAAAGTGTCGCTACCAGCCAATCTTGAGGGGCAGCCAAGTTCGCAGTGGCTTCCCACCACAGAATCATCACCGATTTTTACGCCATCGTGTATTACGGTAAATGGCCCGACTTCAACGTTGGCGCCCAAAACGGCGTTGGGCGAGACGATGGCGGAGACATGTATATTATTCGGCATGGCGACTCCTTACTGCCCGGTACCTTTTAAATTGTTGAAACGAACCCTTTGACCTGCTCCACAACGCACTCCTGATCCTCTGTCGGCATGTGCGGCCACAGCGGCAACGACAGTATCTCCGAACAAATGCGCTCTGTCGCCTCCATCTCTGCAAATTCATGGTTGTCCCGGGCATATGCAGGCTGCAAATGCGGCGGCGTCGGGTAGTGTACTGCACAATTTACCCCTGCCTTCGACAAGTGCGCATTCAGCTCATCCCTGTATTTCGTGCGGACAACATAGAGATGGTACACATGATCGTTCCCAGCATCGACAAAGGGTGTCGAGACAACCTCTTTCAGCCCGGACAACTGCTCCGAATAGCGGTTGGACAAATGGCGCCTGCTACCGTTCCAGTCATCCAGATGAAGCAACTTCACCCTGAGAAAAGCGGCTTGCAACTCATCAAGGCGTGAATTTCTGCCCTTCTCCAGGTGCTCATATTTTACCTCAGAGCCGTAATTGCGTAACCTCCTGAGCCTGCGCGCCAGCTCATCGTCATTGGTCACCACAGCACCCGCGTCCCCCAGCGCACCCAGGTTTTTGGTGGGATAGAAGCTGAATGCCGCAGCATCGCCCAACCCGCCGCACTTTTTGCCCCCATGCTCCGCCCCGTGGGCCTGCGCCGCATCCTCCAACAAAAACAGGCCATGCTTTTCGGCCAGCTCCCTCAAGGGCCCCATCTGCGCAGGCTGACCATAAAGATGTACCGGGATTATCGCCGCTGTTCTCGGACCAATTGAAGAGGCAACGCAATTCGGATCGATATTGTAGGTCAACTCATTCACCGCGCAGGGAACCGGCTTTGCTCCCGTCATGGAAACACCCAGCCAGGTAGCGATAAAGGTATGCGCGGGCACTATGACTTCGTCGCCGGGGCCTATTCCGCGGGCCGTCAGGGCCAACGCGATGGCGTCCAGCCCATTTGCTACCCCCACGCAATGTTTTACGCCGCAATACCCGGCAAATTCACGCTCAAAAGCCTCTACTTCGGGGCCCAGGACAACCCAGCCGCTTTCCATCACCCGTCGGTAGGCTTCGTCCAGCTCGGAACGTATGGAAGAAATACCGGCGCTAAAATCCACAAATTTAACCATTGCGCTTTGCTGCTCTTAAAAAATCGTCATAATCGCGTATGTAATCATCTTCAATGTAGGGTTGGGAAGCCAGCACGACACAAACACTTCCCGAAGAAAAGCCCTTCAAAACTCGCCATGTCATCGAATTCAGATATAAACCCATTCTGGGATTGTTGAGCAAAACATCTTTTCGCTCGGTACCATTATCCAGCTCGACTACGTAGCTGCCAGACATTGCAATGATGACTTGCTGAAGCTCTTTATGCGCGTGTCCACCCCGCTCGGCGTCGTGGGGAACATCGTATAAATAGTATACCCTGGCGATATCAAACGGAATATGCTCCGATCCCTCCACAAAAGACAAGTTCCCTCTGTGGTCTTTTATTATCGGGAATTGAAGCAATGACGCTCCTTTTATAATCGGCTTTTCCATCATGTCTTTTCCCATGCTGTATCCAGGCGAACCAACTCACATTGACTCCGATGAAACGACCTTCCAACCATCAAACCCCGGACAGCGGGGTGTTCACTTCCCACGCCCGACAACCCCTATTTAAAGGGCTTTTCATCCAACGCCTGGGTAAAAGTCATGGCCTTTGCGTCTTTTTCGGAGATTATGGGCTCCACGCCGACATCGGGCCACTCTATCGCAATATCAGAATCGCTCCAAATGATCGAGCGGTCGCATTCGGGGGCGTAATAGGAGTCGGCCTTGTAGAGCACCTCGGCCACTTCGGAGACGGTGATGAAGCCGTGGGCAAAGCCACGGGGTATCCACAACTGGCGTTTATTCTCGGCGCTCAAACTGCTGCCCCACCACTTTTTGAAGGTGGGGGAACCCTCTCTGAGATCCACCGCGACATCGAATATCTCGCCCACCGCCACGCGCACCAGTTTACCCTGGGCATGGGGCTCCAGTTGATAGTGCAGTCCGCGAAGGACTCCCTTTACCGAACGCGAATGGTTGTCCTGGACAAAGATGGTTTTCAACCCCAGCTTCTCTTCCCAGGCGCGTTGGTTGAAGCTCTCGAAGAAGTAGCCGCGCTCATCCCCGAAGACC
This sequence comes from Deltaproteobacteria bacterium, assembly GCA_030591565.1. Lineage (GTDB taxonomy): Bacteria > Desulfobacterota > Deferrisomatia > Deferrisomatales > BM512 > JAUVAU01. The sequence goes on along the minus strand of JAUVAU010000035.1, from coordinate 17,127 downwards.
CTTGGCTCAATGACCTTCACATCCGCCAGCGGGGTGTCGATCACTTTCATCGGAGTTACGCCTCGTCCTGTATTTCGCGCATTACCTGCTCCACGTACTGCCTGTAGCCCGAATTGGGGAGGTTTTCAATCGCCCTCTCCATGCCTGCGTCATCGAGGAAACCCATGCGGTAGGCGATCTCTTCAAGACACGCGATCTTGGTGCCCTGGCGCGCTTCGATCGTGTAGATGAAATGTCCGGCTTCGAGCAGGCTCTCGTGGGTGCCGGTGTCCAGCCACGCGATACCGCGCCCAAGCTTTTCAACTTTCAGCTTGCCGCGCCGCAGATACTCCATGTTCACATCGGTTATCTCAAGCTCGCCACGGGGCGAGGGCTTCATCGTCCTGGCGATCTCCACCACGTCATTGTCGTAGAGGTAGAGGCCCGGCACCGCGTAGTGGCTCTTGGGCGCTTTGGGCTTCTCCTCGATGGAGGTCGCGTTGCCCTCCCGGTCGAACTCCACCACACCATAGCGCTCCGGGTCTTTAACAGGGTAGCCGAACACCTTGCCGCCGCCCTGGAAATTCTGGAATACCTGGTTCAGCTCCATGCGGCCATAGAAGAGGTTGTCACCCAGAATCAGGCACACCGGGTCGCTCCCGATGAACTCGGCGCCGATGGTGAACGCCTGGGCAATGCCATTCGGCTCCGGCTGCTCGGCGTATTCGATTATGATGCCCCACTGGGAGCCGTCACCAAGAAGATCGCGGAACTTGGGCAGATCGTGGGGGGTGGAGATGATCAGGAACTCACGCACACCCGAGAGCATCAGGGTCGCCATCGGGTAGTAGATCATCGGCTTATCGTAAACAGGCATCAGCTGCTTGGAGGCTACTTTGGTCAGCGGAAAGAGACGGCTGCCCGACCCTCCGGCGAGGATGATTCCCTTGGTTATGGGTGAAGACATTTTAAACCTTTCAGCCCTCGGCCTTGAGTAGGGGGGCGAGATATTCGGTCATATACTTTTTCAGGGCACCGCGCCAGGGCGGCGGCTCATAGCCTGCAATTTCGGTGAATTTACCCAGAGACAGCTCACTGTAGCCGGGCCGCTTTGCGGGCGTGGGAAACTCGGCGGTGGTGACCGGCTCCAGTGTTTTGCACAGGGGATCAAACCCGGCGTCACGCAAGTTTTCCACGATGGCCGTGGCGAACCCATGCCAGGTGGTGCGCTGGCTGTTGGTGAAGTGGTAGATGCCTGCGGGTGCGTCCTTTACAGACAGCAGGGCGATAATCCCCTGGGCCAGGTCTTCGGTGTAGGTGGGGCAACCGTGCTGGTCGTCCACGACCTTCAACTCCTCCCTGGAAAGGGCGAGGCGGGCGATGGTCTCGACGAAATTCTTTCCCTCGGGACCGAAGAGCCAGCTCGTGCGCAGAATGTACCAGCCCTCGCCCCCGGCGCTCTTCACGGCGAACTCGCCTGCCAGCTTGGAGTCGCCATAGGCGTTTATCGGGTCGGTGGGGTCATCCTCACCATAGGCGGTGGATTGCTGCCCGTCGAAGACGTAATCGGTGGAGATGTGGACAAAGCGCGCACCCGCCGTGACGGCTGCGCGGGCCAGCACCCCGGCTCCATCGCCGTTGACCTTCATGGCGATTTCAAGATTGGTTTCGCAAGCATCGACTGCGGTGTAGGCGGCGCAGTTGATTACGACATCGGGCTTTTCTCTCGCCATGACAGCGGCGACAGCACCCTCATCGGTCATGTCAAGCTCGGGGAGGTCGTATCCGGCGACGTCAGCCACCGGTTCGCACTGGCGGCACAACATGCGTCCGAGCATGCCGCGAGCGCCCACCACGAGGAACTTGGGGTTGGCTGGCATTCCAGCGGCTGGCATTCCGGCGGCCGGCATTACCTGCCCCCGTACATTTTTTCGTAGTATTCCTTGTAGGATCCGTCGCGCACATTGGCGACCCAGCCGGAGTTATCCAGATACCACTTCACCGTCAGCTTCATACCGGGGCCAAAGTCCATCTGAGGCTCCCAGCCGATCTCCGTACGGGTCTTGGTGGCGTCGATTGCGTAGCGCTTGTCGTGGCCGGGCCGGTCGGTGACAAAGGTAATAAGAGAACGGCGCGACTCACCAGAGGGTAGCGGCGGGGCCAGCTCGTCCACGAGGTCACAGATCTTCTCCACGATCTCGATATTGGTGCGCTCATTGTTGCCGCCGATGTTGTAGCCCTCACCATTGACGCCCTTTTTCAAGCATTCTGAAATTGCAGTGCAGTGGTCTTCGACGAAGAGCCAATCGCGCACGTTCATGCCATCGCCATAGACGGGGAGGTCCTTGCCGTCCAGCGCGTTTAGAGTGACGAGCGGGATGAGCTTCTCGGGGAACTGGTAAGGCCCGTAGTTGTTGGAGCAATTGGTGATGATCGCGGGCAGCCCGTAGGTGTGGAAGTAGGCGTTGACCAGATGGTCGGAGCTGGCCTTGGAGGCGGAATAGGGGGAGCGCGGATCGTAGGGGGTGGTCTCCGTGAAATACCCGGTGTCGCCCAGCGAGCCGTAGACCTCGTCGGTGCTGACGTGGACGAAGCAACAGGTTGCGGGGTCGCGCTTGCCGTCCAGCCAACTCTTGCGGGCGGCCTCAAGCAGATTGAAGGTGCCCATGATGTTGGTGCGCACGAACTCGGCGGGACCGTCGATGGAGCGGTCCACATGGGACTCGGCTGCAAAATGGATCACCGTGTCAATGGCCTCTTCACCAAAGAGTTTATTCACCAGCACGTCGTCGCAGATGTCGCCCTTGACGAACCTGAAGTTGTCGCCATCCTCAAAACCGGCAAGGTTTTCAAGGTTGCCCGCGTAGGTCAGCTTGTCGAGGCAGACGATCCTGGCCCCGGGGACCAACTGGTCGGCCATTTTTACAAAATTGGAACCGATGAAACCACAGGCACCGGTAACTAGAACACACTTGTTTCCTGGCATTTTTCCCTCCCATGCCCGGCATTTTTCATGGATTTTCGGAAGGGAGGAACCCTAGCAAGTACTCATAAAAAAGTCCAGTTTTGTTTGGCCCGGACGGCGCTAAAAGGTCAAGTTAAAGCAGCTGATTTTCAGAGTTGAATTCAGTCGTTTAGGCTGAGGAGTTTGAGGAATTCCCGGTCGCTTATGGAGGCCCCGGCTTTGATCCTTTTTCGCTCGGCCAATATCGCGCCAAGGTCCGCGAGGTATCCCCTCCAGGCGCGCACCTGCGTGGGGTCCAGCTTCGCCAGCTTGCCCAGGTCCTTATTGAGCAGGCCCAGCGTCTTTCTGAGCATTACGGAAAGAGGCATGTTTTTGGCTAGATACCTGAGATGGTTGTACTTTCTGGAGCTTCTTACACGGTCGAAGCTTCTGGACTTCACCTTCTTCTCCAGCTTCCTGGTCGTGTAGTTCCGATGGTGTCTGCATTTTGCGGAAGCCACAAGTCGATAGCGCCAGCCGCGCCAGAGACCACGAAGCGAGATATCCACGTCCTCGAAGACCAGAAACATCGCCTCGTCAAAAAGCCCCACATCGTCAAAATATTCGCGGCGGTACATCGACGCTCCGGCACAGAGTCCTGCCAGCTCAACATCCGACCCTACCCGCGCTGCGCCTTGGCCCGACCAGAGGTCGCGGTGCTGGAAGGTGCGGTCAAAACCTATGCCTGCCGAGTCGATGACGGTGGGGGCATCGTAGCGAAGCATCAGGCTGTTTACGCCCCCAATCTTGGGCTGCTCCAGTAGCGTTGCCCTTAACCGCTCAAGGCAATCAGGTTCAAGTACCACATCGTTATTGACCAGGAAGATATGGGGCTCGCCGCTCGCCCTGATTCCGATATTGATCGCGCGGCCAAAGCCCAGGTTCTCGCCATTCTCAATCAGCTCGATCCTGTCCTGAAACTTTTTGAACACCTCAAGGTTCTCACCATCGGAGCCGTTGTCCACCACTATCACCCTGCACGGCACGGTCTGTGTGAAGAGCGACTCCAGATTCTCCGTAACCAGCTCCTCACCGCCATTGTAGTTGGGGATGATCGCGACTATATCGCTCATGACGACCCCCCGGCACTGGCCCCGGCCCCGGCCCTATTACCAGACCTGGCCCTGGCCTTGGCCTCGCTCCAGGCCCGAAAAAAATCCAATCGGCCCTTCAAAAGGTTCTCCAACATCCGCACCGTCAGCATGGGATAGAGCCTCATCCGTTCGCCGGGCGTGGTGTTACGCAACAGGAAGATGAAGCGGTTCCTGAGTTTTATATAATCGATATATTTCTTCTGGTTGTTGGTCTTGATCGAACCCTGATGGTCGTGAACGACCTCAAGCCGCTCGTCATACCAGCTCTTCCAGCCCCGCAGCTGCGCCTGCATACCCAGGTCGGCGTCCTCCCAGTAGAAGGGGGAGTAGCAATCGGCAAAGCCGCCAAGCTCAAGAAACCGCTCACGATTAACCACCGCATGGCCACCCACGGGATAGAAGGACAGCCACCTGCCCTGCGCGTCCTTCACCTGATCTCCCGGGTTGTGCAGGGTCGTGGGCAGGCCGGACCTGTACACCAGCCTCTTGGCCCCCTCTCTGAACCCGAGGTCATCGGGATTGAGCGACTTGAAGGTGAGGCCGAAAAAGTCCGGCTCGCCCGCGTACTCTTCCACTATCTCCAGGCTTATCGACCGGATCAGGATATCGGTGTTGAAGAGGAAGACCAGCTCGCCTGTGGCGCTCTTCACCCCCCTGTTCACCGTCTCGCCAAAGCCCAGATTCTCCTCGTTGGTGAGGACAATCGCCTCGGGGAAATCGCGCGCCAGCAGCGCCACCGAATCGTCACCGCTGGCGTCGTCCACGATTATCAGCTCCATCCCGCCGGACTTCGCGAACTCGACGACCGAAGGCAGGTAGCGGGGGAAGAACCCCGCCCCATTGTAGTTGGGGATCACTATGGAGTAGCGGCCCATCAGCGCTGCCCCGCCCTGGACGAGACCAGCTCCACCAGCTGCTTAAAGACTCCGTAAGCCTCCTGCGCCGATAGATGAGACAACTCGCCTTTGGGGGAATAAGCGGCCATGAAGAGGTCGCCCTTGGGCTTCCATTTGGCGATCTGCTCCTCCACCCCCCCATTGGACCCATTGGCCTTGCCGAAGAGGATTACCGAGGGCGTCCGCACCACATCAGCCAGGTGGGAGGGGCCGCTATCATTCCCCACGAAGAGGTGGGCCTCGTCAATCAGCGCGGTCAGCGCCTTTAGGGGCAGTCCCGGCGCTACCACCACCTTTCTCCCCTGCGGTAGCTCAATCGCCTCGACGATATTGCGGGCGAACTCAACCTCATCGGCTGTCGCCGGCAGGACCAGATCGTAATCATGCCCGGAGATAATCAGGGAACACAGCTTCGCGCAGCGCATTGCGTCCCACTTGCCCTCCCCCATTGTGGCGCCGCCAAAATGGCAGACTATGAAGCGGCTGCCAACAAGCCCGTTGGCTTCAATAAACTGGCTTGCAATGGCGCGGTCACCCTCGCCCAGTTGGAGTTCAAGGTGGTCCCCCGCAGCCTCCAACCCCAGCGGGGTCAGCAAATCCAGATTCAAGTCCACGATATTCTTCCCCTCCACATAGGGAGCAGTCCCGGTGAGGCCGAAGGGCTTGACACCGGGGGTCAGGTACCCCACCCGTTTGGGGATTCCCGCAAGAAAAGCTATCAGCTCATTTCTGAAGAAACGCTTCACCATGACGGCGGTATCGTATCTTCCACGACGCAGCCGGGCCACCAGCCGCACAAAGCCGCCCACCCCCCGGTGCTCGCCTTTTTTGTCGTAGATAATCAGCTCGTCGATGAAGGGGAGTCCAGCGAGCAGCACGCCGCCCACCGGATCGACGACGACGCAGAGGTGCGTTGCGTCACCCGATTTTTTCAAGGCTCGCCCCAATGCCCGCATTAGCGGCACAGCCACCAGCGTATTGCCGATGGAACCATTTCTGAATACGACTACTCTTTCCAACTATCGCTACCTCGCTTTGAAAGGAGCGTCGATCCTACCACCGCCGCAAGGGTCGCGGCAATCGTGGCAAGCGCAATTGTTTGACTGTCCAGACAGTTGAGGCTATCGTTTAAACACAAGGACAACTTACCAGCATCAGGAGGATTTACCATCATGGCAGTACGCCTAACCGTCCACCCGGACAATCCCCAGGGCCGTCACCTCACCCGGGCGGCCGAGACACTCAAAAAAGGCGGCGTCATCGTCTACCCCACCGACACCGTCTACGGGCTGGGCTGCGACATAACCAACAAACGCGCCGTCGAGAAGATAATCAGGATAAAGGGGCGCGACCCCAAAAAGCCGATGAGCTTCGTCTGCTCCGACCTGACCCACATCAGCCAGTACGCCCGTGTGTCCAACTTCGGCTACAGGATATTGAAGCGCTTCCTCCCCGGCCCCTACACCTTCATCCTGGAAGCGAGTCGGGAAGTACCCAAGATGCTGCTCACGAAACAGAAGACGGTGGGCATCCGCATCCCCGACCACCTGGTCTCCAACACCCTGGTAGCCGAGCTGGGCAATCCCATAATCTCCACCAGCGCCAACCCCAGCGGGATGGACCCTATGGGAAACCCCGACGATATCGAGGAGACGCTGGGTTCCCGTGTGGACCTCATCCTGGACGTGGGGGTGCTGCACATGGTCCCCTCCACCGTGGTTTCGCTGGTGGGCGACAAGGTTGATGTGCTGCGCAAAGGCGCGGGCAAAGCAGATTTTTTCACCGCAGAAGACTGAAGAAAAGCGCTCACATAATCATAATGATAAGTCACATACAATCCGCAGTCAGCGGCTTCAGCTACCCCTTTCGCGGCGTGAAGATGATGGCGACAAGGCCGACCCTCTGGCCCTTCGTCGCCATACCCATCGCGATCAACACCTTCGTCTACGGTATCGGCTTCTGGTTCATCACCTCGCGCTTCGGCCAGTGGCTCAACGCGCTCATCAATCGCGGCGAGGAGTGGTACTGGGCCTTCCTCTTCTACCTCCTGGTGATCGTGCTGGGCGGCATGCTGCTGGTGGTGGCGGGCTACACCTTCACCATCGTCGGCAACCTGATGCTCAGCCCCTTTAACGACCTGATCAGCGAGCGCGTTGAGAGGATGCACACGGGCGTATCCGACGACGCGCCCTTCAACCTCTCCAGGGTGATCGCGGGCGCGGTGCGGGCCTTTGCGACCGCCGCGCGGCGACTCGGACTATATTTGCTCGGCTTCCTCTCCCTGCTGCTCCTGCTGCTGATACCCGGGGCGGGCATCCCGCTCTACGGCGTCGCGGTGACGATCTACTCCATGTTCTTTCTCGCCTGGGAGTTCTTCGACTACCCGATGGACCGCCATTTTTTCGATTACGGGATGAAGAAATCCACCGCCTTTGGCAACCTCGCGACCTTTTTGGGCTTCGGCGCAGGGACGTGGCTCCTCATCATTATCCCCTTTTTAGGCCTTTTGATGATTCCAGCCTGCGTTATTGGGGCTACACTTCTATTTTGCGAGCTTCGGCAAAGGAGCCTTTTGCCGCTCAGCCCGATTGAGGCGGCCAAACCGGTTGGGCCTGTTACACCTGTCAAGGCGGGACAATGATCTCAAAATACCTGATCGACCCTGAGTGGCGAAACCGCTACCGCGACAAGATCATCTCAAGGGACTCGGCTCTGTCGAAGATCCCGAGGGGGGCGAGGATTTTTATCGGCTCCGCCTGCGCGGAACCCCAGTATCTGGTCGAGGGGCTGACGGCGCGCTCCATCAACATGATCGACACCGAGATACTGCACATCCTCACCCTTGGCGTGGCCCCCTACGCCGACCAGCGGGCGTCTAGCCGCTTTCGCCACAACGCATTCTTTATCGCCGACAACACCCGCGAGGCGGTTGCCGAGGGACGCGCCGACTACACCCCGGTCCTCCTCTCCGAGCTGCCCGAGCTTTTCACCAGCAAGAAGATCAGGCTGGACGCGTCGCTAGTGCAGGTGTCGCCGCCGGACCGCCACGGCTTTGTCAGCCTGGGCGTCAGCGTGGACGTCACCCTGGCGGCGCTTCGCTCCTCGCGCTACAAAGTTGCCGAGGTGAATGAGAACGTGCCGCGCACCCTTGGCTACTCCTTTATCCACGTGGACGAGCTGGACGCCCTGGTCGAGAACAACGCGCCGTTGATTGAGTACGCTCCGCCGGTCCCGGACGAGGTGGCGTTGAAGCTCGCCGGGATCATCGCAAAGCTCATTGAGGATGGCTCGACTCTCCAGATCGGCATCGGGGCTATCCCCAACGCCGTGGTGCCTGCGCTGATGGAGAAAAATGATCTGGGCGTCCATACCGAGATGTTCTCCGAGTGGCTAAAAGACCTGGTGGAGGCGGGTGTGGTGACCAACCGCAAGAAGACGCTTCACCCTGGCAAAGCGGTTGCCAGCTTCTGCATGGGCGGCAGTGAGCTTTACGAATGGGTGGACAATAACCCGCTCGTGTCGCTCCACCCAAGCGAGTACACCAACGACCCCTTCGTCATCATGCAAAATGATAAAATGACCTCCATCAACACCGCGCTGGAGATCGACCTGACAGGCCAGGTCTGCTCCGATTCGATCGGCCACCGCTTCTACTCCGGCATCGGCGGGCAGGTGGACTTTATTCGGGGCGCATCCCGCTCCAAGGGCGGCAAGGCGATAATCGCCATGGCCTCCACCGCAAAGAAGGGCACGATCTCGACCATCGTCTCCAGACTCAGCGAGGGCTCGGGTGTGGTCACCACACGCGGCGCGGTGCGTTACGTGGTGACCGAGTGGGGTTACGCCGATCTGCACGGAAAGTCGATTCGCGAACGGGCGATGGCGCTTATCGGCATCGCCCATCCCGATTATCGCCAGCGACTCCTGGACGAGGCGAAGGAGCTGAAATACATCTACGCCGACCAGATTTTGCCGCCGCGCGGCGGAATGTACCCCGAAGAGCTGGAACAGACCTCGACCCACGGCGGCGTCGATATCCTCTTCCGCCCCATCATGCCCACCGACGAGAGGATGCTAAAAGAACTCTTCTACAGCTTGAGCGACGAGTCGGTCTACCACCGCTACTTCGCCAATGTACGGGTCATGCCCCACCACCGGCTCCAGGAGGAGACCAACCTGGACTTCCAGACCCGCATGGCTATCGTCGCCATACCCCAGGGGGGAAAGGCCGAGGAGATGGCCGGGCTGGGCCAATACAACCTGGACCCCGCCACCAACGAGGCGGAGACCTCCTTCATGGTGCGCGACGACTGGCAGGGCAAGGGATTGGGGAGTAAACTGTTGAAAACGATCATCGCCATCGCCAGGAAAAAACGCATAGCGGCGTTGACCGCACTGGTGCTGCGCGAAAACCCGGGGATGCTCCACCTCTTCCTGAAAGAGGGTTTCACCACCTACTATGAACGGGATGAGGACGCCTTCTTTGTCCGCTTGATATTGGAGGAGTCGGCACCATAAACCTCTTGACCCTCACTAGGAGGCTCTGACGAAAAACTCTCCCGAAGCGGGGGGTAACGCTAAACCGAAAACCCCGAAGATCATTCGAGGGCTAGGAAGGAAAGAAAAACGACCGCAGGCATACTAAAAAGTATTTCGAGGATCATTTTTCGCCCCCTGACAACGTCAATCGGAGGATATCCGGGGTTTTTCACCTAACATAATCAGGAGATTCACCAAGATGAAAATTCTGGCATTCAACGGCAGCCCGCGTAAAGGCGGCAACACTGAAATACTGCTCAAAACAGTCCTCAAAGAGATAGAGTCCGAGGGGATCGAGACGGAACTGGTGCAGCTTGGCGGCAACCTGCTGAGGGGTTGCACCGCCTGCTACGCCTGCGCCAAGAACCAGGACAAGAAGTGCGTCTTCGACGACGACATGATGAACGAGTGCATCGCCAAGATGATCGAAGCTGACGGCATCGTGATCGGCTCGCCCTCCTATTTCTCCAACGTCTCCACCGAGGTGAAGGCGCTCATCGACCGCGCCGGAGTGGTGTGTCGGGCCAACGGCGGGCTGCTCCATCGCAAGATCGGCGCTTCAGTCTGCGCGCAGCGGCGCAGCGGCGGCACCAACGTACAGGACACTATCTCAAAGCTCTTCTTCATCTCCGGCATGGTCGTCCCCGGCTCCACCTATTGGAACTTCGGCGTGGGCAAGGACAAGGGTGAGGTGCTTGAAGACACCGAGGGCATGGCGAACATGGCCGACCTGGGCAAAAATATCGCCTGGTTGGCGAAAAAACTGGCTTAAATTCATTGAGGCGGAGGTACGACTATGCGCAAGGTAGCAATCATATACACGACACAGACTGGCGAAACCGAGAAGATGGCAGCGATAATCTCCGATGGCGTAAAAGGCGCCGGCGGCGAAGCGGAGCTACTGGTGATGGAGGATATCGCCGACGTCAGCGTGCTGGGCGAGTACGACGCGCTGGCCGTGGGCAGCCCCACCCAGGAAGCCAAGGAGGTGCCCAGCGCCACCGACTTCATGGATAAGCTGGCAGTCTCGGATGTTAAAGGCAAGTACGCGGCTGCGTTCGGCACCTACGGCTGGTCGGGCGAGGCGCCCTACATCCTGGCGCTGCGCCTTGAGCGCGAGTGCGACATGAAGATGGTGGCCGAGCCGCTGAAAATCCAGCAGGGCTCCCTGGCCTCGGGGATGGATATCTGCCGCGCCTTCGGGATGAAGCTGGTCTTCGGCGAATAACCCTGGCTAAAGCGCAAACAAAAAGCCCGACTCTCATAATGGAGTCGGGCTTTAAAATTGCTGCAACAACTGGCTATGCCAGTTGTTTGGCCGTCATCAAGCTGATCTCAATCGCTACGACGCAAACCTTGGCTAATACCTTTTCGCTATAACCTGTCAACTCCGCGCCGTGATGGGCCATCAACACATCCAGCCCCCTTACCAGCTCCTCCCTCTCCTCCACCACACGCGCACGGCCAAAACCGATGACCGATTTGAAGCGTGTGGTCCACTTGCAGGGGATCTCCCCCTCGATCAACTCGACCTCCGCCGCTACGCTGAAGCTCACCTGTTCGTTGGCGCGAATCATATCAATCTTCCGCCCCTCCCTGGCGCAGTGGAAGTAGATCACCCCGTCAACATAGCCGAAGTTCAGCGGCACCACATAGGGGGCGTCATCCACGCTCATGGCGAGGTAAAGCACCCTTGCGCTACGCAACACCGCTTCAACATCGGCCATCTCCACCAGCTCGCGGTGGCTCTTTCGCATCTTGTAGCTCTTGGTCATCGATAAGGTTTGCCTCCCCTCAGGAGATCAGGATATTGACCACGCACATGATCGCGACGATCACCAGCACGGGGTTCAGGTCTTTCAACTTCATCGTCAAGAGCTTTATGAGCACATAGGAGATGAAGCCATACATCAGGCCGTTGGTTATGGAGTAAGTCAGCGGCATGAGGATTATGGTCAGGAATGCCGGCAACGCCTCGTCAAAGTGGGTGAAGTCGATGCGGTTGATCCCCTTTACCATGAAGATGCCGACGATGATGAGCGCGGGGGCGGTGGCGAACGCCGGGACCGAACCGATGACGGGGCTGAAGACGAGCGCCAGCAAAAAGCATGAACCGGTGACCATGGCGGTCAGGCCGGTCCTGCCACCCTCGGCGACGCCGGAGGCGGACTCGATATAGGTGGTGGTGGTCGAGGTGCCCACAAGCGCGCCAAAGACGGTGGCGACGGCGTCGGCCCCAAGCATCTTGCCGATGCCCGGAATCCGTCCATTCTCATCCACCCTGCCCGCCTCATGGGAGACGGCCAACATCGTCCCAAGGCTGTCAAAGAGGTCGACGAACATGAAGGTGAGGATCGGCGCAGCCAGGGTCGCGGTTAGCGCCCCCATGATATCCAACTTAAAGGCCACCGGGTCCATTGGCGCAGGCATGCCGATCAACCCTGCAGGAGCCTCGACCAGCCCGGTGGCGATGCCTGCGATGGTGGTCGCCAGGATGCCCGCAAGGATCGCGCCCTTCACTTTTCTCACCTCAAGCACTGTCATCAGCACCAGGCCGCCAAGGCCGAGCAGCACCTTGGCATCCAGCTTGCCCATGCCCACCAGCACCGCATCGTTTTTGACCACGAGTCCCAGGTTCTGCAAGCCGATGAAGGTGATGAAGAGGCCGATGCCGACCCCGGTGGCGAGCCTCAGGTTGGCCGGTATCGCGTCGATTATCTTTTCGCGCACCCCCACCGCGGTCAGGATGACGAAGAGCACGCCGGAAATGAAGACCATCCCCAGCGCCACCTGCCAGGCGATCCCCTGGCCCAGACAGAGCGAGAAGGCAAAAAAGGCGTTGATCCCCATGCCCGGCGCCATCATGAAGGGCGCATTGGCCCACAGCCCCATCAACATCGTGGATAGCCCGGCCACAAGGCAGGTGACCGTTATCAGCGCCCCCTTGTCCATGCCGGTGGCCGAGAGGATGCTCGGATTGACGAAAATTATGTAAGCTGCCGTGAGAAACGTGGTCACGCCCGCGATAAACTCGGTGCGGAGATCGGTGCCGTGCCGGGAGAGTTCAAAACGCTCAATCATCTTCAACTACCTCCGGTGGAAAAGAATTGGTCAATCAAAAATAGCCGCAAAGCGACTTACAGGGCATAAGCTGAAAACCTATTGGAAAAACCCCCCGCTGACAAGGGGTCCCTTCGATCTTTTCACACAAAAGGGGTTGCCGAAATTAAAAAATAGGGCATGATGAAGGGTGTTTCCCTAGTATTTAAGAAACCCGAATATTTTCAGGGCCGAAAGGAGAACCGGATGTACAAAGGTATCGTTCGCGTCAACATGAAGACCCTTGAGATCACCCACGAGGATGTCCCCGAAAAATGGGGGGCTTTTGGTGGCAGAGCGATGACCTCGGCAGTCCTCCTCGACGAGGTTGACCCGCTGTGCATCCCGCTCGGCAAGAACAACAAGCTGATCTTCGCCCCCGGACTCCTCAGCGGCTCGTCGGCCCCCATCTCCGGTCGCCTCTCGGTGGGCGCCAAGAGTCCTCTTACCCTCGGCATAAAGGAATCCAACGCAGGCGGTCAGGCGGCGCAGATATTGGGTCGCCTCGGCATCAGGGCGATTATCGTGGAAGACAAGCCCGAGGACCCCGGCAAATTCTATACCCTGGAAGTTCGCGCCGGCTCCATCACCGTAGTCGAGTGTCCCGAGCTGAAAGGGCTGGGAAACTACGACACGGTTGACAAGCTGATGGCGAAGTACAGCGACAAGAAGGCGGGCTACATCACCATCGGTCAGGCTGGCGAGATGAAACTGCTGGCAGCCTCCATCGCCTGTACCGACCGCGAGCTTCGCCCCACCCGCCACGCCGGTCGCGGCGGCCTCGGCGCGGTCATGGGCTCCAAGGGTCTCAAGGCGATCTTCCTCGACGATTCCGAGGTCTCCATGCGCCAACCGGTGGACAAGGAGGCTTTCAGAGCCGCTTCAAAGAAGTTCGCCAAGGCATTGAAAGAGCATCCCGTAACAGGCGAAGGGCTGCCCACCTACGGCACCAACGTCTTGATGAACATCGTCAACGAGGCTGGCGGCCTGCCCGCCAAGAATTTCCGCACCGGCTCCACCGACTGTGCCGCCAAGGTGAGCGGGGAAGTCCAACATGACATGATATTAGAACGCGGCGGGAAAGTGGCCCACGGCTGCCATTCGGGCTGCGTCATCCAGTGCTCGCGCATCTGGAACGACAAGGATGGCAACTACCTGACCAAGGGCCCGGAGTATGAAACGATCTGGGCACATGGCCCCAACTGCGAGATTGACGATCTGGACGCCATCGCCATAATGGACCGGATGGATGACGACATCGGGCTGGATACGATCGAGATGGGCGCTACCATGGGCGTCGCGATGGAGGCGGGGATTTTGGAGTGGGGCGACGCCGACGGCGTTATCAAGCTCCTTGAAGAAGTCGGCCAGGGCACGCCGCTTGGGCGCATCCTCGGCTCCGGCGCCAAGGTCACAGGCGAGTGTTACGGTGTCGACCACATACCGGTTGTCAAAGGCCAGGCGATGCCCGCCTACGAACCACGCTCCATCATGGGCATCGGCGTCACCTACGCCACCTCCCCCCAGGGCGCGGACCACACCGCCGGTTACGCAATCGCCACCAACATCCTCAAGGTCGGCGGCTTTGTCGATCCGCTAAAACCCGAAGGACAGGTGGAGCTCTCGCGCAACCTGCAGATAGCCACGGCCGCCATCGACGCCACCGGACTCTGCCTCTTCGTGGCCTTCGCGGTGCTCGACAAGCCCGAAGCTTTCGAGGCGATTTATGAGATGCTTAACGGCTTCTACGGCTTGAACCTTGGCCCCGACGATGTGACCGAGCTGGGCAAGACGATCCTTCGTGCCGAGGTCAAGTTCAACCGCGCAGCCGGCTTCAACGAAGCGGATGACCGCCTGCCCGAGTGGTGTATGACCGAGCCCCTGGCGCCGCACAATACCGTCTTCTCAGTCACCGACGATGAACTCGATTCGGTGCTGGACTTCGTGTAGAACGTAAACAATTTATAGACCGCAAATAATATATAGATTGCAAACAATTTCGTTAAAAAGCCCTCGCCAATACTGGCGGGGGCTTTTTTTTGACCATAAAAGTGGAAGAGCCGCCTGAGTGCTGGTATCTTTGCCGCATAGCCAAAACGTTATCATTCAAGGGGGAGCCAGATGATTATCAATCTGAAGTTTTTCGCCAGTCTTCGCCCGTACATGCCCGGAGACAAGGATGAAAGCTGGGTAGATGTACAGATGGAGACAAACGTCGGAGAGGTGCTGGATTATCTGAAGGTGCCGCCGGACAAGCCCAAAATCTACCTGCTCAACGGCGTACACGCGGACCGGGAAACACTGCTCAAGGAAGGCGATGTGCTAAGCGTATTTCCCCCCGTTGCCGGGGGGTGAATACGCTTACTTAACAATATAAACTGGCCCCCCGTCGCCGGGGGGTGAAGACAACTCGCTAACAGGACTATAAACTGGAAACCCCGAAGATCCTTCGAGGCAAGTTTTCAAAACCGAAAACTTGGATGCGCATTGGCGCACCTTCAGGCGAGGCCCCGAGAGGGGCAGAGTCCATTAGGAAGGGAAGGAAAATGGCCGCAGGCATACCGATAAGTATTTCGAGGATCATTTTTCGCCCCTGACAACGTCAATCGGAGGATATCCGGGGTTTCTCAACAAGCTCCTAGAGCTTTGTGGCCTTTTCGATCACAACCGCCTTGGAGGGCACATCTTTGAACCCCCTGGTCGTGCCGGTGGGGGTGGCCTCTATGGCGTCAACCACATCCATCCCCTCAACAACCTTGCCGAACACTGCATAACCCCAACCGCGACCGGTCTTGGCCGTGTGGTCCAAAAATCCGTTGTCCACCGTGTTGACGAAGAACTGGGAAGTGGCGCTGTGGGGGTCGGAGGTGCGCGCCATTGCCAGCGTGCCACGGAGATTTTTGAGGCCGTTGTCAGCTTCGTTTTCGATCTGGGCCTTGGTCCCCTTGGGCTTGAGGTTGGCATCCATTCCACCACCCTGGACCATGAAGCCCTTGATCACGCGGTGAAAGACAGTGCCTGCGTAGTGGCCCGACTCAACGTAGGCCAGGAAGTTTGCGGTCGACTTGGGAGCCTTCTCCTGGTCGAGCTCAATGACGATTTTGCCCATGCTGGTTTCGAGCGCGACACGGGGGTTGGCGTCGGCGGCGAAACCCTCGCCAACGGCGGCTGCTGCAAAAAATACGGTAAGTGTCATGATTAGTCCCCATCTGATAGCTGTCATTTTGAAAACCTCTTTCGCTTATTTGTTTTGCCGTTTACTTAATTATAGCCCATGAGCCCAGTGCATAGCGGCCCGTCTTCTTGTCCCTGAGTGATATTATCACGCGATTGACCCGGCGGGAAAGCTCCTCTCCACCTTTTGCGCTGATACTGGAATCACTCCTGTCAAAATCGGCATCCTTGCGGCCAAGCTCACTGACGAACATGTTAGCTGCGCCCCCAAAGCTGTCACCATCCACCACAACCGCCCCATACCCCGCCGGAGCCGCCGACTCAAGAAAACCCCTCGCAGGGGTGAGCTTCTCCAGCTTGAGCGGCAGATAACTCATCCTCTCCTTGAAGAGGTTGAACTCCGCCATGCCGCCGACCAGGGCAAACCTGGGCAGCGTGAAGGGGTCGAACCCACTGGCGAACGCGCCGGGGTCCTGGGCAAAGCCGAGCTTGAACCCTGCCGCCCTCGCCGCCTCTTTAAGCGCCTCGTTTACCTCGCCGTAGGGATATGCCACCCAGTCGGGTGCTATGCCGTGGGCCGAGAGGGCTTTGCTGCTGCGGTCCAGCTCTTCACGCAGACGCTTCACATAGGCCCCGTGCCCTTCACCCTCAGCTCGACGGGAGAGGCGCAGATGCTTGTAGCCGTGCGCGCCAAACTCCACACCGTCTCGCCTGAGCGCTTCCACCGTCTTCCAACCCATATAATCGTTCCACCCCTGGTCAATCGCCTCGGTGGGCAGGAATATGGTGTAGGGGTAGCCGAACTCTTTCAGGATGGGGGAAGCGTTGTCGGAAACGGACTTGAAACCGTCGTCAAATTGTATGGCGACCGCCTTGTCGGGCAGTGAGCGGCCCGCGAGCAGGTGGTGTTCGATCTCTCGCGTGGTGACGACGGTGTAACCGGCGTCTCTAAGCCACTCCATCTGGGAACGGAACCCCTCGACCGTAACATTGGTGGAAGGGTAGCGCGCGTCTCCCACGCGGTGGTAGAGGATCACCCTGACTTCGGCAAGCGCCGAGGAGGCCAAGAGGAGGAGGATTACCGCCAGTGAGAGTCGCTTGATAAGGTCAGGCATCCGTGGGGCCCGCCGTCGGCTTTGCACAACGGCCTTCGACGGAGTCGAGCACCAGCTTGATTTTCTCGCGGTCGTAGTCCACCAGATCGGCGGAATCGTACTGCTTCAAGCGGTTTGAATTGATGATCCCCCGTACATCGTCCACATAGGCTTGACGACGGGTCGAGTAGCGCAAAAGACCCTGGGCGAGCTTCCAGGAATCTATCCTGCCGGTGTCGCGCCGCATC
>JAUVAU010000090.1 GCA_030591565.1 Deltaproteobacteria bacterium | reverse complement strand
TGAGTTTGGCGTAAACATCCTTGCCCTTGAGAAGGGAGACGATCTCCTTGATGCCGCCGATGCCGGTGGTGTTGGAGCTCAGCACCTCTACCGTCCATCCCTGCAACTCGCAGTAACGCTCATACATGCGGTACAGCTCTGCGGCAAAGAGCGCGGCCTCGTCGCCGCCGGTGCCGGCGCGAATCTCCAGCAGGACGTTCTTGCTGTCCAGCGGATCCTTGGGGATGAGGAGCGCTTTGAGGACTTCTTCCGCTGTCTCCAGCTCTCCCTGGGCCTCGGACAACTCTTCCTTTGCCAGCTCTCCCAGTTCGGGGTCGCCAAGAAGCTCCTTGGCCTCTTCGACCTGTGAGAGCAGCCCCTTGTAGTTGAGTATCGCCTCCACCACGGTACCGACTTCCGAGTGCTCCCTGGTGAGTTTGGTGTAGTTCTCCATATTGGAGAGCGCCGAGGGGTCCGCAATCAGTTCATTCAACTCATCGTAACGTGTTTCTATCGCGGCCAAGCGGGCCATCATTCCCACGGCAGGCACCTCTTCTGTGATTAAGAATTAATTGTATGTTATGGATTGTGTCGTCAGCCGGTGGCGGATAGGGCCTGCGCCGACCCTTCAGGAGCCGATAAGGTCCACGTACTGTTCCCTGACCTCGACCGCCTGTCCACAGCTCATCGCGCCTTCGGGACACGCGCCTTCGACGCAACCGGGTCCGCAACCCTTGAAAAGCGTCGGGGCGACCGGCACAACCACACGCAACATCCTGTCGGCCATCAGCCGAATCTCCCACTGCGCCCTGCGGCAAAGCCTCACCCTGAAAAAGTGGCGTAGCTCACGTGCGTTCATCGTGACGACGATCTTGGTTTCACAGGCGTTGGGCAGGATGTAGCGGGCGTCCTCTTCGGGTATACCCTTTTCGACCATCTCCCTGTAGTAGCCCCACAGGGTGTCGAGCATCTCGTTGAAGCGCTCACTCTGTGCCTCGTCCTCGCTCACCGAGGGGGGCAGGATCGCCTTTACTTCGTCCAGGCGCACGTAACGCTGGCTCTGCTGGGAGTAGGACGCGATGCGGTGGCGCACCAGCTGGTGCGAACATGCGCGGCTTATCCCCTCTATCCCGAAGGTGAAGGACGCGTGCTCCAGCGCAGAGAAGTGTCCAAGCTCTATGAGCTTGCCGAGAAGTTTGGTGGCCTCGGCGTCGGACATTTCACTTCTAAGCTGGGTGACGTCCAGGGGCGAATAGCACAGCCTCGCGGCCGCAGCCACTGCCTTTTCAGGATCAGGTGAATATCCCAGCAATACCGCTGACGCTTCGATCATATCGCGCAAGAGCAGTTACTCGCCTTTTTCCTGCGCGGCGTCTTCCTGTTCAGCTTTGGGCTTCATGCCATACTTTTTAAGGAAACGCTCGACGCGGCCCTCGGTGTCCAGCATCTTCGCCTTACCGGTGTAGAAGGGGTGGCACTCGGCGCAGATTTCAGTCTTGATCGCGTCGGTGGTCGAACGCGTCTCGAAGGTGTTGCCGCAGATGCACGTGACGGTAGTGGCGGTGTATTCGGGGTGGATACCTTCCTTCATAACTAGCTCCTTACAGCTTTTCTATAGTCCACGCGGGGACTTTTAATCTATTCGGGTAACTTTTTCGACCCACAGGAATCGAAGAACGCGAAAGTCTACCACCTTAGCGCCCACTTGGGCAAGGGGGGCAAATGGGAAATTCCGCTTGTCCGCTGGAGGATTTATAGTTTTTCTCGCTTTGACAAGAGGACAACTTTGTGACAGCATTTCACAAACATGACAATTACTACATTATAGCCTGGAAATACGGGCATCCTTAATTTTCTACATTGGAAGGCATACATGGCAAAGACACTGAAAGTTCCAGAAGCCACAATCAAGCGTCTCTCCATCTACATGAGGGTCCTGAAAGATCTGGAAAAAAACGGTATCGAGGTCATCTCCAGCGCCGAGCTGGCGGAGATTTGCGGGGTAAACGCCGCGCAGATAAGAAAAGACCTCACATATTTTGGCGAGTTCGGGATTCGCGGGGTAGGCTACTATGTGAAGGAGTTGCACTTCGACATCCGCAAGGTCCTGGGGCTGAACCAAAAGCGCAACCTTGGCCTCATCGGGGTGGGCAACCTTGGCAAGGCGCTGGCGAGCTACCGCAACTTTAGCGACCACGGCTACAACTTCGTCGCCGCTTTTGACGCCGACAAGGCAAAGGTGGGTACGACCCTGCCGTGCGGCATCGACATCTACCATATCGATAAGTTGAAGCAGCTGGTGCCGGAGTTGAATATTGAGATAGCGATCATCACCACCCCGGCATCTGCGGCTCAGGACGCCGCCGACGCTGCCATCAAGGCGGGAATTAAGGGTATTTTGAATTTTGCACCCGTACAGATATCGGTCCCGGATGGGATCAGGGTCAAAAAAGTCGACCTGACCACCGAGTTTGACAACTTGGCCTACCACCTCTTCACAAGCTAGCCGAACTTGGGGCTGGCCGAGCGAATGAGAGATGACAGACTGGATACTGGAAAACCCCGATAACGTTACCGAAGCCGACATTGTAGTCGGCATACCGTCGCGCAACGAGGCCGACACCATCGCCTTTCCCACCCAAATGGCGTCCGAGGGACTGACCAGCTATTTCAAGGGTATGAAGGCGGTGATCGTCAACTGCGACAACCTGAGCACCGACGGCACCAAGGAGGCGTTCTTCTCCGCCACCTGCGAGGTACCCAGGATCTACGTCTCCACCCCCGAAGGGGTCGCCGGCAAGGGCAACAACTTCCGCAACCTCTTCCAGCTCGTTTGCGACCTCAAAGCCAAGGCGGTGGTGGTTGTGGACGCCGACCTGAAATCCATCACGCCAAAATGGATCAAGAATCTGGGCGAGCCGCTCTTTAACGATTACGGCTACGTCACCCCGATCTATCTCAGACACAAATACGATGGCACCATCACCAACAACATCGCCTACCCCATGAGCCGCTGCCTCTACGGCAGACGCGTTCGCCAACCGATCGGCGGCGACTTCGGCTTTTCCGGCGAGCTGGCGCGCTTCTATCTTGAGCATGAGACATGGGATGAAGCGGTGGCGTATTTCGGCATCGACATCTGGATGACCACGCTGGCCATGTACAGCCGCAAACAGATCACCCAGGCGTTTTTGGGCCGCCCGAAGATCCACCGCGCCAAAGACCCCGCCTCGTCACTGGGGCCGATGTTCAAGGAGGTGGTGGGTACGCTCTTCAACCTCCAGTCAAAGTTCGAATCCTTCTGGAAGGAAGTCAAGATGAGCCGCCCCACCGCCATCTTCGGCTTCGGGCTGGGAGAAACCGAGATGCCCCCGGCGGTGAGCGTGGACGTGGATGCGCTCTATCACAACCTGCACAATGGATACCAGGACTGGAAGGACTTGTGGCGCGAAGCACTGGCGCCCGAGACCCACTCCAAGCTGATGGAAGTGATGGAGCTGGCGCCCGAGCACTTTGAGTTCCCCTCCCAGCTTTGGGCTCATGTGCTCTTTGACATGTCGGTCGCCTACCGCGACCGGATCACCGACACCAACACGTTGATGAACTCGGTTAGTCCGTTATACTTTGGAAGGACGCTCTCCTTCGTGCGCTCGACCGAGGGAATGGCGATGCAGCAAGCGGAAGAGTATATCGAAGAGCAGTGCCAGACTTTTGAGGATGCCAAGCCCTATTTGCTGGAGCGCTGGGGTTAGAGATAGCGGTTTTTCGTTTTTGAGCACACGCGATTAAACTTGCAGGAAAGTAACCAACACGCAGGCACCCTATAACGTCGAGGACGTTTTCGAGCACGCGACGCACGCTGGAGAATTGACGAAGCCCAGGCAAAGTATTTTTTCGCCCAGCAAGGAGACGCGCAAGAAAACGGTTGAGACAGTGGCCCCTTATCACGTCGAAGACGTTTTCGAGCACGCGACGCATGCTGGGTGGAAAAAGACGAAGCCTGACGGAGGGTAATCATGGCGAGAATCATTATTGTAGATGACGAAGAACATATCCGAACCCTCTACACGCTCGAACTCGAAGAGGACGGACATGAAGTGCTGTCGCTTGGCACCGGCAAGGAGATCATCCGCCATATAGACGAGTTCAACCCCGATGTGGTCATTTTGGATATCAAGATGATGGATGTGAGCGGGCTGGATGTTTTGCAGGAGGTGCGCAACAAATTCTACGATATGCCGGTCATCTTATGCTCCGCCTACGGTTCCTATAAGTGCGACTTGAAGAGCGTCGCCGCCGATTACTATGTGGTCAAATCTTCGGACCTGACCGAGCTGAAGAAGAAGATAAAGGCTGCGCTGGCGGCGAAGATACCCGCCAAGGATTGATATCGACCGGACCATAGCCGCCGGAAACTACGATAACATTTTCATTTAACGTCCCGCCTGTAGGTGTTTTTGCGGTTTTTCCCCTTTCCCCTTCCCATAAACAAGATAGTTTCCCATTGCCCTGATTGGACGCGTGCGCTCTTTGCTTTATCCGGGTCAGGGGAAATATTGGGCAACTACGTCGGGCGGGCCAACTCCGTCGGGCGACCTGGGGGATATTCCGGGGTCCATGCGGGGGTACAGGTCTGCTAATTCCCCCTGAAACTTGCAGGAAGCAATTTGCGTATTACAATACACCACATATTACAACACTCCATGCAGAGCTTGAGCCCCCTGACCCGAAAGGGAAGTGGGGGAGGAAAATCGCAACTGACGACGATTCAGCAAGAGGAGGCAAACCTACTTCCCGACCACTAAACGGAAGTTGCAAAATAGCAACACACTCAGAGAAGAAAACGGCTTTTTCGTTTGATCCATGTCAGGCCAACGTGGCCAAGTGATTACTCTATTGAGAGGAGCTAAGTATGAACCTGCGTATATTGCTCTATGGTGTGACCATCTCCATATTTGCTGCGGTAGCCGTGTCGGCGCACGAGGCCGTGGACCTCATCGGCTATGACGGAAAAGTGCTCACTACGGAGAGCACCGCTCCCTACAGTCCAAAACTGACCTGCGGCGAATGCCACGACTACGACGCCATCACCAACGGTTACCACTTCCAACAGGGGCGCACCAACGCTGCGGGGGATATCGTCATGTCCGACGACTTCAACCTGAAGAAGCCGTGGGTCCTCTCCAGCGGCATGTATGGCAAGTGGTGACCCCCCGCATCCGATTCGAGCCAGTTGGCTCGCAAAAGCAATGAATCATTTTCAGAGATGGACAAATCCGCTTTTTTCTACGTGCAAAAGTGCGGGCGTTGCCATCCCGGCGGAGGCTCGCTGGAGTATGACCGCAATGGAAACCGTTACTATGACGAGGGGAAGTTCGGCTATGAATTGGCTGGAACCGAAAAGCCGGAGCTGGACGGGGACTACACCCCGTTTTCCGGTGGCAATCCCAAGTTCGGTGCGCCGTGGGACAAGAGCGGCGTCGT
>JAUVAU010000040.1 GCA_030591565.1 Deltaproteobacteria bacterium | reverse complement strand
TGGGCGCTGTGCTGCTGCTCCTCTTCCTGGGGGCGGTCCACTCCTGGCCCGAGCTTGCCAGGGCGACCCTTGCCCCCTTTCACCAACCCTTCTACAAACCCTTCGCAAGACCGGAGATGGCAAAACCCGGCTGGCATATGGCGATGCGCCTTGGCGCGCTGGCCCTTGGCGCAGGGTGGCCCTTCTTCTTTGCGGGGACGGCAATAAGCGGGATGCTCGCCGAGCGCGCCCCCAAGGTAGCCGGTGCCTACGCGGCCACCTTCATGGGGTCGGCGCTGGGTTGTGCGGTCCTGCCGGTCACCCTCACCTGGATATCCGCCCCTGCGGCTCTTGGTTTTTCAGTTGCGTTAAGCGCGGTCGCGGCGCTCTTTTTCACATCCCGTAAGGTGGGGAAGGTAGCGGCCTCGTTGCTGCTCCTCCTCGGGATGGTGCTGGGGGTCTGGGCGCAGACCACCGATGGCGCTGAGATACCCTTTGCCAGGGGGCGCTACGAGCCCAACCTGCTGGCGGTGCGCTGGAACGCCATGAGCCGGGTCGCGGCGTTTGCGCTGCCCCCGGGAGACACCCTGAAGCCCTTTGGGCAATCCTCCGGTTATCGCGGACCCTCTCCCAAGCAGATCGGGCTGGTCGTTGACGATTCGGGCTACACCAACCTTTTTGACGGCAAGGCAAGTTTGGACAACCCTGACTATTTCAGGTCCAATCTCGTGGCGCTCCCCCACCACCTGCGCCCCGGTGGCCGCGCCCTTGTCTTCGGGCCTGGAGGGGGCAAGGATATCTGGATCGCGCTGGCTTTCCCCGGCACCACGGTGACGGCGGTGGAGATCAACCCCCAGGTCGTGGAGATGGCCGAGGAGGTGTTTGCAGGGTTCTCTAAAAAGCCCTACTCGCGGCCCGGTGTGGAGGTCGTCGTGACCGACGCGAGGCGGTTTGCGGCGGTGGACAAGGGGTCTTACGATATCATTGCGGCATCGGCGGTCTTTGGGCGTATGCCCCCGGCGGCGGGTGCGTTCACCCTCTCCGAGGACCTGCTGCACACGCTGGAAGGGTTTCAGGATTATTGGGATCGGCTGGACGAGGGGGGGATTCTCTCCATAACCCGCTTCGCCTACGAGCAGCGCGCACTGCGGCTGACGGCGTTGGCGAGGGCGCTGCTTGAGTCCCAGGGCGTCGCCGAGCCGGGCAGGCATATCAGGGTGGTGACCGACAGGGGGCTGGCGAACGTGATGGTGTCCAAGACCCCCTTCGACAATGGCGATGATGAAAAGCTGACCCGGCTGGCCGACCATTACGGCTTTGACTTTCTTTACCCGCCGGGGAGCGAGGCGGATGTGAACCAGCTGACCCGGCTGGTGGATGACCCCGATTTTGACGCGGCGCTGGAGGCGATATCTTTTGATGTGTCGCCCCCCACCGACGACCGGCCCTTCTTCTACTACACGGTGAGGCCACGGGATTTTCTGAGCGGCAGTTTACCCGACCGGGCCGGGTTTGATGACCGTGGGGCCGAGGTGCTGCGTGCGGCGATGGCGGTTATGGCGGTGTTGGCGCTGCTGGTGCTGATACTTCCGGTCTTTCTGGCGAGGGGGCTACCGAGGGGCAGGGGGCTGATGATGCCGCTGATATTCTTCGCCGCAATCGGGCTGGGGTACATGATGCTTGAGATCGGGATAATGAAGCGGCTCTTCCTCCTGCTGGGCCACCCGGTCTACGCTGTGAGCGCGACCCTCTTCGCCTTCCTCCTGGGGAGCGGCATCGGCTCGCTTATGGCTGGCAGGCTGGCCCCGACGAAGAAAGCGCTCTCCCTCTGGATGATCGCCACGGCGGCGCTGGGATGCGCCCACGCGATCTGGGGGCCGGGAGTTGCGACGCACTTCATGGAGGCG
The DNA here is from genome assembly GCA_030591565.1 of Deltaproteobacteria bacterium. Classification (GTDB taxonomy): domain Bacteria; phylum Desulfobacterota; class Deferrisomatia; order Deferrisomatales; family BM512; genus JAUVAU01. The sequence continues at coordinate 21,259 of JAUVAU010000040.1, read as the reverse complement.
AGTCTGGCGGCGAGGGTGCTGGTAGTATGTATCTCGGTGATGATCCCCGCCTTCGTGATGGGTATCGCCTTTCCGGGGGCGGCTGCGCTCCTTGGGGCAGATTCGGCCACCTTCATGCCCTGGGCCTGGGCGGTCAATGGCGCTGCCGGAGTGGCGGCCACCCTGGGCGCGGTGCTGATAGCGATGAACTGGGGCTTTACCGTGACGATCTTCGCCGGGGCCACCCTCTATCTGGTCGCGGCGCTGGCGGTGACCGGGTTCGCCCAGGGGGAGAGCGCTTGATGAGGTTTGCAATAATACTTTCCCTCCTGCTCTCTTTTGTTGCCGGGTGCACCCAAACGAGCGGCGAGGGCGATATAACGGGCAGGGTGACCTGGAATGGCGAGGGGGTCGCGCTGGCCTGGGTTGAGGTCTACACCAAGCCGGAGCAGGACCGGACTACCCCGCCGGTGGCCGAGACCGCCAGCGGCGAGGATGGAGGTTTTACCCTGACGGTGCCCACCGGGCGTTACTGGGTGTGGGCCAAGGCCACGGTGGAGGAGGGGGGCAGGGAGCGCCGCCTGGTGGGTCAGGCCGTGCCAAACCCGGTGGAGCCGGGGCCGGGGAGGGATGGGGCGGTTGTTATAGCGTTGGCCGACCCAAGCGGCTTTTCAACCTCTGCCGGACCCAGGGGGGCGGGCGTTGAAGGCACGGTTTCCTTCCCCCCGGGCATGAACCCAAAAGCCCGCGCCATCGTATATGTTTACAGGGGGGAGATTGAAAAGCCCACCGGGCCGGGATTTGTCGCGGTGACCGAACCCGATGAGGTGGGAAAATTCAAGGTCAACCTTGAACCCGGTCTGTACACGATAGCCGCGCGCCTGAGGAAGAGCGGCAGGGATTACGGCCCGCCCGAAGCTGACGATCTGGTGGCGGTTGCGCGAGCCAGGGTGGAGGGGGAAAATTACCGCTCCCTTGGTACGATGAGGTTGGCGGGAATGGAGCAGGGCGAGTGGAGCGTGTTCACCGCCAAACTCGGCGACTCGGATACGGTGATTGCCGGTAAGATAGTTAACGGTGACAGCTCCCCGGCCAGGGGGATAAGGGTGCTGGCGTTCACCGATTCCCGCATGGCGGGCAAGCCCACAGCGATAAGCCCCGCCACGCGAGAGGATGGCGTCTTCAGCCTTAACCTCCCCGAAGGGGGCGTATACTTCATAGGGGCGCGCTCCAGAATAGGCGGGCCCGCCTCGCCGGGAGAGAAGATCGGCACCCATCGTGGCCCCGACGGCGGAGGGTTGGATGTCAAAAAGGGATCGACCACCGGGGGGATAGAGATAAAGGTGGAGGAGATTTGGTGATGTTTAAAAGTCAGATGCTGTTGGCCGTGCCCCTGCTTGCGCTGGCGCTCTCTTTGGCCGCGCCTGTGAAAGTACTGGCCGAAGAGGGTGTGCGCGGTCGCGCCTCCCTCGGCGGTACGCTGGTGGAGAAGATCGAAGTGCGCGCCTACGAGTTCAGGTCAGGCACCTTCGGGCCGCTCACCGGCGAGAGGGTCGTCGCGAAAACCGAGACCGGTACCGATGGCAGCTACTTTATCGGGCTTCCGCCCGGTCGCTACGTCATCGAGGCGATAAAGAAGCGCGGCGACAACAAGGGCGTGGGGCCGGAACCGGGTGACTACTACTGCCTCTACTCCAACTCCCCGGTGATGGTCGCCAAGGACAAGAAGACCACGGTGGGCCTCTACATGGTTGAAGTCCCCAAGACCACGGTGGCCAAAGGAGAGTTTTCGCGGATACACGGCAAGATCACCTTCCAGGGCAAGCCAGTAGAGCGGGTCTACCTCTACGCCTACAGCGAGGTGGTGGGAGAGTTCCGGGGACCGGCGAGCCTGTTGCAGCCGGTGGCATCGGGCGATTTTTCCGTTCGCCTCCCCCCCGGAAAGTATTATCTGGTCGCGAGAAAGCGGATGCGGGGCGGCCCCTATGGCCCCATCGGCGTCGGCGATCTCTTCAATTTCTACATCGGCAACCCCCTTGTGCTGGGCGAAGGTGAAGAGGTCGGGATCGAGTTGCCGCTGGTGGAGCGGCTCAGCCAGTTGGAGGTGGGCGAGGGGGACTTTGTGGGGCTGAAGGTGAAGATCGTGGATGGTAGCGGCGCGCCGGTCAAGGGCAGCTATGTGCTCGCCTATTCCGACCCCATGAGGGTCGGGCCGCCTTCCGCGTCGGTGGGGCCAACCGATGAGAGCGGCGAGGTGGAGATAAATTTTCCGCAAGTCTACAAATATTTGAGAATTAGACAGACCCTTGGCGGACCATTATCTGAGGGTGAGGTATACGCCGACGCCGTGCTTGGCTCGCCCGACGAAACGGAAACCATGACGATAGAGTTGAAGGCGAAGTGACCTGATGAGCAAATTGAGGAATATGGTTCCCCTACTGTTACTGGCGCTTGCGCTGGGTGGCTGCGCCTCGGCCCCCAAGGGCGTGGTGGCGGGCAGGATTCTCTACAATGGCGCGCCTGTTGCGGAGGTGAGCGTCACCCTTGTCGACCAGGCCACCGGCAGAGAGAGAAGCGGCCTGACCGATGGGGAGGGGGTCTACCGATTTGCAGGGGTGGAGAGCGGCGGCTATCTGGTGCGCGCCCGGGATAAATCCCGCGCCATCGTCTCTGCGCGCCGCGATACCGATCTCTACCTGGCCCCCGGCGAAGAGAAATGGGTGGGCCTCAAACTCGTCTCCTGGGAGGGGGTGATATACAGGCCCTACACCACCGGGACTCCAGGCTTTGGCGCTATTACAGGCGTGGTAAAACAAGAGAGGAAGGTGGTCTCCGGCGCGGTAGTGTCTCTCTACCTTGATGGCGAGGAGGGGTTCAAGGGACCGGGGTTTCGCCACTCCTTCCCAACTGGCTCCGATGGCGCGTTCTTCATCGAAGAGCTGGCCGAGACGGACTACTACGTCGTCGTGAGGAAGAGGGCTTCAGGCACCAGCGGTCCGGTGGAGCGGGGCGACCTCTACGGAGAGGCGGCGGTCTTCCCTGCGAAGGTCAAGAGCGGGCTGGAGAGCCAGATGGTGATTCACGTCGTTGAAAAGACGAAGACTCGCGCACCCCATCTGGCCCAGCTTGAGGGGGACGAAACGGCGATAAAGGGGGTGGTGTTGGATATGGAGGGCAGGCCCGTGGCGGGCGTATACGTTTTTGCCTACCGGGACCGGATCGTGGGCCACAAGATGCCCGATTACCTCACCCGCCCCACCGGCGAGGGGGGCGTCTTCATCCTGCCGCTGGGTGATGGGGGACTCTTCTATGTGGGCGCGAGGCAACATTACGGCGGCTCGCCCCGCCCCGGTGAACCCTACGGCATGTACGACGGCTCGCCCGACCACGGGATAAGGGTACCCGAGGGTCAGGTCGTTGACGGGATCACCATCACCGTCAGGAAGGTCCTGGAGTGATGAGACACCTTGCCGCCATCGCCATTGTCCTCCTCGCGGGATGTGCGTCCGGCCCCGGCAGGGTCGGCGACCTGCACGACATGGGGGTGAGATACATCACGGGGAGAGAGGTGTGGAGCGGCGAGGTGAGGGTTGACCGGATAGTCATAGTGTCCAAGGAGGGTCATCTGGTTGTCGAGCCGGGGACCAAGGTGCTTTTCGAGCGCATTGACTGGGATGGCGACGGGATTGGCGACTGCGAGATAACGGTGGAGGGCCGCTTTACCGCCAGGGGGACCGCAGAAAAGCCGATCCTCTTCGGGTCCGCCGCCGCCCAGCCGGCAAAGGCTGACTGGAAGTACCTGCATGTGAACTTTGCTGAAAAGGCCGAGATGGAATATGTCCGCGTGAGCCATGCGTTTAGCGGTCTTCAGGTACACTATAGTCAGGCGACGGTCATGAATAGCGAGTTTCGCCACAACGTGGACGGCGTACGTTTTTCCACCGCCGACCTCACGTTAACGGGCTCGTGGCTGAAACAGAATACCCACGGGATTCGCTTCGAGGAGCGCGGCCACCCTGCGACGATTACCGGCAACGAGATTTCGCTGAACGATGTGGGCATCTTCGCGGTGACCCGGTGTTTCGGCAGATCGAAAATAAGCTCCAACAACATTCGCGACAATCTACGCGGCGTCAAGCTGGGGCTGGAGCAAGTGGAGGATATAGGGCTGGAGTTCAACTGGTGGGGGGTAGACCCCGACGGGGTTCGTGCAGGGTTCATGGATGACACCATCGACCCCGATCTGGGCAGGGCCATCGTAGAGCCGCTCAGGAGTGAACCGGTCGCGGTGCAAAGACCCTTTGAGATACCGGACGACCCCGATTGGCACGCAGTGGTCGCGGCCGACCGTTAGGAGAGTTGCAATGGACAGGGCGCGAAGAGATTTTCTGGATAAGCTGGCAATGGCCGGTTTCGCCATCGGTATTGGCGGGGCGCCCCTTTTCGATGTCGCCAGGGCGCGTGCGGCGACGACCCCCAAACCGCTGGCGGTGGCCCAGGATGGCGACCCTGCTGAAATGGTGCGGGCCGTCATCGGGAAGCTCGGCGGGATGGGAAAGTTCGTCAACCCCGGCGCGACGGTGGTGGTCAAACCCAACATCGGCTGGGACCGCACCCCGGAGGAGGCGGCCAACACCAACCCCGAGGTGGTGGCCGAGCTGGTGAAGATGGCGCTGGAGGCGGGGGCCGCAAAGGTGAGCGTCTTTGACCGCACGTGTAACGACGCCAGGCGCTGCTACAAGCGCAGCGGCATCGCCGACGCCGTGGAAAAGATCGGCGACGACAGGGCGAGTGTCCCCTATGTGGATGACCTTCGCTATGAGACGGTGGAGATCAAGGGCGGGGAGGCGCTGGATCGCTGGCCCCTCTACCGGCCCGCGCTTGAGGCCGACGTCCTCATAAACGTCCCAATCGTCAAACACCACGGACTTTCCGGTATTACAGTGGGCATGAAGAACCTCATGGGGATCATGGGAGGCAACCGGGGACGCATACACCGCAAGCTGGGTGACAGCCTCGTCGACCTTAATTTTACCGTCCGCTCCACCCTGACCGTTGTCGACGCCACAAGAGTGCTGACCTCTAACGGCCCGCAGGGCGGCGGCACGAAGTATGTGCGGGAAGAGGGGAAGCTCGCCGCCTGCGAGGATATCGTCACCGCCGATGCCTGGGGGGCGACCGTCTTTGGAGTGGAGCCGATGGAGATCGGACACATCAGGGCTGCCGCCGAAAGGGGCCTTGGCATAGCCGATCTCAGCAAGGTGAAGATGTTATAGGATGATGAAACGGGAATGAAACTGAACCGCACACAGCAGGCGCGGCTGGCTACCCAGATCGCAGCGTTGGTGGCCTTCCTGGCGCTCTATGCCCGCACCGCTTACCGGGGCGAGGATGAGCTGACCTGGCCGGTGCATCTGGTCTTCAGGCTGGACCCGCTGGCGGCGCTTGCCGAGGTGTCGGCGGGCCATGTGCCCGATCTCATGGGCGTCTGGTTCGGTGCGGTGGTGATGGTGGTCGCAGCCTTTTTTCTGGGCAGGTTTTTCTGCGGCTGGCTCTGCCCCATGGGCTCCTTGATTGAATTTATCGGCAAATGGCTGCGAAGGATAACGGGACGGGTGGGGGCCAATGCCAGACCCCCGGCGCTTACCGGCCTCACCATCTTCTCCGCCCTCACGGCGGCGACCTTGCTGGGGTTGCCGCTGCTCGGCTTTTTCGACCCCCTCTCCATATTGCTCCGCTCGCTGACGATTGCGGTCTTCCCGGCTCTCGACCATGGCATGAAGGAGGGTTTCGCGGCGCTCTTCAACCTCGACATGCCGCTAGTCACCGGTGCGGTTGACCCCGTTTTCGAGTGGTTCTCAACCTGGCTGCTCGCCTTTGGAAACCCGGTATACCTGTTGGCCGGGCTTACCGGAGTTTTGTTTGTGGCGATCTTCATGGTCGAACTCCTCGCCCCGCGTTTCTGGTGCGCGCATCTCTGCCCGTTGGGGACGCTGCTGGGCCTTTGCGGGAAGGCGGGGCCACTGGGGCGAAAGAAGAGCGAGGAGTGCGGCGCATGTACCTTGTGCACGGCGAAGTGCCCCACGGGAGCGGCTGACGTTGACCCGGTGGACAACCTTCTCTGCATCCAATGCACCGATTGCGCCGCCGATTGCCCCAATGGTTCAATGGGATTGAATCGAGTCTCTGTAAGGATGGCCCCCCCCGCGAAGAAGACCCGCAGGGCGGTGTTGGGAGCCATAGCGACGGGTGGCGTCATCGCAGCCTCCAGGGGCGCGAGGGCGGGGGAAAAAGCGAGGGCGTGGGACTTTTTGCGGCCCCCGGGAGCGGTGGACGAAGAGGAGTTCAACCGCCGCTGCGTGCGTTGCGGCGCGTGCATGAGGGTATGCCCCGGCAATGCGCTCAACCCCACCTTTCTCGAAGCGGGGGTTTCCGGGTTGTGGACGCCCCGGCTCGTGCCGCGCCTCGGTTATTGCGAGTACCACTGCCGACTGTGTGGCCAGGTCTGCCCCACCGGAGCGATTGAGTACCTGAAACCGGGTGATAAGGAAAAGTGGGTGATCGGCGTCGCGATCTTCGACCGCAACCGCTGCCTCCCCTACCGCAACGGCACCAGCTGTATCGTCTGCGAGGAGCACTGCCCCACCCTGCCCAAGGCGATCGCCTTCGACGTGGAGCTGGTTAAGGATCAGGAGGGCAATATGGTGGAGATGAAGCTGCCGAGAGTGATCGAGAAGTTGTGTATCGGGTGTGGTATCTGTGAGAACAAGTGCCCGCTGGATGGACGCTCGGCGATAATAGTCTCAAGGGAGAACCCCGCTGACATAACCGGTTCTTCCTACTCCTGAGCTTTTTTCCTCAAGGTTGTTTCCCAGGTATCGGCCCCGTAGCCGCGCTCCCCCGGTCCGGCATCGGCCGCCGGAGCGGTAAGCCGCTCGTCGTAACGAACCTTGTCCTGAACGTACTCGCCCTCCCACCCCTCGTAGGTGCGGATCGGCACGTCATGGTAGTCCTTTATCGCGTCGATGTCGGCGTCGTTCCCCTTCGCGGTCATCTCTGCGTCGGTCTTTTCGCCCCACCAGTTTTTGAAAGCATCGACAAAACCCTCGGTGGGGTCAAGTGCCGACAAATTGCGCGGGGCGTTTGCGGGGAGCGCCACCCGCTTGGGTTTGAACGAGGCGCGCTTCTCCCAATCCGCGCTCATATTGTCCAGCTCCACGTGCAGATCGTTGCGGTCGAAATTGTTGTCGTGAATTACGGCGTAGGAGGAGAGGTGAAGATGTATGCCGACCCCGTTGTCCGTAATCACGTTCTTCATGATTTCGGGCTTGCAGAGGCGGATACAGGCTATGGCGCGCTTGTTGTTCTTCAGTATGTTGTGGCCGATGGTGGGGCTTGAGGATTGGTAAACGTGGATCGCATCGTTGGAGCCGGTGATGACGTTGCCCATTATCCGGGGTGCGGCGTACTGCTGCACGAGGATGCCGGTCCCGTTATCGGTGAGAAGGTTGGAGTTGACGCCCAGCTTGGGTCCGGCCTGTATCACCAGGATTCCACTCTTGCATTTTTCAATGGTGTTCAGCTCGACGATGGAGCCGCTATCGGAGATGGCGATGCCGATTTCGCAGTTGTCGATCCTGTTGCCGATGGCGCGAATAAGCCCCTTCTGCGTGGAGGATATTCCCACCTTGGCGCAGTTGGAGATCTTGTTGGAGATGATCTGGACCGCCGCCCCTATCGACACGGTGATGCCGGCCTTGTCCATCCCGGAAATCGATGAATCCACGACCTTGGATTTGGAGCCGGTGGCGAAGCTGAAGCCGATTTCGCCGTTGGTGAGCTTGATGTTGGAAAAGTCCATGGCCGCGCCGTTGACGGTGATGGCTTTGGCGTCCCTGACCGTGGTGTGCGTCATACTGCTGCCCCGGGGAGCGTCGAAGAAGGTGATACCCTCCCAGCGCTTGTTGTCCTTGGCGGAAAATATGATGGGGGCTTCGGGTGTTCCCCTGGCGATCAGCGTTCCAAGCACTTTGATACTCGCGTCGGCTGCCATCGTGACTTTTGTACCGGGCTCGAAGGTGACGGTCACCCCGGCAGGAACCGAGTATTCACCGGCGAACTCGACCTCGCCCGTGTAGGTGGTGTCTTCGGAGATCGTCTGGGGATCGGCGAAGACCGACGTTGCCGACAGCGCCAATGTCAGGAGGAGTGCGACCGCAAGGCAGGATAACCGGTTGCGTCGCTCAGGTGTCGAGGTTTGCGCTTTCATGATTTATTTGAATATAGCAAGAACCGCGCCCTGTGGTGCTAAAGTTTTTCCAGGGTCTCAAGCACTTCCTTTATCACCCACCTGGGAGTGGAAGCCCCAGCCGTAACTCCAACCACAGAGGCTGTTTTCAGCTTTTCAAGGGGCAACTCGGAGGCCGACTCAACGAGATAGGCGTCGATGCCCCCCTCCTGGCAGATGGCGTGAAGCCGCTTGGTGTTGGCGGAATTCCGTCCACCGATGACCACCATCGCGTCTACTTCGTCCACCATGCGCCGCACCTCGGTCTGGCGTCGTGTGGTCGCGCTGCATATGGTGGAGAGCGCCCTTGCGTCGGGAAATCGCTCCAGAATGCGTGCGCGAATTTGTTCGTAGTTCTCCACATCCTGCGTCGTCTGGGCGACGAGCACCAGCTTTTCCAACTCGGGCAGGGTGTCCACCTCGTCAGCGCTTCGCAGCACGTAGCTCTTCGTCACGACGTGGCCGACCAGGCCAACCACCTCGGGGTGGTCCGGGTCACCCGCGATCACCACGTCGAAACCCTGACGGCTGAAATCCTCGATTCTTTCATGTATGGCGGAGACCTTGGGGCAGGTGGCGTCAACAAGATTTGAAGCCGCTGCGCTGATGCGCGCGAGTACGTTGGGGGCGACGCCGTGGGCGCGCACGATCACCGTCTCGTTGGGGATGTCGGCATCCTCGTCGAGCCACTTGATGCCATCGCCGTCGAGCCGGTCCAGCTCCTGGGGATTGTGGATGAGCGGGCCGTGGGTGTAGACCTCGCCGTTGGCCTCATTGGCGGCGCTGTATGCCATGTCGATGGCGCGCTTGACACCCATGCAGAAGCCTGCGGATTTGGCGAGAAGAATCTTCATAAAGGGGTTCCGTTAAAACTTGGCCGATGTCCATTGTTCAGGGATATAGCTTTAAGCCCTGCGCGGACGGCAGCCCTAGAAGGGCACGTCGTCGTTGGGGTCGAAGCCCGAGTCGTTGGAGTCGGGGAAGTTGCCGCCTCCGCCTTGCTGTCCGCCGCCCTGCTGGCCACCGCCCTGTTGTCCACCGCCCTGCTGTCCGCCGCTCTGCTGACCGCCACCTTGCTGTCCGCCACTCTGCTGACCACCGCCGCCACCCGAGCCGCCTTTGCCGCCGAGGAACTGCACGTTAAAGGCGACGATCTCGGTGGTCCAGCGGTCATTGCCGGATTTATCCTGCCATTTGCGGGTCTGGATGCGGCCCTCCACATAGCAGCTCGATCCTTTGCTCAGGTAGTTGGAGCAGTTCTCGGCGGTTTTGCCGAAGACTACGATGTTATGCCACTCGGTGTGGTCCACCCATTCGCCTTCCTTTTTCTGGCGCTCGGTGGTGGCAAGGGAGAAGTTGGCTACTGCGGTCCCGCCCTGGGAGTAGCGCAGCTCTGGGTCTTTTCCCAGGTTGCCGATGAGTATGACTTTGTTTACGCCTCTGGCCATTGGTGGCTCCTTGTATCGAAATTTTATTCAGCTGTATTTTTAATTTGGAGGGTGATTCTATCCGTTGACAACCGAGGTATCAACAGTATAGCTACCATTTAACTCCGAGAGCGAGACCGAATGAGTCCTTCCCGGCGAGGAATGTCCAGCGTGGCAGGGCCGAAGCCTCGTGGCGGCGCTCGAAATAGCCCTGTTCGCGTTCATTCCACTTCGCTGCTCCATTTGCCGCGCCCGTTATACCGCCTGAGTACCAGAAGAGTTCGGCTGCGCCCAGCACGGCGGCAATTCCCCACTCCTCCTTGTCCACGGCTTCAACCGTGCCCCAGATGAAGAGGCCGTTGATGATAAAAGTGATCAGCGCGTCGTGGGGGCGGTCAACGTAGAGGTGTCCGGCACCGGGGATCATAGCAGATAACACCCCGGCCAGAGCAGGGCTCTTGGAGTCCACATCTCGTGCTTCCGCTACCACTTGGGCGACAGCGTTTTTTGGCAAGTCGTCTGGTGCGCCTTTTTCGCCTTCTTGCCTCAGCCACGCCAGCGTGCCGATGGTGTGCGCTTTATTGTCCCCGCCATCGTAGAGGAGCAGCGTAGCGGCTTCTTTGTTCTTGCCTGCTTTGTAGAGGGCCGAGCCGAGTTTCAGCCGGGTTTCGCCCGAGGGGAAGAGTTTGTACAGCTGTATGTAGGCGTCCACCGCGTCATCCCATCTGCCGGCGGCGACGTAGGCCCCACCGAGGCCGGTGAGGGCGCGCTCCAGCACCCGGTCGTCCTTGTCTCCATAGTGGTGCACCACGCGCATGTACTCGGTGGCGGCGCGGTAGCTCTCGCCAACCTCCAGAAGTGCGTCGGCGAATGCAAGCAGGCCGGTACTGCTTGTGGGGTTGGGGCTTGTGGGGGTTGTCGGCGTCCCGGCAAAGGAGGGGGCGACCGGAAACAACGATATGCAAAGCACCAGCAAGGTGGCCGGGAGGTTCCTAGTCATGGGAGTTGCCCCCCGGAAATAAGCTCTTCTCCACTGGGTAGTAGACCAGCTCCCTGCCGCCAACCCTTATGCGGGGGGAGAACGCCGCCTCGTCCGATTCGGAGAGGAGCCGCGAGGCGGTGAGCATCGCGCCTTTTAGCGCGCCGTGGGTGTGTATCGCCTCCACTGCGTAGGCGGAGCAGGAGGGGTAGCTTGGGCAGCGCGAGCCGTTGGAGTAGGTGGGACTCACCGAGCTTCTGTAGAGGCTAAGCGCCCCCTGGAGGATAACTGAGCCGGTGGAGACGGGTAGCTCCCGGCTACTGTTCTCCTGGACCCAGCCGGGCGGTTCCCAGCCGCAAAACCCAGGGGAGGGCGACAAGAGCGCCAGCGCCAGAGTCAGCGCCGCAGCTGCAATTGGGGTGATGACCCTCACGTCACTCCTTGTCCGGCTGGTGGAAGACCAGCTTGGGGCTGGCTATCGTGACCTTCGAGCCCGGCGGCAATGATTGGGTGAGCCAGACGTTGCCGCCCACCACGCTGCCGTCGCCGATGATCGTCTCGCCGCCCAGGATTGTCGCGCCGGAATATATTACGACGTTGTCCTCGATGGTGGGATGGCGCTTGGTGCCCCGCACCAGTGCCCCGTTGGAGTCGCGCTGGAAGCTGAGCGCGCCAAGGGTAACGCCCTGGTAGATGGTGACGTGGGCGCCGATTACGCAGGTCTCGCCGATGACGACGCCGGTGCCGTGGTCGATGAAGAACTCCTCGCCGATGGACGCGCCGGGGTGGATGTCGATACCGGTCACCGCGTGTGCGTGCTCGGTCATGATCCTTGGCAATACAGGCACCCCGAGCTTGTAGAGTTCATGGGCAAGTCTGTAGACGGAGATGGCGAAGAGGCCGGGATAGCAGAAGATGATCTCCTCATAGCTCTTTGCCGCCGGGTCGCCCCGAAACGCCGCCCTGACATCACCCGCCGCCATCTTCCTCACACCGGGCAGCGCGGTCATGAACTCGTAGGCTTGCTTCCTGCCGGTCTCGACGCAGTCGGAACACAAGCTGCTGGTGCGGCGGCACTCGTGGCGAATGGTGCGCGATACCTGTTCCCCAAGACGCTCCATCAGCTCCGAAGCCCTGGAGCCGATGTGATAGGGGATCGCCGCCCAGTCCACCTCTTTTTCGCCAAAATAGCCGGGGAAGACGATCTCCATCATCAGATGGATCAGCTTGGTCGTCTCCTCCCTGGAGGGGAGCATGGCGGTGTCCACCTGGGAGAGCTGGCCCGCCATATCGTGGCAACTCTCCACTATCGCGTCCACCACATTGGGCAGCTCGGCTCGGTATTTTCTCCTGACATCGTCCACCGGTCCGCAGAGCGTCTCCGGGCAGCAGGTGTCGCCTCTTTTTATTTTTGTCTTTTTGTCATCCATTTCGCACTCTTCTGACTTCACGCTATTTCTATTTGATTAAGCCCAGTTGACGGGCCAGATTCTCAGCAGCCGATACCACCTCGGGCGGATGGCTCACCTCGGTGGGCCACTGCCTGGGGTGACCCTCCTCAGAGGACTTTATGGTGGCGTCCACGGCCAATTTGTCTCCCACGACGGTAACGTCGCGTCCGGGGTCGATGGAGGCCAGCGCGCGCCACACCAGCATTTTCATCGGCTCGGACACGCTTCCCTCTACGGCGACGGCTATCTCCAAGCCTTCAATTTCCAGGGCGGCCTTTGCCAGCGCGGCCCCTTCGCCCGGTTCCTTCTTGTCAAGGACCAGCAGCGCAAGGGTCAGCCTCGTTTCCCTAAAGGGTATCACGCACTTCAACAGATTTGGGAAATCACCCTTCAATCGGGAATATACCCCATCGGTGTGGGGTGCGGAGGGGGTTTTGACCAACTCGCTACCATGACCGTTTCCATAGGTCGGCTCACCCGGTATGGCTCTCGTGGCGTCAATCCCCATTTTGCCCCCCCATAGGGCGTTGGGGCTGGAATGGTCCAGGGCGTCCAAGACCCCCTCGGCGAAGACCAGGCTGGCGGGGATTTCAATGCGATTGAGGATCGTCTCCGCAGCCTTCGCGCCATCCTGCACCGGGTCACCCTCTTCCAGTACCGCAATAATCTTTGTGAAGCTCATCTGCCCGGCGCCCCAAAAACCGCTCATGAGACGCCGCGCCTGCATCGGGTAGAGCTTGTCCATAGCCGCCAGGCAGAGGTTGTGGAATACCCCTTCGGGGGGCAGGTGCATCTGGGTCACCTCGGGCCATTGGGTTTGCAATAGCGGCAGGAAGAGCCGCTCGGTCGCCCAGCCCAGCCACTCATCCTCCATGGGCGGGATGCCCACCACGGTGGCGAAGTAGACTGGCGTGCGCCTGTGGGTGATGGCTGTAACGTGGAAGACCGGGTAGGGATCGGCGGGGGAATAGTAGCCGGTGTGGTCGCCAAAGGGTCCCTCGATCCGCTCTTCGGCGGTGTCCACGTAGCCTTCCAGAATGATCTCGGCGTCGGCGGGCACCCAGAGGTCCACGGTAATCGCCTTTGCCAGCTCAATGGGAGCGCCGCGGAGAAAACCGGCGAACATCATCTCGTCAATGCCGCGCGGCAGCGGCGCAGTCGCCGCGTAGGTGATGGAGGGATCGGTGCCTATGGCGACCGCAATCTCCATGCGTTTGCCCGTTTTTTTAGTCGCGGCGTGGGCGGCGGAGCCATCCTTGTGTATGTGCCAGTGCATTCCGGTGGTGTTCTTGTCGTAGATTTGCAGCCGGTACATCCCCACGTTTTGCCTGCCCGTCTCCGGGTCCTTGGTGATGACGCAGGGCAGGGTGACGAAGGGGCCGCCATCGTCGGGCCAGCAGTTGAGGACTGGCAGTTTGGTCAGGTCCACCGCGTCGCCGGTGAGGATCACCTCCTGGCACTGGGGATATGAATTTCTTTTGCGCTTGGGGAAAGCGCCGCGCAACCCCGAGAGCTTGGGCAGCATCTTCAGCGCATCGGTGATTGAGGAGGGGGGCGAGGTGGTGATCAGCTCCTGAATCTTCGCCGCCAGACGGTCGGGGTCGCTACCCAAAGCCATCTCCATCCTTTTTCGGGAGCCGTAGGCGTTCACCAGGACGGGCATGGAGGAGTTTTTCACCTTCTCGAAGAGCAAAGCCTTGCCGCCCCCCGGCGATTTCATGACCAGATCGGATATGGCCGCGATCTCCAGGTCGGCACTTACCTCTTTTCCTATACGCACCAATTCGCCCGCCGCATCAAGGGCTGCGATGAATTCTCTTAGTGATTGGTATCTGGTCAATTTTCTTTTGCCTACCTTTGTCAACAGCCTGACCCCGCGCACCGGGGTAATTATCATAAATGCAATAATCAAGTTTACCAAAGTATGACAGAGTATGGCAGAGTATGGAAAACCCTGTCCAACGGGATAGGTGAGAACCCATCAAGAAAGGTTTCGATGACCGGTGAAATCAACCCCCGGCTGCGCGTCGGGCGTATCGGATACGCCAACTGCACGCCGATTTTTATGGCCCTGGAAGAGCAAAGCGGCGGTGCGGTAGCCGAGATGGTGAATGGGGTGCCCACCGAGCTGAATGCGATGCTGGCCGCCGGGGCCATCGATATCAGCCCCTCCTCCTCGATCCTCTGGCTGGAAAATCCTGAGGAGATGACCTTCCTGCCCGATCTCTCCATTTCCTCCATAGGCGCGGTGGAGAGCGTGTGTCTCTTTAGCAATAAGCCGCTGGAGCAGCTGGGTGGCGCGACTATCGGCCTCACCGGGGCGTCGGCGACCTCAAAGATATTGTTGAAGATATTGCTGCAGACCTTCGCGGGGGTCAACGCCAGCTATGTGGACGCGGGTGAGGGTATGGGGGGCGACGCGCTGCTGCTCATCGGCGATCAGGCGTTGAAGGAGAGGATCGCAGGCAAGTGGCTCCATGTGTATGACCTTGGCGAGCTGTGGTTGAAGGCCACCGGTACCCCCTTCGTCTTCGCGCTGTGGACGGGGAGAAGGGACCGGCTGGAGGAAAAGAGGGAATTGATCGGTGATTTCTACCGCAAGCTGGTTTCTGCCCGCCAGTTGGCCTATCGCTCCTACCCCCGCTATGCACAGACCGCAGGTGAAACCCAGTGGATGGGGCCCGAAGAGTTGGTGCGCTACTGGGGGACGATCTCCTACGACCTCACCGCCTGGCATTTACAGGGATTAAAACGTTTCGCCAGCGAGGCTGTAAAAATAGGAGCTATCGACTCGGTACCCGAGCCAGTTCCCTATCAGGTGTAGCCACCACACCCCATTCAAACCTTACAGCTAAATCTTGCGTCCACCCATGCGGCTAAGGGTCTCGTGCGTCTTCATCAGCAGCTCTTCGGTGGTCTCCCAGTCGATGCACTGGTCGGTGATGGAGACGCCGTACTCAAGCTGCGTGAGGTCGTCGGGCAGCTTCTGATTGCCGGCTTTCAGAAAACTCTCCAGCATGAAACCACAGATCGCCTTTTCGCCCTCAGAGATCTGGTTGAGGATGTCTTCTAAAGCTGCGCCCTGAAGCTCGTAGCGTTTATTTGAGTTTCCGTGGCTGCAATCGATAACGATCCCATCGGGCAGGTTGTTGTCCGCCATCATTTTGGAAGCGGCGCGTACCGTCTTGGAGTCGAAGTTGGTGCCCTCGTCGCTGCCGCGCAGCACCAGATGGGTGTTGGGGTTGCCGGTGGTGTCGATTATGGCGGCTTTGCCGTCGTGGCTGATTCCAAGGAAGCTGTGTGCGTGGTTGGCCGAGCGCATGGCGTCCACCGCCACGTTAAGCTCGCCGGTGGTGGGGTTCTTGATCCCCACCGGGAAGCTGAGGCCGCTGACCATCTCGCGATGGGTCTGGGACTGGCTGGTGCGAGCGCCGATGCCCCCCCAGGTGATCAGATCGGCAAGGTACTGGGGGTTGATCGGGCTCAGCGTCTCGGTGGCGATGGGTAGTCCCATGCCGGTGATGTCGCACATTACCCGGCGGGCGATGCCCAGCCCCTTGGAGATCAGGTGGGTGCCATCCAGATCGGGGTCGCTTATCAACCCCTTCCAGCCGACCACCGTGCGGGGCTTTTCAAAATACGTGCGCATGACCACCAGGATATGGTCTTTGACTCTTTTGGAGAGGGCGGAGAGGTTGCGTGCATACTCCATCGCCGCGTCGGGGTCGTGAATGGAGCAGGGCCCCACAATCGCCACCATCCCGGCGTCGCGGTTGTGTATGAGGTCGATCAAGCGTTTACGCGACGCGGCCACCAGATCAAAGGCGCCCTTGGGTGCGGGGAAAACCTGCTTTAACGCCTCGGGGGCGATTATCGTCGTGAGCTTCTTTATATTGATGTCTTCAGTGGGTCGCATCTGTTCAGTGGGTCTCATCTGTACAACTTTCAGTCAAGCGGGTTTGAGCGGTTTTGCCCCACAGGGAGCAGGGAGGCGGCATTATTCCACCAAACCAGGGTTGGTTGCAACCCGTAACCAGTGTGACGGCAAAAGTTTTTGGATTTTTGGAAGTGATGTCAGCGCAGGGCGATGGCGACCGTTACGTTGTCGTTGCCCCCGGCGTTGTTTGCCGCCTCGATCAGCTTGGAGGCGATGACCTCAGGGTCGTCGCCGGTGAAGAGAATATTCAGGATTGCCGAATCGTCCAGCATCGACCAGAGTCCGTCGGAACAGAGCAGCAGACGTGCTTCCGGTTCCAGCTCGTGGAGGTTGTATTCCGCCTCCACCTCCACCTTGCTACCTATCGCCATGGTGAGGATGTTCCGCATCGGGTGGCGTATGGCCTCCTCGGGGGTAAGGCCCCGCTCGGCTATGAGGATGGAGACGTAGGAGTGGTCGGTGGTCAGTTGCGTCAGTTTTCCGGGGATAGCCTTGTATATGCGCGAATCGCCTACATGTACCGTCGCAACCCGGTCTTCAGTCACCAGTGCGGCAAGCAGAGTGGACCCCATTCCGTGCAGCTCATCATCTTCGTTGCTGCGCGCAAATACCGCCGCGTTGGCTGCCCCGGCCGCGCTCGTCAGCAGCTGGGCAAGGTCGGTCCCATCCCCCAGGAGTCGGGCGACGGTGGAGGAGAATATCTCCACAGTCATGGCCGCCGCCACGTCGCCGCCACTATGCCCGCCCATGCCATCGGCGATCACGGCCAGCCCCAGGGAGGGGTCCAGCCCAAAGGCGTCCTCATTGCGCGCGCGTTTGACGCCGACATCGGTTTTAGCGGCGAATCGCCAGGGTTTTGTGCTCATCTACTCCTCATCGGACAAGTCTATAGCAGACTCAAGAGTATCGTCTTTGGCCTGAGATAAAAACCCTGTAATTCATCAGGCTGTTGACAAAGTCAAAAAGGGGCAATCCTCAAAGGAATCGCCCCTTCTCTCGATTAATCCGGTAAACCCCGGCTCAGCCTGACAGATTGCTGTAAACTTTGAATTTTATTCGAGAATAAGGAAGCCTTAAAAAATGACCGCAGGCATACTGACAGGTATTTCGAGGATCATTTTTTCAGGCTGACGCCGTCAATCGGATAAAAGGCGGAGTTTGTCAGCAATTTGTGTAATGCATTTGTGCTCCCGCCGCCCTTGACACACCTCGCGCCCCACCGGTAGCTTGCGGTTGTTCCGAGGTGTTTTTCCGCTTGATTTAAAGGAAAGGTCGTAGAGGTATGAACCCGTTCTACCGCGCATTTTTTGGATTTGTTTTTGTGGCTGCTTCCATTTCTTTGGCCCACGCCGGCCCAAGCCACGCCATAGCGATGCATGGCGAGCCGAAGTATGACGAAAACTTCACCCATCTGGATTATGTGAACCCCGACGCCCCCAAGGGCGGCGAGCTGCGGCTCTGGGCGAGCGACACCTTCGACAACCTCAACCCCTTCATCCTGAAGGGGCTCACGGCGGATGGCGCGTCGGGCTATATCTTCGATACTCTGATGGAGTCCACCGGTGACGAACCCTTTACCGTGTATGGGCTGGTGGCCCAGTCGATAGAGACGCCCAAGGACCGCTCCTGGGTGGTTTTTCACTTGAGGAAAATCGCCCGCTTCAACGACGGCGTGCCCATTACCGCTGACGATGTGGTGTGGACCTTCAACACCCTGGTGGAGAAGGGGCACCCCTTCTACCGCTTTTACTATACAGCGGTTGAGAAGGTCGAGAAGCTCGACGACCACACCGTAAAGTTCACCTTTGGCGAGGGTGACAACAGGGAACTGCCGCTCATTGTGGGTCAGCTGCCGGTGCTGCCAAAACACTACTGGCAGGATAAAAAGTTCTCCAGGACCACCCTTGAGCCGCCGCTGGGTTCGGGCCCCTACACGGTCAAGAAGGTTGATCCGGGGCGGTCAATTGTTTATGAAAGGGTCAAGGACTACTGGGCCAGGGACCTTCCCGTAAAGAAGGGCAGACACAACTTCGACCGCATAAAGGTGGACTACTACCGCGACTCCACGGTGGCGTTGGAGGCGTTCAAGGCCGGTGAGTATGACTGGCGGCTGGAAAACACCGCCAAGCTGTGGGCCACCGGTTATGATTTCCCCGCGCTGAACGAGGGGAGGGTGAAAAAGGTGGAGATACCCCACATGCGTTCGACTGGTATGCAGGGGTTCGCCTTCAACATCCGTCAGCCCATCTTTTCCGATCCCAGGGTGCGCCGCGCGCTGGCCTACGCCTACAACTTCGAGCTGGCGAACAAGCAGCTCTTCCACGGCCAATACACCCGAACCGCCTCCTACTTCTCCAACTCCAGGCTGGCCTCCACCGGCCTGCCCACCGGCGCGGAGTTGAAGGTGCTGGAACCCTTCAGGGGCAAAGTCCCCGAAGAGGTCTTCACCACCGAGTATCTCCCTCCCGCTTTCCCCGAGGCCAGGGGGCGTGACCCTTTCGCCAAATCCACCCGCACGAACTTGAGGGTGGCTATCAAGCTTTTAAGCGAAGCGGGATGGAAGGTGAACAAGTCGGGCAAGCTCGTCAACAAGAATGGCGAGCGGATGGAGTTTGAAATACTGCTGATAAACCCCGCCTTCGAGCGTATAGCGCTGCCCTTCGTCAAGAATATGGAAAAGCTGGGCATTGTGGCGCGGGTGAGGACGGTGGACGCCACCCAGTATGAGAACCGGTTGAGGGAGTTCGATTTCGACATGACCGTGGCGGTCTTCGGCCAGTCACAATCCCCCGGCAACGAGCAGGGTGATTACTGGGGGTCGGAAAGCGCCAAAACCCCCGGCGGGAAAAATATAATAGGCATCGCCGATCCGGTCATAGACGAGCTGGTGGACAAGGTCATCGCCTCCGCCGACAGGGAAGAGCTTGAGACCAACTGCCGTGCGCTGGACCGTGTGCTGCTCTGGGGCCATTACCTCATCCCCAACTGGCACACACGCAACCACCGGGTCGCCTACTGGAACAAGTTCGGCAGGCCCGAGGTCAACCCTCCATACGATCTTCCACGCGACGCCTGGTGGGCGCTCGACGCGGTCAAGTAACGGGGGCACATAAAAGTTGCTGGCTTATATCCTCAGGAGGTTGGCCCTCATAATCCCGACGCTGCTCGGCATTATGTTGATCAACTTCGCCATCGTCCAGTTCGCGCCGGGAGGCCCGGTGGATATGCTGATGTCCCAACTGCGGGGAAACAGCGTGGGGGCCACCGCACGCATCTCCTCTTCGGGTGCGGGGGAGACGGCGACGACCACAGGCAGGACCAAGGGCTCCAGGGGGATCGATCCCGAGTTCATTAAAGAGATAGAGAAACTCTACGGCTTCGACAAGCCCGCCCACGTGCGCTTTTTCGAGATGGTAAAGAACTACGCGGTCTTTGACTTTGGCGACAGCTTTTATCGTGACCGCAAGGTCTTCGAGCTGGTGATGGACAAGATGCCGGTGTCCATATCGCTTGGTCTATGGACGACGCTGATCATCTATCTTGTCTCCATTCCATTGGGTATCGCAAAGGCGGTGCGCGATGGAACAAAGTTCGATATGTGGACCTCGGCGGCGGTGATAGTCGGCTACGCGGTGCCCGGCTTCATGTTCGCCGTGCTGCTGGTGGTGCTTTTTGCCGGGGGGAGTTACTTCGACTGGTTCCCCTTGCGGGGGCTCGTGAGCGAGAACTGGTCGGAACTGTCCACCCTGGGCAAAGTTATGGACTACTTCCACCACATCGCGCTCCCCGTTGCCGCCATGGTCATAGGTGGGTTTGCCGTACTTACGATGCTCACCAAGAATTCCTTCCTGGATGAGATACACAAGCAGTATGTGGTTACCGCGAGATCGAAGGGGATGACCGAGAAGCGCATCCTCTACAAACATGTCTTTCGCAACGCCATGCTTATAGTGGTGGCGGGCTTTCCCCAGGCGTTCGTCTCCATCTTCCTCACCGGCTCCTTGCTCATTGAGACTATTTTCTCGCTGGACGGCCTGGGGTTGCTGGGGTTCGAGGCCACGGTAAACCGCGACTATCCGGTGATGTTCGGGACCCTCTACGTCTTCAGTCTGCTGGGGCTTGTGCTCAACCTCGCCAGCGATGTCACCTATATGATGATCGATCCCCGGATCGATTTTGAAAAGCGGCAGGGGTAGCCATCATGCACATGACCCCGCTCACACGGCGACGCCTCGCCAACTTCGTCGCAAACCGCAGGGGGTGGTACTCCCTGTGGATTTTCATTCTATTTTTCGGACTGAGTTTGTGCGCCGAGTTTATCGCCAACGACAGGCCGATCCTGGTCAAGTTCGATGGCGCGATATACCTGCCGATCATGAACGACTACCCGGAGACGACCTTCGGGGGAGATTTTGCCACACCGGCGGACTATCGCGACCCCTACGTCTCCGATCTGATAGAGGCCAAGGGGTGGATGCTCTGGCCTCCGATCCCCTTTAGCTACGACACAGTGAACTCCGAGATAGATGGTCCGGTGCCCTCGCCGCCCTCGCCCCAAAACTGGCTGGGGACTGACGATCAGGGGCGCGACGTGGCCGCGAGGCTTATATACGGGTTGCGCATCTCAATCTTGTTCGGACTGGTGCTGACCCTGCTCAGTAGCGTGGTGGGGGTGTTCGCCGGGGCGGTGCAGGGGTACTTCGGGGGCAGGATCGACTTATTCTTCCAGCGATTTATCGAGGTGTGGTCCTCCCTGCCGGTGCTCTTCCTCCTGATAATACTCTCTGCGGTGGCCGAGCCGACCTTCTGGCGGCTGCTGGGGTTGATGCTCCTCTTCAGCTGGACCGGGCTGGTGGGGGTGGTGCGGGCCGAGTTTTTGAGGGCGAGAAACTTCGACTATGTCCGCGCGGCCAGGGCGATGGGGGTGAGCGATCCGGTGATAATGTACCGCCACGTGCTGCCCAACGCGATGGTGGCGACCCTGACCTTCCTGCCCTTCATCCTCAACGGCTCCATCGTCACGCTGACCTCGCTGGATTTTCTTGGCTTCGGCATGCCGCCGGGGTCGCCGTCGCTTGGAGAACTCCTGGCCCAGGGCAAGGCCAACCTCAACGCCCCGTGGCTGGGGATAACCGCCTTTGCGGTGCTGGCGTTCATGCTCACCCTCCTCATCTTCGTGGGTGAGGCGGTGCGCGACGC
>JAUVAU010000039.1 GCA_030591565.1 Deltaproteobacteria bacterium | reverse complement strand
GCCACCAGCACTGCACCTTGCTTGCTGCTACGCGATATCATCTATTGCCTCCGGTGGACAAGAGTTTCAAGTGTCATGGTGCGGTCCGTCCCATAGGGGTCCACCCATTCGGCTTCGACCCTTATCAGGGCGTAGTCGCTTTGCGTGACGCCATCGGCCAAAAGAATCGGTACGATCGTCAGGGTGCGCGATACGTCGAAGGCTGTCGCCATGCCGGCCTGGTGGTCGGTCGGGGTGTCGGTAACCGAGTATTCGGGGTTCGCCGCCGCATAGTTGCCGCCACTGCTGGCGTCGTAAGTGTCGCCGGTTAACGCAAGTGTGGGGTAGATGATGTCGTGGGGGGAGGTTCTCTCTCCTCCCGCCCCCGATACCAACCCGTTTACCGGAAAGCTCGTGTATGTTACGCCGCCATCTGTCGTGATAGCGATCGAGCCGAAATCACCACCGGTGCCGACCATGTAGTCAAAGTCCAACGGGCTGAAAAAGTCGTCCCGGTCGCTGCGCGCCAGCATCTTGAATTCTTCGAGTTTGTCCTGGGCCAGCACTATGGCGGTGCTCATCTGCTGGTTGAAGGTGTTGGACTTGACGTACATGATGTTCATCATCACCACGGCCAAAATGCCGATCATCAAGACGACCAGCGCCACCATCACCTCGACGAGTGTAAAACCTTCCCGCTTTGTCAGTTTCATTTGTATCTATCCCATGTGGCGCCGTCATAACGGAGCTTTCTTACAAGGCCGGCCCGCAGGACCTGAATGGCGCGGATACGGCTATCCTCGCTGCCCACGTCCCCAGAGGGGATGAGGTAGAATTCGCCGGAAAAAGTTGTCTGGCCATTTGGGAGGAAGATGACAAAATCGTCATCGTCGGGACCAAACTGGGCGATGGCGTTGCCAGCTTCGATGAAAAGATCGGCGCTTGCAGCAGTGGCGTTTCTGTATAGATTGACTCCGCGGTAGTCGGTGCCATTGACACCGAGGCTAATTGTTTTTACGGAGTTTATCAGGGTCACTTCATCGAACTCTACTTCTTCGATGAGGATGGTGTTATCGGCATTGAAGGTGACCTTGTGCTTGTTGTTCTTGGCGATCGCCCTGAGACGGGCAAGCTGCATCTCGGTTGCAAGCGCCTTGGCGGCGCTGTCAACGCGGTACCGGGGTATCCCTTGCATCAGTGACGGGGCAGCGATGATGCCCAAAAGCCCCAGTATCGCCAGCACGACCATCAACTCGACGAGACTGAAACCATCATTATGTTTAGTTTTGTGGACAAGCCCCATCGGATTCACGCTCCCATTAAATTGCCTACTTGAACGGGTATGGTTTTGTTTCAAAAAAATCATTTCCCAGACCAAACATTATACATCAATTCCGGCCTTTTTACTAATTTTGTAAGAGGTCCTTAAGTAATGTGTAAGGGTTCCGTAAACATAGAGGCCCTTAAATATCTAGAGGCCCTTAAACATCCTGTGAACCGCCGTTCGAGGCCACTATCGAGTGTTGCAGCACTTCGCGTGGCGTCGTAATACCCGCCTTGACCTTTATGGCTCCCGACTCCTGGAGTGTCAGCATCCCCGCACTCTTCCCAAGGTCGGCGATGATATTGGATGGCCTAGCTTTGTGGATAGCCTCGGAGACCTCTTTTGTCACCGGGAGAATTTCGAAGATTCCGGTACGGCCAATATAGCCGGTGCGTCTGCACCGATGGCAGCCTTCTCCCTCGGTTATCAAGGTTTCGGGATCAAGGCCCAGCGCCTTGGCCTCGTAGGGGTTGATCCTGGTCTGTATGGCGCAGTAGGGGCAAGGTGTGCGGACCAGTCGCTGCGCCATCGATCCCAGCAAGGTGGAAGCCAGCAGGAAGGGCTCAACTCCCATGTCGAGCATCCTGCCCACTGCGCCGGGTGCGTCGTTGGTGTGCAGGGTGGAGAGCACCAGGTGGCCTGTCAGCGCCGCCTGGATCGCCATCTTGGCTGTCTCCGAGTCGCGGATTTCACCTATCATAATGACATCCGGGTCCTGGCGAAGAAGTGTCCTGAGCGCCGAGGCGAAGGTGAGGCCCACAAGCGGCTGGACGCCGACCTGATTGAGTTCGGGGCGGATGTTTTCTATCGGGTCTTCCACCGTGGAGACGTTCCTGGCTTCGGTTGCCAACCTTTTTAGCGCCGCGTAGAGGGTGGTCGTCTTGCCCGAGCCGGTGGGGCCGGTGACGAGGAAGATGCCGTGGGGGCGCTCCATGAACTTTTCAATCAATGTCAGATCGTTGCCCACGAGCCCAAGGTCGGGCAGGTCCTTTTCCAGCAGTAATGGATCGAAGATGCGCATGACGATCTTTTCGCCAAACGCCACCGGAAGCGTGGATACGCGAAGCTCCACCCGTTTGCCATCGTATTCCGTCTTGATCCTGCCGTCCTGGGGCATCCGTTTTTCGGAGATGTCCATGCGGGCCAGCGTTTTGAGTCTGGAGACGATAGCCGAGTGAACGCCTCGCGAAAAGGTGTGAACCGTGTGCAGGACCCCGTCGATGCGCAGCCGCACCTTGGCTATTTCGCTTTTGGGCTCGATGTGTATGTCGCTGGCGCGCTGGTCGAGCGCGTAGCCGAGCAGGTGATCGACTGCTTTTACTATATGACTGTCCGAAGCATCCAGCTCCGCGCCCGAACGCATGGAGAAGAACTGCTCAAGGTTTTGAATGTCGGGAAGCTGGGAGAGATCTTTTTCTGCAGCGGCCACCGAGGTCTTGAAGCCGTATATTTCGCGGATCAGCCTGACGATCTCGGAAGCCAGGGCTATCTTGACTTCAATGGGCTTTGCCAGCCGGTTGCGCACCGTGTCCACCGCTACAACGTCCAGCGGGTTGGCCGCCGCCACCGTTACCAGTTCATCTTTTGGATTGAGCACCAGGATGGCGTGGGAGAGGGCAAACGCCCTTGGCAGCGCCCTGACGATATCGCCGGAATCCAGCTTGAGCGGGTCGATATGGATGGTCTCAACCCCGAGCAGCTCGGCCACGGCGTCTATTACCTCTTCAGGCTCAATGGGGCGACCGGCCCGGTCCGGCGGCTCCAGCGCCATTGCTATCAGCTGGGTGAGCGGGTCTTTTGCCTCGACCGGGGTCATTTTGTTGGAGAGCTTGGCCTCCTGCATTGGTGCCCGCTCGATGGCGTAGCGGGCCTGTTTTTTATTCAACAGCCCCCTGTTAAAACAGGCTGTTACCACCTGTTGGATCGTCACTCTGGAGCCCATTTTTGCAGAGGATGTGGCGGCGGCGTCGTGGCCGTTTTGGTCGTTTTTTGCCAATTTTTCTTGTGTTTTGGCGCTTGTATTTGATAAAGATTTCTTGTCCATTGTTTTCAACTTACCCGTTTTGGGAGCCGGAGCCGATTGGAGTTGACCCGTTTTTTTAAAAGGGGAACCCGTTGGCCGGGAACATAAATGTCCAACAACTCATCCGATGCAAGTGTAGACCACGCGGCTAGTACGGTTAAGTCCGTTAGCCATATGTACATTATCATTCAAACAGGCGGGAAATAGAAGTGTGCAATTCAAAAACGTACGATAAAACCCCCAGGGTTGTGGCGCCGGACAGTCCAATCCTTGCCAGGCTGCACCCGATGTGGTACCCGGCGCTCCTTGTCGCCGCCCTGGCTTTGGGGGGGTGTTCCTCTTCCCCCGAGGTACAGAGCGAAGCCCTTGCCGAGCCTCAACCTCCGGTCGTTTTGGCAGAACCTGCCCCGGTCGAGGTGGAGACGCCTGCGGAAATCCTCTTTGAAGAAATCCAGGTGGAAGAGGTCGGGTTGCATGAGGGCCGACCCGGTGACTCTGTTATGGTCAGTGACCTCATTATGGTTAATGATCCCATTATGGTTGACGATCCCATTGTGGGACCGGCGGCGGTGTCCGGGGAGCTGATTATATTCCATCCCTCGGCTGATGCGGTGGATGGTTTGTTTGGTGATGTCGGGGCTGTCCAGGCCGACAAACTCTCCATCAAAGCTCCAGAGCGCGCTGAAGTAGCGGAAGTAATAAAAGAATTTATGGGTGCGAGCCGCAAGTCGATGGAGCGTGCACTCTGGCGTTCGGGCCGTTATATGAAGATGATTATGGCCGAGCTCGAAGAGTTGGGGTTACCCCCCGAGCTCTCCTTTCTGCCGGTGGTGGAGAGCCACTACCGGACAGATGCCCGCTCCCACGCGGGGGCGGTGGGCATGTGGCAGTTTATAGACACCACGGCCAGGGCCAACAACCTGCGTGTGGATTGGTGGGTGGATGAACGGTTGGACCCGGTTGCCTCGACCAGGGGTGCGGCCTACCACCTTTCGCAGCTACACAAGAGGTTTGGCGACTGGGAGTTGGCGCTTGCCGCCTACAATGCCGGGGCGGGGGGCATTTCCCGAGCGTTGAGCGCGGGGGAGGCTGATGATTTTTGGGGCCTACTGGAGGAGCCGGCGTTAAAGGCTGAGACCAGGCGCTACGTGCCCAAGTTCTACGCCGCGATGGCGGTAATGAACGAGCCCACCGCTTACGGGTTTGACGATTCCAACCTTGGGGCGCCAATCGCGTTTGACACTGTGGAGGTCGATTCCCCTGTGGACCTGAAGACCGTCTCGCGGCTCGCCTCGATCAGCTTTGCGGATCTTCTTGACCTGAACCCGGCGCTCCTGCGCGGGGTCACCCCACCTGGGGGGGGACTCTATCCGTTGAAGGTCACTGCGGGCAGGGGTGAAGAGGTCGCGGATATCATCTCCCGCCTTGGGCAGGTGGAACGGCTCGATTTCAAGAAACACAGGATAAAAAGGGGCGACAACCTCGGATCGATAGCTCTCAAGTTTGGAACCAGGATCAGCGCCATAGCCCAATTGAACGGTATACGGAACCCCCGGCTCATAAGGCCGGGCCGCGATCTTGTCATCCCCGTGAGGACCGAGGTGGGCGCAACTTTCGCCGATCTTGCCCGTGGCAGAATGGTCCACAAAGTCAAGCCGGGCGAATCGACCTGGAATATCTCCCGCAAATACGGGGTGAGCGTGGCCGCCATCGCCAGATGGAACGCGTTGGGGCCGCGCCGCATAATCAGGGCCGGACAACGGTTGATTGTTTCCCGGGAGATAGAACATAATATTGCAACTGCCCAGACCGGCGATGTTTATGTCGTCATGCCGGGTGATACCCTGTGGTCTATTTCACGAGCAACGGGTGCAACCGTGGGGCAGTTACAGGACTGGAATAGTATTGCCGGCGGCGGAGTTTTGC
This sequence comes from Deltaproteobacteria bacterium, assembly GCA_030591565.1. Lineage (GTDB taxonomy): Bacteria > Desulfobacterota > Deferrisomatia > Deferrisomatales > BM512 > JAUVAU01. Next base: position 18,094 of record JAUVAU010000039.1, on the reverse strand, counting down.
ATCCGGGAGACCGATTGAGGGTGGTTCCAATAGCTGACTAGGGCGGTTATATGGCCGGTTGTTGTTGACAAAAAAGTTTGTTTTTTGCTAAAAGTACTGCGGGTTTGCCGTGTTCGTTCCTTAAAGGGGTTACTTGAAGACCCGGCTCGTTATTTAGCCTTTGAATACGGGTTTCACGGCACTTTTATTCTATTTGGGTTACTTGTTCAGGGAAGAGGCCGCATTGATTATTGCAGCGATGGTGGGATTGAAAAATGTCACCATCGTCGCGAATGCACTTAATGACGGTTTGTTGGCGTCCACGGGCGGCCTTTAAATGCCAAAGCTTTTCCGACTCCTTGTATTCGCTATGGTGGCGTCTGCCTTGATGCTCGCCGCAGGTGTGCCCTATTGCCGTGCCGACGCCACGTGGGACGTGAAGTTGGAAGTGTCCGATGAGGTGAACACCGAAATAGACGAAGACGACGCCCTAACCACAGAGACCCAGGACATGGCCTTTGAGGTAGATTACTCCACCGAACTTGCCCCCACCCTCGAATTTAGTTTCAGCTTCTCCTTTGATATCACAGAAGAAAAGATAGAAGACGAGTACAACACCAAGGAAACAACGCCGGAGGCTGAGGCCGAGCTTGTCGCCCAATGGTGGAGCATCGCTGCGGGTTGGAGTCAGACTATCGCCGATGACGAGGATCCTTCCGCCGACGAGGACCGGGTCGATTCCGAGTGGGATGTTGAAGTCAAGATCGAGCCGGAAAACGAGAAACTTCCCCAGTTTACCTATGGGATAGCCGGTGACGACGACACGATCGACCGCTCCTACGAGGGGGCGTTCGAGTACGGTTTTCTCGATATGGTTGAGATCGGGGTCGAAGCCAAGAAGGATACCACCGACGCGCGTGAAGCGCTTGATGATGATACCGACGACCGGGCGCTCTCGGGCAATGTTGACTTCTCCCGCGATTTTTTGGAGTTCTGGAAGTTCGAAGCCGGGTGGGAAGGGGAGCGCGATCAGAGCCTGACGCTCACCGACAGCGACCTCCTCCTTGAAAAGGGCGACAGCCTCTCTAATAACATCGGCTCCAAGCTGGAGTACGCGCCCCTTGGCTGGATGGAGTATTCGGTCGAGCATGAGTGGGACTGGGAAAAAGACCTGGTGGCCGACCTTCCCGCCGAGCGCACCGACACGCTAAATGGCGAAGCGACATGGAACCCCGAGCTTACTGAGACAATCACTATCGAGCTTGGCTACAGCGATGAGAGGGTGCAGACCTACAACACCGACTCGAATAGCCGGGAGTGGTCTCAGGAGTACAACACTTCGGCATCCTTGGAAATATTTGATATCCTGACCGTTGACGGCTCCTATGATCGCGCCGTGGACCGTGACAGCCCCGAGGACCCCACCGAGCAGTTCACCCGTACCCGTGACGATGACTACAAGCTTGAGGCGGAAGCCACTATCTGGGAGGACCAGATCACCGCATCCATCGCAAGGGAGCTGAAATACTCCTGGGAGATGGGCATCAAGACCACGAGCGAGTACTCCTGGGAGTACGCAGCAGAGATAAGTTGGGACAGAATTCCGAACCTTGAACTAAAGCCCAAGTACACGGTCACTCGCGACGGCGACGCCGTTGAGGGTAGCAAAGATGCCGAGCGCGCCCTTGAGGTTGAACTCGCCTACACCATCGAGCTTGGCAGCGTGGTTTCGATCGAGCTTGAGCACGGCTATTCACGCACTGCATTCTACCCCGATAGCGATGCCGGTCACATTGAGCGCGAAGACGATACTTCACTCTCGGTGGCGTTTTCCGACTTTCTGGAAGGGATGAGCACCGAGGGGGGTGTCGAGCGCACGGTCAGCGACCAGAGCCAGGACGACCTGGGTCCCGAGATGGACCTCAAATACGTCTACAAATTCGAATGGCAGATACTGGACAACTACGAGGCTTCCTTCGAGTATGAGCACGAATTAAATGATCTGTCGGAGGATGGTGAGAGCTACAATACGGGATTTTCTTGCGAATTGTATAACGACCAGATCAAACTTTCTTTCGAGCATGAAAAAACGATACAACTGGGTGGAGATAAAAAGAAATCACACAGCTATCTCGTTGAGCTAAGCGGTGAATTCTGATAGAGTGTCGATGTTTTGCTTGTATCCGTAATTGTCGGGTATGGCGTGCGTGGAATTTTACGAGGAGAACGAACATGAGGCGTATTGTTATTGGGTTGTGCGCGATAATGCTGGTTGTAAGCGCCTGTTCGCGTACCCAGACAGAAACTTTTGCAAAAAAAGCAACGCGTGACCGCACGTACGGTAACGTAGAGCGAGTCGCGGTTCTTCCCTTTGATACGCTCACTGAAGGAGCAGCTGGACCCAAGAACGCAGAGAACGTTCTCATCCAGGAGCTTCTTTCTCTCGAAACATTCAAGGGCGGCGTCGAGGAATCGCGCTACGTCGCCGGCCTCATGAAGAAGCTGAAGTTAAGGTCCACTGAGGCGCTTGACCGCGAAATCGTACAGAAGATAGGTCAGGAACTAGGGGTTGACGCTCTGATAGTCGGCTGGCTGCTCTTCTACGGCGAAGAAGAGACCTCCAAGAATGTGGAGTTCTCCATCTTCCTGAATATGCTCGACGTCAAGACCGGCGACATTATCTGGTCCGGTCGCTCGTTCATCCGCTCCAGCACTACCTTCGGTGAGGTGTTCGGCCTCAGTGACGGCCCCTCGATCAACGATCTTGCAACCGATGGCATCCTTGATCTGGCCGATGAGATCGACGATCAGTTTGAATCGGCAAGAGAGATTGAGAACGAAATCCTCATGAAGGAAGCTTCCCCGGAAGACTTCGAAGACGAAGAGTATGAAGAAGATCTCGATGATGAAGAGGAAGAGGAAGAAGAAGAGGAAGTTGAAGAGCTTCTTTTGAAAGTAAAACCAAAATAGATGACAAACGCCTTTAAGCCAGTGGTCGCCGCCCTGTTACTGGCGGCGATATGGCTTGTTGGGCTGGCTGCCGATGTCAATGCGTCGGCGCCAATGCATTATAAAGAGTACAAGACGTTTGGCCGCACGGGCCGTGGCAGAGATCAACTCAAGTGGCCCTCGGCCATCGCGGTTTCCGATGATGATCAGGTGTTTGTCGCCGACCGCGACAATAATACAATAGTTTTGTACGATCGAAGGTGGAAGTGGGTCAAGAGCGTGGGGCGCCCCAAAGGTGGGGGCAAGGTACGCTTGAAGGAGCCCTCCGCGATGGTGATCGACAGCGCGGGCAGAGTAATCGTAGCCGATACCGGCAACGACCGCGTGGTGATCTTTGACCGTAACGCCGCGTTTGTTGACCAAATTGGCGGTTTTGGGGTGGCGAAAGGGAGTTTGCGCCAACCCCGTGACATAGCCGTTGGTGAGCGTGACAGGATCTATGTCGCCGACACCGGCAACGAGAGGATTCAGGTTTTCTCAAAGAGAGGTAGACTTGAGGATGTCTGGAGACGCGCCGGTAGGGGCGTGAACAAGATCAAGCGTCCCTCCGTAATTTCCTACACCGATGAAAAGGATGGCTTCATTCTTTTCGTTAACGAAGGAGAGGGCGTAATAGAGCGGCTGGAGCTGGATGGCGACTGGGACTCGACCTTCGAGGTGGACCAGTTGGTTGACGGCGCGGTGGTGATAGCCGACATGGCGGTTGACGATCGGTTCGGGCGCATAGTGGTGCTCGACAGTCTCGCCAACAGATTCATCGTGTTGAGTTGGCAGGGTAAACTGCTGGCCGAGATCGACCTGCCTGTTTTGGCGGTTGCAAGCTCTTTGGACGTGATGGAAAACATGAATGTTTTACTCACGGATGTTGCCAGACGGCAAATTTTGGTTTACGACAGGGTGTATGATGATCGTTGAAGTTTGCAGTCAGGGTCTTCAAATAGCGGCTTGATACCTTGGCTGATGAAATTCAAGTGAATGATTTGGGGAGAGCTACGATGCGGAAACGATTCGGGATAATAATTGCTTTGGTAGTGGTTGGTGTTATGACCGTCGGCCAAATGGTTTGGGCCGAGGATACGCTGATGACGCCGCTCGATATCCCCATGATCGGAGATATGGAAGCCTTGGAGGTCGGTGATACCGTTTCAGCCTTCAAGCTGTACGACACCGAGGGCGACCGCGTTGAGTTTGAGCCGTTGGGTGAGGGCGCAAGCGTACTGGTCTTCTGGTCCATCTTCTGTGAACCTTGTCGCGCCGAGATGCCGCTGATCCAGGGTATGCACGAAAAGTATAAGGACAAGGGTCTCACAGTCATAGCGATAGCGCTTGATGGCGACCTGGGCGAAAACATCAGGCAGTTCGCCAAACAGGGCGGCTACACCTTCACGATCCTGCTCGACGAGGAGAGCGAAGACGGCTCACTGGTCGTGGCGGAAGATTATATGGTCCCGGGCACTCCCACCATCTATGTGATTGACGGTAAAGCAAAGATCACATATTCCAAGGTGGGTCGCGTTGGGGAGGCGGAGATGGAACGGGCCATAGAGAACGCACTGGGTAAGTAGATGTACCTTTGCTCCCCTCCAAGGTTTGGCGCGCTGGTCCGTGTCATTAGCCTATCGGTGCTGTTGACTCTGGCCATGTGCCCAGTGACGCTTGGCGCCGATAAAGTTGCGCAATCTTTCACAGCCAAGACCTTCGATGGACAGGATTTCGATCTGGACCAGTACCTTGGCAAGGTGCCGATTGTCCTGGATTTTGGCTCCATCTACTGCTCCTCCTGCGTACAATCCATTCCCCACTTCATAGTCCAGCAAAATGAATACGCCGATAAGCTAAAGGTGGTCGGGGTCAACCTGGACACCTACGGGCTAAGCCGGGTCAAGCGGTTTTTCGGTACTTTCAGTAACACTCTGAACTTCCCGGTGCTGATCGACAAGGGACTGAAAATTAGCCGCCAGTTCGAAATTCTGACGCTTCCCAGCTATGTCTTCATCGACAAGGAGGGCAAGATAGTCTCAACCATAGTGGGCTATGATAGCGAGAAACGAGCCAAGATGGACAGGCTGATAAAGCAGCTTGTCGAGGGTGGCCCCCTGGAAGATGTTGCAGAGGCTCCCGCCGATGATGTGACCTTGCTGGTGCCCGAACAGTTCACCATGACCTACCAGTCCAAGATTACCGTCGTCGGTCTCACCGGCGGCAACCCCGGTCCCTTCAAGGTCAGACTCAACGGCGGCTCCGAGCGCGAGGCCAAGAGCTACGGCGACAAGATGTTCTACACACGCATACCGCTCAGCCTGGGTTCCAACTTCATCGAAGTTCGCTATCCCAAGGGCTCAGGTATGGGCACCATTGCGGTGGTCATGTTCAGGGAACCCCGGATGGGCGAGGGTCTTGGCGTTAATTTCCCCGAGTACCAGTTCCACCTTGCCGAAAAAGAAGAGCGCTGTAGTCCATGCCATGAGATGACCCCGGAAGACCCCGAGGGCGGTATGGCGATGGACGATTTTTGCACCAAGTGCCACGGCTACCAGATTGACGAAAAATTCGTGCATGGCCCCATCGCCATGGGCGGCTGCGCCATGTGCCACGACTACAAGAGCGAGCCCCACCACTACGACAGGCACACCACCGGCTCGGAACTGTGTTTTAACTGTCACGACGATATCCGCGGCGCATTCGATCGGGATTTCATCCACGGCCCGGTGGCCATGGGCATGTGCGTAGTGTGCCACAGCCCCCATAGCTCATCGTTCAAGTTCCAGCTGAATAACACCCAGAGTTCGCTTTGCACCGGTTGCCATGAGGATGTCAAAGCCAAGCTGAATAAATTCAAGCCCCACGCGCCAGTCATGGAAGAGAACTGCACCGGCTGCCACGACCCCCATGCGTCGGACAACCCCTCATTCTTCCTAAAGGGCGTGGGCGTCGATCTTTGCCTCAACTGCCACTCGGAAGCAGAGATGAAGAGGCACACACACCCCACCGAGGGGTCGCTGTCACGAAAGATTCCCGGCATTACGCCCGACGAGGATGGGAACATTAACATTAACTGCCAGACCTGTCATGATCCCCACAGTTCGGATGAAGACAAGCTGTTTACCGTCACCGGCGGTTGTTCTGCTTGCCATTGATCCTGACTGAACACATACATAATTCCGGAGTAGCACAATGACTAATGAATCCGACAGCAATCTTGGGTTCAAGCTTATCAGCGTTACGGTAGTCTTGACCGCCGTGGCCGCCCTAATGGTCGGCATAGTTGTATCGAAGCTGAGCGAAGATGCAGGCAAACAACGGCTCTATCACGGAGTTGAAATGATGGCCGTGGCACTACTCGACGCCGCCGATAAGGCTGCTGATGACGCTGAAGCCGCCCTGGAAGAAGCTCAAGCAGAGGAAGGAGCAGAGCTGGCCCCTGAGAGTGAAGGGCATGTTGAGCTGGATGCGACGGATGCGATGGATGCGATAAATGCGATGGGTGCGATTGATGAGGATGACAGGACCCTCGACATTGATCTGGAACAGGTGCTGCTCGAAACGGCGATAAGCGAAGGCGGTTCGGTGTTTGTGATGGACACTGAAGGAAGTGTGCTGGCCCATCTCAATCCCGATTTATTCCAAGGTGAAGAAGTCGGCGACCTGGAGATGGAGCTCACCTCGGTGAGCCAGCCGCTCTCGGACATCGGTGAAAAGGATGACTCCAATCTGGTCGCCCTCGTGGATCTTGTGGGAGCCTACGAATCCGGCTCCGGGCTTTTGGAGATAGGTGAATACGAGACCGCCCAAACCCTTGTGATCGCCTTTAGAAATGTCACCGAGCAAGAGTGGATGGTTGCAGTGGCCGAACCCGAGGAAGCCACCGGCTCCGCCACGGCGAGCATCAAGCGCTACATACTGCTGACCATCGTGGTGTTGGTGATCGCGGTGATCGCCTCCACGGCCATATCCGTTCCCCTCATCATCAAGCCCTACTATAGCGAGCAGATGGCGCTCTCGGCCAAGATCTCGGCCGCTAACCGCAACTTGAAAAAACTTCACGAAGTCTCCCTGGGTATGCAAAAGCATCTGGAGCTGGACAAGAGGATGATCGACATCCTCAACGCCGCCCGCGATGTGGTCGGGCTGGACAGGATATTCATCTTCATGCCCGACGACAAAGACGGCGCCATGCTCCAGTGTCGCGGCGCGGTGGGCAACGAAGAAGAGGCTCCCGAGTATATCCGCATACCGATCGGCGCTGGAGGGGGTGCGATTTCGCGTTCCTTCGCGACCAAAGAGATATGCCGTGTGACCTCCGGCGATATTTCGGGCGAGTTCAGGCTGAAACCCCCGTACTCCGAGATCAAGGCGCTTAGAAGCCGCGAGTTCGTGGCGATGCCGCTGATCGTGGAAAACAAATGCGTTGGAGTGGTCGCAGCGGACAACCAGTTGAGTAAAATTCCGATAACCAAAGAGAAGATCGAGGGGATAACGCTGTTTATAAACCAGGCAGCGGTAGCTATCCAGAACGCTAACATGTACGCCAAGTTGCGCGGTTACGCCGACATGCTCGAAGTGACCGATCACCTCACGAAGACCTTCATCTTCGACCATTTCAAGAAGTACGCCGAAGTCGCCGCCGCCAGGGTGAACCGTGGCGAGACCCGGCTCGCCATGGGCGCGATCACGATGGTCAACCTCACCGAGTACAATCGCAAGGTCGGCCACAATAGCGGCAATGCGCTGCTCGTCAAGGTCGCCGACAAGATCAAGAGCCTCTCGGACGAGGACAGCATCGTGGGCCGCTGCCTTGGTTCCACCTTCGGTGTGCTCTACCTGGGCGACGCGGTTGAAACGGCGGGCAGGACGATGGATGAACTGGCGAAGGCGCTGGCCGCGGTCAACTATCCCAACGAAGAGCTGCTCGACGACAAAGAGATACATTTTGTCTGCGATATCGTCGAGTACGACGCCGCAAAGGGCGAGTCGGTCAACGATTACGTCAATAGTGTGATCAAGAGCGTGCGCGAGAAAATAACGACGTGACCAAATACCGGAATCCACTGCCGACAGTCGACGTCGTTCTCCTTATGGAGGGCGGCGTCGTTTTAATTGAGCGAAAGAACCCTCCGCTGGGCTGGGCGCTGCCGGGTGGTTTCGTGGATGAGGGAGAGTCCTACGAGCGCGCGGCGATTCGTGAGTGCAAGGAGGAGACGGGGCTTGACGCCAGCTTGACCGAGCAGTTTTATACCTACTCCGCTCCCGGCCGTGACCCGCGTTTTCACACCGCTACGACGATCTATCTGGCTAAAGCCGAGGGTGAACCCGTTGGAGGCGACGACGCGGCCCAGGCGCGCATCTGGCCGCTGGACGCATTGCCGCCGCTATGCTTCGATCATCTGCGGATCATTGAGGATGTGAGAAGGTATCTGGCGACGGGGGTGCGGCCGGGGGTTGCAAACCCCTAACTAAGCCGACGATAAACTGGAAACCCCGAAGATCCTTCGAGTAGTAGGAAGGGAAGAAAAATGACCGCAGGCATACTGATAGGTATTTCGAGGATCATTTTTCGCCCCTGACAACGTCAATCGGAGGATATCCGGGGTTTTTCAACAACCCCCTGAAATCAGTGGATCTTCTTCATACAACACTCAGAGTAGTCCATACCTGAACCGCAGGGGCATAGCGCGACATACTTTTCCGACTGGAAGTCGGGATGTTCCGGGTAGCTCTGGCCGACCCGCTTTTTCTCCTCCGCCCAGTAGTCGCGGCGTCTTTCACGTTCTTCCGGATCGTAGAAGATCAGCCAATCCCGATTGTAGAAGTCGATATCCGATTCCGACTCCTCGCTTGAGAGAAATTCATCCACCTCCCAGCTGTAGAACGCCCCCTCGTAGTCGGGTATCTCTTCGCGGCGCTGTTCTTCTTCCGTTCCGAATTTTACCAGCACCGACCGGTGCTCCTCGCACCGAAAATCCAGCAATACGTTGGCCGCGGTCTGTCTGAGCGGCACCGGTTCGGTGTGGTCGGCCACGATCTTGGCGGCCAGATCGAAAAAAGAGTCCCTGAGAAAGGGCGCGGTTATCGTGGTGGCCGCCATGGCCGAGATGGCGATGGAGCGCGCCCCCCAGCCCGCCGCAACATCGCGAAGGATCGCTGAGAGGGGACCAAAAGCGTCCTTGCCCAACTTGCCAAAAATGCTGGGCATGTCTTCGACGACCCATTCGCTGTCAAAGGCGTCTGCCCATCTGAGCGACGCGAGCAGCGCCGTCAGCGTATCGGCAGACTCGAAAGCGCCCAGCGTGTAGGTGGCGTGGACCACCGCCCACCACTCGGGCACTGGTCTTGTCCAGGTGGTCTTGTCGGAGACGATGACGTACAGGTAGGGGATCATGCGGCTGCCGCGATCCACTATCTCGTTTATCACTTCGATGCCGAGTCCGTCGCCCAGGGTGAAGAGCAGCTCGATAAGCTCGACGTCGCTCAGCTCGGGGTAGTGTGTTGTTGTTGACTGGTGCATCTCTTCTCGTTTTACCTCAACTCAACTTGGCAAGAGCCACAGCCATGCGGCTCAACCCTTTTTCAATTGCTTCTTCACCGGTGGCGTAGGACATGCGCACGTTGGCGTCGGAGCCAAAGGGTGCGCCCGGAACCACCGCCACCAGCGCATCCTCCAGCAGATAGCCTGCCAGGGAGAAGGAGTCGGTTATCCGGGCTCCCGCCGGGGTCTTGGAGCCGTAGACTCCGCTGACGTTGGGGAAGGCGTAGAAGGCCCCCACCGGCATCCGGCAGGTTATGCCGGGAAGGGCATTGAGTCCATCGACCAGCAGTGCGCGCCTTCGGGCGAATATCCCGACCATCTCACCCACGCAGCTTTGGTCGCCCGTAAGTGCCTCAATCACGCCTTTTTGGGCAAAGCTGGTGGGGTTGGAGGTGGATTGCCCCTGGAGCTTCTCCATCGCCCCTATGAGTGACTGGGGGCCAAGTGCGTAGCCTATCCTCCAGCCGGTCATGGCGTAGGTCTTGGAGACGCCGTTGACTATCACCACCTGGTCTCTCAGCGAGGGGGCAACCTCGAGTATGGAGACAAACTTTGTGCCGTCGTAGAGGAGGCGGTGGTAGATGTCGTCGCTGATGACCAGTACGTCGGTCCCCGCCACCACGTCGGCGATTTTTTTCATCCCCGCCGCGTCGATCATCGAGCCCGATGGGTTCGAGGGGCTGTTCAAGACGATCGCTTTTGTCCTGGGGGTGATCAGCGCCGCCAGCTTTTCGGGATCGGGCATGAAGCCATCGGCCTCGCTCGTCTCCAGAATCACCGGTACGCCATCGGCCAACGCTACCTGTTCGGGGTAGCTCACCCAGTAGGGCGCGGGGATTATAACCTCATCGCCGGGGTCGAGGATCGACATGAAGATGTTGTAGAGGGTGTGCTTTGCACCGCAGTTGACCGTTACCTCGTTTGACGCATAGTCGAGGTCGTAGTCGCGCTTGATCGATTGGATGATCGCGTTTTTAAGCTCGGCTGTGCCGCCTACCGGTGTGTAGTGGGTGTCGCCGGCGCGAAGCGAACCTATCGCCGCGTCTATTATGTGGCTTGGGGTGGCAAAATCGGGCTCACCAGCCCCGAAACCTATGACGTCGATGCCTTCACTGCGCATCTTCTTCGCCTTTGCGGTTATCGCAAGGGTGGCCGAAGGTTGCAGCTTGTTTGCGCGTTGGCTCAACTTGACCATTTCAGCTCCTGTAGAAATTAAATTGGCGGTGCGGGTTCGGTTCAGGTGCCGAACTTCTTGCGCATCGCCTCAATGACCGGCTGGGGGGCCAACCCCTCCACGCATGCACCCAGACTGAAGACCTCCTTGACGATGCGTGAACTCACGTATGAATAGCTCTCCCCGGCGGCCATGAAGAAGGTCTCCACATGGGGGTTGATCTTCCTGTTCATCAGCGCCATCTGGAACTCGTACTCGAAGTCGGAGACGGCGCGCAACCCCCTTATGATCACCGGTATGGAGTTGTCCTTCAGATAGTCCACCAGGAGCCCCTCGAAGGAATCGACGGTGATATTGGGATAGTCGGCGAACACCTCGTTGATCAGGCTGATCCTCTCTTCGATGTCGAACAGAGCGTTTTTGGATCTATTCACCGCGATAAGCACCACGAGGCGGTCAAACACCTCGGCGCCTCTCAGGATGATATCGACATGACCGTTGGTGAGCGGGTCGAAACTGCCCGGATATACAGCGACTGACGAACTCAAGGTTTTCCCAGCCTCCTTTGGCGGAAATATTCAAAAAAAGTGGTTGTTATTTATACTTTACACCCTCTTGAAAGTAAAGCCGCTAGGAGCTTCGCCGAAAAGCCCCGGATATCATCCGATTGACGTTGTCAGGGGCGAAAAATGATCCTCGAAATACTTATCGGTATGCCTGCGGTCATTTTTCTTCCCTTCCTACTGGACTCGGCCCCTCTCGGGGCCTCGCCTGAAGGTGCGCCAATGCGCATCCAAGTTTTCGGTCCTGAAAACTTGCCTCGAATGATCTTCGGGGTTTCCAGTTTATCGTCGCCTAGTTAGAGGTTTGCCTGACATCGGCTAAAATCTCCAGTTTAGCCCGGTTTAGCCCTGTTTAGCCCTGTTTAGTGTTACCCCCTCCGCTTCGGGAGAGTTTTTCGTCAGAGCCTCCTAGCTGTCACAGGGCAAAAGCTGGTTGACAAATTTCAGCGCCCCATGATACCCAGACGTTGACCGCCTGGATCCGAGATTGCCGCAGGGCAAGTGACTGGGACGGCCGCCGTTGAACGAAGAGCAGGGTTTCATGCGATTGGCGTCAATCGCCATATCGCACCCGACCGTCACGTGCGCGCCATCCCGAGTCCAAAGACCGGGGTGGCGTTTTTTGTTTTGAAGGCATTTATCGGGTTTGGACCAAAGGAACAGATGCCCAAGATCATCGAAACAATCGACCAGGTGCGCGAGCTGGTCAGGGGGGCGAAGGCCAAGGGGCTAACGGTCGGGCTGGTCCCCACAATGGGCTACCTGCACGAGGGGCACATGACGCTGGTGAAGCGCTCGCGTCTCCAGTGCGACCTGACCATAGTATCGATATTTGTCAACCCCACCCAGTTTGGCGAGGGCGAGGACTTTGACCGCTACCCCCGCGACATGGAGAGCGATAGCGAGCTTTGCCAAAGGGAGGGAGCCGATGCCATCTTCGTTCCAAGCGCGAGTGAGATCTATGGCGAGGGGTTCCAGACGGTCGTGCGGGTGGAGGAGCTTTCCCTGCCGCTTTGCGGAGCGCACCGTCCCGGACACTTTGACGGTGTGGCTACGGTCGTATTGAAGCTCTTGAACATAGTCCAGCCCGACGCGGCTTTTTTTGGCGAAAAGGACTTTCAGCAGCTTCAAGTCATACGCCGGATGGTGCGTGACCTGGACGTGGCTGTGGAGATAGTCCCGGTTCCCATAGTGCGCGAGCCCGACGGGCTCGCCATGAGCAGCCGCAACAGCTATCTCACCGGGGAAGAGCGCAGCCGCGCCCTGGCGCTTTCACGATCGCTTGTCGCCGTGCAGGAGAGGGTGAACCGGGGAGTCAGCGATGGCGGGGAACTTGTGGAGCTGGTCAGGGGTATAATTTCCCAGGCGGGCATAGAGGTGGAGTATGTCGAGCTGCGCGACCCGGAAACGCTTGCGGAAGTGACAAAAATTGAAGGGCCGACCCTGCTTGCCCTGGCGGCCAGGGTGGGCAAGACCCGTCTTATTGATAATAGAGTGATTGAAGCTGCCTGAGGGCAAAACTAAATAGCTGGAGAATGAATTACCATGCTGAGAAGAATTCTACAGGGGAAAATTCACCGTTGCACCGTGACCGGCGCAGACCTCCACTACGAAGGGTCGGTCTCCATCGACCCCATCCTCTTGGAGGCGTCTGGAATTCGGCCCTATGAAGAGGTGAAGATTTACAATATAACCAATGGTGAGCGTTTTGATACCTACACCATTCTGGGCGAAAAAGGCACCGGCGAGATACGTATAAACGGCGCCGCAGCCCACAAGGCCAGCGAGGGCGATATCGTGATTATCTGCTCCTACGTGCTGATGGACGAAAGGGAAGTGGAGACGTGGAAGCCCAACCTCGTCTACGTGGATGGAGCCAACAGGATCAAGGAAATCGGCCCCGCATGAAAATAATCTCGGCCCCCTGGGTCGTGCCTGTTTCATCCCCGATGATTGAGGACGGCGCAGTGGCCCTCGATAACGGCCGTATCGTTTCCGTCGGCAAGGTGTCCGATATTGTAAAAGAGTTTCCCGGAGCCCCCCATGAACGCATGGAGGGCTCTTTGCTTATGCCCGCGCTGGTAAACGCCCACGCCCATCTGGAGTTGACCCTGCTTGGCCCCTTGCCGGAGGAGCTGGATTTCATCGGCTGGATTCTTGAGATAATCAAACGAAAGCGAGCGGCCACCGACGCCGACTTCTCCATCGGCATTGAAATGGGGGCAAGGATTTGTCTCGAATATGGACAGTCAGTTGTCGCCGATGTGCTCAGCCGCTATGAATTTGGCGCTCACTACCCCCCCCATGGTCCGAGAATCCTCTGCATGCCCGAGGTGATATGCCCTGGTGACGAGGGGGCCGGAACCCTTGTGGACCGGGCAGCCGGGGTGAAGGTGGGTGGTAACGCCGAGCTTGCCGGGCTTTTTGCCCACTCACCCTACACGGCGGGGCGCGCCGCGCAACTGGCGTGTGGCGAGGCTGCAAAAACTGTCAAAGCGGGTGGGAGTATCTTCGCCACCCATCTGGCTGAGAGCGTGGAAGAGATAGAGTTTTGCGAGTCCGACAGTGGACCGATAGTTGACCGCCTCTACGCATCCTTGCCGGTTAGCCCCCCTGCCTCGCCGGGAATGCACCCGCTCCGGTGGCTCGACTTGCTGTCGCTCCTTGGGCCAAACACTTTACTGATACACTGCGTCCAGCTGGAAAAGGGCGACCGGGAGTTGATAGGTCAAAGGGGCGCGTCCGTCGTCATCTGTCCCACCTCCAACTTTAAACTGGGAGTGGGGGATGTTGACGGCAAGGGGCTTGCCGATGCGGGAGTGACCCTCGCGCTGGGTACCGATAGCGCATTGAGTGGCGAGGGGCTGGATTTAAGAAAAGAAATGGTCCTGGCCGTGGAGCGGTGCGGACTGAGCGCGGAGCAGGCGGTTGTGGCCGCCACGGCGGGCGGTGCGCACGCGCTGGGGCTGAAAGGTGAAACTGGCGCTTTAACGGTGGGAGCCAGTGCTGATATACTGGCGATTGAACCGGGTTCAGGAAACGACGTGTGGGAAATGATATTATCCTCCCAGCGGATAAAGTCGATCTGGCTGGCCGCTGACAAGGTAGAGACAAAAGGGGTTGGATGAAAATTTTTAGCGGTTTAAAAGGCGCGATGAAGAAGCACTTCCTCACGGGCTTGCTGATCTTCGTGCCCATGGCGCTCACCATCTTCCTGGTCACCTGGCTCGACGATGTGATCATGGAGCAGATCGCGGTGCTGCCTGACAAATTCAATCCCCAGTTCTACCTGCCCTTCAAGGTGCCGGGGCTGGGCATCATCATCACGCTACTCTTCATCTACATCGTGGGTTTTCTCGGCTCCATCTACATGGGGCGCAGAATCGTGGAGACTTACGAGAAGATGCTGGACAAGGTGCCGGGTGTGCGCTGGCTCTATGTGGTGGCAAAGCAGCTGCTGGAGGCGGTCTTCACTCTGGTTGAAGAGTTCCAGGGGAAGGGGGCCGAGCGGTTCAGCGGTGTGGTGCTGGTCGAATACCCCAGGAGGGGTATCTACTCGCTGGCGTTCGTCACCGGCGACTCCAGGGGCGAGGTGCAGACGAAGACCGAGACCGAGGTGGCCAACGTCTTCATCCCCACCACGCCCAACCCGACCTCCGGCTTCTATCTGATGATTCCGAAAGAACAGCTCATACCACTGGAGATAGGCGTGGAGCAGGCGTTCCGGCTGATTATCAGCGCCGGTATGGTGGGGAGCGAGGATAAGTTGGAGAAGGAAATAGAAACGGCCCGCCCCCAGAAGGGACGGGCCGAGAAAAGCCTGGATGATTCCAAAGCGGGGCTGATGGACTAGCGGCGTCCGCCACCTGTGCCACGCTTGGAGGCCTTTAGCGGGTTGATCATCTTCTGTGTCTCTTCGGTCTCAAGCTTGATGTGGGTGGCCATGTTGCAAAGGCCGATCTTCCACTGCTCGACGGGCATCCCGTAGGTCGTGCAGTACTTGCCGGTGGGCCACTCTTCAACCCTGGAGCAACCGTCGCACTTTTCGATGATGGCGGCGCACTGGCCCTCGGACTGGGTACAGCCCGACTTGGCCCAGAAGAAACATTCCTTATCTTTTTTAACTGTCTGACACTGCATGTCCAACTCCTTATTAGGGGTACCGGCCTTTCTTTTAGGGCTGGCAAACTTTTTGATTTGAAGGCGCAGAATGATAGCGTCAAGCGGTAACAGATGTCAATCGACGTTAACGAAAAGATCAAAAAAACATTGTCCGAGGTTGAAAAAACCGACGCGGGGCTCCTCGTAGCGGTCTCAGCCGGGGTCGATTCCACGGTGCTGGCGAGGTTGCTTGCCCAACTATCAGCCCAACTACCAGCCCAATTGCCAGCCCACTTACCAGAAAACCCGCGTGGCGCGGGCGCACCCCTGAGGATCGAGCTGGCCCACGTGGATCATGGACTGAGACCTGGGAGCGGCGAGGATGCAGAGTTTTGCCGCGCCCTCGCCGGGGAGCTGGGAGCTCCCTTCCATCTCGTGAAGCTGAAGGAAGAGGATTTTGAACTCGGTGAAAATATCCAGGCGGAGGCGCGCAGGCTCAGACGGCTCCACCTGACACGGATAATGGGTGAAAGAGGGCTTGGCGCTGTGGCGCTCGCCCACCACGCTGACGATCAGGCGGAGACGGTGTTGTTTCGCCTGATAAGAGGCACCGGCCCACGTGGGGTGGCGGGGATGAAGAAGTGGGCGCCTCCCTTCATCAGGCCGCTCCTTGATGTCAGGCGGGTGGAGTTGGAGAGGGTCGCCGGCGAAAATGGCTGGGAGTTTCGCGAAGACCCCACCAACGCCACCGGAAAATATTCGCGCAACCGTGTACGCCACGAGCTGCTGCCCCTGGCGCGGGAGATCTTCCCCGGCGCTGATACCGCATTGGTGAATTTCGCCTCTCTGGCCCGCGAAGATGACGACTACCTGACCCGGCTGTGTCTGGATGAGTTCCAGCGGATCGCGACGATGGAGCCCGACGGGGTGGGGCTGGATGCGGCCCGGCTGGCAAAGCTGGAGCCGCCAATCGCGAGGAGGCTCGTGCTTGCCGCGTGCAGGGAGGCGGGAGGGGTGCCCGAGGCGCTGGGGCTGGACCATGTGCATACGGTCCTTGGGCTGGCCCGTGGCGGCGAGGGGGGAAAGATTGCCCCGACGCCCGAGACAGCCGCCTTCTCGCTGCATGGCGGCAACCTCTGGGCGCTCTCGCCCTGGGTGGTCCGTGAAGGGTTGGACCCGCTGCCCGTTATGGGGGAAACCGCGGGCTTTGTTCCCGGGAGCGAGTCGCCGGAAGGTGCGTTGAGTATCGCCGTTTCCGGTAGTGATGGGGATAGCGGGGGGGGTAGCGATGGGGTGGAGCTTCGCCCAAGAGAGCCGGGGGACCAGCTCTTCCACGAGGGGAAGGTCAGGAAGTTGAAGGACTTGCTTGCTCGCGCAGCGTTACCCTGGTGGCGCAGACAGTTTACCTTCGTGGCCGTGAGGGAGGGCAAAGTCATAGGGGCGTTCGCGCCGGGTGTTGCCTGGGGAGGGGAAGCCTCCGGCGTCGGGAGCTTATGGGTGAATAAAAATTGGTGGCTTAAAAAATAGCCGATTAGTGGTAAACTTCCCGATGGTGCACAATTATCAACAGGGTAACGATTCGTCAAATGACTTCCATTTCTCTTTCCGATTGTGAGGGTAGCCATGAACTCCAGAACCATCCGTTTTAGCCTGATTTTTCTACTCGTAATGGGATTGATGGCAGCGTTGATCTCCTGTGGGGGGTCAAGCAGCTCTTCAACCGACACCACCACGGACGACACTGACTACGCCGCCAAGATGCAGCTGAGCGGGTTGCTGGCGACCCCGTCTAAAACTGCAAAGGAGCCGGTGGCGCAGGTGAACGTCGCTTTTGACCCGGATGCGGTGTGGGCGATCCCGGTCGCCAAGCTCCAGGGCTCTTCCATCGCGCCCTTTAACCTTGCGCTGAAAATTGTCGCCCTGGTAGACCCGGATACCGGCAGCTTTACCCTGGACCTGCCGAAATATTTCAGCTATGAGGATATCCTCGTGGTTGAGCCGAGCGTCGCCACTGTGGGCTCGCCGGGTGACTACTTTGAGGTGGACTGGCTGCTCCTCATAATGGATCGTAACTATCCCATAGCCTTTGTTGAGTTGGCCGACGCGACTTCGGAGTTGTCTCTCACCCTCTTCCCCGTGACCAAGTCTGCTGCGGATGCTGCTCTTGCCCTTGGCGACATCTACTTTGATGGAGAAGCGGCACTCTCCTTGGGCGATGCTGCGGCGAGCTTTACCCTCACCATCGACCAGCTGCTCTCCATTGCGAGGGCCGACGATGTCTTCAAGTCGATCAAAAATATGATCCGCAACGCTGACTTTTCGACGACCCCGCCAAGAATCGCCCAGGGTAAAACCCACTTTGTCTTCGGGGATTTCACTTTGCTGGGAACCTCGGCAAACACCGATTTTAGTGCTCCCGAGAACCTGGTGGCTGACTATTCGGGCTACCAGTTGAGCTTCGATCTCAACGACTACTATGCCGATGATGGCACTTTGATATGCCTCGCCGACTCGCGATACACTCTCACGCCGCCCGGTGATGTAACCGTCATGGGGATCACTTATGGAGCGGGAGGGGATGCCTCCCACAAACTCATGAACACGGGGCTGAACGATGTGGGTACGACAATCAGCGACGGCGAGGAGTACTGTTTCAAGAGCGATACCACCGCGACGGCGGCTACCAACTCCAACATAAACATCTTCTCTACGACCGACACCACCACAACCACAAACGAGTGG
>JAUVAU010000004.1 GCA_030591565.1 Deltaproteobacteria bacterium | reverse complement strand
GAATGTGAAGGACACCTCGCCATTTCAAAGCCAGAGGCCGCCGCCCGTTAAAGGTGCGGCCTTTTCTATTCAGCCCTTCTCTTATAAACCCAGCTCTTCCCTTATGATATAAAACACCCGCCTCTTATCGAAGGAGGGACTCACCAGCCCTTCGCCCATCGTATCCCCCACCAGGCGATGAACCACCGTTGAGGGTGGCAATCTGCGAAGGAAGGCCAAGGCGCGGGCGATGTACTCCTCTTCCCCCGGTGGAACCACCTCGCCGCGCTCATACAGCGCTTCCATCGGGGTGCCCTTGATCACCGAGAGTTGGTGGACCTTCACCCCTTCCACGCCCAGACTCGTCAACAGCGCGGCGGTCCGCGCCTCCTCCTCCACCCCTTCGCCCGGCAACCCCAGTATGACGTGGGCACAGACCTTCAGCCCCCTTCCCCTTGCGCGGGTCACGGCGTCGGAGAAAGCAGCGGTGTCATGCCCCCTGTTGATGCGGTCCAGGGTCAGGTCGCTGGCGGACTGGAGGCCCAGCTCAAGCCAGATATCAAAGCGGTTACGGTAAGAGGCCAGCAGTTCGAGCACAGGCTCGCCAACGCAATCGGGGCGGGTCCCGACGCAGAGCGCCACGACCTCGTCGATTTCAGCCGCCTCGTCCCACAACTTTTTCAGGGTCTCCACAGGGGCGTTGGTGTTGGTCCCCGGCTGGAAGTAAGCGGCGAAACGGTTCACCTTCTTGCGTTGGAGGTCCGCCATGCCGCGCCGCAGCTGGTCGCCCACCGACCGGGAGGCGCCCAGCGTCGGCACAAAGGATGCGGGTTCGCAAAAGGCGCAACCGCCGCCTGCCGAATCGCGATGGGGGCACCCCAGCCCGGCGTCGACGGATATGCGCCAAACGCGCTCGCCAAAAAGGGCTCCCCAGTAATTGGAGAGGGATGGGTAGGCGTCAGACTTCAAAACTCTCCAGCTCTTCGACCAGCCGTTCGAGGTGCGCGGTCATCTCATCGGTCTCTTCGCCGGTCACCCCCACCGCTTTTCGCAGCCCATCCAGGTCCACTTTCAGGGCCATCGCGGTCTCTCCGTAGGAGTCAGCCCACACCTGGGCGAGGTCATCGAGATTCCTGCCCAGCACCTGATGCTTCAGGTTCTCGTTGTAATTGAGAAAGCAGGAGCGCGCCTCATCTGTAAGTTGTTCACGGGCAGCCTCGAATCCCTCTTCAAGCAGGGAATCCACGAAGCCGCCCTTCTCTTTTCGCCCAAATAGACGAGAAGTCCACCCGGTGGCGATCTTCATCGACCAGTGTCCGGCAAAGGAGATGACCCTTTGCGCCGTCATATCCGCCGAGGGCGAGGTCACGGCTGAGAATAGCGGGATCGTCCGCTTGCCGATATCGCCATCCAGTTCGGGCAGCTCCAGCTCCTCCACCTCCACACCCAGATTTCCCGCCATCGTGCGATAGCCCTCCGCTGCTTCCAGGAGAAGCTCCGCGCCATCCTCGGCGGCGTCCGAGAGCCGATCACGTGATCTTTGCCAGATATCCCGGATATGCTCCACCGCCTTGGCGTTGACCACCTCCACCTTGTAGGAGTTGAACTCCTCTCGCATGAGCTGCTGCAGGTGGGTGAGCTGCGAAAAGAGCTTCTTGGCGTCGGTGCCCTGGAGCGAAGCCTTGCTCGGGGAAATTGCCTCGACGTGGCCCACCACCTCGGCTGATAAGCTGCCGCTGGAGGGATGGAAGACTTTATTGATGTCGGTAAAGAGGTCGCCCTTGATGTCGCGTGCGCCGCTCTTTAGCGTCACGGAGAAGTTGTGGGCGGACCGGTCCAGCAGCTCGGTGGCTCTGGTCAGGCTCTCGTTGCCCTCCTTTAGCCCCTCGCCCTGGTCGCGGGCTACCATGAGGGCGGCGTTCACCGTGGTCCTGGTCGAGCCGACGGCGCGCGCCAGCGTGGACTTTGCCAGCTTGGCGACCTCACGCTTGCGGTTGCGCACCGGGGTCTTCGCCAGCTCGTCGCGGAACTCGCCGAAGTCGGACATGCCATCCACCTCAGCCTCATTCCAAAGCTCAAGAAGGAGCTCTTCGCGGCGGGTCAGCTTCTCGCCATTTTCCTTGAGCGTCTCCATGAGCGCCTTGAGGGCGGAACCGACCGTTATCTCCAGCTTGCCGAAGGGTTTCAACTCAGCTTCTATCCTGGCCTTCATCGCAGACAGCTCACCCGCCTCCACATGCTCGGCGAGGTCGACGTTCATGAAAATCCTCGTCGCGTCCAGCAGCCCCATTGAGCCCAGATCGCGCATAAACCTGAGGTCCGCCAGACGCACGCCGATCCTGCTTGAGATGACGTAGACGACCTGGTGGCAGCCCAGCAGGTACTCCTGGACCTTCTCGCGATGGCGGGGGTTGGGCGAATCGTAACCCTGACAGTCGGCCAGCTCGCAGCTGTCGCCAAAGCCCAGACCGGGGACCTCAAGGGAGAGGTCATCCACATAGGCGGCGAGGGCGTCGCTCCCGGCGAAATCGCGATGTTCGCCGAACCGCTGCCTGTCGAACTCCAGGAGCTGTCCATCCTCGCCGATCAGGGGTTCCACTCGGGCTATACCATCAAGCATGGCCGATATCAGCGCCACGTGCTTTTCATGGCTGCCCGTGTCGGAGAGGGCGTTCTCGCCGAGGCCATCAAGCATGGATTTCAGCGCCTTGCGGCTCTTCTTCGTGCGCAGGTCAACAGCCTCGGTCTCCTCGTCCGTTGTTATAAAGAGCGCCGCGTCGGTGGCCTCGCGGTTCACCTCATCCCACCCCTTGAGTTGAATTGAGGCCTTGAGCTCCTTGCCCGAGCGCACGCGGGTGACGATGGAGGTGATGATGCCCGCCCCGCGTTTGAGGAGATCGTCGCCGATTAGCGCATTGACCAGGGTGGTCTTGCCGGACTTCACCGTGCCCGCGATCGCTATGCGGTAGGGTTCGTTTTCGGCGCTGAGCAGCCCACCAATGCGGCTGCGCCAAAGGGTAAGCCCCTCGGTCTCGCCCAGTATCCCGATCGCCTCATCCAAGATTTTTTCAAGGCTTTTCAGCCCTGCTATCGCGTCTTCTGCTTTCACTTTATGAAATTCCCGTTTGAAATTTTTTCAATAGATTATAACGATCACCTATTACAGCGACCACCCGCTACAATGACCAATAAACCAGCCCGGCCCCCTCCACCTCATCCCTGCGGTAACGCATGCGCACATCGGCCAGCACGCCATCGCACTTTGAAGGGTCGTCCCCCCTGGGCGGGAAAAACTTTTTCAACTCATTAACCGTAAGCCCCTCGAACGCCCTGTGCGACACCGCCATCACCACCGCGTCGTAGGTGGCTGCGCCCTCAAGTCCATCCAACAGCGTTATCCCATACTCGGCTGCGGCTTCTTTGGGGTCGGCGACCGGATCATACGCTTCCACTTCAACTCCATAGCTGGAAAGCTCATCGATCACATCCTTGACCTTGGAGTTGCGGATATCGCGCACATTCTCCTTGAAGGTGAGACCGAGCACGAGGACCCTGCTTGCCTGGATCGTCTTGGAGCAGCGGATCATCCCCTTGATCACCCCCTCGGCCACATGCTTGCCCATCGAGTCGTTGATGGAGCGGCCCGCCAGCACCACCTGCGCCTTGTAGTCCAGCTCCTCAGCCTTGTAGGTGAGGTAGTAGGGATCGACGCCGATGCAGTGTCCTCCCACCAGCCCCGGTGTGAACTTCAAGAAGTTCCACTTCGTCCCGGCGGCTTCCAATACGGCACGGGTGTCAATTCCAGCTTTATCGCAAATTATGGAGATCTCGTTCATTAGCGCGATGTTGATGTCACGCTGGGTGTTCTCCAACACCTTGCTCAGCTCCGCCGTCTTGATCGTGGGAGCGCGGTGCACTCCGGCCTCCACCACCAGGGAGTAAAGGGCCGCCACATCGTCCAGCGTCTTCGCGTCGGCTCCCGAGACCACCTTTATGACCGAGGCGAGGGAGTGCTCCCTGTCACCGGGGTTGATCCTCTCGGGCGAGTACCCCAGCCCAAAATCAACGCCGCACTTCAATCCCGACTCCTCTTCCAGGATGGGCAGACACACATCCTCGGTCGCACCGGGGTAGACGGTGGACTCGTAAACCACCAGGGTTCCCCTGGAGAGGTTTTGTCCAATGGTCTTCGACGCCGCCAGCAGCGACCCCATGTCAGGGTTATTGTGGGAATCGAGCGGCGTGGGGACGGTGACGACTATTACGCCGGCTTTGGCGAGCAGTGCGGGGTCAGTGGTGTACCGGATGTTCACGCCGGAAAGTTCTTCGCCATCCAGCTCGCCGGTGGGGTCGCGGCCATCTCTCAGCACAGCCACCTTGTCCTCGCTGACATCGAAGCCCACCACATCGGCGTGCTTCGCAAACTCCACGGCGAGGGGCAGCCCCACGTAACCCAGGCCAACCACCACCAGCGGTTTCTCTCTTCCGGTTATCTTCTCCACGAGACGTTGCAAACGGGTACCCTCCAGGTGAAATCAATCAGAGTTACGAAATGTTAACAAAACTGACCGGACACCACATCAATAAAAAAATTTTGACAGTTGACACCCCATGCAGCTGCAAGGAGGGAGAGGCCGATTGTACAAACCCGGACATACGTATCTACAGCCTTGAGTCCCTTTTCATTTGCCCGGTTACAGCCCCTGCTTTAGGATGCATAAAGTGCAGGTCATTCATTCACCAGCATTCCCGACACAAGGAGTAAATAATGTCCAGACGCAAGCGCAAGTCGATTCTGAGTCCTAGAACCCCCGATTGGTCTTGGGAAGCAAAGCGAATGGATTTCCTATTCGGCCCCGAAGAGCAGGACCTCCAGTCACAACTCAGGAAATATCTTGAGCCGGGGATGCACAACCTGGCACGTGCGGTGTTGATCATAACCCTTGCTACGGGTGTGGCTGCTGCTACAGCAGGGGCGGCGATTGCGGCCCCCGGCCAGGTCATCGGTGGTGACGGCTCTGGTGGCGGTGGCGGTGGGGCCTCGCTTGTTCTCGGCGCTTCTGGAGTAATAGCTGGTAATGGAGGTGACGGTGGAGGTGACGCCGATACCATAACCGGCACCGCAGGTGACGACATCATTTTCGGTGATGGTTCCGGCGGCGGCGGCGGTGGCGCCTGGAATGGGGGAACTGGAGGCGCAGGAGGTTCCGGAGCGGACACTATATCCGGCGGTGCTGGAGATGATATCATTTTCGGTGACGGTTTCAATGGTAGAGATGGCTACTATGCCGCATCCGGCGCTGGTGGCTTCGGCGGCGGTGGTGGTGGCGGCGGTTCCGCTGACTCATGCTTTAGTTTTGGCTGCGGCAGTGCTGGAGATGGTGGCATCGGCGGCGGCGGCGGCGGTGGCGGTGGCGGCTATCAGGCAGGTGCATTTGGAGGTAATGGAGGTTACGGCGGCGGTGGTGGCGGTGGCTTTAATTACGGCTATGGCGGGGGCTTTGGCGCTACTGATGGAACGTATGGTGGCTCTTATGCATCTGGCGGCGGCGGCGGGGGTTTCTTCGGCAGTGGCGGTATTGGCTACAACAGCGGCAGTGGAGGCGATGGGGGTTATGGCACAGCCACCGGCGGCAATGGAGGTAATGGAGGGGACGACGCCTACTCGGGACCAAGCGGTGGCGGCGGCGGCGGGTTTAGCCAGACAGCAGGCACCGGCGGCGACGGGGCGGACTTATTTGATGTTAACGGTTCTCATGGCCAGGCTGGTGATACCACTCAAGTGAGCTTTGCCGACGATACCGGACAGAGTATATTCATTGCCACCAAGGCTGAAGTTGACGCCGGCAACGCCACTGGCCTGCTCGGCGGTAGCGGCGACGACATAATCGACGGTGGCGCTGGCTCGGACGACCTCTTCGGCATGGGCGGCGCCAACACCTTCGTCTTCGAGATGAACGACGCCACATCGGGAACTGATGTGGATACCATTCACGACTGGTCTGATGGCACAGCCAACTTGATCGACATACAGGTAACTGGCGAATCCATTGATGTGACAAGCGTGGACGCGCTAGTTGCGGCACAGCTCACGAGTGGGGACGATCGCACCATCGCGGCGACGGATGGTGCCAACCCGCTGGTCATCACGGTCAAGTCCATCGCCAGAGACCTCGTGTCGGGTGATTTTATCACTGGTACAGCCAGCGTGGCCGCCTTACCGTCTTTCGCCTGGTACGCCGATGCTGATGGTGACGGCTTTGGTGACCCCCTGGTTTCACAGATGGCGTTCAACCAACCTACAGGGTATGTGCTTGACAACACTGACTGTGACGACACGGAAGCGAATGCATATCCCGGCAATACTGAAATAATTGACTTGATTGACAACGACTGCGATGGCGAGGTTGATGAGGTTGACGACATAATAGATGCCGCCACTTCCAGCAGCTCCGGCGGTTGCTTTATCAACTCTCTACTGGACTAACCTGAAGATTAAATTGAAAACATTTCAGTAAAGAAGGCCTCGCAGATTCTGCGGGGCCTTCTTCTTTCATGTGTACAACACACCTCAGAATAACCATTGCAACAGCCAGAGCGCAGACATCCCCGTGGCGATGGTAGCGAGGATCGACCGGGTCTTCCACGCAACCGTCGCGGCCAGCAAACCGGCCAGGAGGCGATAGTTGTGGATCGTCAGTCCGGGGTTGTCCCCCCGAAAGAGCAGCCCCGGCACTACCAGCGCGGCCAGCGCGGCGGGGGGCACGTAGCGCAGGAGCCTCTGCACCCGCTCGGACACTTCGGCCCGGCCAAGGATGCCGATAAAGGAATAGCGAATGAGGTAGGTGCCCACGCCCACCGCGCCGAGCAGCAGCCACACTCCTGTACTCTGGGAGGCGATCATCTCTCGCTCCCTTCCGCGAAGTAACCCACCAGCACCCCTATCAGCGCCGAGGTTATGATCCCCAACTTGAAGATCATGGTGGAGGTCAGCGCAGCGGCCACGCCTGCCCCCAGCGCGGCCAGCATGGAGTTTCTATCCTTGATCGAGGGTACCAGTAGCGCCATGAAAGTCAGCGGTACCGCAAAGTCCAGCTCCCAGGAAGCGGGAATCGTCGCACCCAGCGCGATGCCGGTCATGGTCGAGCACTGCCACACCAGCCAGAGCGCCACCGCCGCCCCGAAGTAGTACCAGCGCTTGGGAAGCTCCGCCATCGGCTTTTCATAGCGGATGATCGAGACGGCAAACGCCTGATCGGTCACCAGATAAGCTCCCACCCTCTTCCACCAGGGGGACCAGTGGGCAAAGTGGGGCGCAAGGGACGCTCCATACATCGCCATGCGCAGGTTTATCACCAATGCGGTGACGAGGATCACCGGCCACGCGGCATTCTGGGCAAGGAGGTCTACGATGACCAGCTGGGCGGCCCCCGCGAAGACGATGGAGCTCATCAGGAAAGCCGAGAGCGAGCCAAGCCCCGCTTCGGTGGCGGCCACCCCGTAAATAAGGCCGAAGGGGACCACGCCGAGCAGTATGGGCGCGACATCCAGCGCGCCTGCGCGTAGAGATTGAATCCGTTGGCCCATCTAGCCGCCTTCCCCCACGACTTCAATCACGGCTCCATCTATCTCTATGGACTGGCCCACCCTTATCTTGCGGCCCCGGCGCACCTCGGTCTCGGAATCCACCATCACCTCACCCTGCTGGATGCGCACCTTGGCCTCGCCGCCTCCGCCCACCACGTCGGCGAGCTTCAGCAGTTGGTCCAGCCTGATCCATTCGGTCCTTATCTCTATCTTCATCCCACGGCCTCCCGTGACGCTTCGACGTCACACAGGTGGAGGAACATCATGAAAAAGCCCGCCATTCCCGGCGAGCCGCTGTGCTAAGTGGTTGTAGCAAAACAGCCGACGATAAACTGGAAACCCCGAAGATCATTCAAGGGCTAGGAAGGGAAGAAAAATGACCGCAGGCATACCGAAAAGTATTTCGAGGATCATTTTTCGCCCCTGACAACGTCACTCGGAGGATATCCGGGGTTTTTCGACGAAGCTCCTAGAAGGTGAACTCCTGTATCGGCTTGATCCTTTTAATGAGGTAGGCCACGTCATAGGTCTTCCCGTCGGCGCCCATGAAGTAATCGTCGAGGGTGCAGCGAAGGTCGAAACCCAGTCGCCTGAATGCCTTGATAAGGCCGACGTGGTCCAAGATGATCTGCGCCACCACGAACTGCAACCCCAGCTTGCGCGCCACCTCTTCGGCCTCCGTGATCATCTTGGAGCCAAGCCCCACGCTGCGGTAATCGGGCGCGAGGTAGATGCGTATCTCACCGATATGGCGCTGGGAGCTTCTTCTCAGATGCAGGCTGCAGTCGCCCACGACACGCTCTTCGCAGTACGCCACCAGGGGCAGCACTTTGGAATAGTTGAGGTTGGAGATCCATCGCTCTATCGTCAAGGGGTCCTTGACGTTGTCCTTGAGGAACTTGTAATCCTCCTCCTCGGCGGACTGGAAGAGCTCGTAGAGCCGCTTCTGGTCTTCTTCGAGCAGGGGACGCAGCAGGACCCTCTTGCCGGTGTTGATATTCACAAATTTTCTGTACACAGCGAAGTTGAACATCACGCTCTCCCGAATGCAGTAAAACTATACTCCAATTCTATCCATCACCATTTTCATGTCAACAAGCTTGTGCACCCCTTATTCCTTCAATCGCGGAATGAAGGGGGGCGTCTCCCTGGCGTAGGAGCGGTAGGCGTCGCCATGCAACTTGGTTAGCCTCGCCTCTTCAAGCTTGCTGCCCAGATACAAATAGAGCGTCGCGGCCAGATTGAAGGCGGCCTTATTCGCCGTCCAGACCGGATCGCCCCAGAGAAACAGCATAGCCCCCGCATAGATGGGGTGACGGATATATTTATAGGGGCCCACCGCCACTATCGGGCTGATATCCAACCCATCGGCGGGTCCGGTAGATTTTTTCAACCCGTCAAACCCGAGAAAGCTGAACACACCAAATTGAGACATGGCCTTGTACATCAGCCACATCCCCAGAATCCGCACTCCCCATGCCGCCACGTATGCAGCGCCGGAGAGTTCAAACCAGCGGCTGTCGGGCAGGGTGTGCGCCCAGACCACGTACACACCGAAGGTCACGACCGAGACAGCGGAGTAACAGAGCCGGTACCACCGCCTGAACACCTTTTGGCCGAAGATTGCCTGAAAGATATCCCTTGCGAGCTGCGTTAACAGCAGCGAGTGGAGGATGGCAAACGGCGCGAACCCGGCTACTACCGAGAGAAAGGAACCCATCAACAGACCCTGCTCAACCCATACGCTCCAAAACGATCGCCAGCATGCGGCGTATGGGCTCGGCCGCGCCCCACAGGAGCTGGTCGCCCACCGAGAACGCCGCCAGATACTCCGGCCCCAGGTTCATCTTGCGCACTCTGCCCACCGGTACGTGCAGCCGCCCGGTCACCGCAGTGGGGGTCAGCTCGCGAACCGTCTCTTCCTTGACGTTGGGGATGAAGCGCACCCAGTCGTTATCCTCTGCGATGATCTGCTCCAGCTCACCCAAGGGCACGTCATTCGTGAGCTTGACCGTGAACGCCTGGCTGTGGCAGCGCATGGTGCCGATGCGCACACAGGTGCCGTCAATGGGTATGGGGTTGTCCGAGCGGCCAAGGATCTTGTTGGACTCGCTCATCCCCTTCCACTCTTCGCGGGTCTGCCCATTCTCCATCGGCCGGTCGATCCATGGGATCAAGCTACCGGCCAGAGGAACGCCAAAAAGCTGGTCGGGGAAGGACTCGCTACGCATAGCGCCGGTCAGCGCCTCCTCAAGCTCCAGCGCGGTTGCGCCGGGGTTGTTCAATAGGGGCAAACCAGCGTCGGTCAACGCGCCCATCTGGTGCGCCAACTCCTCCATATTCTTGGCCCCCCCACCCGACGCCGCCTGATAGGTCATGGAGGTGAGCCACTCAACCAGCCCCGCCTTGAAGAGTCCGCCTAGCGCCATGAGCATGAGGCTCACGGTGCAGTTGCCGCCGATGAAATTTTTTATCCCGGAGTCCAGCCCACGGTCGATCACGTCTCGGTTGATTGGGTCCAATACGATCAGGGCTTCGTCGTTCATGCGCAACGTCGAGGCCGCATCAATCCAGTAGCCCTTCCAGCCGCTGGCCCGCAGCTCCGGGTAGACCTTCTCGGTGTAGGAGCCACCCTGGGAGGTGACGATAACGTCCAGCCCGCCAAGCGTCTTCAGGTCATAGCCATCGGCCAGCACACCAGCGCCGCCACCAAAATCAGGTGCAGCCTGCCCCACCTGCGAGGTGGAAAAAAAGACCGCCTCATAACCGGAAAAATTGCCCTGGGCGACCATCCGCTCCATAAGCACCGAGCCGACCATACCGCGCCAGCCCACAAATCCCACACGAACCATTGTCTGAACTCCTTCTAACCTAAAGCCTCGGTTTAATCACCTCGGCGGGGCCAAAGCCTCTGCCCTGACCGCCTCGGCGTGGCTTAAATATGTTTGAATATCACCCGTTATTATCGCACCCGACAAACCCTGCGGCAACACAGTAAATGGCAGCGCACACAAAAAAAGCCCCGTCATCCGACCGGGGCTTTTTCAGGCAAATAAGCAGCAAACTACCTGGAGTAGCTCTCGGTCAGATACTTGATTATGGTCTCGGCCTCAACGTCGCTTATGTGTCCGGGTGACTTGCCCTTCATG
This sequence comes from Deltaproteobacteria bacterium, assembly GCA_030591565.1. Lineage (GTDB taxonomy): Bacteria > Desulfobacterota > Deferrisomatia > Deferrisomatales > BM512 > JAUVAU01. The sequence goes on along the minus strand of JAUVAU010000004.1, from coordinate 59,298 downwards.
CGATTGACGGTCGATGTCCAGCCCGCCGCGTCCTTCTTCGTCGACGTGGCCCTCTCGGCTTGGTGGCATTTGGAGCACTTGGCCTCAAAAAGCCCCATCGCCGAACCTTCACCCTGGGCAAAACCCATCGAAACCAACATAGAAAAACCCAACGCCAAAACAAGAATTACAATCTTTTTCATTTCAACCTCTCCAATTTTAATGAATTAATTTCAGGCAACGTTGCAAGGATACCCCAAAAAAATCATCCTCGCCAGCCGCGCCATTCCCCGGCAGTGGTTCGATTGCCGATTAATGGGTATAGCATCCCCCCAGCAGAGGATTTTTTCGACCGGCGAGGAGACGCGCAAGCGGATAACTTAGGCAGTATAGTTTTTGACGGGCGAAAGCCGAAGCCCACGAGTACGCGACGTAAATATGACGGAAAAAGCCGAAGTCGCCCTACCTGACAAACCAAAGGCAAAGGATTTCGTCAAAAAGGCAAGGAATCCGGTGAGCACACGGGAGGCATAGTAGCAGAGCTACAGGCCGAGCGTGCGCGCAGCCGGTGACGCAGCATTTGGGCGAAAGCCGAAGCCTCCCCAAATTTTAATGAATTATTCCCCGTAGCGAGTAGTGGCCGGATGCACACTCCGCCAAACAAACCAATAAACAATCAACACCACCCGCTCCTCGCCGCCAACCCTGGCGGTCACGCTGTCGGTGGAGGTATCGTATTCAAGGAGCAGCTCGACGTCGCCGACTTTATCGCTTATTTTCTTCTTGTCACGCAGCAGCTTGAGCGGATAAGCCTTTTTGAACCCCTCGCCCTCCACCCCGACCACCAGCTCCTTGTCCTCTTCGCCCGGGCCTCCGAAAAAACGACTGAAGAGCGAGCGGCGGCTCTGGTAATAGTCCGCGTAGGGGTCTTCGGAATAATCGCGCCGATGGCCTGTGTTGAAGGTCGCCACCCGTGTCGCGGGGTACTTCTTCTTCCACTTTCCCCAGCTGGTCAGGGTGGAACCCATCTTCTCCAGCCCGGTTCCAGACAACGGCCCCGCCACCGCGCGGTTTAGCACTTGGGACCAGAGCGACTCGGTCTCGCGGTCGTACATCATAACGTTGGAGTTCCAGAGCAGCCCCGAGACCCCAAAACTCTTTGCCTTTCCTTTGACTTCACGGGCGTAGACCACACCGGAATAGGCCAGCGGTCACCAGCTGACAAGTACAGGCTTGCCCCCAATGGTGTCGTTCACCAGCTCATGCCAACTCAAGAGCCGCAGCGGATACGCCCTGGCCTCATCGTTGTGGACCACACCCAGCACTACTTCGCCATCGGAGAGGAAATCCGCCGCTGCCGCCCCTACTAGTCTCGGGATCGGTAAGCGCCGGGATGCCATCCTTGGGAGGACCGCCGGAGGTGATCTCGTCTACGGGAATAAGCGCGTTGGAAAAATCCCACCCGGCCTCGGCCCCGCCCGCGACAAGGACCAACGCAATCGCCGCCAGTAAAGGCTTATAAATCCAGTTCACCACGGTACACCTCATAATTGACGCACACATGCTCCACCTTTGCGCGATCGGCGTGTATCCTCTCAATCAGCTCGACCACCTTACCGGGGGACTTCACGTGGAAGATTGAATTCAAGTCCTTCTCGCTGAAAAGACCACGCTCCAACACCTCGGTCGTCAGCCAATCGAGCAATCCACCCCACATCTCGCCAAAGAGGACGATGGGCGTCTCGCAGATGTGTTTTACCTGCGCCAGTTGCCAGGAGTAGAAAAGCTCCAGTATCGTCCCCACCCCGCCGGGAGCCACGATAACCGCGTCGGAAATGGAGACGAAAGTATCGAGCCGTCCCGAAAAGCGATCAAAATCCTGCTTTATGTCCAGATATGGATTAAAGTCCTGCTCATGGGGCAAAACAATGTTCAGCCCGATGGAATGAGCCTCGGAATCGGCCGCCCTGTGGCCCGCATTGGCCGCCTGCATCAAACCCGGCCCGCCGCCCGTGACGACATCGAAGCCCAGCTTGCCAAGCTCGACGGCGATCTCAAACACATCACGATACGCCTGGTCCTCGGGCATCAGCCTCGCCGAACCAAAAATTGCAACCCTGTAATGAACGTCCAAACCACCCCCTTCACGTTGAAGACCAGAGACGTAAACAACCTCCGCCAAACATACCCAAAAAATACACACTGCGACCTTGTGGCGCCAATATCGACCTTGGCAATCCGCAAGCGAAAATGCTACGCTCAGCGACCTGCATGAAATGGAAGTGGTTGTAGCACTGGTGGCTACCTCGGTCTTCAAAACCGATGGGCGGCGTCAATAGCGTCGCCGGTGGGTTCGATTCCCATCCACTTCCGCCAATTAAGTAAAAAAGTCCGGCCATTTGGTCGGACTTTTTGCTTATGTGCGATGGGAAGCGAACCACGGGAGGAGCGCTTTGGGCCGCTGGGCCTTTTCTCGCTGGGCGCGTGGCCTATGGGGCATTGGATTGGGTTGATGGTATTTGGCTTGGTGTGCCTTCTTGCGAAGGCCTTTTCTGTTGGTGGAGGGGTTGGCCCGGGTTGTTTCGCTCGCCCTCTACGAGGGCTTTAGCGACGGAGGGGAGGTTCTTGTCAACCTCCCCTCGACCCCTGGACACCCCACAAGCTACGCTGATCGTTCATCTCTCCGGGGAGGTCTGGAGCCGTTCGCTAGCGCTCACTTCCGCAAGACCTCCTGATCCTACGAGCTGAACTGCTCCGCTTGGACGGGGAAGGTAGGTCAAAATCATAGGAACGGGTCATGAACTCGGCTTCGCCTCAAACAAGATGACTCTCAAAACTTCCTCAATTGCTCACTGCACAGTTCGGTGGGGGTGTGAGAGACTCAAAACCCGAAGCCCACGATCCCGTTGAACAGTATGTAGAGGCCGAACAGGCTCAGTATCCCGCCGCTGAAAATCCGCAGGAGCATCGGGTGGCGCTGCATCCGGCGCACGCGTTCGCGAAAATACCTCGAAAAATACGCCGCTATCAGCATGGGCACCGCGAACCCGAGGGAATACACCCCCAGAAACAATATCCCCTTCAGCACCTCTCCCTCGCTGGCTACCATGGCCAGGATGCTGGTGAGGAACGGCCCTATGCAGGGTATCCAGATCAGCCCCAGCGCCATGCCCAGGATGAGCCCCGACCAGGGTCCCCGGGCTCCCGCGCCGAGACGCTGGAAATAGTGGAACCCCTTGAAGAGGTTGAGGTCCGCCAGGGTGAGCAGCCCGAAGAGGAGGATCATTACGCCGGCGCCTTTTTCGACATAGATCATCGTGCCGCCCGCCAGCAGGGAGCCGAAGGCGGCGCTGGCGATCCCCATCAGGATGAAGGTGATGGAGATCCCCGCAACTATGAGCAGCGGACGGTAGCGGTGATCCTCCTCGTTGCCGGTGATGATGATCGGCACCACGGGCAAAACACACGGGGAGGCCACGCTACCCAACCCGGCGGCGAAGGAAGCGCCCAGGCGCAAGGCCAAATCAATAAGCATCGTCTCTCGCCGTTACTGCATGCGGACGGTGGCTAAAACCCGATCGGCCTGCTGTATCCCCGGCGGCAGGCGTCGCACCTCTTTGCCGGAGGCATCGATCAGGATGAGCGAGGGCAGCCCCCTTATCCCATACTTGTAGAAGGTCTCCCGGTCAGCCTGGCGTGTGGTCTGCACATACCGGATGGAGGCATATTTTTCGACCTCGCCGCGAACACCGTTGAGAATATCCCCCTGCATCCGGCACGGTCCCCCGTTGGGATCGAGAAAGAACAGGAGATATTTCTGCGAATCGGTGGCCTGCGACGCAGAAGAGGTATTGCCGTTGCATCCCGCGATGGCCGCCAGAAGGAGCGCCACGAGCACAAAGTGTAAACTGAATTTCCCGAGCTTTAACATAATCCCTTTCCCTTTCGTTTCCTTATAACGCGAACTCCCCGCCGCACGAGTTGTGTCTTACGACGGCGGAGATGACACTCATCTCTTTGATTAGCGATTTGGATGCAACGAAGGGCAAAATGGTTTCCACCTTTTTTATGGGGAGGGGGACGCTCGCCGCTCGGCTTTTTCGCTGGGCGCGTGGCCTTAGGGCATTGGATTGGTTTGATTGTATGCGGGGACTGCTCGTCCCCTGCACCCCTCGGGAACTTTCTTTGCGCTAAGAAAGTTCCAGAAAGACGCGCCCCTTCGAGCACGTGTGCTCGCCTACGGCGACCGCTCGCGTGTGAGGGAGGGTCGGAAACTCGGTTCGGCTAGCGCCTCACCTCAGGCAACCCGACCCTCAAAGACTCCTCATCCGCTCACTGCACAGCTCGGTGGGGGTGAAAGTCAAAGGCAAATTGCGAAAACCGCTTGAAGGGGGAAGGGAGGTCAAGGGCATGGGAACTGGTCACGAACTCGGCTTCGCCTCAGACAATATGACCCTGAGGTGATAAATAGGTATACTGTCCCAAATCTTCCCAGTGATTTTCCGGAGGTTTCCCATGTTAGGCATTTTCAAGCGAAACAAAATTGAAAGCAAAATTTACGAAAAGTGCAAGAATCTAAAACATGGCATAGATAAAAATAGCTATAGTTTAGACGATGATGAAACATTCACTTTTATGTTTTTTATGTGTATAGGTATGTTTATTGACCCTAAACAAAACGATGAGCCATATAGTAAATACTTCAATGATTACACGTTGTTTGAAATTGGTTGTTATGTATATTCACAATTGCAAAATGATGCTGATTTATATTTGCAAAAAATTAGAGTATCTGAGAATCAACTACTTGGTAACCTGAAAATAACGGCACTCATTGCCAGCGCTATGGCATCTCTACTTGCGTTTTATGCTGAAAATGTCAATAAATATGTTGATTTCAATTCAATTCAACTCAACCGACATAGATTGTATACCGATGTTTTTATAAAAAAAGATGAACAATATGAACCTTATAGTGCAATAGATATTCTACTTCCTTCAATTCTACAGACGAAAAACAAAAATAAGTCAAAGAATTATACAAAAATACCACCACCACCGTTGGAACTTGATGCTATCGTAATGTCTCCTTATGTGGCAAATTACATGAATACTGTGTATCCAATAATTTGGGCAGGTTTGCAGAAGAAAATAGATAGTATTTGTAACGTTGCTTAAACTGTTTCTACAGAAAAACTATAGAACTTTAGCAAGGGGGTAAGATGAGAATGTTATTTGGGGTTTGGCTTTTATTAGCCGCACTTATCTCATTTATAGCCTCATTTACGCCTCAAGCTGTCTATGAAGCTGAAAACACGCCCTCTTCAGAGAGGACCCAGTTTGCTCAAGCAATTTTGGATGGTAAAGCAACATTTGGAATGAGATTGAAGGTGTTTTTTATTGGAATATGGACCGGAGCTGCTTCTTGGTGGCTTTGGGGTATTTCTGGTGCTATCACGATTGCGTATATAAAGATTTTTGAATAGCTATGGAAACTTGGAGGTCTTTAGTTTTAGCGTTTTTCCGGCGTAGCCGCCCGACACAGCATCTCGTTCAAAGGCAAGGAGCTAAGCGACGAGTTGGCCGACGACAGTATGAATAATACGGCTAGGTCAACGAGGAGTGTGCGACGTAGTTATTTGGACGAGAGGCGCAGTCGGCCCCGACACAGCAAATTCGTTTTATTTTTCACCACCACCTTCAGGATGACCTGAGCCACCACCACCACCCCCATCCAAATCCAACTCCTCTCGCTGCCCCACCGCCACCCAGCCGTTGTGGGTCTCTTCGAAGGTCACGCGCCAGAGGCCGTCGGTCCCCGCATTCCAGTTGAGTTCGAAGAGTTCCTCTTCAGTCGGGGCTTTGCGGTAGAAGAGCTTGAAGGGATACTTGACGATCGCCAGCCACTCTTCCTCCCCCGGGACGCACTTGCCCTCGCCGTAAACCTTGTAGGCCTGCCCGGCCATCGTGTGGCACTCATGGGCCGCGAGGTCGAACCCCTTGGTGGGTACCACCCCGAAGGGCTCCTGCCGGGTGGACTCACGGATCATGTTCTCCGGGTACTGTATCTCGCCCAGGTGGTTTTTCATCGCCTCCAGCAGCTCGGGCGAGCACTGCGTCTCGGCAGCCGCCCCCCCGGCCACAGTGAGGCCCGTGACGATTAGCATGATTATTGCGACAGTGAATTTCTTGATTTCCAAAAGTACTCTCCCGGCCTTTTAAAGATAGAATTACGGCCACAAGTGTATACCCCATAGCCCTTTCAGCATATGACCGGGATCAAGTTTACCGTATCTTTCGCATTTTCCCCTATTCTTGAGTTATGCGGTAGCCACGGTTACAATATCGAACGCATTGCCACCATTTTTCACAGAGGTTACAAAAGAGGGCATAGAAATGAATGAAGAGACGGCAAGAAATCTGATCGACTCTGCCATTCCCATCATCACCTCCTTCGGTCTGCGTGTCATAGGCGCGCTTGCCATCCTCATCCTGGGCAAGATAATCGCCTCGATTGTCGCGAAGATGGTCAGGGGCGCCCTGAAAAGGATGAAAGCCGATAAGGCCCTGGTGGGCTTCTTCGGACATCTCTCCTACTACGCAGTTATCGCCTTCGCCATCATTGCGGCATTGAGCAAGTTCGGCATCGAGACCACCTCCTTTGTGGCCCTCATGGGCGCGGCGGGGTTTGCAATCGGCCTGGCGTTGCAGGGTTCGTTGTCCAACTTCGCAGCCGGGGTGCTTCTGCTCATCTTCCGCCCCTTCAGGGTCGATGACTTCATTGAGGCCGCTGGTCATGCCGGCACGGTAAAGGAGATAGGCATCTTCACCACTACGATGTCCGGCCCGGACAACCGCAAGATCATCCTCCCCAACTCGGCGCTTACCGAGGGCACCATAGTCAACATAACCGGCAACGACACCCGCAGGGTGGATATGACCGCCGGGATCGGCTACAGCGACGATATCGAGAAATCCCGCAACGTCCTGCTCGACATCCTGGACAAACACCCCGCAGTGCTTTCCGATCCCGCACCGATGGTCGAGGTGGTGGAGCTGGGCGACTCCAGCGTGAACTTCGTGGTCCGCCCCTGGGCAAAAACCGAGGACTACTGGGATGTCTATTTCAGTGTAATGCGCAGCATAAAAGAGCGGTTTGACGAAGAGAAGATATCCATACCCTTCCCCCAGCGGGATGTTCATTTATTCAAGACAGAGTCCTGATAGGGAGTTTTTCGCTATTTTGCCCTTATTTACAGGGTATTTAAATACGGGAGTAACCATGCGTTTCATCGTTCTCGCAAAAGCAGTAACGGCGTCACTTGTCGCCATCCCCTTGATAGTGTCACCCGTTTTTGCCGATAGGGGCGCACCTCCTCCACCAAAAAGAGCCGCTGTAAATAAAATCGTCGTCAAATTCTCAAGCGAGTCCGGGGTTGGGACCATCGCCGACCGGCTGCCCGGAGCAGGGGAGGCGCTAAAGCAGAGCGCCTCCGTCTCGGCTTTGACAACTCTGAATGCGCGCTTTGGCGTAGTCTCCGTCAAAAAACTCTTCAAATCGGCCCTGGCCCCCTCCGAACCCGAGATGGACAACCTCAGCGGTTTGGCGGAGTTTGCAGCACGCGCCACAGATGAATTCCAGACCCATGTGTCAGAGGTGAAAAGCCGGTTCAGCAAACGTGCGGCCCGCGCGCCGAGTAACGCTCAAACACCTGACTTCAGCAGGGTCTACGTATTCGAGCTGCGTGCCGGAACCGACGCGCACGCGGCGGCCCAGGCCTATTCCCAAATGGACGGAGTCCTCTACGCGCACCCCGACACAATGGGTGTGCTCCATCACACTCCCAACGACCCCTTCTTCTCCTCTTCAAACAGCTGGAACCAGGGTTATGACGACCTCTGGGGACTAAAAAATATGGAGCTGGGGGCCGCCTGGGATGTCGCCCTTGGCAATGATGTGATCGTAGCCGTGGTGGACACCGGCGTGGACTACACCCATGCGGACCTCAACAGCAACATCTACACAGGCACCGACGGCACGATGGTCGGTTATGATTTCTCCGACGACGACAACGACCCTGACGACTACTACGGACACGGAACGCACGTGGCCGGCACCATTGCTGCTATAGCGGACAATAGTTTCGGCATCACCGGCGTCGCCCCCCAGGCCAAGATAATGCCGGTCAAGGTCTTCCCCAATGCGTACTCAAGCGTCCTGGCCCTGGGCCTCATCTTCGCCGCCGACAACGGCGCGGACGTGATAAACAACTCCTGGGGTTCCTCCTCTGAGGACACGGTGATAGGGGACGCCATAGACTACGCCGTCTCAATGGGCGCGGTGGTCGTCTTCTCGGCGGGTAACGACAACTACGACGTAAACCGCGACGCCCTCAGGAACAAGGCCAACATCCTGCTGGTGGGCTCCACCGACACCGGGGATATTAAATCCGACTTTAGCAACTGGGGCGGCAAGGTTGACATCTCCGCACCCGGCGGCAACAGCGCCAACAGCACCAGCAATGCCGACTACTTGAATATCCTTTCGCTATTAGCCTCCACCAACACTTTCAGTAGCGGCTTGACAGTTGACACCAACTTCGTCCGCATAAGGGGGACTTCAATGGCGGCCCCCCACATCACCGGGCTCGCAGCCCTGATCGTGGGACTCAATCCCGATTGGGGAGTCGGCCAAATCATGGCACAGGCGGTCAACTCTGCCGACAATATCGACCACCTCAACCCCGAATATATAGGACTCACGGGCCGGGGCCGCGCCAACGCCCGACGCGCCCTGACAACGGAGGCCACCTCACTGATTAAACTCGTTGCGCTCGTCGCTGACGACTCCGTCAACAGCGACGGCGACAAGACGCCCTCACCCGGCGAAAGGGTTGACCTTAAAATTACGCTCAAAAACTACAGCGGTGTGATGACCAACATCACGGTGGACGTGACCACCGAGCCTCCAGGCATATTCACGACTCTGCCGACAGCCCAGCTCGGTTCAATGGAGCCGCTGAGTTTTGCCACCGCAACCATCCCGACCACGGTGGCCCCTGTCGAGCCGGGAACACGCTTCACCTATCTGGTCACGATTACGAGCGACCGGGAGCTGTTAAGCGGCGAATTGATTGAGACGACCTACCACGGGCGTTTTGGTGGCGTCGTCGGTTTCAACAGTGTTCCCACCTTCCCCACAGCGATAGACGAACCCTTTGAGGCCGACCGCGTATCATCGCCCCTCGTTACCGATTACGACAATGATGGCACCCAGGAAGTCGCCTACTCATTCAATGGGAAGGTGTATTTCAAAGAAAATGGCACATATGTCAATGGGTGGCCGGTGTCAATCCCCTCCCCTGACGCCTCCGGGCTGACACCATCGGTCAGCCACCTGGCGGCGGTAGACATTGATGGTGACGGCGACCTTGAGATCGTCGCATCCTTCTTTGCACAGGATTGGGGACTAGTCGCCTGGCATGCACAAAGCGGCGCGGTGGTGAGCGGCTGGCCCCGAACTGGCCTCGACAAGGTTCACGATTTCTGTCTTGCCGAGATCGACGGCCTGACCGGCGCGGAGGTGGTGGCGCATGTGGGTCAGGATATCAATGTCATCCGCCACAACAACACCAACGTACCCAATTGGCCCATACCCTGGTATTCACCTTACCCGAGCCTGCCCTCTTACTACCTTGACCCGGTGGATTCATCCAGGGTGGCGGTCGCGGACATTGACGGCGACTCTCAAAACGAGATAGTGGTCGCGCTATGCGAACATGACGATGGGTGGTTTGACGACACCTGCCACGTGGCCGCTTACGAATCCAATGGCGCGACTGTCTCAGGTGGCTGGCCCTACTTCATGGTGTGGGGCACCCACACATGGCTCTCGCTAGTGGACATCGACAACGATGGAGCAGCTGAGATAGTGGTTTCGGATGATTGTATCGAGATTGGAGATGCCGATTGCAATGATGGCCCCAGCACAATGGTTTTAGACGCCACAGGCTCACCCATCGGCAACTGGCCCATTGCCCGCGGCGGCCCTATTGTTGCGGCTGACGTAGATGGCGACGGCTTTGTGGAAGTGGTCATAGCCGAACAGGACGCCCTCTCCGTCTTTACCTCAACCGGTACCATGAAGTATTCGGTGCCTGTCAGCAACATGCCTGCGGGGCTGCTGGTCGCCGACCTCGATGGAGATAACGACCCGGAAATCCTGCATATCACCGACAAGGGTCTGGCAATTACCGACGGACCGGGGTCAACCGAAATTGTGATCCCTGACTACTGCCTCTATGAAAATGCGTTTTACGGAAACTTCTACAACTGCTCCGGCCCCGCGGTCGCGGACCTGGATGGCGACAACGGAGTTGACCTCCTTTACGTAGACCTGGACACAAAGGAGCTTTTTGACGATCTGGACTACGCCGTTCAACTAAAGGCGTATGACTTTAACGGCATCGGAGACTACGAAGACCTCTGCCTCGAAGATCCGCTAAAGATTGCCCCCGGACAGTGCGGCTGCGGGACACCCGACGCCGATACCGACATGGATGGCGTCGCCGATTGCGTTGATGGTTGCCCCGAATACTCCCTAAAAACAGCTCCCGGAATATGCGGCTGCGATTACGCCGACATCGACAATGATGGCGACGGTGTACTGGACTGTGTAGACGAATGTCCCTCCGATCCGTTGAAGACCGTACCTGGAGAGTGTGGTTGCGGTATCCAGGACCTGGACGCCAACGGCAACTCCAACTGCCTGGACGTGGAGACGCCTTCATTGGGTAACGACAGCAGCAGCGGGGGCGGTTGCTTCATTATGGAACTTTAGGTGGAGGGGGGCGCTCTGGGCCGCTGGGCCTATTCGCTGGGCGCGAGACTTGGGGCGCTGGCCGCTGGGCCTGTTACGCTGGGCGCTTGGCCTTTTAGCGGCATCGGATTGGTTTTATGTTATGCGGGGACTACTCGTCCCCTGCACCCCGAGGGTACTTTCTCTGCGCGGAGAAAGTACCGCAAAGACGCGCCCCTTCGAGCACATGTGCTTCCCTTCGGGAACCGTTCGCGTCTGAGGGAGGGTCGGAAACTCGGCTCGGCTAGCGCCTCGCCTCAGACAACCCGACCCTCAAAGACTCCTCATCCGCTCACTGCACAGCTCGGTGGGGGTGGAGGTCAAAGGCAAAATGTTAAAACACAAGGCCCGACCCCTTATTGCTCGCTTTTACAAGTCACTTCCCACATGCGCGTAGTGGTTGCATAACTCATGCATTCCAATCTCACATCTCCCTGTTGACTCCCCCCTCTCTAGCATGGAGAATAACCACATTGCATATGATGTTTTCCGTGAAGCTTTTCCTGTGGAAGGTGGGTATTGCAATGAAACTTCTGTTTTTGGTTTTATTTCTGGCTCTCATCCCCATGCAGGGATGGTGCGAAGAACTTCTCCTTAAATGCACGTATACTTTCCATGCAGGCAATTCCAAGCCATTGAACGCGTATATAAAAATCGACCCAGAGAACAAAAAAGCGACCGACCTAAACGAAAACCCCAGAAGGGATGGAATTGTTAAGGTAGATGAACACCTCTACACAGTTGACTTGCCGACGTTCTCCTCAATCCGGGATAAGAGGTTTTGGATTTTAAGGTATAGCGGAGAGTTTTACTCTAAAGAAACTGGTGGGATCATCGAAGAGGGTGTGTGCGAGAAGATCGAAAACAAACCTCTTTTTTAGGGATGGAGGCAGGGGGCCAGGCTTTGTATATTAACATTCCGGTAATGTATTTTCTCGTCTCACCAAGGAGACGCGCAAGCGAGCGAACGAGGCAGTAGCCCTACTACGCCGAGGGCGTGAGCGAGCACGCGACGCTGGTAGGCGGGAAAAGACGAAGCCGGCACCGGAAGAAGGCGAAGTCGGTCAACCACCACCCTCTTTGGCCTCTTGACAAGAAATACAGAAGGGAGTCTCAGGCCGCGCCTTCAGCCGGGGAAAACCAACCGGCTCGTCGCACTCGCGACAAAAGCCGTAATCGCCCCGCTCGCCGCTCGCCAGCGCCAGGCTGACCAGCCGCAGCTTGTGTTTAAGCCCTTCCAGACCAGCTTTCTGCATCGCCTGCTGTTGCATCGCGTCCATGCGAGAGATGCGGCCTATGGGCAGGTCGAGATCAACCGGTTTGGCCCCTTCGTCACCAGCCGCGATCTGACTCGTCAGCTCGCTCTTCATCTCAACGAGAGCGGCCAGCAGTTGGCTTTCCTGCGCTTGGGTCAGCTCCTCAGCTTCGTATCCGCTCATCGGCTCTCTTCACAATCAAGATTGCGGGCAAGGAACTTCAACGTCTTGTCCCTGGCGTCGCGGTCGGCTTGCCCATCGTACTTGTCATTGTCCGGCCAGATGAAGGAGTGCTCCACGCCGGGATAGAGGTGCGTTTCCAGTTTGAGGCCAAAACGCTTGCCCGCTTCCATCAGCGCCAGCGTATCCCCCACCGGGACCACGGTGTCCGCCTCCCCGTGAAACGCAATAATGGGCGCTGTGATTGAGCGTGTGAAGCCCAGAGTCTCCCCCTCCCCTGTTTGAAGCTCAAGCCCCCGCATCTCTTCCAGCCCCAGCTCACCACACCAGCGGGTGAGGCCGAAATAGTCTATCACTGCCGCAACCCCTGTCAGCCTTGAAGCCGCTACCAGCGCCAGCCCGCCGCCCCGACTGGCCCCGGCCAGCCCGCGACATCGGGAATCAACCCCCTCAACCTCGCCCAGCGCTTTCCAGAAGGCATCGAGATCAGCCTGTACCAGCCCATCCCAGTGGAGATAGGGGGTGGAGGGACCAAACCAGCGGGGCATCAGCGTGACATACCCATTGTCGGCAAACCAGCGCCCCAGCGCCCCGTGCTGTGGTCCGAAACCATCGGAGCCGTGGAAGAGGAGCAGCCCCCCAAAAGGAGCTTCACCCTCGGGCAGCTCCAGCGTAGCCGGAAAGTTTCTCGGACCGCTTGCTATGACTAGTTTGACGCCCATACTCACCTTATTGTCTACTCGCAACTGTCTGTCTATCTACTTACCCAGCCCGACAGATTGCTGACAAGGGCTGGATTTTCTTCGAGGCAAGTTTTCTGTCCTAAAACTTGGATGCGCATTAGCGCACCTTCAGGCGAGGCCCCGAGAGGGGCCGAGTCAACAAGGAAGGTGATAAGAAATAACCGGAGGAATACTTGTCGTATTTCGAGGATCATTTCTTAGCCTGACGAAGTCAATCGGAGAAAAGACGGGCTTTGTCAGCGATCTGTCACCTTCCGGTGTAGAGCTTTTCCTTTATGTGAAGAGTTGCGAAATTGAACTCGCCCCCAAGGGTGACGGCCGCCAGCGCCGCGCAATACTCTTTGGCGTTTTTGATGCCGCTGATCTTCATGGCTTCCCTGGCGATGGGGGGCACGATCCCTTCGGGGCCGGAGATGATGCCGACTTCAACATTGGGAAGCTCGACGCCGAAGATGAGATCACCGCCACGAGTCTCCGCCCAGACCTTCTGATAGCAGCTGACGATCTCAGGCCGCGGGTTGCACTTGTAGGTGCGATAGAAGGCCGGAACTATCTCGCCGCCCATGCCGGTGTAGGCGGGCCAGCCAAGCTCCTCGGTGACTCCCTGCCGGTCCAGCTCGATATAGGAGAGGAGATCATCCACCGGGCGTCCGATATTCTTCTCATACACCGCAATGGGGATGCGTTGCAGCGCTGAGACGTAGCGCCCCCTGCGGTTGCGCGGCGAGGGTTTGAGGTCGCCGTCGCGCCCCATCCCGATCACCGACACCCTGCACTTGACCCCCTCGCGGGTGAACATCTCGTCGATATAGTTCTTGGCGACGCCGGTCGCCCGCGACGTGCAGCCGTGGCCTCGATACTCGCCAAAGCGGGTGTAGAAACAGCAGTGGAGGATGCGGTCGGAGTGGTGCTGTTTTTCAAGAAAGTCCACGTAGTAGACCTCCCCGCCAAAGTCATCCAGGAAGCTCTGCTTCATCTGCGCAATTATCGGGTCCAGGTTGTCATTGATCAGCCCCCTGGCCCTCGCCCGCTCACTCTCGTCATCGAAGACGAAGGCGAGGTTCCTCGCCGCGCCGGCATAGTCGGCCACCTTGACCTCTATGGGGCCGTTGTAGCGGTTTAACTGAAAGCACCCTACCCCAACCCCCAGATGCCCCACCCCGGTGCCGTAGCAGAGGATATTGGTGAAGGTGGCCTCAACGTCGCCGCCCACCGACACCTCACCGGCGAGGCTGTAGTAGTCCTCGGTGCCGCCAATGTAATTCTGCACCAGGGGCTTGCACACCGGCTTGCCGGAAGCGGTCTTTGGCGTGAGCGCGCTGCCACACAGGCAACAGGTAAGGTCCTCATCATCCGAGGCCAGCGTCCACTCGGTGCCATCCTCCGGGCAGAGATATTCAGCGTAATAGGGTCGCTCAAGCATCTTCATGTGGTTCAGCTTGACGCCGCTCTTCTCCTCTAAATAGGCCCGGCGGGCCATCGTACCCAGGGTGATATGGTCCGGCTCCTCCGCCCCCAACTCCAGGGCGGCGGTTTCAGCCCCCCAAGGGCGCACCTTGCCCGAGGACAACCCTTCCGTAACCTGCTTTACTATATCTTCGCGAGTCATATCACACTCCCCGTTAAAGGTTTTTAGTCGCTGCCTGGGTGCTGCCCCTGGCTACTGTAAGTCAATTCTAGACTACTACACCCCAAAAGAAAGGCCAAATGGTCATAGTTGACGGTCATATTTGGGGAATAAAAAAGGGGCACTGACTTGGTTTCTCACGACCATTTTTGTGCAATGATATTGGAGACACTGCTCTATAACCACGTTTAAAGAGGGATTGAAACAATGCCAGATGCTCAGACCATTATTGAGGATGTTCTCCAAAGTACTGCAAATAGCCTAAGTAAAGCTATGGACGTTTATTGGGCTGCTGATGCGGCGGGGGCGAATGATCTACCCGAGCGCAATCTTTCTCTACATTTTGCCCACCAGCTTATGTGCAGGGATTTTTCCCTTTATGCGGAAGCTAATCACCCTGAAAAGAAGATCAACGGCAGAGAAGTGCAAGGGATTGATATGCTGGCGATTTCTCCAGACCGCGATTATTACCTTGCTTGCGAGTTCAAAAATTATGTCGGCCATACCATGCATTTATCGCAAGATGACCTTGACAGGGTGGCGACTTTTGACCTCAATCGCAATTTTGCCTCCGAGATCATGCTACCTAATCGTAAAGAAACTTTGAAGAAGTGCGCCGAGGGCTTTGGTTTAGTGGCAGGCTTGACCTGGATGTATGGTGCTGACCCTAAGATCAACTTATCTACATCTCAAAATCACAAACCTTTTGAGGAGAAAGTCAAAAAGCTGGATGGGCGTGTATTGAAGGAAATTCCGCTAAATAAACATGAGGCAAAAGGCAGGTATTTTCTTCTCTCTGCGCTTTTGCCTGCTGCCTGTTAAGAGTTTAGTCCGTCGGTCAAATTGTCGGCATCCATCCTTCAAACATGATTGAGAATTGGTTAAACACCGCCCGCCAGTTGCAGATCGGCATGCTGCCTTCCGAGCGGCCCTTTGGGTGCCTGATGTCGGTTGTAAACCAGCTTTTAATCAGATGGTAGCAGGGTTGAATCCATGGGGTGGCGGACCTACTTGCTTTTTGCCAGATGGCAGTCTATACTTTGTCATATGACACTCTAGGACCGGAGGACTATTATGTCTCTGCAACAAACAGAAGCAATCGCTGGCATCCTTGGCGGGAGGGAGACGCTTGGCAAAAAGCCGGAAAACATTGAAGACCTGCGCAAATTGGTTCTTGAGGGTTTCCCTTTTTCCAGCCTGAATCTGGTTGCGGAACGTTTGACCATGAGCTTCAGTGAGTTAGCGGAGCCTCTTAAAATTCCCCCAAGGACCCTTTACCGGCGCAAGAGCAGCGCAAAGCGATTGACCGCAGTCGAATCGGATAGTCTTTTTCGGATCGCCAGGATAATCGCGCACGCAGAGTCGGTCTTCGGCGACAAGAAAGCAGCCTCAGCCTGGCTTCGCAGCGAGATTCCTTCCCTTGGCGGGCAAAGACCACTTGATATTTTGGATACTGATGCAGGCACACTTGAGGTTGATGATCTCCTCGGACGCATAGAGTACGGTGTCTTCTAGCCCATGCGGATATGGAGACTATGTAAGGCCGAATATGTAGACACCGCCTTTGACGGCCAGGGAGCAGCCAAATACGGAGGTCGATGGAACTCAAAAGGCGTGGCGGTCGTTTACACCTCCTCCAGCCTCTCGCTTGCGGCACTTGAGCTGCTTCCGCACCTTGGCGCCGCTCCTATACCGCAAAAGTTTGTCGCAATACCCGTTGACGTGCCGGTGGAAATTCAAATCGGGCAGGTACCAACCAAACTCCCCAGGAAGTGGCGCTCCACACCACCGTTGGCGAGTCTGTCCAAGTCAGGCGACAAATGGGTTGAAGCGGCAAGGACGGTGCTCCTGGCAATCCCCTCCATCGTCGTCCCGCAGGAATTCAACTATCTCATCAATCCGGCTCACCCGGATTTTGCGAGACTTACCATTGGCGACGCTGTCCCATTTGATTACGATCCGAGGCTGTTGCGCTAGATTTGGCTTAGATAACAATTATTTCAGGCTGTTGACAAAGGTAGACAATAGGAAGCTGGCAGAAAAATCGGCTATTAGTAGTTGTCTGCCCATCTACTTACTCAGCCTGACTGATCGTTGACAAGCACTGAATTTTATTCGAGGCAAGTTTTCTGTCCTGAAAACTTGGATGCGCATTAGCGCACCTTCAGGCGAGGCCCCGAGAGGGGGCGAGTCAACAAGGAAGGATATAAAAAATAACCGGAGGAATACTTAGCGTATTTCGAGGATCATTTTTTAGCCTGACGAAGTAAATCGGAGAAAAGGCAGGGTTTGTCAGCGATCTGGATAATTATTTGTCTTTGATCAGCTCTTCAATGGCGTTTGCCGCTGTTCTTCCCGCACCCATCGCCAGGATGACGGTGGCTGCGCCAGTTACCACATCGCCGCCCGCGTAGACATATTCCTTGGTGGTCTTGCCCGTCTCTTCGTCGGCGACGATCGTCCCCCACCTGGTCGTCTCAATCCCCGGAGTGGTGGAGGGGATGAGCGGGTTGGGCGAGTTGCCGATGGCGACGACTACGGTGTCCACTTCAATCTCGAACTCGCTGCCCTCAATCACGCTGGGACGCCTGCGGCCCGACTCGTCCGGCTCGCCAAGCTCCATCCTGACACACTCAATCGCACGCACCCTGCCCTCCTCATCTGCGAGGATACGAATCGGGTTGGTGAGGAGTTCAAACTGCACACCCTCTTCGTCAGCGTGGTGGACCTCCTCGGACCTGGCGGGCATCTCTTCACGGCTGCGGCGATAGACGATGATGGAGGCTTCGGCTCCAAGGCGCAGCGCGGTTCGCGCCGAATCCATCGCCACGTTGCCGCCACCAAAAACTGCCACCCGCTTGCCCCTCGCGATGGGGGTGTCGTACTCGGGAAAGAGGTAGGCCTTCATGAGGTTGGAGCGGGTCAGGTACTCGTTGGCGGAGTAGACGCCGTTGCAGTTCTCCCCATCAATCTTCATGAACGTGGGAAGCCCCGCGCCCGAGCCGACGAAGACGGCGTCATAGCCCTCTTCCTCAATCAGCTCGTCAACGGTTATGATTTTGCCCACCACGGCGTTCATCTCGAACTGGACACCCATGGCGGCGAGGTAGTCCACCTCGGCCTGGACAATCGCCTTGGGGAGGCGGAATTCCGGGATACCGTAAACCAGCACGCCGCCCGGCTTGTGAAGCGCCTCGAAGACCTTGACCTCGTGGCCCTTGAGGATCAGGTCGCCGGCGACGGTCAGCCCGGCTGGGCCAGCCCCGATGACCGCGATTTTCTTGCCGGTCGCGGGGGGAATCTCGGGAATCGTGACCTCTGCGTTATTGCGCTCCCAGTCGGCGGCGAACCGCTCCAGCCTGCCGATCGCCACCGGTTCGCCCTTCTTGCCCACCACGCATAGCTCCTCGCACTGGGTCTCCTGGGGGCACACCCTGCCGCACACGGCGGGGAGGCTGTTCCTGACCTTCAGCATCTGGGCGGCTCCGACGAAATCCTCCTCGGCGATCTTTTCAATGAATTCGGGGATGAGGACTTCCACGGGGCAGCCGGCAAGACACTTGGGCTTCTTGCACTGCAGACAACGCTTGGCCTCAAGGACAGCGGCCTCGGGCGAATAACCGAAGGGCACTTCGTCGAAATTTTTGGCCCGCACCTTGGGGTCCTGCTCCGGCATGGGCTGGCGCGGGATTTTTACTTTTGCCATTGCTATTTCCTTTTTCCTAACTCTCGTAGCAGCGCTTGTGGTCCTTCATCTCGTGGTTGTACCGCTCCATCGCCGCCCGTTCATCCTCAAGGTACATGCGAAGGCGCTTGGTCAACTCGTCGAAGTCCACTTCATGTCCGTTGAACTCGGGACCGTCCACACAGGCGAACTTGGTCTCGCCGCCCACCGTCACGCGGCACGCGCCGCACATCCCGGTGGCGTCAACCATTATGGGGTTGAGGCTCACAACCGTCTCGACGCCGTATGGCTCTGTAGTCTTGCAGCAGGCGCGCATCATGGGAACGGGGCCGATGGCGACGACGAGGCCGACGTTTTCCGCCCCCTCGCGCTGTATCACTTTGTCCAGCACATCGGTGACGAAGCCGTGGTGACCGTAGGAGCCGTCATCGGTGGCGATCAGCAGCTCATCGCTGGAGCGTTTCATGTCCTCCTCCATTATGAGCAGCTCCTTGGCGCGTGCTCCCATGATGGAGATGACCCTGTTGCCCGCTTGTTTCAGCGCCTTCGCGATCGGGTGCACCGGGGCTACTCCGATGCCGCCGCCTACGCATATAGCCACGCCAGCCATCTTCTCGATGTGGGTTGGCTTGCCCAGCGGACCGACAAAGTCCAGCAGACTCTCCCCCACCTCCATCGCGCCAAGCTGTTCACTGGTCTTGCCGACCGCCTGGAAGACGAGGGTCACCGTGCCTTTCTCCTGATCGGTATCGGCGACCGTGAGCGGGATGCGTTCACCTGTCTCATCGATGCGCAGCATTATGAAGTTGCCGGCCTGATGCCGCTTGGCTATGCGGGGGGCGCTGATCTCAATGCGATACACCGCAGGACCGATAATCTGTTTGGAAACTATCTCGTTCAAACCATCTTCTCCGGTTCAAATTTGGACACCCAAAATTTATGGCGAGCGCCTTTAGCGCGCCTAAACTTTATTTACTATCAATTAAATCAGGGGGATTTTGCACCCATAGACCCTGCGAGTCAAGCCGCCCGTAGGCGTCAAGCGCAGTGAGCACTTTCTTTACGTAGCGTTTGGTTTCACGAAAGGGAATTTTCTCAACGAATTCAGGCAGTTCAACGCCCTTATTTTTATCAAGCCATTTCTGGACCTGCTTGCCCCCGCCATTGTAGGCAGCCACCGCCGCCACCACGTTTCCGTCGAACCTGTCCAAAAGCTTCCTGAGATAGCGTGCCCCCATCGCCAGCGCAGTGGGTGGGTCGAAGAGGTCCTGCTGCTCAAACTCTTCCAGCCCCAGCTCCCCGGCGATCGCCGTGGCGGTGTTGGGGATGAACTGCATCAGTCCGCGCGCCTCCCAGGAGGAGAAACCGTCAGGGTTGAAATGGCTCTCGGTGCGCGCGATGGCGAGGAGGAGGTGGGGATGGATATCCGCCGCTTTGGCCGCGAGCGCCACCGAGCGCGGGTAGGCCAGGGGGAAGGAGAGTCGGCAGGCGTCGTCTCGCCCGTCGGGACCCCCGGGCCAGGGCCACTGGTCCCAGCGGCACCCGGCTTTCCTGACCGTCTCTTTAAAGTCCTCGGCCCAGTAGCGCAGCCACAGCTCAACCGGCCTTGACCCGGCGCCATTCTCCAACTTGACCCTGGCGGCCTCCACCAGCCCCAACCTGAGGTAGGAGGTCGCGGGACCAAGCGGCCCATCCAGGTGTATATCCCGCTCGGTCGGCAGGGGTGTAGCCAGCACAGTCGCTCCCATCCCCCTCGGGTCACCCAAACCGGCTGACGGCAACCTGCCCGCCATTTCGTTCTTCACAAAACGGGCGTAGTAGCCAAGGGGATAGAGGCTCAGGAGTTTTCCGTAAAGCTCGTCACCTTTGGCGGTTTCCCCACCCTTTGCATAGCTGCGCCCCGCCCAGTAGATGCCCCGTGCATGTTGCCATCCCCGTGGCGCCCTTGAGACCGATGAGGAGAAGGCCCTGGCGGCCTCCCCATATCTGGAGTGTTCAAAAAGCTCCCACCCCTCCCACCAGCCAACGTCGAGGGCGTAATCGGAAGAGGGGTAGAACTTCACCAGTCTGCCCTTGGAAGCCCCGGCCTCACCGGCCATCCCCCGTCCCTCAAAGACGCGATAGCTCTGGTAGAGCCACATGGGGGCGTTGGAGGCGTCGGGCCATTCCTTTGCCATCTTGAAAAGCTCGGCGGCCCCGACATGCCCCATACTGAGGCCAAAGAGGGAGCGCGCACGGTAGAATCCTGCCGCTTGCCTGGTCGCAGCCTTCTTCGAGTGTTCGATGGCGCGGCCCAGCGGTGGTACCGCCTCCTCGTAACGGCGAAGGAAGTAGAAGGCTTTGCCCAGGGCCAGGTCAAGCTCCGGGGTGAATCTGGTCCCGGGCAGCAAGCGTGGACGCAAATCCAGCAGCGTCTCAATCGCTTCCGTCCTGTCGCCCTTGTCCAGGAGAGTCCGGCCCCGGATGAAGATATCTTCGCCGGAGACGGGGTTCATGGGGTCGCCATTATGTCGCGCCAGATAGGCCTCACCAACCTCCGACTCACCCATGTGGGGCAGACGAATCCAGAGGCGGATGGCTGTTTTCAGCGCCTTCTTGTCTTCACCCAGTTTGTCGTAAGCGTTGAGCAACCGCGCCAGCACCGGGGCCAGCTTCTTGTCTTCATCAAGGCGCTTTACGGCTTGGGAGAGGTGGTTGGCGGCCTGCTTCCAGTCGCTCTTGTCTTCGGCAATACGTGCCAACCGGTCCAGCGCGTCCACGTAGAAGGGGCTGGACCTGCCGATATCCACTATCGCTTCGAGGCTCTTGACCGCCCCGTCATCCGGGGAAAAGAGCCCCGTGGCCCAGGCGACTGCATCGGCGGGCAACCTTGAAGACCCTCTCAGTTCATCCAGGATTGACAAGGCGGCGGCGCTGTCGCTTTCGCCAAGGGCCATCGCCTCGCGAAAGCGGCCCTCTTCAGCGTATCTGACAGGGAAATCGTTGACATCGAATTCCGCTCCCGAACACAGAGGGACCGGCGATATCAAAACAAGAAGAAAAAATGCTAGAATGGTTCGCATCGGCACACCCTAACAAAGCGGTGTTGGGCTAGCAAGACGCTTAGGCGTTTGTTGAAAAACATCGACTATTCTCCGAGAACCTAGGAAGAGGCATCACTTCTTCAAAAGGAAACATTTCTTTGGAGAGTTTTTCGGTAGCCTCCTGGAGGACAGACACGGTGAGTTTACTCAAATTTTTTCCGGTTGAACAAAAGCTACCCCGGCCAAGGGTTGAGGATGTGGGCGGGGAGCTGGCCGCGATACTCGACAGGGACCCACCTGCGCTCGCCCCCAACTCCACCGTGGCGGTGTGCGTGGGGAGCCGCAACATCACCGCCTTGCCCACCCTGATAGCCGCTCTCACCGGTTGGCTAAAGAAAAACGGCCACCGCCCCTTCATCGTCGCGGCGATGGGCAGCCACGGGGGCAAGGACCGGGCCGGCAGACGTGAAGTCCTGGCTTCCCTTGGTATCACCGAAGAAGCGGTCGGCGCGCCCCTGAAGCTGGAAGAGGAGACGCTGGTGGCGGGGCATACCGCGTCGGGGGTGCCTGTATGGGTTCAAAAGGCTGCCTGGGAGGCTGACTATATAGTTCCGCTGAACAGGGTGAAGCCCCACACCGCGTTCAGGGGGGTTGTGGAGTCGGGCCCGGCGAAGATGCTCGCGGTCGGCCTCGGACACCTGGAGTCAGCGGTCGAGGTGCACAGGGCGGGGCTGGCCGAGACGATTCCGGCTGTATTGAAGTTCCATCTGGCTTCGGGGAAGGTTCCCTTCGGCGTCGCTGTCGTTGAAAATCCCTGGAAGGAGACGGCCGCTGTCGAGCTACTCACACCGGAGAGCTGGCTGGAAAAGGAATCCGGGTTGCTCAGATCAGCCTGGGAACTCTACCCGCTCATCCCCTTTCCCGAACTGGATATCCTGATAATAGAGAAGATCGGCAAGGATATCTCCGGCACCTGCATGGACTTGAACGTCATCGGAATGGGCAGGCGCTTTCCCCATGAACTCTCGGGTACAAAAGTTGGAAAAGTGATCGCCCTGACCCTGACACCCCAGAGCGACGGCAACGGTACCGGAGTGGGCTACGCGGACCTTATCACCGAGGAATTGGCGTCAAGGATGGATTGGGGAAAGACACGGCTTAATTGCGAGACCTCCGGTTTTTTCCAGGGGGCGATTCAGCCGGAGACTGCGCTGGATGAGGAGGATGCGGTGAGGCGGGCGATTAGAGCACTTTACGGAGGGGAGACCAAATTACCACCGCCCGGTTGCCGCGCAGCGAGGATCACCTCAACCGCCGATCTCGTTCAACTCTCCGTCACCAAAGCCCTTTTGGACAAGCTACCCCCCACTGTCAGCAGGCTAAGGGGAAAAGCTGTGGATAGGCCTGTGGATAACTCGAAAACCCCCACGAGTTAAGATGGTCGACTCCGACTGCACTAATTTTGTGCACACGTAACTTGCTGTTTTTATTTGTTAATTTATATTATTTAGACGTTTCAACCACTTAGGAGTATTCTTATACTCCTTCTCATCCCCCCTGTTTCGCGCCATCTGCCAGATATTGCTTGTAAAATTCACGTTTGAACTGGGCAAACCGGTCTTCCAGTATGGCCTCGCGGGCGGTAGCGGTCAGCGTCATGTAGAAGTGGATGTTGTGGATCGTCCCCAGGGTTTTCCCCAGCGGCTCGTCCACGGTGAAGAGGTGGTGCAGGTATGCCCTGGAAAAGTCCCTGCAGGTCGGGCATTTGCAGTTGGTATCGATCGCGTAGCGGTCCTTGCGGTACTTCTTCTTGTGGATACGCAGCTTGCCGGTGGGGGTAAAAAAGACCCCTGCCCTGCCGAAACGGCTGGGTATTATGCAGTCGAAGATGTCCATCCCGCGCTCGATCGCTTCCAGAATGTCCTCGGGCTTGCCCACCCCCATCAGGTAACGAACCTTGTCCTGGGGCAGAAAGGGCTCGGAGTACTCCACCGCCAGTTTCATCAGGTCATGGCCCTCACCTACGCTCACGCCACCCACCGCATAGCCGGGGAAATCCAACTCCACCAGCCCCCTTGCGGAGCGCTCCCTGAGGTCGGGGTAGACAGACCCCTGGACGATGCCGAAGATCGCCTGCTCCTGGGGCCTTGCATGGGCTTCGAGCGACCGCTTGGCCCAGCGCAGGGTGCGCTCCACCGAGTCCGCCACGTAGTCATGCTCGGCTGGATAGGGGATGCACTCGTCAAAGGCCATTATGATATCGGCGCCAAGGTCATTTTGCGCCCTGATCGATTCTTCCGGCCCCATGAACACCTGCTTGCCATCTTTTTCAAAGGCGAACCGCACCCCCTCCTCGGTGATTACCCTGCCCGGCAGGCTGAACACCTGAAAACCGCCCGAGTCGGTGAGCATCGGCCCACCCTTCCAGCCCATGAAGTCGTGCAGCCCTCCGAGCCTCGCCACCACCGCGGTGCCGGGTTGCAGGAAGAGGTGGTAGGTGTTTGAGAGGATGATGCGCGCCCCCGTCTGCCCAAGCAGCTCGGGGTGGACGGTCTTCAGCGCCGCCTGGGTGCCCACCGGCATGAAGAGCGGGGTCGGTACCGTGCCGTGGGGGGTGGTCAAGGTGCCCGCTCTTGCTTTTGTCCGCGCATCCTTGTGGTTCAGTTCAAATTTTACTGGGTGATCGGTTTTGCCCATTATTCCTACCTCAACCAGATCGCTGACAAACCCTGCCTTTTCTCCGATTTACTTCGTCAGGCTAAAAAATGATCCTCGAAATACGCTAAGTATTCCTCCGGTCATTTTTTATATCCTTCCTTGTTCTCGAATAAAATTAAGTGCTTGTCAACGATCAGTCAGCCTGAGTAAGTAGATAGACAGACAGCTACGAGTAGCCGATTTTCCAGCCAGCCTCCCATTGTCCACCTTTGTCAAAAGCCTGCCTCAATCATTAATCATTAAGCATTAACCATTAAGCGACTTACTTGTCTGCGTTTTCAATCTCATCAAGTTTTGCGTAAAGGGTGTTGCGGTTGATGCCCAGCAATCTGGCGGCCTTGAGCTTGACCCCCCCCGATCTTTCCAGCGCCATCTTCACAAGGGCCTCGGTGACCCTGTCGTTGACCGCGCGGTATACACCCTCCCTGGGTGGCTCGTCAAAGAGCGGCGCGACCGTCTCGGCCACTGCGCTCTCCAGGTCGCCGCTGTTTTTGGAGGGGAGATAAGACCCCTTCCCTCCCACCTCTTCGGGCAGGTCGTCAAGGTCGATGACCGGATGGTTCGCCAGCACGACGCAGCGTTCAACCAGATTCTCCAGCTCACGCACATTTCCCGGCCAGTTGTGTTTCCCCATCGCCGCCAGCGCCTCTCGGGAGAAGCCGGTGATCGGTTTTTCATTCTCCTCGACAAACTTGCGCAGGAAGTAATCGGCCAAGAGCGGCACATCCCGTTTTCGTTCACGTAGCGGAGGCAAGTGGACGGGGACGACGTTGAGCCTGTAGTAGAGGTCTTCACGGAAATTGCCCGAGCGCATCTCGGTGGCGAGGTTGCGGTTGGTTGCCGCGACGATACGCACATCCACCGGTATCGTCGCCTTGCCGCCCAGCCGCTCAATCTCACGCTCCTGCAACACGCGCAAGAGCTTCACCTGTAGGTTGACCGGTATCTCGCCGATCTCGTCCAGGAAGATGGTGCCGCCGTCGGCCAGCTCGAACCGCCCCTTCTTCAGTTTCGTGGCCCCTGTGAACGCCCCTCGCTCGTGGCCGAACAGCTCATTTTCCAGCACCCCTTCGGGCAAACTCGCGCAGGAAACGGAGATGAAGGGCCCATCGCGCCGGGTGGAGTTGAAGTGTACCGCTTTGGCTATCAGCTCCTTGCCGGTGCCGCTCTCGCCGGTTATCAGCACGGTGGCACGGCTCGGGGCCACATGCTTGACCTGCTCGAACACCGCCCTCATGGCCGAGCTGGCGCCCACCAGATTTTCAAGGCCAAAGTGGGTGTTCAGTACGCGCTTTAGCTGAATGTTCTCGTCGGTGAGGCTCGCCTTCTCAGTCTCCACCATCCGCTGGATGCGCACCGCCTGGGCGACGTACCCGGCAACAATCGTCAGCAGGCGCACATCCTCGTCGAGATCCGAATCCTTTTTGAAGAGCCGATCCACACTGAGAACCCCCACCGTCTCCTCGCCCACCTTGACCGGTACGCAGATGAAGCTGAGCTTGGAGCGTGAAAGGTCGCCACGCGAACGGGTCCGGTTCAAAAACAGCGGCTCCATCCCCACGTTGGGAACGGCCATCGGCTCGCCTGTGGCCAGCACCCTGCCGACCACCCCCTCGCCCTCGTTGTAGCGACCCCGGCGTATCTCCTCCTGGGTCAGCCCATGGGCCGCCGCGATGGTGGCCTCGCCGGTGGCGGGGTCGCGAAGCACAAGCATGCCGCGCTCCATGCCCATCCCCTCGGCCAAAGTGCTTAGCGTCTGCTCGACGACCCTGCCCAGGTCCAGCGACGAGGTCGCCGCCATCGAGACGTCGTAAAGTGCCGTTATGGCGTCGATTCCAGAAAATTTACTCATTTTGCAAAACCTATCTCCTGCCTGTTTTTTAGGCAACCATTATATGGCTGACCGACCTTCCGGTCAATATTCATGGCGACTGGTGCGACTGTACTTGACTGCGCGGTTAAATCAGCTTTAGCATTGGCGATTCATGTTCACGATTGTCGGGGCTATTACTGGGGAGTTGGCACACGAAAATGCTTCGTGTTCTGGATATACACACATACTACGGTAACATTCAGGCCCTGAAGGGCGTGACGATCGAAGTCGCCGAAGGTGAGATCATCACCCTTATCGGCGCCAACGGTGCCGGCAAGACCACTACCCTGATGTCGATCAGCGCGGTGGTGCCTCCACGAAGTGGGGAGATCCTTTTCAAGGGCAAGCCGATAACCAAGCTCAGCCCCGAGAAGATCGTCGGCATGGGGATAAGCCAGGCCCCTGAGGGCAGACGGATATTCCCGGGCCTTACGGTCCTTGAAAATCTCGACATGGGCGCGTTCCTTCGCAAGGACAAGGCCGGGATCAAAGAGGACCTCGACTATGTGCTCGATCTTTTTCCCATCCTCGCCGAGCGCCAGGGCCAGGCCGGTGGTACTCTCAGCGGCGGCGAGCAGCAGATGCTCGCGATCTCCAGGGCGCTCATGGCGCGGCCACAGCTGCTGCTCCTCGACGAGCCCAGCCTTGGACTTGCGCCGATTATCGTCCAGAGGATTTTTGACATCATAAGGAAGATCAACTCCGAGCACGGCACGACGATCTTCCTGGTCGAGCAGAACGCGAATCTGGCGTTACAGGTCTCACACCGTGGCTACGTCATGGAAAACGGTGTGATCACCATGCAGGATACGGCGGCGAACCTGGCCGCAAACGAAGAGATAAAGAAAGCATACCTGGGTATTTAAACCCCCACAAAGCCGTTGTGGCTGACGGCGAGGAGGACAAAGGGAAATGAAAACAAAGTTCAGAACTCTGGCACTGGCAGCACTCGTCACCCTAACCTTCGCTGTCTCCGGCATCGCCGCAGACACGATCAAACTCGGCGTGGCAGGCCCCCACAGCGGCGACCTGGCCTCCTACGGCATCCCCACCGTGCGCGCGGCTGAATTCGCCATCGCTGAAATCAACGCAGCTGGCGGCGTCCTCGGCAAGCAGGTTGAGTTGCTGGTCGAAGATGACGTGTGTAAAGCCGAAATCGCCACCAACGTGGCCGCCAAGCTGGTCGCCGACGGCGCCGACGTGGTGCTGGGCCACATCTGTTCGGGCGCGACCAAGCCCGCGCTGGGTATCTACAAGGACGCCGGCATCGTAACCATGTCACCCTCGGCCACCAACCCCGGCCTGACCCAGAGCGGCGACTACCCCAACTTTTTTCGCACCATCGCTTCCGATGACATGCAGGCGATGCTGGGCGTCAACTTCACCGTCAAGACCCTTGGCGCCAAGCGCGTCGCCGTCATCCACGACAAGGGCGACTATGGTAAGGGCTACGCCGAGTTCGCCAAGATGTTCCTCGAAAGAACCGACGGCGTGGAAGTTGTGCTTTTTGAAGGCGTGACCCCCGGCGCGGTCGACTACTCCGCCATCGTCCAGAAGATCAAGGGCGAAAAAGCCGACGCGGTCATCTTCGGCGGCTACCACCCCGAAGCCTCCAAGATCGTGACCCAGATGCGCAAGAAGAAGATGGACACCTTCTTCATCTCCGACGATGGCGTAAAAGATAACACCTTCATCAAGGTGGCCGGCGAGTTCGCCGAGGGCGTCTACGCTTCCGGTCCCCAGGACGTCTCCTATCTTGACCTCTACAAAAAAGTCGAGAAGCTCCACAAAGACAAGTACGGCGAAGACCCCGGCGCTTTCTACAAAGAGGGCTACGCTGCGACGATGGCGCTCCTCAATGCCATCGAAAAAGCGGGCTCCACCGATTACGATGCCGTCACCAAGGCGCTTCGTACCGAGTTCGTGGAAACCCCCGTCGGCAAGATCAGCTTTGACGAGAAGGGCGACGCCATCGGCGTCGGTTTCTCCATGTACAAAGTCACCAACGGCAAATACGTAGAGCAGAAGTAGATAAGGTAAAACGAATGAGAGGGCAGGCCAAAGGGTCTGCCCTCTCCATTATTTCAATCAATCCCATAGGGGCCTTCCCCTTGCCGGAAGGTGCCGCTTAAAAGCAGCAGGTAGAAGTTCTTGGACGCTGACAGCCTATAAGCATTTCTTGAATATTTTCTGATCGGTCTCAGGAAGGGGTCTATCTACGCCCTTATCGCCCTGGGCTACACGATGGTCTACGGGATCATTGAGCTGATCAACTTCGCCCACGGCGAGGTCTATATGATCGGCGCCTTCGTCGCGCTCATCGTCGCCAGCGTATTGACAATGGCCGGGTTCACCGGGCCTGCGGTGCTGGCGCTGGCGATGGTTTTCGCCATCATCTATTCGGGCGCCTACGGTTTCACCGTGGAAAAGATCGCCTACAAGCCGCTCAGACACGCGCCACGGCTCAGCCCGCTTATCAGCGCGATCGGCATGTCGATCTTTTTGCAGAACTACGTACTGCTGGTCCAGACACCGGATTTCCTGCCCTTCCCCAACCTGATCCCGGAGCTTGAGTTTCTTGACCCCATAAGCCACATCTTTTCCAGCAACGATCTGGCTATCTTGTCGATCACCACCCTCTCAATGGTCGCGCTGGTGCTTTTCGTCAAATACACGCGGATGGGCAAGGCGATGCGCGCCACCTCCCAGGACCGCACGATGTCCACGCTGGTGGGTATCCCCATAAACAAGGTGATAAGCACGACCTTCGTCATCGGCTCCACGCTGGCGGCGATCGGCGCTGTCCTCATAGCTTCGTTCATGCAGCAGATCAACTTCTACATCGGCTTTGTGGCGGGCATCAAGGCGTTCACCGCTGCGGTGCTTGGCGGCATCGGCTCCATCCCCGGCGCAGTGCTGGGCTCCCTGATTCTGGGCTTGACCGAGAGTTTTGCCACCGGCTACATCCGAAGCGACTATGAAGACGTCTTCGCCTTTGCGCTGCTGGTTATAATCCTCATATTCCGTCCCGCCGGGCTGCTCGGCAAGACCAAGACGCAGAAGGTGTAGCCGGTCATGGTCGCCGAGATCAGAAAATCCTTAATTGCCGCTGTCTGGTTCATCTTCCTGACCTTCCCGCTGATGGTGGTGAAGGTAAACACCATCGAGAACACCGTCGAGTGGCGCTGGCACAACATGCTAATCGTCGGCGTGACCTTCTTCTTCCTCTCCTGGCTCTGGCGCTACCTGCTTCAGAAAAAGGAAGAAGGGACCCTCACGACCAAGGGCGCGCTGACCAAGTGGACCGACCGGGTCATGAACGAACCGGCGATCTACAAGCCGCTCATAGCGGTGGGCACTGTAGCGGCGCTGCTGGGTCCGCTGGTGCTGAGCGAAAAGCATATGCAGCCGCTGATAAGTGCACTGATTTTCATAGTGCTGGGCCTTGGCCTCAACATCGTCGTCGGGCTTGCCGGACTGCTGGACCTTGGCTATGTGGCCTTCTACGCCGTGGGGGCATACGCCTACGCACTTTTAAACTTCCACTTCGGCTTGAGCTTTTGGGCGGCGCTGCCGCTTGGCGCGGGGCTGGGGGCAGTGTTTGGGATACTGCTGGGCATTCCGGTATTGCGGCTGCGCGGTGACTACCTGGCAATCGTCACTCTTGGATTTGGCGAGATAATCAGATTGATCCTTGAGAACTGGGATGATCTCAGCCACGGCCCGAGCGGTATCGCCAACATCCCCGGCCCGACGCTTTTTGGCGACGTGCTAAGCCGCAGCGACTCAACCGTCCTTATCTACTACGTAATTATAGCTATGCTCGTCTTCACCATTTTCGTCGTCAACAGAATTCAAAACTCGCGCCTGGGCAGAAGCTGGCTGGCGCTGCGCGAAGACGAGATCGCCTGTCAGGCCATGGGCATCGACCGGATGAAGACCAAGCTGGCGGCGTTTGCCGTGGGAGCGACCTGGGCCGGGATGGCCGGAGTCGTCTTCGCCGCCAAGTCGGGCTTCATCAATCCAAAGAGTTTTGAGTTCTGGGAATCGGTATTGATTCTCTCCATCGTCGTATTGGGCGGACAGGGGTCGATACTCGGCGTCATCCTGGCGGCTTTCGTGCTGAAGCTCCTGCCCGAATATGTGCGGATACTGGGCGAATACCGCATGCTGCTCTTTGGCGCGGCCATGGTCCTCATGATGCTCTTCAGACCCCAGGGGTTCATCTCCAACGTGAGGCGGTCCTATGAATTCCACGGGCTGGACGAGGAGGGGGCCGATGGCTGACAAGGTATTGAATGTAAGCGGCCTGACGATGGATTTTGGCGGCCTGCGCGCCGTCGATACGGTTGATCTGGATGTGCGTCAGGGTGAAATAGTCGCGCTGATCGGCCCCAACGGCGCAGGCAAGACGACTTTTTTCAACTGCATCACCGGCATCTACCCGCCCACCGGCGGCGACGTGATGGTAATACCGCCCGGGATGGAGCCGCAACGGCTTAACGGGCTGAAGCCCAATCAGATCACGATCAGGGGGATGGCGCGAACCTTCCAGAATATCCGTCTCTTCCCCAACATGACAGCGCTGGAAAATGTCATGGTGGGCCGCCATTGCCGAACCAGCGCAGGCGTCATAGGCGCTATATTTCGTGGTCCGGCCACCCGTGCTGAAGAGCGCGAGACCATCTCCATCAGCTATAAACTGCTGCAAAAGATGGGGCTGAAAAAGCACGTCAACGATCTGGCGAAGAACCTGCCCTACGGCGCGCAACGCAGGCTGGAAATCGCCAGGGCCCTGGCCACCGACCCCTTCCTGCTCCTCCTCGACGAGCCCGCTGCGGGGATGAACCCCCAGGAGACCACTGAGCTGGACGAGCTGATTACGCAGATACGGGACGAGGACGGGATATCAATTCTCCTCATCGAGCATGACATGAAGCTGGTGATGAGCCTCTCGGACCGCATCTTCGTGGTGGATTTCGGCAGGAAGATCGCCGAGGGCATACCCCAGGCGATCAAGGACAATCCAGTGGTAATAAAGGCGTATCTGGGAGAAGAGTTCGAGGTCTAGAAGTTTCGTCGAAAAGCCCCGGATCAGGGAACAACGCTAAACCGGAAGCCCCGAAGATCCTTCGAGAACGAGGAAGGGAAGAAAAATGACCGCAGGCATACCTATAAGTATTTCGAGGATCATTTTTCGCCCCTGACAACGTCAATCGGAGGATATCCGGGGCTTTTCACCTCGTGGGAGCACCCTTCGTTGTAGACCTTAACCGCGCAAAACTCTCCGCACATCGTACAGACATCCTCATTTTCAGGCATTGCGCGAGAGCGAAGTTCTCTGGCCCTCACCGGGTCCATTGACAGCGCTATCTGCCCCTCCCAGTCCAGCGCCGCCCTGGCTCTGGACATCTTCAGGTCCCACTCGGCCGCACCCGGCACACCGTTGGCGACATCGGCGGCGTGGGCCGCTATCCGCGAGGCTATGACGCCCTCACGCACATCCTTGGCGTCGGGCAGGCCAAGGTGCTCGGCGGGGGTGACATAGCAGAGGATGTCGGCTCCTGCGCGTGCAGCCATCGCTCCGCCAATGGCGGAGGTAATGTGATCGTAGCCGGGGGCGACGTCGGTCACCAGCGGCCCCAACACGTAGAAGGGAGCGTTGTGGCAAAGCCGCTTTTGCAAGAGCATATTGGCTTCGATCTGGTCCATTGGGACATGGCCGGGGCCCTCTACCATCACCTGGACTCCGGCTTCTCTTGCACGCAGAGTCAGATCGCCAAGGGTCATCAGCTCATGTATCTGGCCCCTGTCGGTGGCGTCGGCCCCCGCTCCCGGACGGAACCCGTCACCAAGGCTCAGGACCACTTCATACTCACGGCATATCTCGATGAGGCGGTCATATTGTGCGTAGAGGGGGTTTTCCTGCCCATGCTTGCGCATCCAGGCGACGGTGAAGGAGCCGCCACGGCTGACCACACCCAGGACGCGGCGCTGGGATTCGAGCATCTCCACGCCATTTTGAGTTATGCCGCAGTGCACCGTCATGAAGTCCACGCCTTCACGCGCCTGCTGCTCGATCACCTTGAAGATCGTCTCAGCGTCAAGCTCGAACATATCCTTGCCCGCAGGACCGGTGGTGTCAGCGATAGCTTGGTAGATGGGAACGGTGCCGATGGGGACCGGGCACTGGGCCATTATGGCTCGGCGGATTTCAGCAAGGTCGCCGCCGGTGGAGAGGTCCATCATGGTATCGGCCCCCGCATCGAGCGCCGCCTTGAGCTTGACGATCTCTTCAGCCGGGTCGTTGCGGTCGCGACTGGTACCGATGTTGGCGTTGACCTTGGTCCGCAGCCCTTCGCCTATCGCCAGGGGCTTGCAACCTTTTCTCACCTTGTTCAGGCAGACTATCGCCCTGCCCTCTTTTACCAGTTCGGCAAGATGGGAGGGGTCGACCCCTTCCGCCCTGGCCGCGGCCGCAACCGGATCGGGGATCGATCCACCCTTTAGCTGATCTATAAAAGTCAATTCTTCTTCTCCTCAAGGATGCGCCACAGCGCGACTACTCTGTTGGCCACATCAATAGCGTCCATGCCGAAAATCCTTATCATCGGCTCCTTGCCCACGTCGCCCTCGTCAAAGATGGCGTCGGGGGCATAACCCTTGGACTCAAGCACCATAGCGGTGCCCCACTCAAGGGTCGAGCCCTCGGCGGCCTTGACCTCCGGCGGTTCATCGTTGCGGTCGAACCCTTCCACGCTGAGCCCCAACCTGGCGCACGCCTCCAAAACATCAGCACCATAGCGGATGTTCATCACCGCACGGAAGGGGCTTGCCGCTCTGGCCGATGCCATGAGTATCTTGGCCATGTGCCTGCTGGCCCCGAATGATGGCCCGTCAACCCGCCTGATCCTCTTGCCCGCCTTGATTATCCTGCCGGTAAAGGCCGCGACGTCGGTGAAACCGGCGGCGGAGGCAAGGGCTTCGGCCAGATTGGACTGGACTTCCGGTATCAGGCCGTAGGGGTTTGCCTCTTCAAGTATCTCCCAGGCGCTGGCGAGCCGCTCCAACACTCCACGCTCTCCGCCGGTCAAAGCAGCGACATAGGGGTTGGTTGGTCCATGTCCCTCTCCAAGAGAGTAGCCGTAGCGGATAGCCCGATTGACGAAGGAATGGCCCAGGGCGACCGCGTCGGCCATAGTCTCGCCCTTTGCCAGGTAAGCGGTTGTAGCCGCCGCAAGAGTACAGCCGGTTCCGTGGGTGTTCCTGGTATCGAAGCGTTGGGATTTGAATACTTTTACCTTGCCCTCCCCATCCATGAAGAGGTCTTCCAGCTCCTCGCCTTCCCCGTGTCCCCCTTTTAGTAGGACCGCTCCCGCCCCCAGTTCAATTATGGCGCGACAAACTTCCAACCTCTTTTCAGCGGTGTCGGGGGCTATACCGGTCAACGCCTCGGCCTCGGGCAGGTTGGGAGTGACGAGGGTGGCAAGGGGCAACAGCTTTGACTTCAAAGCCTCTACGGCGTCATCCTGCAAGAGCTTCGCGCCGCCCTTGGCGATCATCACAGGATCGACAACCAGCGTGGAGACGCCGTGGCGGGTCAGGCTGGCTGCCACTGCGGTAATAATATCAGCGGAAAAGAGCATCCCTGTTTTCACCGCGTCGGCCCCGATGTCGGAGAGCACCGCGTCAATCTGGGCGACGACCCCGGCGGGTTCCGTCGGGTAGATACCGCTGACTCCCGTGGAGTTTTGGGCGGTTATCGCTGTGATCGCCGAAGATCCGTGGCAACCCAACACCGCTGCGGTTTTTAGATCAGCCTGAATTCCCGCGCCGCCGCCGGAATCGGAGCCGGCTATGGTGAGAACCCTTGGCGGTGTAGCTGCTGTGTGCAATTCAATCATCTTTATCATTCCCAGTTCAATTCGTTCATTGCCTTAACCCAGCGCGCAGCCCGCCGGGACACATCATCCGCATCGAAGATATCTCCCAGCACCGCGACGCCCGCCGCGCCGTTGGCAGCCGCGTCTGCAACCTTCTCGATTCCCATTCCACCCAGCGCATAGACCTTCAACCCACATCCTTTTGCCAGACTTGAAAAACCGCTCCAGCCAAGGGTCGGCCCCCCGTGGGGCTTGGAGGTAGGAGGAAAGACAGGACTCAGGAAAACGTAATCGGCACCCGCCTTGGCGGCTCGCTCAAGCTCTTCACCGTCGTGGCAGGAGCCGCCCCTTAATAACCCCTCGCTCACACGGGCAAGCTCCCCAAGCCGATGGGAGGGCATATGCACCCCATAACAGCTCAAACCTGCGGCTACCTCCCGATAGGAGTGGATAATGAGGGATAATCCCGGACAGCTTTCCACAACCTCTGTCGCGACTGATTTGTACTTTGAGACGGTCAGCGAAGGGCCTCGCAGCAGGACACACTCGACCCCTGCGCCATACGCCAGCGCAACCTTACCGGGCAGCGCAGCGCCCAACCGATCGCAATCGGCTATGGCAATGAGCGCAGAGGGCAGTCGCCCTTTAGCCATTTGGCTCGAAGATTATCTTGTGCTTGAGAAGGTCGATCACCTTCAGCTCTCCGGCCACCTCGACCTCTTCGCCAAACAGCCCCCTGAGCACGTAACCGCCCTCCATGGGCTCAATCAGGGCCACTTCGGCCAGCAACAATTCTTCCTCATCGCCTCTTTTCAGGAAGGCGTTGGATTCGCACATTTTAACTTCTCCTCTGGAATTTTTCGGGAGTGCAACTCTCAGATCGCTGACAAACCCTGCCTTTTCTCCGATTTACTTCGTCAGGCTAAAAAATGATCCTCGAAATACGCTGAGTATTCCTCCGGTCATTTTTTATATCCTTCCTCGTTCTCAAATAAAATTCAGTGCTTGTCAACGACCAGTCAGGCTGGGTCTAACCTTACTCTTAAATATTCAACTTTTCCACAACCGCCTGCAACTGGAGACGAGCTTTTTAAGCGTCGGAACTTCGGGCACTCCAGCCAGCGCCAGCTGCCCTTCCAACGACTCCAGCGCCGTCGGTACATGCTCCAAAAATCCAGCCTTGCCCATGCGCCCGCCGAGTTTGGCAAAGGCCCCGAGCGCCTGCATCAACCGAAAAGAGCCAACCACGCCCCAGCTCTGTCGAACCTCGTCACCCCTCTCGCCCAGGAGGTTGAGATAATCACCAAAAAGCGCCGCCCTGAGCTGTTTTGAGTTCGCCGGGTAAGGGTCAAGGATAAGCGCGGCGGCGTCATAAGCCAAGGGTCCGGGCAGCGCCCCCTGAAAGTCTATCACCGCCCACTCTCCCTCAACCGTGCGCAGGAGGTTGCGGCTCTGGAAATCCCTGTGCAGGAAGTATCCGGTCGCAGCCCCGGCAGCCACCTCGGCCATCGCCTCCAGCTCATTTATAAGTTGGGGGAGCTCCACCTCGATCCCCAGTCGGCCCCGCGCAACCTCCTCGATGAAATATACCCCCTCATCCAGGATCATGATCTGCTTGTCGTAGCTTCGCTCGCCAAAGCCGGTGGCGAGGGTAAACCCTTCCGTACAACCGAGCTGCATCTTCGCCAACGTTTCCAGCACCGGCCTGTAAAGGGTGCGCCGCGCTTCATCGTCGCCAGCCGTCAGGAGCAGATCAAGAAGGCACTCACCTCCCATATCCTCCATCAGAATCCACCCCTCCTCCGTGGAAATGCCCACAAGGGCCGGGACGCGCACTCCACCCCGCTCAAGATGAGCCCGGATGCGCAGCCATGCGTCGTTCTCGGCGCGATTTGGGCCGATCAGGAGGACATAGGACCTCCCCCCTGTCCTCACCCTGTAATAAACACGCGCAGAGCCGTCACCGGCCAGGGGCTCAACGGAGGTAACCCCACCAAGGCCCAGCAGGTCAGCAACTTTTTCGGGGGTTGGAGTCTTCATCGGGAAGGTCCAAGGGCGGCGAGCCTGCCGGTCGCCTCTGCATAACGTTCACGCGAAAGGTTCCGGCTCAGGTGGCGAGCCACCTCGAATATATCCAGCCGAGGTTTAATCATTCTTCCATACACTAGCATGTCGCATCCCGCCTCAATTGCGGCCAACGCCGTATGGGGTGCGTCGCGTTCGCCGGACGCCGCCGCCATCTCCATATCATCGCTTATTACCGCGCCGCGAAAACCCAACTCATCGCGCAAAATATCAACGAGCCATTTGCGTGAGAGGAAGGCAGGGAGGGGATCGACTTCCGGGTAGCCCAGGTGCGCCGCCATGACGAACTCGACCCGCTCTCGTACAAGAGCTTCAAAAGGAGGTAAATCGACGCGGCGAAGCTCCCCTTCGCTCAAGTTGACTGTTCCCGCAGCCAGATGGGTGTCAATTACTGAAGCGCCGTGGCCGGGGTAGTGTTTGGCGCAGCCCCTTATGCCGCCCTCGCGCATCCCTTTATAAAATGTCGAGGCTCCATAACTGGCCCGCTTTGCATCCTCGCCAAAGGAGCGGTCGCCGATGACGCCGCTCTCGCCGGGTCTGACCACATCGCACACCGGGGCGAGGTTCACATCAATCCCCAGATGCCGAAGCGCTACCGACTGGGATTCTGCCAACTGGGACAAACCGTCGCTATCAAACTCTGACATCTCACGGGCGGACGGAAGGCGAGGTACACCATCATCATATAGCCTCTCCACCCTGCCCCCCTCCTGATCCACCATGACCAGGGGAGGGCGACCACCAGCGGCGTCTTTTAAACGTTCTCGCATAAACGAGAGCATCTCAACAACATGCTGTGCTTTGTGGCAGTTGCGTTTGAAGAGGATTATCCCACCCAAACCGAACTCATCAGCAAAGGCAATTAGTTCCGGCGGCAATCTCGTGCCCTCAAAGCCCACCGTCATCAAGCGACCCACTTTCATCGCCCTACCCCTGTGACTTGGGTCATTTGGTGAAGTCCTCGATGAACTCCAGCGTCCCACCATCGGGGTCCAGTCTGGCAAGGGGGCCGAAGGGAAGTGGCCTGTGCGCTTCCACATGGCCGCAGGGCATGCCGGTGACCACCGGCACGTCAAGCTCGGCGGCGAAGGTCTTGAGCATCGCGTTCAGCGGTTCCGGGTCAGTGTCTCCGGGCAGGAATGATTCCGGCTTCCCTATCAGCAGCGCGGAAACGCTATCCAAAACGCCAGCCCATTTCAAATGATGCAACAGCCTGTCCACCTTGTACACCGGCTCGTTGACATCCTCGATGAAGAGGATGCATCCACGCGCATCCACGCCGTGGGGGGTGCCTATCCCCGAAGAGATGATCGACAGGCAGCCGCCGGTGACGGGCGCGGTCACCACCGGGCCGGGGTTGATGGTACGCAATCCCGCGAACTTTTGCCTGACCGGCTCGCCCTCAAGACCGAGCAATGAGAGCACCTCTCCGAAGGTGTTCTCACTCTCCGGCTCCGGGTGCGGTCCATGCAGCACCGCCCACCCCAGCTTACGGTTCAGGTAGGAAAGGAGCGCAGTGTTGTCGCTAAAGCCGACCACTGCCTTTGGCGGGGGCGGCTCTGAGAGGTCGAGCAGTTGCAGTATCCGCTGCACGCCATACCCGCCACGTGCGCAAAAGATCGCCTTTATCCCGGGATCGTAAAGGACACCCCTCAACTCTTCGAGTCTTCGATGATCGGAGCCGGCGAGGTACTCGACACGGGAATGGGCATCCGGGCGCAGGGAGACTTCAAGCCCCCTCGCGGTCAAAAAGTCCCTCGCCCACTCCAGCCGCTCCCTCTCCACCGGCCCGGCGGGAGTAATGAGCGCGACCTTGTCGCCCTTGGCTATTCTTGGGGGAAATTGTATTTTTTCAGCTTCCATCAAAGTTCCAGCCTCGCATGCCGGTCACATCCGCTTTTTAAACTCTTTGGACAATTCGCCCCTGAAGAGTCGTCGCCTGACCTGCCAGGGTGCGTCATTGTAATCAACCCGTTCGCGCCCACCGGCTTTTTCCACCACGTAAACCCAGCAGCCGTTGGAGACCTCCACAACCTGCGATACCCCGCCGGCGGCCAACCCCTCCAAAGCGTCATCCATCGGACCGTAACCCCCAAGATACTTGCGCCCAAGCCATCCGCCAAGGCTCTTCGTGCCGCCCTGACTCATCTCCAAGGCGACCAGCGCCACATCTTCGCCGGAGACAATCCGGTCACGGGCCTCGGTACAAAGCTCAAACTGCTCGGTTTTGCGCTCCTCCGGGTCCATTGGGTGGACGTAACGGAAGACACCGCTCAGCTCACGCCACGGGGGCACCTCAACGCCAAGGGCTTCAAGCCCCCCCAGCACCTTCGGCACCTCCTTACCCAGGGCAGCCCTGAACTCCGCGCGTCGCTGCTCCAGCCGTTGGGGCCAATCATTTGGAAGCTCAAACCCATCTCCGGCGACCCGCAAGAAACCATAGGCGAGGTTGTCGCCATTATAGCGGTCGCCATTGAACGCATGCGCCTTGGCTGCTGCGCCGTTTCTCTCGCCCTCGATCTGCTGTGTATAGCTCCCCATGCCGCCGTTTTTAGCCCTTATGGTTCCCGCGTCGAAGAGACATATCCCATCATAGCCAAGCTGCCTGGCCGCGTCGGCCTCAACCCCGATCTGATCGGCTTCCTTGATGTAGGCCCCAAGCCCCGCCCAGAGTTTCAGCTCCGGGTTGATCCCCTTCGCCGTGGCGCAGACGTGTTGGAGTTGAGCCGACACCCTCTCGGGGGTGCCGAAATAGGCCATCGGGTACAGGGCGTCGACAAGCCCCTTCTCCACCCAGCCTACCCAATCCTGCCCCTTCTCGATGAAGGCGGCAGCGCTGTCGGGGAAGATGGCTGCGGATAGCTCCACCCCTTGCCTCGTGCTGTCCAGCGTTTCCCTTATCCCGGCCACCATCTTGGTCACCTGCTCGGATCTCATCGACGCCCAAATAAGTTTTGCGCTGGTGACAAAGGCCTCATCCGGCCCCATCTCTCCCATGATCCAGGCGCGCACATCCAGGGTGCCAAAACCCGCGGGCAGCCAGCGGGGATCGAGTCCGTAGCGATTGGTGAAGCGGATACCCAGCAACCCCCCCTGTCCGTAGGCGGGGCCGGGGTAGCGCACAAAGTCCAGATGAATGCCCTCGACCGGGTAGTCGGCGGCCAATTGCCCCACCAGCGCTGCCATTTTTTTGCGGTAGCCGGTTGAGGCGGGATCGGCGTAAAGCCCCTCGATCCATCCCTTGGCCCGCTGCTCCATGGAGTACTCGCTGACCTGCACCCCGTCGGCGTCATGGATGATCCACTCCGGGTTGGTGTTGGCGAGATGGCGGGGGTCGGGGGGGGACTCCTCGCCGCCCCAGATATAGTAGACGTTTAGCCACGCCAGAAGGTCCTGGGAATAGCATGAGGAGAGGACCTTCTTCAGGGGATCGAAGGTGGCGTTGGCCTCCACCAGCGATTGTGCGCGCGGCGCAAGCTCAGTCTCGTAATAGGCGTCGCCCCGTCCCCTGACCTGAACCACCAGCCGGTCCAGCCCGGCAGACCTCGCCTCATCGCAGACCGCCGCTATGTTGGCGGGCTCCACCAACTGGTCGCGCACCACCCAGGCAGCGGTCGCTATGTTTGTCTCTATGTTTGTCTCTATGTTGGTCCCCAGCTGGGGGGCGCACCCCACGGCCAGCAGTGTAATCGCCCCGAGGGTCGCCCAAATTGTACGTCCTGTTACCATCTTCAATCCATTTCCTTTAGCTCAAAAGCATGCAACAGTTTGGTGTGGATATCCTCGAAACCGCCATTGGAGAGGATTACCACCACATCGCCGGGCAGCGCCTGTTTTGAAATATGTTCAACTATAGCGTCGCCGTTCGGGAGCACCACGGCGGGGGTGCCGCCCTCGCCGATCTCGGTCGCCAGCCGCGCAACATCCAGCCGGTCGCCATCGGGAGACCTTTCGGGATCGAAGACCTCCCTTATCACCACATGGTCCGCCGCCGCAAAGGAGTTGGCGAGCCGCTCCTGAAATACCGCGCGCCGCATGGTGTTTGAACGCGGCTCCACCACCGCCCAGATGCGCCGGGTCGGGTAGCGCAGCCGAAAACCCTCCAGCGTTCCCTCTATGGAGCTTGGGTGGTGAGCGAAGTCATCATAAATCTCAATACCGTAAGCCTCGCCGACCTTCTCCGACCTTCGCCTGACCCCCTGGAAGCTGGTGATGGAGTTGGCCGCGGCGCGCACGTCCACACCCAGCAGTACGCAACTGATAAGCGCCGCCATTGTGTTCCACCCCTGGTGAACGC
Source organism: Deltaproteobacteria bacterium (assembly GCA_030591565.1). Classification (GTDB taxonomy): domain Bacteria; phylum Desulfobacterota; class Deferrisomatia; order Deferrisomatales; family BM512; genus JAUVAU01. Next base: position 19,091 of record JAUVAU010000004.1, on the reverse strand, counting down.
CGATGAGCGAGTGGGCCACCTCCAACCCATGTATACCGGGGCCCGTTACGGTAAGCGTTTCATGGTGGACCGCTGCGCGCCAATCTGCGTCGGCGCCCTTGATGGAGTAGGTGGTCACGGGGCAGAGGCTATCCTTCACCAGCGCCATTACCTCCACATCATCCGCGCAGGCGATCACCTGGCCGTTGGATGGGACGATGCGGAGCAGATGGGCGAAGACCTCGCGAATCCTGCCCATATCCGGGTAGATGTCGGCGTGGTCATATTCGATATTATTCAGGATCAGCGTCTTGGGCCTGTAGTGGATGAACTTGGGGCGCTTGTCAAAAAACGCGGTGTCATACTCATCCCCCTCTATGACGAACGGTTTGCCCTTCCCCAGCCTGAAACCGCCCCCAAGCCCCTTGGGTACGCCGCCGATCAGCCACGAGGGGTCCTGCCCGTTCTCCTTCAGTATCCAGGCGATCAATGCGCTGGTGGTCGTCTTGCCGTGGGTGCCGGTAACCACCACGGGATGCGTACCCGGCAAAAAGACGGACTCGATCAGTTCAGGCAGCGAGCAGTATTGCAGCGAGTGGCGAAGCACGTACTCGACCTCGGGGTTGCCCCGGCTCACCGCGTTGCCCACGACCACAAGGTCGGGATGGGGAATGAGATTTTCGGCGGCGAAACCCTCGACCACCTGCACGCCGCACTGGGCTAGGAAGGTGGACATGGGCGGATATGTGCCGCTGTCCGAGCCGGTGACATCGCACCCCATGCGCTTTAGCTCACCTGCCACCGAGGCCATTGCGGTGCCGCACACTCCTGTGAAGTGAATCCTGCCCAGCTCTTCCAGCTTTAATACAAATGGCAACTTTTCGACTCCTCGACCCACCCGGCCAGCTCATCGGCCCAGATATTTTCGATTTCCGGTATCTCCACTCCTAGTTCAACCGCCTCCCTTACTTCCGATGAACCGATCAGGAGATGGATGGGTAGCTCCACCTCTTCATATTCATAGGGCGGGGGGGTCCAGCCAAAACCTTCGTCACGGTAGAGTTTCCACATGGTCCTCAAGAAGGCCAGCCCCGCCAGATAGGGTTTGAAACCGAGCGGGTCGGTAACATGGGACTGCACCCCAAAGCAGAGCTGCCCAGCCCATTTGTGGAAGGTCGGCTCATAGGTGACGGGCCTGAAGAGGACCCCGTCAAGGCCGCAACCTTCAAGCTCGCGGGCGACTTCCCCGTGGCTACCCCAGGGGCCGCCCATTATCTCGAAGGGTCGTGTGGTTCCCCTCCCCTCCGAGGCCGTGGTCCCCTCGGTCAACACCCCGCCGGGATAGACCAGCGCCGTGTCATAGGTGGGCATGTTGGGAGAGGGCATCACCCAGGGCAGGCCGGTATCGGGCCAGTGCATCCAGCGTTGCCACCCCTGCATCTTCACCACTTTCAGCTCGCAATTACTCAAACCGGAGGCGACCAGCCAGCGGGCCAACTCACCGATGGTCAGGCCGTGGCGCATGGGTATCGCTTCGAGACCCACAAAGGAGCGGTAGCGCAGCTCCAGCAGGTTGCCCTCAACCATTTCGCCGCCGATGGGGTTGGGCCTGTCCAGCACCACCACGCGCACACCTTTATCGGCGCAGCCATCCATCAAGAGCTTCAAGGTCCAGATGAAGGTGTATACGCGGGTGCCCACATCCTGAATATCGACGAGCACCGTGTCCAACCCGTCCAGCATCTCGTCGGTGGGGGTCCTGCTCTCACCGTAGAGCGACCAGACGGGAATACCCAGCACCGGGTCGGTGGCGTGATCACTCTCTATCATGTTGTCCTGCACGTCGGCGTTGATCCCGTGCTGGGGACCGAAGATGCACTTTAGCTGGTCTCCAATGGCCCCGAAGACCACGTCACGCGACGAGCGGTAGTCAGCGCCGACGCTGGCGGGGTTCATCAGCAGGCCCACGCGCTCGCCCGCGCTCATATGACGCGATGGGTTGGCCCCAAACTCTTCCAGGCCGGTCAACACCCTGGGAGACTTCATCCGATTAGAAGACTTCATCTGGCTCATTTCATTTTGCGGGTTTTTTTTGCATGACGCCGCATCGCCCCATGATACTGCATGGCGGCGCGGTTGTCAGTGGTCAGCTCTGATCGAGGGGTAACACTATGCGAAAGGTGGTCTGGTCCAGCTCCGCATCAACCTCCACCCTGCCGCCCATCATACTGACAAACCTGTGGACGATGTTGAGCCCGCGCCCCTTGTCGTCGGCGCTGCGAATCCTCTCCACCTCATCCTCGGGAATGCGACCGGTGTTGGCTATCTCCAATATGGCGCTCGCCCCGTCGCTGCCGACCCCGATGGTAAGGTAGCCGCCCGTCTGGGGTATCGCCTTGGTGGCGTTGGTCAGGAGGTTGTCCATCACCCTTTCCAGCGCCAGACGAGACACCATCACCATTATCCCCTTGGGCATCTCGCCGACCTCAAGTTCAATATGGCACAGGCGCTGCTCGCTGATCGCCTCGCGGTTGATAAGGAAGCGCTGCGTCGCCACCTCGGCCAGGTCGACCGACTCGGGGCGGGCGACCGGGTAGAGGCTCATCGCCATCTCCTGGAGCCGCATCCCCTCCTGTATGACCACATCGACGAATTTGAGCATCTGGTCAGTCTCGTTGACATTGCTGACTATCATGGCGCGAACCCGGCGGGCAAAACCCGCTATGGCGATGGCCGGGTTCTTGAAATCATGGAGGATATCGTCGAGCCGCTCGATCTCAAGCGCCTGGGTAAGTTCTTTTCCAAAGAAGGTGAGTATCTCGATGTCCTCGTCGGAAAAGAATCTGCGCTTTTCCAGCGCGTCAAAAACGAGCAGGTGGCGCACCCGGTCATCGATCCTGAGCGGGATGTAGAGTATCGAGTTTATATCGTGGTTCGAGGAAAACTCCTTGAGCTCATCGGTCATGAGGGAGGAGGCTCGCGGGTTTTTTATTAGCAGGTAGGAGGGGTAGATGCGCTCGTTTTCAAAATCCCCCAGCGGCCTGTCGCCCATCACCGCGGTCAGCAGATAGGGGTGCTCGGCCAGGTCGAACACCTTGCCGATGGTGTGATAGCTGCCCGTTTCGGGGTAGCCGGTTTCCAAAGTCGCCTGTTTGCCATCACCCGAGATGGTGAAGAGCGAGCAGCTCTGTATGCGGATGATGTCGGCAAGCTCCTCCACCATCAACCCGAAGAGCTCCTTCATCTTTATGCCTTTTTCAAGGCTTATCTTTGAAAAGAGTTTGCCGACGAGCCATTCTTTCTTCTTGTTCACCCTCTTCATGTCGATGATGCGTTTTCGCGCCAGCACGTAGCTGACCCGCTGCGCCATCATCTCCGCCACCTTTATTTCCACTTTGGTAAATTCCCTGGGACCGTCCGCAAAATATATTTGCAGAGCGCCCAGCACGTTGTCGCCCTCCTCAAGATAGCGCTCGATTATGAGCGGCACCGCCAAAAGTGAGCGGTAACGGTGGCGCACCGCCTGCTTGTTGTGGTATTCGGTGCATTCCAGGATATCGCTCACCGTCTGGCTGGTCCCCAGTGAGACCACTTTGCCGGCGATGGTATCATCCAGCCCTATAGCATCTTCCCGGAGTTCTTCGGCAAACTGGTAGGAGCCGAACGATATCATGCGGTTGAGGTAGGGCTCGTGAAGGCGTATGGTGGCTGCGTCGGCGCCGAGGAAGTCGACTATGATTTCGCTGGCGTCGTGGAGGATTCGTTTCCAGGATTGCTCCGGGTCGATCTCCATCAGCTTGTTGAAGGTGTCAAAAACACAATCGAGCGCCCAGGGAAATCCGTTTTCTTCAACGGTTTCCAGAATTTCCGGAAGTGAGTGTGGCACTGCTCGCATCGTTAACCCTCCGGCATCGTGGGTATCTTGCTAATGTATACGTGGGCAGCGGTCGCCGTCAAGAAGCGGACCCTTTTCAGTGCCCTGGAGGTGTTATTTGGATCGTCTCGCTGATTTTCTCTTTGAAACCGGAATGCTCAAACGCACACCGCGCACCGGGTGGCAGTTTTTGGGCTCGGGGGCCGAGAGCGTGGCCGAACATGTATTCCGCTCCGCGATGATCGCCTATGTGCTGGCAAAGATGGATGGGGAGGTGGATGTGGGCAAGGTCTTGAAGATGGCTCTTTTCCACGACCTGCCCGAGGCGCGCACCGGCGATCTGAACTACATGAACCAGAAATACACCAAGGTGGACGAAGCGCGGGCTATCGCCGACATGACCGAGGGGCTGGAGTTCGGCGGCGAGATGACCGGGATTCTCGAAGAGTTCAACGCACATGAGAGCCGCGAAGCGATACTCGTGAAAGACGCCGACAATCTGGAGATGCTCCTCCAACTGAAAGAACACCACGATGTGGGCAACCCGAACGCTAAAGAGTGGATGCCCTTTACCATGCGCAGGCTAAAGACCGATGCAGCCAAAAAGCTGGCAGAGGCGATAAATGAGCGCAACTCCTCCACCTGGTGGTTCGACCAGGACTCGGACTGGTGGGTCAAAGGGGGCAAGGTCTAGGTGTTTGGCCCGGTAGCCATTAGGTGCAAAAGGAAGGACGTGGTCCGACACTCTCGGCTGCCAAGTCGGGGCATAGTCGGACAATTGGCCCTCGAAAAACGACCGATAAAGCAAACACCCAGCGCAAGAACGCTGGGTGTTTGAATCTGCATCTCATCCCACCACGAATATGTACTACCGTTACAAAGCGTTTACCGGCAGCGCATATTGTCCTATTGAAAATTCATGGTGAGTAGGGCATAAGGTTCAGACTCCCCTTTCCCTTGCCTCAGTTGAACCGACAGGGCGGCTCTACACAGAAATGAGGAGTGTTAAACCGATATTACCCAAAAATGGCTATGCGGTAGTGCTTGACCCTAACCCGGCATGTTCGGGATCTTGGTCTCCAGCCCATTATGGTTTCTCAGGTAGTAGTACTGATCATCATGGTCGGTGATGTAGTAGTCGGGCATCAGGGGTATCTTGCCGATATTCGTGGCAATGACGTACATGGGCTGGGCGAGGCCGGTAGTGTGTCCACGCAAGGCGTCGCGTATCAGTTCCGCACCCTTTTCGACGGGTGTGCGGAAGTGGTCAATGCCGGGGGCAGGCTCGCAGTAAAAGACGTAGTAGGGCTTTATACGTATGGTCAGAAGCTTCTGATGTAGAGCCCTGAACGTTTCGACATTATCGTTTATGCCTTTGAGCAATACCGTCTGGTTCCCGACATTGACTCCGCATGAGAGAAGGTCGAAAACAGCTTTGGCGGTCAGTTCCGTGATTTCTTTGGGGTGGTTGCACTGGGTATTTACCCAGATGGGTACTCGGTGGTACTCGCCGAGCACTTTTTTCAGACCGGGGGTGATCCTATGCGGAAGGACGATCGGCAACCGTGTGCCGAAGCGGATCATTTCGAGGTGCGGAATTTCGCGGAGTTTCCTGATCAGGTATTCAATTTTGTCGTCGGACAGCAAAAATGGGTCGCCGCCGGTTATTAGTACGTCCCTGATTTCCGGGGTTTTGGCTATCCATGCAAGACCCTCGTCCACGTTGAAGTCGAGCTGTAGGTCTCCGTCCACCACCAACTCTTTTCTGAAACAGTGGCGGCAGTATATTCCGCAGGTCTGCGTTACGGTGAAGGCGATACGGTCACGGTATTGGCGGGCAATGGAGTCGGGGCGGACCTCCTCGGTCTCCCTGTTCTCTTTCCAGACCAGATAGTCGTCCATTCCATACGTGTTTTGTCCCTCCTGCGAAGAAGGGATGACCTGCTTTCGTATGGGACAGGCGGGGTCGTCCTTGTCCATGAGGGAGGCGACGTATGGAGTCGTACCCCAAATGGTCTTGTTCCCCTGAAGGATCGCCTCCTCCTCGGGTGTGAGGTTTATATATTTTTTCAGGCGATCGATGGTGTTGACGAATTCTTTGAGCTGTTCTTGCCACTGTTCCATGACTGCGTACCCTCTTTTCCAGATAATCTATCAGCATGCCTGGAGCTTACTTGCCGGACATGCCTTTGCAACCGAGTTCTTTTTGAACAAGTGCTAGTGATGTTTCACATGCGCCAAGAACTCTTTCAGTCTCTCCGATGTGGGGTTCTTCATAATCTCTTGGGGTTTGCCCTCTTCTACAATTCTTCCTTCGTCCATGAAAATGAGCCTGTTGCCTACCTGCGAGGCAAAACCCATCTCATGGGTGACAACGACCATCGTCATGCCGCTCTCTCTGGCGATCTGTTTCATGACATCCAGCACCTCGCCGATCATCTCAGGATCCAAAGCGGAGGTCGGCTCGTCAAAGAGCATGACCTTGGGGTTGACCGCCAAAGCCCTCGCGATAGCAACACGCTGCTGCTGTCCACCTGAAAGCTGCCCGGGCAACTTGTTTTCAAACTCCGCCAGACCGACTTTGTTTAGTAGGTCTCTGGCAATTTCGTTCGCCTCTTTCTTGCTGACGCTCCTCGCCTTGTGGGGACCGAAAGCAACATTTTCGAGAGCGGTCATGTGGGGGAAGAGGTTGAACTGTTGAAAAACCATTCCGACTTCCAGCCTGATTTGGCGCACCCGATTACGCTCATGGGGAATTCTTATGGTGTCGACCAAAAGCTCCCCGCTGGTTATCATCTCCAGACAGTTAATGCAGCGGATCAGGGTGGATTTCCCGGAGCCGGAGGGGCCGATGACCACCAAAACTTCTCCCTCCTCCACCGTCAAGTCGATATTATGCAAAACCTCTATGTTACCGAACGACTTGCAGACATTCTTGAGCTCTATGATGTTCGCCATTTTCCGTCATCTTCCTTGTCAATTCCAACAGCACGCACTTGAAAAAACGCAGCCCTTTTGCTCGGCTAAAACATTTTCATTCTCTTTTCAAAGGTTCGCAGCGTCACGGCAAGCACGGTCGTCATTATCAAATACATAATCGCCACAGTGAGCCAGATTTCAAGAGCCCTGAAGTTGCTGGCCATGATTTCCTGTCCTTGGCGGGTAAGTTCGCCAACCCCAATGACAATAAACAGGGAAGTGTCTTTTAGGCTGATGATGAATTGATTGCCCAGGGGGGGGATCATGCGCCTTAGAGCTAAGGGGCCGATCACATGGGAAATCAGTTGGAAGCGGGTTATTCCCAGAGACATACCTGCCTCCACTAGCCCTTTGTCGACGGAAATAACCGCGCCCCGGACGATCTCTGCGATATAGGCCCCCGCGTTGAACATTATGGTGATGACGGCGGCGGTTAACGCCTCTATTCGAAAACGCTCAAGGTCCATGATCGCTTTGACCAGCATAGGGAAGGCAAAATATAGAAACATTGCCTGTACGATAATGGGCGTACCGCGAACCGTCTCGACATAGCCGCCGGATATTTTTTGGATGAGGAAGCTTATCGGCACGAAAACCCCGTGAGGTTTTTCCCCCAGAGCTTCAGTGCCTGCAATGCGCCCCAGGCCGGCCAAAACGCCGAAGAACATGCCGCCGGAGATGCCAAGCAGTGTTATGATCCACGTAAGCTTGGCGCCTTCTAGCAGGGTTGGAATCGATTCAAGAATAATTGAAAACTGAAAGTCCATAGGTTGTCTCTTTAAAATCCTTGTTGGGAAGACCTTTAAACACAAGGTCCCTTCTGCACACGCCAGCGCAGAAGGGACCTTGTGTTTCTAGTTGGTCTCCAACATTAAAAGCTCAGGGTTTCAACTCTCATTCCTGGTTTGCTTATTCGGGATCGGTATCAAACCATTTGCGGTACAGCTTCGCGTAAGCGCCGTCTTCCATCATTTCCAGAAGGGCAATGTTTGCCTTGTCGCGAAGAGCGCTCCCCTGGGGGAAGGCTATGCCATATTGGGCGGCCTTCACGTCGGGGCCTACAGCCTTTACTTTGCCGTTGCCGGCGGTTTTAATGTAGTAAAGCACATTGGGCGTATCGTGCATCGCCGCATCAGCTCCGCCTGTTACCACCTCGAGATATGCCTGATCGATATTGGGGAACTTTACGATCTTTTTTGCGCCAAGGGTCTCGACATATTCCACGGTTGCCGTGCCGAGTTTGACAGCGACGACCTTGCCCTTGAGGTCTTCGGGAGCCTTGATGTCTTTGTTGGACGCCTGAACCATGACTTTAAGACCGGCCCTGAAGTAGGGGTGGGAAAAGTCAATTACCTTTTCTCTGGATGATTTGATGAAAATCGCAGCGAGGGCAACATCGAGGTTGCCGGTGGTCAAACCGGGAATCAGCCCATTGAAATCCATCGGCTTCAACTCATACTCAACGCCTATCCTTTTGGCGATCTCTGCCCATAGATCGACGTCAAAACCGGTGTATTTTCCGTCCTTGTCTTTATACTCAAAAGGAACAAAGGCGGTGTCGACGCCAACATATAGCTTTTCAGCAAAAGCGGTTCCCGAGGTGCAAAACACTGCGACAGCCAGAATCAATACCACCAGTTTTTTCATCTTGATCTCTCCTTGGGTTCGTTGGGTCCTAGGCTATTCAATAGGCCAGCAAGACAACCGGCAACAGTAGCAGCAGCCGGGCGTCATGTGGCTTAAACGGCTATGAGACAACCATCACCCGTCCAGCGGCATGAAAACCGGTACGGAGAAAAGACACGCAAGCTCGGCAATGCGGCGATATGTCGGATATTTCAACCCACATTATGCCGCAGCCCATCTGCGGTCCCCGTTTGAAGCTTGACTCGGTCTGAAACTGCTCCAATCCAGTTGCCGCCAAGATCGAAGCGTTCCAAAACATAGTCCCTTGACACACTATCAAAACATTTCACTGCATCAAAGTAGATTTATATATATGCAAGGCGCACCTCTCCCTGTTCTTTGTTCAATTCCACCACTCCCAGTTTATGCTTCACGGGGAAACCATACCACGGCTCTAAACCTCAAGTTAGCATAGCGTCTTTCAAAAACCGGTTACAAAAGTCAAAAATTTTGCAATACGTTTATGGAACGCTGCGGCAATGAATTTTCCGAGCGTGTGTTAGATCAACTGGCGGGGTCAGGTGCCGTCGAGCATTATATCCATCGCAGCGGACACCTGCGTGTTGATGTTGTTCAGGTGGTGCGAGGTCTTGATGATGCCCAGCACTTCTTTGTCCTTCCAGCGCGTGATGCGTATTGTGCAGGCGTACTTCCTCTTTTCTACGCAGAGGTGCTCGACCACATAATCAGCATCAAGATAATCGGTTCTCTGGTGCTTTACCTTCCGATTCTTTTCAGTGCTGCGTTTATTCTTATCGTCAGCCTCTGTCTTGGTACTTATTTCAACAGCTCTATTTCTATACCTTCCTTCTATTACGTTAATTCCCTTTACAACTAATGCACCTTCAACTTTATAGTGATAGGACCCTGCAATAGTATCATCGTAATATGGGAAAACGGCCATCTTCTTGCCAGACTCTATAATACCTTTCCTAAAAGTTGATTCATTATATTCAAATACATTTGCCGGTAAATTTGCACTTTCCAATGCTTTCAAGACGCCACGCTGTATACTCTTATAATCATTTCTTGCAATGACAGAGCTAAGAACCCTTCTTGAATAGCCATCGCTGATTCTTATAGTGGCATCTTTATTGTACAAAACACTCAAATAGTAATCGGCAGGCGTTTTGGTTCTTACTTTATATTTTTCCTTCACCTTTGTCTCGCCATCAACCTTGCCGCTATTTTGGGATGCGTCCGAATAGCTGGAAATATCGTCAGCCGAGACCTTTCTCTTCTCTTCGACCTCGCTTATCACTTCGTCATAATGAATTACCTTGTAACCACTGGACAACAGCGCCATTTCGGCGTCCATTGCGATCCGGTAGCATTCGGGTTCATCAACGCCAGTCGGGACGACGACGAAGGTCTTACTGCTCAGCTTGGTCAGGTTGGTCGCAATTACGTTGCGCCTCCTGTCGCCACAGCTGGTCGCGACGGCAAGCGCCGCCACGACCAGTAGCAGCACGACTTTTGCACGATTCATGCTGTACTCCCCCCGTTGTCTTCCACCAATGGCAGTCGGCAGCCCAAGCCCCTACTCCTGTCCAGCCTCGGCCTCTTCACTATTTTGCAAGCCGATATAATTTAGCGGCACGAGCTTGATCTCAATGCGGCGGTTCTTGGCCCGCCCCTCCTCCGTATCGTTTTCGCTCACCGGCCTGTGTTCGCCATAACCGCTGGCGACCATCTTGGTCGGGTCCAGCCCCGCCGCATCGACAAGATACCTCACGACCGAAACGGACCTGGCCGTGCTCAATTCCCAGTTGCTCGAAAATCGCTCGGCGAGCCCGCCTATGATCGGCACGTTGTCGGTGTGCCCTTCGATGACAATCGCCTTGTCGGTGACGTTCTTTAGCGCCTCGGCGACCTGGAGCAGCACCTCCTGGCCCTGCTCCTTGACGGTGGCCTCGCCGGAATCGAAGAGGATTTCATTTAGCAGGTTGACCGAGAGCTGCCCCTTCAGTTTGGAGATCTGCACCTGGCCTTTTTCAATCTCCCCCTCCATCGCCGTCAGCAGTTCATCGTAGGTCTTGCTGAGCTCGTCAATACGCTCCTGCTTTTCGAGCTTCAACTTCTCTTTCTGCTCCATCAACACGGCGCGATCGGTCTCCGAGATATGTATCTTCTCGCGAAACTCCTCCATCTTGATGTCGCGCCTTTTCAACTCACTCTCTATGTCGGCGAGTTTTTGCGTGTGGTTGGCTTTCATTTCTTCAATCCGGCCCAGAAGTTTTCCATGCTCGGCCTCTGCGCTGCGAAGGGATTTTTTACCGACGTCAAGCTCGCCTTCAAGTCCCGCGCTCAAATCCCGGCACTTTTCGAGCTGCTGGCGGGTTTCGGCCAGGGATTTGTCGCACACGTCCTTTTCACCTCCGACGGTTTCGAGTTCCTCTTCAAGCACAGCTATCTTCTCAGTGAGCTGAACACCCTCCTGCTCTTTTCTTTCCAGCCTGCTTTCCAACCCCTCCACTTTTGAGGAGAGTTCACGAGCTTCGAGGAATTGGTCCTGGTACCGCTGCTTGCTGACGACACAACCTGCCAGCAGAGCACAGAGCATTATCAGGATTAGCTTTTTCATGTTGTCGTCCTTTCTCGTTTTAACCATATGTAGAATGTGGAACCCTGCCCAACGGTGGTATCAACGTATATGACGCCACCGAGCGCATCTACGATATTACTACAGATCGACAAGCCGAGGCCCGTTCCTTTAATCTTGGTGGTGAAAAACGGCTTGAAGATGTTGGACATTGTTTCGGCGGGGATACCCGGTCCACTGTCAGCTACCTTGATCTCCACATACTCAGCTTGCACATACTCGCCCGGCATCCTGATCGTGGGCAACCTGCTGGAAGATACCCTTACGCACGCTCCGACCTTGTCTGCGCAAGCCTGACGAGCGTTTATGATAAGGTTATACAGTATCTGCTGCAACAGCTGCTCATCGGTCTCGATCTCGGGAACAAGTGCGTCAAGATCCTTCTCGACCCGGCGCTCATCGTCCTTACTGTCCTTGTCGATAAAGAACAGCGTTTCATCTATCACGTCGTTGGGGTTGGACTGGTGCCAGTCCGGGTTCAGTTCGCGGGCAAAGCTCAGCAGATCGTTGATCGTCTTGTCCAGCCTGCCGGTGAGCTTTATCATCTCTTCGGCAGCGTGGATTCGCGGGTCCTCCTCGCTAAAGCTCTTTGAGAGTATGTGCGCGGCGCCTGAAAGTCCCGCCAGGGGGTTCTTGATCTCATGGGCCACGCTGGCCGCCATCTCTCCGATGGAGGCCAAACGCTCGGAGCGTTTCATCTGCTCGTGGTGAAGCCGCTGGATTTCAATATTACTTTCATCAAGCCGTGTGATCATGTTGTTGAACGATCTGCCCAGTCGCCCAAGCTCATCGTTGCTGCGCGCCTCTGCCCTGACATCGAGCCGCCCCTGCTGCGCCCTGCCCATGGTTTTCTCCAAGGCTGAAATCGGGCGCTTTATCATCAAGGTCGTGACGATGCTGACCGCCAGGGCGACGATAAGGATCGTTCCCAAGGTTGAGAGGATGAGGTAGTCACGGCTGGCTATCAGCAGTTCGTCGGCCTCGGCCATGGACATGCACACCTCAAGCACACCCACGATGTCGGTATCGGAGCCGTGGCAACGGTAGCAGGCGGGTTCGTTTTGCATCACCTCGACACGGCAAAAACTCAACGACCCCCCGCCCTCGGCCCTAAATGGCGCGGAATGGTTGCCGCTCTGGAAAACATCAAGCACGAGGTCGTCGATGGAATTGAAGACTTCGCCGGGTTCTGCCGAGTGGAGGATTATGCCTTCGGTGTTGAAGATGCGGAAGGTTTCGATATCGCGGAACTCGCTGACGACGCCGATGAGCTTACCCATGTCTTTTTCATGGTTACTCTCCATGTCGCGGCGAATGATATTGCTGACAGTGGTGGTGAGCAGCTGCGCTTTGGTCTTTGTGTTGGCTATCGCCTCGCTCTGGCGCTCCTGGAGGGTAAAGTACGCACTCAGGCCCATGACGAGCACCAGCACGACAGCGATGGCGAAATTCAGTTTTACGTTTAATGATTTCAACACGGCCAATTCAGCCAATCGTAAACCAGTATCAGTTTATTGACCATAGGCGTACGAGGTGCGCTCTAAGCCAACTCCACAGAGCCCGGTTGTTCGCTCTCTTTCGTGGACTCGCTGGTAAGCACCGTACACACGTTTATCGCTTCACACGCCGTACAATCCAGGCAGCGGATACAGTGGCCGATGTTTTCACCTTCCCACACGGCGATCTCCATCGGACACACTTCCTGGCATTTGCGGCAATGGGTGCATTTTTCGGCATCCCACTTCAGACGCACGAGGCTGAACCGGTTGAATAGCCCATAGAGGGCGCCAAGCGGGCATACCATCTGACAAAAAGGTCGCTTGGCTACTATGGATGACGCGGTAAAAAAGATCAGCATCGACACCTTGATCCAGAAGAGATCGCGGATCATGGACCGGACTTCCGCGCTTATCGTCACCCAGGGCAAACCGCCTATAAGGGTGCCCATCGGACACAATTTGGAGAACCAGTTCTCATTGGTTATCCAGGGGATGACGATCACCAGCGCCACAAGGACCATGTACTTCATCGGTCGCAAGAACGGCGGCAGCTTGATCTTCAACGACGGCAGCTTATAGAGAAGATCCTGAAAGAGGCCAAACGGGCAAAGCGTACCGCAGGGCATCCGACCGATGGTCGCGCCGATTATGCTCAGGTACCCGATCACGTAATAGGGAATCTGGTGGACGACCATGAAGTGCTGAATGGTGCCGATGGGGCAGGAAAAAAGAGCCGACGGACATGCGTAGCAGTTGAGGATCGGCACGCAGAAACCCTTGGCGGAACCCTGGTAGATCGCCGGGGGATTACTAACGAAACCTTGCACATAACTATTGGCGCCAAGGCTCATTGCAAATTGGAAATAACGACGCAGTCTCATCTATCTCATACCAAACGGGCCCGCGGGCGCATAAAAAACGGCGCGCTCCATTTTGCCCGGGCGCAGCCGTTGAACCGCACTTTGCGGCTGGTCAATCTGTCTTCAATGTTCCTGGGAGTCACCCGACCCCTATGCAGCTGAGTCAGAGCAAGGTGCCGTTGAACATGACTTCGCCAAACTCACCTCGCCCTATTCCGATATGCAAGGCCGCCCACAGGGCTGCCAGCGAAACACCCCAGGCGACACCCAGTACCTGGCCCTTCAACTTGGCGCCGCCATCTCCCACTTTCCCCAGGACATAGGGCACAAACCCCGAACCGATCAGGACTATGACCGACACCAGAATCCAGATATTCACAAACTCCCACTCAGCAAGGACTTCCTGAAGATCGCTGGCCGCCTCATACATGGGTTCGGACAGGAGGCCGAGGATTCCATTAATAGTCTCAATCATATCTGATGCACTCTCGGTTGAGGCAAATCAACCGTCCACGCCAAAGCTCGGGCGCAGACGATTGTTCTATTTCTTTATTTTCAGCAGCTTGTGCAGGGCTTTGCGATATGCGTCAACAGCTCCCTGGAGGTTGCCGGTTTTCTCATGTATCTGTCCAAGGTAGTAATAGAGCTTGCCGGCGTTGGGGCTGATCATGGCCGCTTTATCCAGCACCCCGACCGCTCCGGCGGCATCGCCCTTGGCAACCATTATCCTCGCCAGACCCACTTTCACCATGATATTGGAGGGATCAAGTTCGGCGGCTTTCGCAAAACTGGTCTCGGCCTCGGCCAGATTGGCGTCGTCGCCCTCGTCGAGCAACAGCTCGCCCAGGAGCAACTGACCGTCCAGGTATGTGGGGTCACTCGCCACAGCTTTTCTAACCTGGGGAAGCGCCTTGGACTTCATCCTGCGCTTGATGAACATGCGGGCCTTTGCAACTTCCCGCATGGCGACCTTGCGCTCTTTGGGCAACTCAACGGCCGCCTCGGTGGACTCGTCTTTGAGCTGCTCCATACCCAAGACTTCACGCAGGGCGTTTTCCACCTGACGCGTATAACCATCAACGTGACCGTTGATCTCCGCCTTCAAAACACCCTTGGCATCCAGGACAGCCGTCTGGGGAGCGACCATGACGCCGTAGGTGCCATACACCTCGTCATCCTTGTCGAGCAGCACGGGATACTTGAGCCCCAGATTTTTGACCCAGGCCGCGCCATCAACGCCATCGCTGCCAACAAGAATCGCCAGTATCTGTGACTTTTCAGCGACCTCGCCACCGAGCCTCGCGAGATCCCTGGCGACTGCCTCGCTTTTTTCCTGGCCCGGCTTGATGAATGCCAGAACGATAGCCACCTCTGGAGGCGCTTCATACTGCACATCATCCCCGCCGGTGGTCTTGAGTGTAAACCCCGGAGCCACATCCCCCATTTTGAGACTTCTGAAAGCCTCAGCACTTTGCGCGGGGGAAACTATTGCCAGAGCCAACAAAACAGCAACGATGCAGCCAATCCTCCAATTGAAAACCCTACCCACTATACCCTTCATTTCAAGCTCCCGTTGACAGGATACAAAAAGTCGAAACCAAAAAGATAGAGCCACCCGGCAAAATTGCGGGTGGCTCCTGATCAATTAATAGGCGACCGGGTTTTCACGGTCGTAGTCTTTCGGCTTGTGGCAACCCACCACACAACGTCCACCGCTTTCCGTCTTGGTGAAGTTGATCGGCAGCGTCCACTTTTTGCCGAAGGGAACCTCTTTGCGGATATGCTTTTCCTGGTTGCCGGCGTGGACCTCGTGGCAAGCCTTGCAGCTTCTGCCCTTGGGGTCCTTGTTGACATGCAGGTAGTGCATGTTTGTGTCGCCGTTGCGAAAGTCAGTCAGCTTGGTAGTGAACTGATTGAGCGCAATATCCTTGTTGTGGCAATCAAAACAGATCGCATAGTTTTCAGTCTTGTAGGGCATGTAGAAGCTGGGTGGAAAGTCCTTTTTCAAGACCTTCGTGTAGTTGGACCCATGCGGATCGTGGCAGGCGTAACAGTCATCCTGCTTGACGGGACCGTGCATGTTCCTGGCCGACGCCACCAGGGCGCCCATCTCGGTATGACATACGTAGCACACATCTTTGGTCGGCGACCTGAGCTGTCTGGGGTAGTTTGAAGAATGCGGGGTATGGCATGCGGTGCATTTTTCTTTTTTCAGCGCAGTATGTTTGACCGACGAGCTGTCAATGTGCTCCTTGGTGCGCGTATGGCAGGCATAGCACAGGTTCTTGTCTTCGCCATAGAGCATGAAGGAGTAGTCCGTTCCGTGGGGATCATGGCACTTGGAGCAATCCTCAGCGACCGGCTTATGGACATATTTTCTCTTGAATTCCTCTTCGCGGTCGATGTGGCACAGCAGGCAGAGCTCCGCGCCCTTCTCTTCCGTGAGTCCCTTGAATTGGGACGAATGAGGGTTGTGACAGATGTTGCAGTCACCCGCAGCCACCGGGCCGTGCACGACCGCCTTCTGGGTCTTGCTCGGATCATGGCAGGCAAAACACAACTCACTGGTAGTAGCCTTTTTGAGCATCAGCTCCGCATCTGACTGATGCGGGTCGTGACAGGCTATACAGTCGCCGGTTTGCACAGGCTTATGAACGACAGGATTTTGATCCATTCTCTCATGGCAGGCAAAGCAAAGCTCCTTGCCGCCCTGCTCGGAGAGAATAAAATCGCTACCGCTACCGCTTGGATGATTGCCCGTTGATTGCGAGTGGCAAATAACGCATTGACCAGCCGCAACTGGGCCGTGAACGTATGCAGCAGTCCCCATAGTCGCATGGCAGGAATCGGTTATGCACCCATCCGCCCATGCTGTACCACTAACCCAGAAAAGGACCGCCAGAACTACAACGACTACCGACACCAGAGCGCGATTCATTTTCCTCCCTTTCATCTGATACCTCATGTAGATCTACGGCAATGGCGAAGCCCACACCCCCACAACTGAGGATGCGACAATGCTGAAATTGCACCGAATCACAGCCTCGCCACATTAATTGCAACCATCCCCTGGCCCTGCCGCCCCGATCAACCGTAGCTGTGCAAGCCGGAAAGCCAGAAGTTAACACCCCAATATGTAAAAATCACAGCGCCAAAACCGACAACCGACATCCAGGCAAGAGGCTTGCCATGCCAGCCAGCGGTAAAACGCGCATGTAAAAACGCGGCGTATACGAACCATGTTATCAGAGACCAGGTCTCCTTGGGGTCCCAACTCCAGTAGGTGCCCCAAGCGTAGTTAGCCCAGGCCGCGCCGGTCAGGATGCCAAGCGTCAGCAGCGGAAAACCCACTGCGACCGCTTTGTACGAAAGCTCGTCGAGCACCTTTTTGGGCGGCAAAATGGGGGGCTTGTCATCGTCACCGCCAGATTTTTTGTCATCGCCCTTGATCAGATAGAGGATCGATATCGCAAAGGAGAGCGCGAACGCAGCATACCCGATAAAGCAGGTGATGACGTGCGAGGTCAGCCAGTTGGACTGCAGCGCAGGCACCAGCGGCGACAGCTCAGACGAAATATTGGGATTGAGCGAAACAAAAGCGATGGACAAAAACCCCAGAATACTCACCGGCACGCCGATAACCTTGTATCCGTAGACATATTCAAAGATCAAATATATGAGCATGATGGACCATGCGAAGAAGACCATCGACTCATACATGTTGGACAGCGGCACGTAAAAACCCACCTTCTGGGTCTCTACCATTCTGACACCCATGGCGGCGGTGTTTACCAAAAATCCGCATACCGCCATCAGGGTAGCAGCCAAACCGACTTTTTTGTTTTGCGACACTGCGTAAACAACATAGATGACGCTGGCAAGCAGATAGATAACCATCGCGATGCCAAACATTTCATCATTATACGTATTAATCATCATCAACTCCTGGCGCCCGGATACTCCAAGGACGCCCTTAATCAATATTTATACAACATACAGACTATTTTTCAAAGGTTTCCTGTGCATCCTTGCACAAGACTTCAAACCATCTCTCAAAAGAGATCCTGTTTCTGCTGGCGTTGCCCGCAAATTCCACATTGGTCTTACCGTCTTTTTCCGATATGCGAGCCCACACCCTGCGGTGGCTCATGAAGAAGGAAATCATCAGCCCCAACGTGATTATGAAGCAGCCCGCCCATATAATCGGCACACCCGGATCCCTGGCGACCTGCAGCCCGGTGTAGTTCCACCAGTCTATCTCATTGACCTTCACCAGGTAGCTGCCCACCGGCCACATATTGGGGCTTACCTCCTTGGCGAACACCCTGCCCGTGGTGACAAGCTTGCCGTCACGCATCAGCCCGAGCATCACGCCATCGGGGGCGCGCCCAGCGGGGTCTTTCCACATGTCACGAATCACAAGCTTCGAGCCATCGGGCATGACCAGGCCGCTATCTTTGCCCAGCACCTTGTTGACGTGGATATAGCGGCGATCAAGCCCCGCCACGGATAATGTTACCCCGCGCACACCCACCTGACCGTAGCTGGACTGATAGAAATAGTAGCCGTTGTGGATCAGCGGACTATTGACCTCGATCGTCTTCTTGGCGACCTCTTTGCCATCCTCGATGATCACCAGGGTGGACTTATAGTCCTTGGGGCGACCGGTCGCGGCGTAGAGCTCAAGCTCAAAATCATCACACCTGATATCGAAACCGAGCGGCACCTCTTTGCCCAAAGCGCGGTCGTAGACGGTGGTGGCGGTGCGACCCTCGATGATGTTGACCCCGCCCTTGAAACCGGTAGCGGAGCCCACTATGGCGCCGAGGCCGAAGAGGAAGAGGCTAAAGTGAGTGATGTAGACACCCATCCTGCTAAACTTGCCCTTGGAGGTCATGAGGTATATCGAGCCATCTTTCTCCTCGCGCTTTACCGCACCCACCTTTGAAGAGAGCAACTCTTCGGCCTTCTTGGCCACCTCTTCAACCGACTCCTTGCTGGTGGCATTGAAGCGCTCATGGATCGCGACCGGGCGGTTGTCGTAAACCGGGTCGCTGTCCTTCATCAACCTCAACGCCTTGGGGATTCTCTTGATCGAACAAAAGGTGATGTTGACCATGAGCAGCGACAGGAGGAGCTTGAACCACCAGGAGTAGTACATATCGCCAAGGTCAAAAATATCGATAATCTTCGCCCAGGTCTCCCCGTAGAGGCCCAGATAGGTGGAGGCGTCTTTGCCCTGCTGGATAACGGTGCCGAAAATCGACGTTAACGCCAGCGCGATCAACACTCCCAGTGAGAGCTTGACCGAACATAAAAAATCGTAAATCCGGTCAACCAGTGATTTCTTCTTCTTGCCTGTAGCCATTTCAACTCCATACTAAAGTCGCCGTGGCGCTCATGGGGCGGCTGCACACGGCATAAAAGATTAACGTAACCTATCCATCTATAGCTCTCTGTGACACTGCAGACAGCGCCGCGCCTCTCGCAGGGCCTGTCCGCTGAAAAACCCCTCCTCAACTTCCCCGAAATTTTCGATTCGCCCACGCAGCGGCGTCAACCGCATCTCTTCACGTATCTTCTCCTGGGGCGTCTCCACGTGGCTCATAAAT
>JAUVAU010000052.1 GCA_030591565.1 Deltaproteobacteria bacterium | reverse complement strand
TAGTACACTTTGAAAAAGCGCGGCCCGGTATTGATGGCCTCGCCCAACTGCTCTCGCGTGATTATTGCGCGGAAACGATTAACGATTTCAAATTCGTCAACAGGGAGCAGGACTTGGGCGATACTGGCTTGCGTCAGGCCAAGATGGGCTACAATCCCGTCCACATGGCTGAGAAGTTTAATTTGAAGCCTTGTAGAACTTGAACCACTCGGAGCTACCCGTTGTTTGTAAGCAGAGAAGAAAAAAAGGTTGAGCTGGACCCCTTCGCGCCGATACGCATCCTGGTGGTTGAGGATGACGACGCGCTACGCGAAATGATCGTCGAGCTTCTCGACGTCATTGGCCGCAAGCCGGTAGCTTGCAATAGCGCCGAGAGCGCGCTGGCCGAGATGGAACGGGAACCCGCCGATGTGGTGCTCTCCGACATAAAGATGCCCGGGATCGATGGCGTGGAGCTCATGCGGCGCATCCGCCGCTCGTGGCCCAACACCGAGGTGGTGATGATAACCGCCTTCGCCACCATTGAGGCCACCCTGGAGGCGTTGCGTCATGGCGCGCTTGACCTTCTCATCAAGCCCGTGCGCGTCGAGCAGATTGAAAAAGTGGTGCTCCGCTGCGAAGAGCGCGTGCGTTTTGTCAGAGCGCACAAGGATCTGCGCCACACGATGAGCCGGTTGCTCGAACTCAACAACCGCAAGGAGCAGTTCGCCGCCATAGTCAATCACGAGCTTCGCACACCCACGGCGGTCTCCTACGGTCTGCTTCAACTCCTTGAAAAGAAGAGCTCCCAGCTGCCCGATGACGTGACCGACCTGGTAACAAGGGCCAAAGAGTCGCTGGGCAAGCTCTCCGAAGTGGTCAACGACCTTGGCGACCTGGCCACGGCGACGACCGACCAGCAGTGGATCAAGCCCAAGCCGTGCAGGGTCTCAAATATTATTGTCGAGCTGGAAGCGGCCAGCATTGAATTCAAGCGGGTCAGGAAACTTGATGTGGCCGTGAGCAACCTCGTGGACGAGGACATTACGATCAACGTCGACCGGAGAAAGCTGGTGCGCGCCGTGGTGGAGCTGATGCGCAATGCGGTTAAATCCACCCCCGATGGCGGGATGATCGCGGTCAATGTGTCGATCAGCGATGGCAAACTCACCTTCCGGGTAGAAGACAGCGGTATCGGAGTAGCCGAAGCTGAACGCGAAAGAATCTTCGAGCCCTTCTACACCACAGGCGATGCGATCAACCACCACTCAAGCTCCTGCGAGGAGTTTGGAGGGTGTGGAATCGGAATCGGCCTGCCCCTCGCCAAGTCGGTGGCGGTCGCCCATAACGGCGACCTCGTCTGCTCCCAGCGGGAAGGGGGCGGGTCACGCTTTGACTGTCATGTCGATTGCCGCTGAGTCGCGCAGGGGGGACGCTCGCCGCTTGGCTTTTTTTTGTTTGATTGGATTGGTTTTCTGGTATTTAACTGCTTCCGCTCGCCTCTCTGCGAGAGGCTTTAGCGGCTAAGGGGGATTGCTCGTCCAATCCCCCTTGACCCCAAGACGCCCCACAAGCTGCGCTGATCGTTCACCTCTCCGGGGAGGTCTCGGAGCCGTTCGCGTTGCTCACTTCCGCAAGACCTCCTGATCCTACGAGCTGAACTGCTCCGCTTGGACGGGGAAGGGTAGGTCAAAAGCATTTGAACGGGTCGTGAACTCGACTTCGCCTCGGATAGCATGACCCTGGAGTGCAAATAGGTATACTCCTCAAATTATTCAAATTGTTTTCTGCGTAAAAGGGTGGCCGAGCGGATACTAGCCCGCTCGGCCACCTAAGTTTAACGTTTGCCGCAAAGATTTGAGCGTTTTGAGCGTATGTCTTGCTCAATCTCCATACGACCTTCCTTCTGCTTGCCGGGGGTGTAAATGACCGCAAATCCGCGAAGCCCTCTGTCTTTGCGGTCCCAGCAATCTTCTCGGTCATGGTCCTCAATGCGGTCCCGGACCTCTTTCGATTCACCCACGTCAATAAGTTTCCACTTGGAGTCTTTATCTGGACGGGTCAGAATTAGATAGACCCCCGACTTGTTCTCCAACTTTGAGGTGTTACTGTAAGGCCCTTCGGCCTCGTGTCCTGCTACTGTGATTGACATTTTTTTTGCTCCAAAAAATGAAGCTGCCTTGCACTTGGATGGGTTTTAATTTAAATTAATAAATATGCGTGGTCATCCTGAGCCTGCGGCAGCTGCCGTTTGGGCAGGCTGACCTCAAAGAGCGGTCTGACGTTACAGCGTCAGGCCGTTTTGTCTTTGAGGTCTCCAACTTGTTTTACCTTCTCCCTATCCTGGGATGTTTCTTGGGTCATTACCGTGACTATCACGGTCTCTGATTTTTCCATCTTTGTCATGGATAATCAGTTCTGCGCCACGTTTCTTGGATTCTTCCCGGGCGTAGTCCTCGGCTGCTTTCTGGGTAGGAAACATTTTGTGCGGTTTCTCTTCCCCAGCCCATCTCACTCCCCAGACACCAACATGGGGTACTACATGTATTGATGTGTATGGCATTTTTCTCACCTCCCTTTCTTTTAGATTTACCCGGCTCAGCCGGGCAGTGTGTTGTTGCCTCTATTTGTATTTATACGCGGGCGAAGTTCTTTTTTGAACATGAAGGATTTCAGTAGTGAAATCCGACCCCGCATATATATACGTTGAAACTTTTTAAAACGCCTGCCAGAAGAAAAATTAATTTTTTACCCGGACTTCACCGGTAAGAAGCTTCTGCATCAACCCATTCTTCTGGTACCTTAAGGTGGCCAGATTAGCTTTCAAAAAGGAAGGTACCACCACAAACCAAGTAGGTTAAGGCACTTTATTTCGGGAGTTTGGGACAGTATACTTAGGTATTTTTGACCTTCATCCCCACCGAGCTGTGCAGTGAGCGGGTGAGGGGGCTTTGAGGGTCATGCTGTTTATCCTTTTCCAGCTATTTTAGCTTCAATCCGGGTGACCAGTTCCACCAATTTGTGGGCGGTTGCTTCATAGAGCGCCACGCCTTTTCGGGGGGTGGCTTTCGAGGGGTCGCCCCACACTCCACCGGGCCAGGCGGTGAGCTTTTCCCGTTCTATCAGCGGCGTGGGGAAGTCGGGGTACTCTTCCGGGCTGCTCCCTTTAACCAGCCCGGGGTCAAGCGCCATGATCCTGCTCGTTTCGATCTCGCCTGCGTGTCCGTCATCTTCGGTCTCGACCAGCCCCCCGGCCCCCGCTTCGGCTGCCCAGTGGTATTCGCACTCCACGGCTACGACCACGTCCAGTTCGTCAACCAGTTCCTGCGCCGCTTCTTCAATCGCCGCCATGTGCCCCTTGCCCGCGTGGCCGCTCAGGAAGACGATGCCCCTTATCCCTTGCGAATAGAGGCTGTGCCCCAGATCTTTTACGAGCGAGCGCACGGTGCCGGGCGAGATGGAGATGGTGCCGGGGTGGTCGCGGGTGGAGCGGCAATAGCCGTAGTGAAGCGGCGGACATACGAAGAAGGGGATATGCTGCGACGCCATCATTGCGGTGTGAAAAACCTGCATCGTGTCGGTGTCCAGCGGCAGGTGTTTTCCATGCTCCTCGGTCGAACCCAGGGGCACCACGGCGGTGCGTGTTTTTTCAAGCATTTCGTCAAACTCGGTCATGGTCATCTGGCTTACCAGCAATTTCTCTACTCCTTTGCGCCCAAAGGTATGTGGTACCCTTGACTTTTACGCTCGTTGGAGGTTACCTTTCGTGATCTTTTCCCACTCAAGAGTTTAACTAAATTCCAGGTGTTTTCATGGTAAAAATTGCAGCGATTCAATACTGTGCGTCAACCGGCGGGGACAGGGTCTTGAAAAAAGCAGGGCAATACCTTGAGGCTGCGGCCGCCAAGGGTGCAAAAATTGCCTGTTTCCCCGAGCTTTTTGCCTGGGAATGGTTCCCGTCAGCCGCCAGTGACGAGCCCTTCGCATACGCCGAGCCCCTGGGTGGCCCCGTCACCTCCAAGATGGCGGAGCTGGCTGCGACCCATTCCATAGCGGTGGTCTGCCCCTTCTTTGAAAAAAGTGAGGACGGCAAGTATTACAACAGCGCAGCCGTCTTCGATGCAAGCGGTGAAACGGTGGGCGTGTACCGCAAGATGCACCTGCCCGACGTTGAATACTATGAGGAGCGTCACTACTTCACGCCCGGGGATGGGGGTTTCCCCGTATTTGAGGTCGAAGGCGTCAAGCTCGGCGTCCAGATCTGCTGGGACAATTTTTTCCCCGAAGGCTTCAGGGCATTGGCCCTTTCCGGGGCCGAAGTGGTCATCCTCCCGACAGCGGCGGCGTTTGCCAGTCAGGAGCGCTGGCTGGCTATGGCGGTCAGTCACGCTATCGCCAACGGCATCTACGTCATCAGGGTGAACAGGATCGGCGATGACGGCGATCTGCATTTTTACGGCGGCAGCTTCTGTGTGCGGCCCGATGGCGAACTGACCACCGCCCCCCTTGAGATGAAGGAGGGTATACTGCTGATCGATTACGATCCCAAGCTGCTTGGTGATTCGCGCAAGGCGTGGCCCTTTTTAGGGGATCGTCGCCCAGCCGATTATGCCGCGCTGATTAAATAGTAGAACAGTAGAAAACACCTAAATTCTTCAATAGAGACCGGAAAAACACCCATGAGCGTGAACGTCAGATATCAGTGCGCAGTGTGCGGTTGGCGCGAAAAGTGTGACAAGAAGCATACGATCAAGCAATCGGGCCAGGGCTGCCCCGATTTCGTCAGAGATGTGTCGCTTCCCCCGGAAGAAGCAGAGCTTCCCGCAGAAAAGGGCGAAGCGGAAGAAGAAACCGTAAAACACAAAAAGATAGAAGACCCCTTCGCTTAACGCCTGAACGGCGAGAAGCAACTTGAAACTTTAGCGCCAACAGGAGGCTGTTGAAAAAGCCCCTAAAATTGGAAATTTCTTCAGAGGTGTGGTTCCCATCATGCGGCTGGCAACTCTGGACAAAGGCCGACGATTCACCGGAAACCTCAATTACATAGAAAGCATCAATTAAGTGAAACAGACCCTCACAGACCTGATAATGGCTGCGTATCAGCGCGCGGTCGACGCTGGAGAATTACCCCAGGGCCAGCCCGTCAACTGGCGGCTGGATCATCCTAAAAATCCTGAACATGGCGACTACGCTGCGAACATCGCGATGATCCTCGCCAAGCCCGCCAAGAAGCCCCCGCGCGCGGTGGCCGAAATTCTCCTCAAATACCTCGGCGACGGCGACGGTTCTATACAACACGCCGAGATCGCCGGGCCGGGCTTCATCAACATAAGGATGGCGCCGGGATTGTGGCAGCGGGTGGTGCGTCAAGTGTTTGAGAGCGGCGCCGAGTATGGCAAGAGCAGCGTGGGCGGCGGCAAGAAGGTGCAGGTCGAGTTCGTCTCGGCCAACCCCACCGGGCCGCTGCACGTGGGCCACGGACGCGGAGCCGTGGTGGGCGACGTGCTTGGGCGCGTGATGGACGCTGCCGGGTTCGAGGTCCAGCGCGAGTACTATATCAATGACGCCGGCAACCAGATCGAGACTCTGGGCGGCTCAGTCTACCTGCGCTACCTCCAACTGCTGGGCCGCGAAGTGGAGTTTCCTGACAATTTCTACCAGGGCGACTACATCACCAAGATGGCCCGCGTCGCCATGGACAATGAGGGTGAGCGCTACGCTGAGATGGATAAGGACGCCGCCATCAACGAGCTTGGCGCCAAGGCTGGCAGCGAGATACTTGCCGAGATCAGGGGAGACCTGGAAAATTTTGGCATCGTCTTCGATTGCTGGTTTTCCGAACGATCCCTCTTTGATAGCGGCGAGGTCGCCAGGGTGTTGAAAGAGCTGGAGGAATCCGGCGCAGCCTACAGGGAAGAGGGCGCACTGTGGCTGCGCACCTCCGAGCATGGCGACGAAAAAGACCGCGTGCTGGTACGGGGCGATGGGCGCGAGACCTATTTTGCCTCCGACATCGCCTACCACCTGGATAAGTACAGACGCGGGTTCGAGCAGCTGGTGGACGTGTGGGGAGCCGACCACCACGGTTATGTGCCGAGGATGAAAGCGGCCCTGAAGACGGTAGGCCGCGACCCCGAATCCTTCAACGTCCTGATGGTCCAGCTGGTGAACCTGATGCGCGGCGGCAAGCCGGTCAACATGTCCACCCGCGCCGGTGAGTTCGTCACCCTGGACGAAGTGGTGAAAGAGGTGGGCGCCGACGCTGCGCGCTTCATCTTCCTGACCCGCAGCTCGGACTCGGCCCTGGACTTTGATCTTGAGCTGGCGAAGCGCCAGACTTCGGACAATCCGGTCTTCTACGTGCAATATGCAAACGCGAGAATTTGCAGCGTCTACAAAGGGGCTGACGAGGCCAAGGTACCCCATCCCGACCCGGCCACCGTGGACCTCTCGCCGCTGACCCTGCCCGAAGAGGTGGAGCTGATGAAGCTCATTCACCTCTTCCCCGACGTGGTGGAGGGCGCAGCGCTGCAACGCGAGCCGCACAGGCTCGCCTACTACCTTCAGGAGCTGGCGGCCAAGTTCCACCAGTACTACAACAAGCACCGCTTCCTGATTGAAGACAAAAAACTCACTGCGGCCAGACTGGCGCTGATTGGAGCGGTTCGCACCGTTTTGGTCAATGGCTTGGCGATAATGGGTGTTAGCGCACCGGAGGCGATGTAAGCGGGCATGGGTTTCTATAGAAAGAGTGACGAACACCTGCTTTTCAAATTCGACCAGGGCCGCGTTGTGGTCCTGGGCATAGGTGCGGTGCTGGTGGTGGCGCTGGTTTTCCTCACGGGCGTCCTCGTGGGCAAATCCCTCTGGGAGGCCACCCCCGAGAAGTTCGCCGCGGACCTCAACGTCAAGAAGTACGTCCCCCAGGTGGCCGCTGAAAAAGAAGCTGTGGTGGGAAAGCCGGTCACCGCCCAGCGTTATACCTTCTACAATGAGATGAACGCCAAGGGCGAAAGCGCCAGCCTCCCCACTGAAATTGAAAAAAACGGCGATGTGGGCATGAACGCCAGCATTCTGCTTCCGGGAGCCGATACCGCAGCCGAAGAATCCACCGACGCTGAAAAAATGTCCGAGTTGTCTAAAGCCGAACTGTCCAGGGCCGGTCTGTCTAAAACTGAGCTGTCCAGAGATAAACCCTCCCAGACAGTTGAGGCTAACCCGGACACAGTCACCACGGTTGTCGACAGGCCCGTCGCCCCGGTTGCCCCCGTCAAGGTGAAAGCCGCACCCAGGGCCAGTGCTGCGCCCGTCGCCTCCACCGGCAAGTACACCGTGCAGGTGGCGTCGTTCGCCAAGCCCGAGAGCGCCCAGGCGATAGCCAAGAAGCTGGCAAAGCAGGGCTTCAAAGCGAACGTGGTCGCCGCCGATGTCAAGGGTCGCACCTGGTACAGGGTCTACGTGGGCGGGTTTGCGACCAGGACCGAGGCCACTGAATTCTATGAAAAGAAACTCAAGCCCAAGGGCATGGACGGATTTATCCTGTCCAAATGAGCTGAAAAAGGGGATCTGGAGATGTCGAAGCTGCAAGAACGTATTGAAAACGACATTAAAGAGGCGATGAAGGCCCGTGAAAAAGAGCGCGTTGGAGCCCTTCGCCTGGTCAAGGCCGCTCTGCAGAACCGCGCAATCGAAAAGCGCGAGGAGCTTGGCGACGAGGATGTGATAGCGGTGCTCTCCACCCTCGCCAAGCAGCGCAAGGACTCGATTGAGCAGTACACGGCGGGGGGACGCGACGACCTGGCCGCCATCGAGAAAGCCGAGCTGGCGATCATAGAAAAATACCTGCCCGAACAGATGGGTGCGGATGAGGTGAAGAGAGAGGTCGTCGCGGCGATTGAGGCCAGCGGGGCCGAGGGTCCAAAGGACATGGGCAAGGTCATGGGCGTGCTCATGCCCAAGCTCAAGGGCAAGGCCGACGGCAAGCTGGTGAACCAGCTGGTCCGCCAGCTCCTGGCGGAGGGCTGAAAGCTGAGACCGCTGGACTGGCTGCTGATCTGTTTTATTTTCATCTTCGCTGCCAAGGGCATGTGGCGGGGATTGATTCGTGAATCCTTGGGGCTGGTCGCGCTGCTAATGGGTGTGGTCGCCTTCGTCACCTTTGGCGAGGCGATATCGGCGATGTTCGCCGCAGGATTCGAGATGCGCATGGAGCTTGCGCGGCTGGCCGGGTATGCAATTTCATTTTTCACGCCGTTTCTCGCAATAAGGATAACCGCGCATTTTCTCAGCAACGCCGGCAAAGCCGTAGACATGGGCGGGGTGGACCGCTTCACGGGTTTTGCCTTCGGGGCGCTCATCGGGGCAATACTGGCGGGGGCGGTGCTGGCAGCTGCCGATCACCTTGGGTTGGGTAAATCGTTCCTTTCCGATTCTTCTTTCGCCGGTCCGTTAAAGCAGCTCTTCAATCAGATTCTGGACGAGGCCGGCAAGTTCTGGACCTCGGTAACCAGGATAAGGCTCTGATGGATCGCCACGCCGCCAAGGTGCTCGATTTCGGCAGGGTGCTGGAAGCCCTCTCGGGGCTTTCGCTCACACCCCAGGGCAAATCCGCCTGCGCGGAGGTGACGACCGCAAGCGGGTTCGATGAGGCCGTGCGCCTCCTGGACGAGCTTGAAGCGTTCGGGATGCTCACCCGGGCGATTGGCACCCCTCCCATAGGCGAGATGGCGCTGCTTGATTCCATTTTGGATGACGCGGCGATCCCCAACGCCTGCCTGGATATCGAACGGCTGATGTCGGTGGGGGTGACAATCCGCACCACGACGAGGGTGATCGAGTACCTCGAAGACGCCGGACGGGAAAACTCCCCCATAGCCGAATTGGCCGACGGGCACGCCCCCATGTACGGGATGGAGGAGCGGTTTGCCGCCACCTTCGGGCCAAGGGGCGAGGTGCTCGACTCGGCCAGCCCGGAGCTTTTCCGGCTCAGGGGCGAGATCAGGGGGTTGCGCTCACGCGTGCTGGGTGCTTTAAAGAGAATCCTCAGGGACACCGAGTATGAACACGTGGTCCGAGACGATTTCATCACCGAACGCTCCAACAGATATGTCGTCCCGCTAGCCACTAATTTTCGGGGGTACCTCAACGGCATTGTCCACGACCACTCGCGCACCGGCCAGACGGTCTATGTGGAGCCGATGGAGGTGGTGGAGATAAACAACAAGGTCAACGCCACCAAGGAGGCGGAAACCGCCGAGGTCCGGCGCATCCTCATGAAGCTCACCGCTGACGTGGGTGGCGAGGCGCACCGCATAAGAGCGCAGGTTGCAATCGTCGCCGCCGTGGATATGCTCTGGGCCAAGCTCAAACTGAGCCAGAGGCTGGAATGCACGAAGCCGACCCTTAGCCGCGAGCCGGTGCTGGATGTCTCAAGCGCAAAACACCCGCTTTTGGCGCTAAGGGACGACATCGACGTGGTGCCGGTAGACCTGAAATTGAACGGTGACGAGAGGCTGATTTTGATCACCGGGGCCAACGCAGGTGGAAAAACTGTGGCCCTGAAGACAATTGGACTCTTGACCATTATGGCACATTCTGGCCTGTTCTTACCTGCAGGGGAAGAAAGCGTGGTCGGCTGGTTCCCGCAGATCCTCGCCGATATTGGTGACGAGCAGGATATCGACCGCGACCTCTCCACCTTCACCGCGCACATGGCGCGGCTTAAAGAGATCTTTGACACCGCCGGTGAGGGAGCGCTCGTCCTGATTGACGAGATGGGCACGGGGACCGACCCCTCCCAGGGGACGGCGCTTAGCGTTGCCGTGCTTGAAGAGTTGGCCGAGATGGGCGTGAAGGTCGCCGCCACGACACATCTGGACGGGCTGAAGGCTTACGCCTACGCCGCCAGCGGGGCGGTTAATGCAGCCGTCGCCTTCGACCCCGACTCGGGGAATCCGCTCTACAGCCTCCTCTACGGACAGGCGGGTTCATCCAACGCGCTCGACGTGGCCCAGCGGCTGGGAGTCCCCCAGCGCGTGCTGGACCGGGCCAAGTCGCTCACCGGCGAAAAGGGCGACCGGGTAGCCAAACTCGTGGCTGACCTTGAGCGCGCCAGGGATGAGGCCAGGGTAGCGGCCCAGCAGGCCGACCATCTTTCTGCCGAGTTGGAAAGAGACAGGAGCCGCCAGGCCGAACTTGTGGCGGAGGCCAAAAATGAGCGCCGCCTCGCCCGTGAAGAGGCGCGAAAAGAAGCGCTGGCGCTGATACGCGACATGCGAAAGGGTCTTTCACAGGCGATTAAATCCGTCGAGAAGGGTGAGGCCAGGGAGCGTGAGGCGAGTGACAAGATAGACAACGTGGCCGAAGAGGTGGAGAAGAGATTCCCCAAGCCCCAACCGGAAAAGCCCCTTGGGCCGTTGCCGGAGTTGGTGGAGGGGGTTCAAGTGCTCGTGGTGCCTCTGGGTAAGCGCGCCACCGTGCAGTCGCCTCCAAAATCGGGTAGGGTCAGGGTTGCCGTCGGCGGCCTTACCACGACGGTCCCTGTGGATGCTCTTGCGCCCTGCGATGAACAGGTTGAGCCGCCCCGTGAACACCCAAAGGTCGGCAGGGTGACGGTGGAGGCGCAGCGGGGGTCGCCCGACATCAAAGTCATCGGCATGACGGTGGGCGAAGCGCTGGAAGAGTTGGACAGGTCAGTCAATAAGGCGCTTCTCGGAGGCTTCGAGCGTTTCAGGGTTGTGCATGGCAGGGGCACCGGCGCTTTGCGCCGCGCCATAAGGGAACGGATAGAGGAAGACCCCGGCCTGAATAGGCACCTTGAGGAAGAGGACGACGAGGCAATAACCTGGGTGGAGCTGGTGTGAGCGAAATAAGTGGCTAGGATACCCGAGCATATTATTGAGTCGATCCGCGACCGCCTCTCCATAGCCGAGGTGGTGGGCACGCACGTCCAGCTCAAACGCGCGGGCCGCTCGCTAAAGGGGCTTTGTCCCTTCCACACTGAGAAGACCCCCTCCTTCACCGTCAATGAGGAGCGGGGCACCTTCAAGTGTTTTGGCTGCGGAAAAGGGGGCAACGCCTTTACCTTCCTGATGGAGATGGAGGGTCGTTCCTTCCCCGAGGCCGCCGAGATGCTGGCCAAGCGCGCCGGTATTGATCTGCCCAGGGTTGAGGAGAGCGAGTCGGAGAAAGAGCACCGACGCGAGCGCGAGGTCCACATTGAGATTCTCGACCTCGCAAAGCGCTATTACCGCCACCAGTTCACCGAAGGCCGCGCCGGAGAAGAAGCGCGGGAATACGCCAGGGCGCGAGGCATCGAAGAGGAGGCGGCGGAGACCTTTTCACTGGGGTGTGCTCCCAAGGGTTGGGACAACCTCGCGAGGTTCCTCGCAAGCAAGGGCTATGACCTGGCGATTGCCGAGCGGGCTGGTATGCTCCTTCCCAGGAAGAATGGCGGTTACTACGACAGATTCCGCGATCGGTTGATCTTCCCCATAGCCGACTCGATGGGCAGGACGGTCAGCTTTGGCGGCAGGGTGATGGGGGACGATACCCCCAAATACCTGAACGGCCCGGAGACTGAGGTGTTTCACAAGGGACGGGTGCTCTACGGACTCCTCCAGGGGACCGAGGCGCTGAGAAAGAGCGGACGTGCGCTGATGGTCGAGGGTTACATGGATGTGGTCATCCTGCACCAGCGCGGGGTCAGCGGATGCCTCGCGACCCTTGGCACCGCGCTCACTCGCGAGCACGTGGAGGCGATCCGCCGACGGGCCGATGAAGCCGTACTGATATACGATGGTGACAATGCCGGGCGCAAGGCGATGGAGAGAAGCCTGGAGATATTTCTGAGCGCGGGTTTCCCCTGCAGGGCGGTTGCGCTGCCCGACGGCGAAGACCCCGACAGCTTCGTGGGAGCGGGTGGCGATCTCAACACCCTGATCGACAAGGCTCCACCGCTCTTTGAGTTGACCGTCGATATGATCGCGGCGAGAAACGACATGAAGAGCGTGGGCGGCAGGCTGAGAGCGGTTGACGAGGTGATCCCATTTTTGCGCTCTGTGGGCGACGAGCTTGGCAAGAACGAATATATGAAGCGGGGCGCGGAGCTGCTCGGCGTGGATGAAAACCTGCTGCGCAAAAAAGTAGCTGAGAAAAAGCAGACCCGCTTTGGTTCCGCCCAAGAGGAGAGCGAACCGGTCGTGCAGAAGGTGGATTTTGATCGCCAGCAGCTGGAGCTGGTGAGGCGGCTTATACATGAACCGGACAAGCGCAGCCGTTTTATAACCGAGGGGGCGCAGAAATGGATCGATGACGAGACGCTGAGGGGGGCGGCAAAATTCATAGCTTCCTGCACCGAATCCGTAAAAAGTTTTCCCATCGAATCCGCCCCGGAAAACATGCGTGATTTTCTGGCCGGTTTGCTGATGGAAAATACCCCCGGCGACTATGACGAACTTGTTGGAATGCTTGAAAAAAGAAGGCTCTCCAAAATGTCGGCGGATTTGGTCGGAAGGATGAAAATGGCGGAGGAAAGAGGCGACACAGAAGAGCTGGTTCGCCTGGCCGAAGAGAAAAAGCGTATAGATGGTGAATTAAAAGGTACTTGACCTTTTAGCACTATACTGGAAAACTCCTGCCGCTTGGGCAACTGTAGGCTGGCCCAAAGCGTGGCGGGTGCGGCCCGTAAAATTGAACACAAACGCACATAATTACGGTTATGTATGCGATGCGCGCCCGATTGGCGCGTGTCGGTTAATAGAGCAGGGAGACATTACTATATGGCCAGAGGCATTCGCATGGAAGCTGTTGAAGAGCTTCTCGAAGCGGGCAAGGACCGCGGCTTCATCACCTATAGGGAGATCAACAACGCTCTCCCCGAAGAGATGGTGGACCCCGAGACCCTCGACGAACTCATAATGATGTTTCGCGACCTCGACATCGCGGTGGTCGATGAAGATCAGATGAGCGAGGACACCGAGCAGGCAGGTAAGGACAAAGAGAAAAAGGGTGAAGGCGAAGCTCCCGCCGAAGAGGAAGAAGAAGAGGAGGAGGAAGAGGAGACCGCCGACTACGAAAGTCTCTTCGAAAAGACCAATGACCCCGTGCGCATGTACCTGAGAGAGATGGGCTCGGTTTCCCTCCTGACCCGCGAAGGAGAGGTTGAGATAGCCAAACGGATAGAGGCTGGCCTCGACGAAGTTTTTGACGCGGCTTTTTCCGGCTCGCTCGCAGTTGCAGAGGTGGTCGAGATAGGGCGTAAACTGGAAAATGAAGAGCTGAGTCTACGCACCGTCGTCGATAGCCCTGAAGAGGAGACCACCGAAGAGGAAGAGGACTCCGCTGAAGAGGGTGGTGAAGAAGGAGCCACCCAGGAGGGCGACGAAGCGGCAGTTGAGTCCCAGGGGGAGGTTGTCGAAGAGGAAGAGGTAGAGGTAGAGGATGAAGAAGAGGCCGCGCTGCGCACTGCCGAAGCTGAAGAGGCTGCGCTAAAAGCCCATATGGAAATGGTGATGGATACGATCTCGCTCATTAATACGTGCGATGAAAAGCGTACCCATTGCCGCGCCAAGATGGTGCAGGGCACCGATCCCAAGAGCCAGACCAAGCGCATCCAGCTCCTCCAGGCGGAAATGCTCGCCCATTTCAGATCCCTTGGGTTAAAAGACGCCGTCGTCGAGCGCATAGTCGAGCGCTATTTCCATCTCGCCGATGAGATCAAGCGGACCGAGCGGGCGCTTCGGAAGATCAACAAGACGATGGACATCGCGCCCGAGGAGTTTCTCGTCGAGTGCGATTCGATGGAACTAAAGGACATCTGCCTCAAATATTCACGCCGTCCCGATCAGATCAAGCGGATTCGGAAAGAGATCCTGCGCCACAACGATACGGTCTCCCTGGTGGAAAAACGCACCGGACTCCAACGCGACGCTTTGAAGTGCAAGGTCAACGACATCAGGTCGGGCAAGCTGCGAGCAGATTTGGCCAAGTCCGAATTGATCGAGGCCAATCTCAGGCTGGTCGTATCCATC
The DNA here is from genome assembly GCA_030591565.1 of Deltaproteobacteria bacterium. Classification (GTDB taxonomy): domain Bacteria; phylum Desulfobacterota; class Deferrisomatia; order Deferrisomatales; family BM512; genus JAUVAU01. Next base: position 2,197 of record JAUVAU010000052.1, on the reverse strand, counting down.
GCCAAAAAATACACGAACAGGGGGTTGCAGTTCCTGGACCTGATCCAGGAGGGCAACATCGGCCTGATGAAAGCGGTGGACAAATTCGAGTACCAGCGCGGCTACAAGTTCTCCACTTACGCCACATGGTGGATAAGGCAAGCGATAACCCGCGCCATCGCCGACCAGGCGAGGACGATCCGCGTCCCGGTGCACATGGTCGAGACGATCAACAAGCTGGTGCGCACCAGCCGCTATCTTGTCCAGGAGCTGGGGCGCGAGCCCAAGCCCGAAGAGATTGCCGAACGCATGGAGATGAGCCCGGCCAAGGTACGCAAGGTGTTGAAGATCGCCAAGGAGCCTATCAGCCTCGAAACCCCCATAGGGGATGAAGAGGACAGCCATCTCGGCGATTTCATTGAAGATAAGAAGGTTATGCCCCCCGATGATATGGCGGTCCTGTCCAACCTCTCGGAGAAAACCCGCGAGGTGCTCGGCTCGCTCACGCCGCGCGAAGAAAAAGTGCTCAGGATGCGTTTTGGCATCGGCGAAAAATCCGACCATACGCTTGAGGAGGTTGGCCGCGATTTCGCCGTCACGAGAGAGCGGATAAGGCAGATCGAAGCCAAAGCGCTTTCCAAACTCAGGCATCCCACACGGAGCAAAAAGCTCAAACATTTTCTTAAATAAAAAAACATAGGGAGCTTCCCTAAAAAAAGTCTTGCGCGAGACTTTGAGTGTGTGTTAGCTTTCCGCCTCCTTGAGTGAAAACAGTCTGAAAAGCCTGTCTATTCAAGGAATCGGGTCGCAAGGCCCACCGTCGGCGATGCAAGTTTATAGTCGGCACTCTTCAAGGAGGTTTTTTTACCTCCGACGGCTCCACTGCCAGGGCTGCTTGGTAAAGGGTACGAGCCGACAAGCGATCACATCGCTATACAGCCCAACTGTACTTTGAAGAAGTAACGACAACCAGATAGTTTTAAATACCCTTCATCCTTATGCAGGTGGGCCTGCGTGGGGTGCGGTGTTTTTTCGAAACGAATACGGTAAGCGAGGAAGGTTACATGCCCACAATTAACCAGTTGATCCGTAAGGGACGCCGTCGCATCAAGAAGCGTACTGATTCTCCGGCGCTCGATGCTTGTCCGCAAAAGCGTGGCGTATGCGTTCGCGTATACACGACCACGCCCAAGAAGCCCAACTCCGCGCTTCGTAAAGTTGCGCGTGTGAGGCTCACCAACGGCAAAGAGGTCACCGTCTATATACCTGGCGTCGGGCACAACCTGCAGGAGCACTCCGTTGTTCTGGTCAGGGGTGGTCGAGTCAAGGATCTTCCCGGTGTCCGTTACCACATTGTTCGCGGTACGCTGGACTCCTCCGGTGTGTCCGACAGGCGTCGCGGTCGTTCCAAGTACGGCGCCAAGAAGCCCAAGTAGGAGTAGGCATGGCTTTCAAACCCAGGAAGAAAAAAGAAGAAGTCAAACAGAAGACCACGCATAAGTCGGATCGTTTCCGCAATGTGGCCGACGCGCGCTACGGCGATGCACTGTTGGGCAAACTGATAAACAAGATCATGCTCGACGGCAAGAAGTCCATTGCCGAGCGTATCGTCTACGGCGCCCTTGATACCGTTGAAGAAAAAAGCGGTCAGTCTGGCCTCGAAGCATTCCGCCAGGCGCTCGACAACATCAAGCCCGTGGTCGAGGTGAAATCCCGACGCGTTGGTGGCTCCACCTACCAGGTGCCGATCGAAGTCACCTTCAGCAGGCGTACCTCGTTGGGACTGCGCTGGTTGGTGGGTTATGCACGGTCCAGGGGTGAGCGCACCATGACCGAGCGTCTGTCAAGCGAGATTCTCGACGCATTGGCGAGCCGCGGCGGTGCTGTGAAGAAAAAAGACGACACCCACGCGATGGCCGAAGCAAACAAAGCCTTCGCCCATTTCCGCTGGTAGGGTGACAAGATTTTGGGCCCATGGGCCATAAGTTTAAATTAAAGACAAAGCGAACGAGATTTGCAATCTTTACCAGGGTCCAAACCAGGGGCCGTGGGCAAGCCAAAAGGCAGCCCGTTCGAATTAGGAGGTAAGGAATGGCTAAGGAAAAATTTGAAAGAACAAAGCCACACGTCAACATCGGTACGATCGGGCACGTCGATCACGGCAAGACAACGCTGACCGCGGCGATCACCCGCGTATTGGCCAACAAAGGCTTTGCCG
>JAUVAU010000067.1 GCA_030591565.1 Deltaproteobacteria bacterium | reverse complement strand
TGTGACTTTTATGTATGTATTCGCTCATCCAGCCAGACTACGCCGCAAGCGGCGGGGAATACAACCCTCAGAGATTAAAGGGTCGGCACGAGCCGAGGTCCCGACCCATTCAGATGCCCTTGACCCATGCCTTTGACCTACCCTCCCCTTCAAGCGGTTGAAGCGAGCAGGCGAAGGATCAGAACCTTACGCGGAAGCGAACGGAGTGAGCGGCTTCGGAAGGTTCCCGGAGCAGCGAGCGGTCCGCGTGCGGATCAGAGCTTGTGGGGGCGCGTCTTTCTGGAACTTTCTTAGCGCGAAGAAAGTTCCCGAGGGGTGCAGGGGACGAGCAGTCCCCACATACTGTTCAACCGATCCCTACAAAGAGGGGCGAGCAGCCCCGCATATAATAAATCCAATCCAATCAAAAAACGCGTACAAGCTGCGCGACTCAGCGCCCACGCCTTGCAACATTCCCAGAAGGGTGTAGAAACCTAAGAGAAGAGATAACAACAGGAAAGAAAAAGTGGAGCGGGCGACGAGACTCGAACTCGCGACTCTCAGCTTGGGAAGCTAATACTCTACCACTGAGTTACGCCCGCATCCGGTTTTCAGATCACTTTGAAGCTGGTATCGATTTCGGTGCAGGCGAATGATTATCGTTATTACCCTCGAAGGTGTCAACCCGCCTAATCGAGTGGGTTGACATGGGAGCTAAAAAAATGGATGGGAACACTCGTGACACTGTCGGCCTTGCAGCGGTCGCTGTCGGCCAGGCTGCATGCGGCATCGTCCACGATCTCTCCAACCTCCTTCAAACCGTAATCCTCCGATCCGAACTCACCGTGTCCACCGAGCCCATCTCGGATAAATGCGCCGCCAGTATGGAGCAGATAAATCGGGATGTGCAGAATGGGGCCGAGCTGGTTAAAAACATCCTCGAACACGCGCGGCACAGTATCGACCAGCTTCCTCCAATCAACCTGGGCGACTTCTTTACGGATTGCTTCGCCTCGCTGGCCGGGACCGGCCTGCTGGCGGCCAAGGTGGTGGTCGAGGTGAGCGATCCTCCCGTGCTGGCCAAGGCCGACACTCTTCAGATGAAGGATATGCTCGCCCTGCTTGTCGAGGAGCTTTCACGTGGGACCGACACTGCGCTGCAACTCTCGGCGCAACTCGGACCGGTGGGAGTGACGGGGGATGAGGATTCGACCACATCGGTGTGGGCCGGCGATGAGAGCTGGGTCGAGTTGGCGATAAGCTGTGTGGGAGCCGGGGCGGCATTTAACCTGGATGAGTTGAAATTTTCCGCGACCGGCAACGGCGGCAGTCTGAACCCCGGGGTCATAAACAAGCTGCGCATCCTCGGCATAGTGCGCCAGCACCGTGGGCAGGTGAAAGTCTTGAATAACGGCGACGTGCTGACTGTCAGGGTCTTCTGGCCGGGGAGGTGACCCCCCTACCCTTTCAACACCTCTTTTGCGAATTCAAGCGCCTCACCCCTGTCCGACACCTCTCCGTCATACTCAGCCTGTGCGATCCGCGCCAATATCTCCCCCACAAGCGGACCCGGCGACACCCCCAATTCTTTCACCAGGTCCCTGCCCATCAAGAGCGGCTCGCACTCCTCCGATTCATCCCAGTAAAGCTCCAGTATCTCGCGGGCTGTGAGGAGGAGCGGTTCATAGGCCGGGGCGGTGTCGCCCGTCGCCGCCTCGTCGCCAAGGCTCAGCAGCACCGCCTCCGGGGTCTCCTCGCCAAGGTCGCGGATGAACCTCCTGCGGGACCGCACGGTGGGGGTCTCCTGATGGGCAAGCCCGAAAAGCCGCATATGCCCCGCCACCAGCGCCCTGGCAGCCCTGGTGGCCCGCTTGCCGACCTTCAACCCCTCCATAACCGACTCGATCCGTTCGCCCCCGGCCACGTCATGGCCGATGAAGCGGTACCGCCCACCCTCTTCGATGGTGAGCTTTTCCGGCTTCGCCAGGTCGTGCATCAGCGCCGTCCACTTCAGCAGCGCTCCCCGGGTGATGGCTGACTCGTGATAAGCGGCCAAATGGGCCTCCAGCCCCTGGCCCAGCTCGCCATCAAAAGTTTCCACCGCCAGCCTCTCGACGTTTTCCACGCAACGCAGCGAGTGCTCCAGCAGGTCGTGGGCGTGGTACTCCCCCTGATACATCCCCCGCCACTTCTCCATGAAGGGGAAGAGCTCGGTAAGAATAGGCCCTTCAGACATCTTCCTGATCGTCCGCGCGCCGCGAGCGCCCCCGAGAATCTTGAACAGCTCGTCCCTTATCCGTTCGGGCGCGCAGCCCGTCACCAACCCTGCGCACCGCGCAAGCTCCGCTGACAATTCTTCACACGCCGCCACCGGCAGGGTAGCCTCCATGCGATAGGCGCGAAGGACGCGAAGAGGGTCTTCCTCAATAACACCGGGACCACAGGCGGCGAGGGTCCCCCGCGCAAGGTCCCCCAAACCATCCAGGGGGTCCAGCAAACCCTTGTCGCCCATCAGGTCGAACCCGATTGCGTTGATCGTAAAATCCCGCCGCTTCAAATCCTCCACGATGTTCCCGGCCCTGTAGCCGACCAGATCGCAGAGCTGCCCGCCCGCGTCGCCCAGCCGCCAGGTGTCATTCTCATAGTCCAGCGCCACCGGTGTCGCCTTAAGGCTGGCCGCCACCTTTTGAGCCACCTCCCCGCCAACGCGGGGCAGCGCCACGTCGAGGTCGGGGCTTTTGGAGGCAACCGAGATCGCCTCGTCGCGGACGCACCCGCCCACCAGATAGGCCTCCGCCACTCCCGCCCCGCGCAATGCCTTTTTCAGCCTGGTTACGGTAATCGATTGGTTTAAACGTCGAACTATTGTCTGCGCTTTGCGTATTTTATTCATTTATTAGCCATTTATAGGGCGTTTGCGGATGATTTGCTCTACAATATACTATTACCATAGACCGCCCTCTGGTATAAGCACTGCGACACGCAACTACTTGAATTTTTTCGCCCTCCCGCAAATGGTCGATGGGCGCACAATAAAACATTTTTACAAGAGGTTCACAATTTATGCCCAAACAGATGTTCATCAACGTCGTCAACGAGGAGGAGAGCCGGATAGCCAAGGTTTCCAATGGCTTGCTCGACGAACTCAGCATTGAGACCTCCCTGGACGAATTCATTGAAGGAAATATCTACAAAGCGCGAGTGGACAGGATTCTGGCCAGCCTTGACGCGGTTTTTGTGGATTACGGCCGCGACAGGAACGGCTTCCTCGCCATAAGCGAGATACGCCCCGAGTACTTCACCGGAGGCGAGCGCAAGGCCGATAACCTCAAGCGCAACATCGAGATCCTCGTCCAGGTGAAAAAAGGCGAGATCGGTGAAAAAGGCGCGGCTCTGACCACCTACATCTCCATCCCCGGCAGGTACATGGTGCTGATGCCCTTCGTGGACAAACGGGGAGTCAGCCGCCAGATAGAAGATGAGAAAGAGCGCCGGACGCTCAAGAAGCTGGTGGACGATACCGTCCTCCCCGATGGCGTCGGCTACATCGTGCGCACCGCTGCGATGGACCGCACTAAGACCGAGGTGCAGCGCGACGTGACCTATCTGGTCCGCCTATGGAAACGGATTCAGGCCCTTGAGGAATCCAACAAGGCCCCCTCCCTCCTCTATCGCGACAGCGACATCGTCATCCGAACCATCCGCGACTACTTCACCCCCGACGTAACCGAGGTGCTGGTAGACGACGCCAAGATATATGAACGGGTGAAGGGCTTCTTCAAGGCGGTCATGCCCCACCACGCCAAGAAGCTCAAACTCTACGAGGGCCACGCCCCGCTTTTCTCCAAACATGAACTGGAAGCCCAGATAACCGCCATCAACCAGGAGAAGGTCAAGCTGCCCTCGGGTGGCTCCATCGTCATCCAGCAGACCGAAGCGCTGGTGAGCGTGGATGTGAACTCCGGCGGCGGCGCCAAGAGCAAGGACATTGAAGAAACAGCGCTGACCACCAACATGGAGGCGGCCACCGAGGTATCACGACAGCTGAGATTGCGCGACATGGGCGGACTCGTCGTTATCGACTTTATCGACATGCGAAGCTCCTCGAACAGGGGCAAGGTAAAAAAAGAGCTGAACAAGGCGCTGAAAAATGACAAGGCGCGGATTTCGGTGGGCTCCATCTCCAAGTTCGGCCTCATGGAGCTTTCACGCCAGCGGTTGAAGGGGTCGGCAAAGTCCAAACTCACCATAAGCTGCCCGCTCTGCGAAGGCACCGGCACGATACGCTCGCCCGAGGGGTTCGCCCTCTCGGTGCTGCGACTCGTACACGCCACCCTGGCGCGCAACAGGGCCATAACCCGCGTCCATGTGAGCGTCTCGGTCAGCGCGGCCAACTTCCTCTTGAATCGCAAACGCCAGCAGCTCGACAACCTGCAAGACCGCTTCAAAGCCCTCGTGGATGTCTTTGTGGAGCCGGATTTTCACCCCAACGTCTACCATATTGAATTTTCCATGCCCGGCAAGAACAGGATCGAGACCAACCTGCCCGCCGACTACTCCCAGTCGAGGCTCCTGAACCGTGAAGCGCTGCCCTACACCGACACCCAGGCGCAGAAGGATCAGCTGAGCTACGACGCCCTGCCCGATACAATTCCCGAAGACACCCCCGAACCCAGGGACAGCGAAACCTCTACCAGTGGCGAAAGTGTAAGCGGCGGCGACAATAGCGCAGGCGGCGAAGCTACCGAGAACGCGCCCAAGAAAAAACGGCGCAGGCGCAGGCGCAAGAAGAAGCCCTCCAACGCCAACCGTGAGCAGACCGGCGGTGAAGAGTCCCAGGGTACGTCCGAAGTCCAAGCGGCTGGAGCACAGACAACCACCCCCGCAGCCATGACAGCCCCTACGGACAAGACAGCTGAAGCGAAAGCCGAGAGCACAGGGGCTGTAACCCAGCCGGAGCAGACTGGTACTGACGGGGAAGAAAAACCCAAGTCCAAGTCAAGACGTCGGCGCAGGAGGCCCCGTTCCAGAGCGAAAACACCGGGAACGCAAACGGGTAGTGAGGAACAAAAGACAACACCTGCCCAGCAAGCTCCAACTCCGGTTCAGCCCACCCCGGCCCAAAAAGCTCCGGCTATAGTTCAGGAAGCTCCAGCCCAGCAAGCTTCGGCTCCAGCTCAAGCAGCAGCGCCCACACCCCCTTCCTCACCTGCCACGGATGCCGCTCCTGCCACCACCGCCGCCGAGAGCGAAGCGCCCAAACCCAAACCGAGGCGGACCCGTCGGCCAAGAAAGCCCAAAACCGTGGAGGCGGCTGCAACCACCCCTGCACCGGAAACAAACACCTCTGCACCGGAAACGACCACTCCTGTGGGAGAAGTAAAAACCGAGCCCGCGCCCAAAAAGCATCGCCCCACAAGACGCCGCAGAAAGCCGGCTACCCAAAAATCTGAAACCAAATCCGAAACCGGACCCGAAAACAACTCTGGAAATAATGATCCGGATAAAGACAAAACCTAGGAGGCTCTGACGAAAAACTCTCCCGAAGCGGGGGAGTAACACTAAACAGGGCTAAACCGGAGATTATAGCCGATGCTGGGCAAACCTCCAACCAAGCCGACGATAAACTGGAAACCCTGAAGATCCTTCGAGAACTAGGAAGGGAAGAAAAATGACCGCAGGCATACTGATAGGTATTTCGAGGATCATTTTTCGCCCCTGACAACGTCAATCGGAGGATATCCGGGGTTTTTCAACAAACTCAAAACTTGATCGCTTTGCGGCTTACTCGTCTTGACCTGAAACGCCGCGTTTGATACATTTTGTGCCCTTTTCCACATTCTGAAATTTTTCTTCCAGATCGGGAGGATTTGACGTTGAAGAAAAACATACTCTTGGCCCCCGGCCCAACCCCCGTGCCGCCCTCGACCCTTTTGGCGATGGCCCAGCCGATAATTCACCACCGCGAACCCGAGTTCAAGCCGATCTTCTCCCAGTGCCGCGAAGGGTTGAAATACCTCTTCCAGACTGAGCAGGAAGTGATAATGCTGGCTGCCTCCGGTTCCGGCGCGATGGAAGCGGCTGTCACCAACTTTCTATCCACCGGCGACAAGGCATTATTCGTCAACGGCGGAAAGTTCGGCGAACGCTGGGGCAAGATAATGAAAGCCTACGGCTGCGAACCGGTTGAACTCAAAGTCGAGTGGGGGCAAGCAGTCGACCCTGCGGTTATTGAAGCGGCGCTGGACGCCGACCCCTCAATCCGCGCTGTCTACATGCAGGCCTCCGAGACCTCCACCGCGGTGGCCCATCCGGTCAAGGAAGTGGCCGCGATCACCGGCAAGCGCCCCGGCGTCTTCCTGGTCGTGGACGCCATCACCGCCACCGGTGTCTTCAAGCTGCCCATGGACGAGTGGGGCATCGACATCATCGTGACCGGCAGCCAGAAAGCTCTCATGCTCCCCCCCGGCCTCGCCTTCATCGCCTGGAGCGAGAAAGCCGACACCTTCAACAAGACCTCCAACATTCCGCGCTTCTACTTCGACCTGGCGCTGGAGCGGAAAAAACATATTGACGACCAGACCGCCTGGACCCCCGCCGTCTCACTGCTCGTGGGGCTTCGCGATGTCTTGAATATGATCCGTGAAGAGGGGCTGGAAAAGGTCCACGCACGCACCACACGCCTGGCCGAGGCCACCCGCGCGGCGGTCAAGGCGATGGGGTTGAAGCTCTTCGCCCCCGATAGCCCGTCCAATGCGCTGACCGCAGCCGTCATCCCCGAGGGTGTGGATGGCTTGAAGGTGAAGAAATTACTTCGTGAAAACTATGGCGTAACGGTGGCCGGCGGACAGGATCAGGCCAAGGGCAAGATCGTGCGTCTGGCCCATCTCGGCTACACCGATACCTTCGATGTCATCAGCGCCATCTCGGCACTTGAAATGGCCCTTGTCGATGCCGGTCACGATATGGTGATGGGCGCAGGCGTCGCCAAGGCAATGGAAATACTTCGGAGAGGTTAACCAATGAAGCGAGTACTGGTAAGCGATTCCCTCGCATCCGAGGGTCTGGATATTCTGAATGAAGAGGCTGGCGTCGAGGTCGACTATAAGACCGGGCTGAGCCCCGATGAGCTTAAAGAGATCATCGGCCAGTACCACGGCCTGATCATCCGCAGCAGCACCAAGGTCACCGCCGATGTGCTGGCCGTGGCCGACAACCTCGAAGTGGTGGGACGCGCCGGCATAGGCGTGGACAACGTGGACGTACCCGCCGCCACCAAAAAGGGCGTGGTCGTGATGAACACGCCGGGCGGCAACACCACCACCACCGCCGAGCACGCCATCTCGCTCATGATGAGTCTGGTGCGCAACATCCCCCAGGCGACCATGAGCATGAAAGAAGGCAAGTGGGAAAAGAAGAAGTTCCAGGGCCACGAGATCACCGGCAAGACGCTGGGCATAGTGGGGCTTGGCGCCATCGGCTCCATCGTGGCGGACCGCGCCGTGGGGCTCAAGATGAAGGTCATCGCCTACGACCCCTTCATCACCCCCGAGCGCGCCCGCAAACTTGGCGTCACCCAGGTTGAGCTTGACGAGCTTTACGAAAGAGCCGACCTCATCAGCATCCACGTCCCCAAACTTAAAGAGACCGCCAACCTCATCTGCAATGAAACGATCGCCAAGATGAAGGATGGCGTCTACATCGTCTGCGCAGCGCGTGGCGGCATCGTCAACGAAGACGCTCTGCTGGCGGCGCTGGAATCGGGCAAGGTCGCGGGCGCGGCGCTGGATGTGTTCAACGAGGAGCCTCCGGGACTCATCCCGCTCATATCCCACCCCAACCTGATCTGCACCCCGCACCTTGGCGCTTCCACCGAGGAAGCCCAGACTGCGGTGGCATTACAGGTAGCCGATCAGGTCTGCGACTATCTCGTGCGCGGCATCATCCTCAACGCGCTTAACGTCCCCAGCGTGCCCCAGGAAGCACTGGAGCAGATGCGCCCCTACATCAAGCTGGCCGAGAGTCTGGGCAAGCTCCAGGCGCAGCTTGGCGTCTCGGGCATCAGCGGCATTGATATCGAGTTCAGCGGTCACGCGGCCGAGGGCCACACCAGCCTGCTCACCGCAGCGGCGCTCTCAGGGTTGATGTCGGGAGTGGTCGGCGATTGGGTCAACCTGGTCAACGCCCCCGTGGTGGCGCGCGAGCGCGGCATCAAGGTCAAGGAGACGGTCTCGGGCAATGGTGAGGACTACACCTCGCTCATCCGCCTCAAGGTGGACTCGGAGAGCGGCGGCATCTCGGTGGCCGGTGCTATATTCGGCAAGAGCGAGCCCCGCGTGGTGGAGATTGACGGTATCGGCATCGAGGCGATACCGGATGGCAACATCCTCATCCTGTGGAACTACGACAAGCCCGGTCTGGTCGGCTCCATCGGCACCACGCTGGGCAACAACTCCATCAACATCGGCCAGCTCCAGTTCGGTCGTGACGAGCCCGGCGGACGCGCAATCACGGTGGTCAACGTGGACACCGAGCCGGATGAAAAGACCCTTAAAGAGCTTAGCGAGCTGGACAACGTCATCAGCGTACACAAGCTCGTCTTGTAGTTGACGGCCGGTTTCGTTGTTTTCACTGGCAGTCGCTATTGAAAACGTGCTAAAAAATTACTCTGTAGTCGAACACCCCGAGCCATGGCGGTTTGGGGTGTTCGTTTGTTTACTCACCTGAATCAAGGAAGTCAAAGATGCCTAACGTGGTAGTCGTCGGCGCCCAGTGGGGCGACGAAGGCAAAGGCAAGATAGTCGATATTTATAGCCGTCAGGCCGAGGTGGTCGTCCGTTTCCAGGGCGGCAACAACGCCGGGCATACGCTTGTGGTCGAGGGTGAGAAGATCATCCTGCACCACATCCCCTCGGGCATCCTCCATGAGGGCAAGCTGTGTGTCATCGGCAATGGCGTGGTGGCCGATCCGGGAATATTGCTCGACGAGCTCTCACGGCTGGCAGAGCGCGGCAGGAATGTGACTCCCGACGTGTTGATGATCTCCGAGAACACCCACGTCATCACCCCGGTCCACAAAAAACTCGACATGGCGCGCGAAGCCAAGGCCTCGCCGGAGAAAAAGATCGGCACCACCGGGCGCGGCATCGGCCCCTGCTACGAGGACAAAGCGTCCCGTCGCGGCATCCGCATGGCTGACCTGATAGACCCGGAAAAACTTCGCGAGCGGATGAAAATCCTCCTCGAAGAAAAAAACGCGCTCCTTACATGCTACTACGACGAAGAACCGCTGGACCTTGAAGAAGTGCTGGCCGAGCTGAACCCCCAGGGCGCAAAGCTAGCCCCCTTCGTGACCAACACCACGGTCAAAATGCAGCAGTGGGTGGAAGATGGCCGCAACATCCTCTTCGAAGGCGCACAGGGCGCGCTGCTGGACATAGACCACGGCACCTACCCCTTCGTCACAAGCTCCAACACCGTCTCGGGCAACGCCGGACCAGGCACCGGAGTCGGCCCCGGAGCGCTGGAGAACATCATAGGCATCACCAAAGCCTACGCCACCCGCGTGGGAGCAGGCCCCTTCCCCACCGAACTGGACTGTGAAACAGGCGACCGGCTGCGCAACCAGGGAGCGGAATTCGGCTCAACCACCGGCAGACCGCGCCGCTGCGGCTGGCTCGACCTGGTGGCGCTAAAACACGCCGCACATTTAAACGGACTGACCGGCCTCGCCGTCACCAAGATCGACGTACTTGGCGGAGTGGGCGAGATAAAAGTATGCGTGGCCTACGAGCTGGACGGAAAGCGCATCGAACACCTGCCCGGCCAGACCGATCAGATAGCCAACGTGAAACCGATCTACGAAACGCTCCCCGGCTGGGAAGCGGACATAAGCAAAATGACCGAGCTGGATCAACTGCCCGCCGAAGTACACACACTGCTGGCGCGCATAGAGAAAGCGATCGGAAAACCGGTGGTGCTGGCGTCCATCGGACCGGGCCGCGAACAAACATTGGAAATTAGCAGCCCCTACGCAACCTGACACTTGACGACCGGACGGGCTACGAGTATAAAAGCTCCTCCAAAAAAATATGGGCCGTTAGCTCAGTTGGTAGAGCATCTGACTTTTAATCAGGTGGTCGCAGGTTCGAATCCTGCACGGCTCACCAT
>JAUVAU010000073.1 GCA_030591565.1 Deltaproteobacteria bacterium | reverse complement strand
TGTGGGTACGACAATCAGCGACGGCGAGGAGTACTGTTTCAAGAGCGATACCACCGCGACGGCGGCTACCAACTCCAACATAAACATCTTCTCTACGACCGACACCACCACAACCACAAACGAGTGGGGATTGGAGTTCATCACCGGCGACACTCCCTCAATGCTGGCGGATGTGCTGCCCGAAGGTAACTGGTGGTTGAACAAAGCGGGGGAGACTGACCACTTCTACTTTGATTTCGCCGTCTCCAAGCCGGTGGATACTGATTTGAATCCACTGATCTTTATTCCTGCGATGCGCTTCGACCATGTCGTCGATCCTGCTTTGATGGGCGGAGGGGAAATCACCAACGTCTATGTCAAGTGGCTCCAGTGGGATAGCGGTACTTCTGCCTACGTAGACGCCGACCAGACGGTTTTGGCGACGATGCTGGGCAACTTCGAGATCGGCGTAATGGATGAAAATGCCCTTACCGGCGACCCGCCCGGCAGCAGGCGCTATGACCACATCCATGGCATAACCAATTTTGCAGAGACCAACCCACTTGATGTCTCCAACCTTGAGGGGAACGGTCCCTTCTACTATGACCCAACGTATTATGCGGACCCGTCCACCGATTATCGCGTCGACTACATCGGCATCAGCTACCAGCTGGGCGGCTCCAACTTCCGCTTTGTCTGGAGAGAGTTGCCGGTGGACTAGTAATTCATCGGGCCAAACGCACAGGAAGGGCCGCGTCCAGCGTAAAAGGGCGCGGCCCTTTTTTATGTCCGCAATGTGGGCGAAACTCGTGGAGGAATGCGCAAAACTGTGATAGAAATAGATAGGTTACAGGTGAAACGTTTTTACGATGCGAGAGTGCGTCATTTAATGAAGTCAAGGAGAAGTGTTAAGCGATGAGTACAACGTCCCGCCCGATGAAGCCGGTTTATAAAAATCTGGCTCTCTGGGCTCTGATAATAGTGATCGGCCTGCTCGTATTCCAGTTCCTCAGCGTGGGCGACGAGCAGCGCGATATGGTCTCCTACTCCGACTTTATCAAGGCGGTGGAGCAGGGCCGCGTGACCGAGGTGGAGATCCAGGGCGAGCGCCTCGTGGGCTTCTACACCGACCGCACCGCGTTCGCTACCATCTCCCCCGATGATCCCGAGCTGGTAAAGACCCTGAGAAACGCTGAAGTGACGATCAAGGTGGAGGCGGCAGAGACCACGCCTATCTACGTCACCTACCTCTTCAACCTCATCCCGTGGCTGCTGCTCATCGGCATCTGGTTCTTCATAATGCGAAGGATGCAGGGCGACGGCAAGACGATGACCTTTGGCAAGTCCAAGGCGAAGCTGCTCAACAAGGATGAGTCCGATGTCTCCTTCGCCAACGTGGCGGGCATAGACGAGGCCAAGGAAGAGGTCGGGGAGATCGTTGATTTTCTGAAAAACCCCAAGAAGTTCACGAAGCTGGGAGGGCGCATACCCAAGGGCGTGCTGCTCATGGGGTCTCCCGGAACCGGCAAGACCCTTTTGGCCAAAGCCATCGCAGGCGAGGCCGGGGTGCCGTTCTTCACCATCTCCGGCTCCGACTTTGTGGAGATGTTCGTCGGCGTTGGCGCAAGTCGCGTGCGCGACCTCTTCATCCAGGGCAAGAAGCACGCACCCTGCATTATTTTCATTGATGAGATCGACGCCGTGGGCCGCCATCGCGGCGCGGGGCTTGGCGGGGGCCATGACGAGCGGGAGCAGACGCTCAACCAGCTGCTGGTCGAGATGGATGGCTTCGAATCCAGCGATGGCGTCATATTGATAGCCGCCACCAACCGCCCCGACGTTCTTGACCCGGCGCTCTTGAGGCCCGGCCGCTTCGACCGCCAGGTCGTCATCCCCAGACCCGACATCAATGGTCGCGCCGGTATCCTGAAGGTCCACGCCAAGGAGGTGCCGCTAAATAAAGATGTGAAGCTGAAGGTGCTCGCCAGGGGCACTCCGGGGTTTTCCGGGGCCGATCTGGAGAACATGGTCAACGAGGCCGCGCTGAACGCCGCCCGCGAAGGCAAGAGCACGGTGGGCATGGAAGATTTTGAAAAGGCCAAGGACAAGGTGCTGATGGGGGCGGAGCGTCGCAGCCTCGTGCTCACCGAAGAGGAGCGCAACAACTCGGCCTACCACGAGGCGGGGCATGCGCTGGTGGGGCTGAAGGTTAAGCACGCCGATCCGATCCACAAGGTGTCGATCATCCCTCGCGGCAGAGCCCTTGGCGTCACCCAGTACCTGCCCATCGATGAGCGGCACAACTACTCGCGTGACTACCTGCTCGACCAGCTCGTAGTGCTCCAGGGTGGGCGCGCAGCCGAATGGATAGCGCTGGGGCAGATAACCACCGGCGCCACCAATGACATTGAGCGCGCCACCGAGATGGCTCGCAAGATGGTCTGCAAGTGGGGCATGTCGGATAAGCTGGGACCGCTCACCTATGGGCGCGAAGAGGAGCATGTGTTTCTCGGTAAAGAGATCGCCGCCCCCAAGGATTATAGCGAGAAAACAGCTGAAGCTATCGACGAAGAGGTGCGCTCCATGGTGAGAAACGGGCTAAAACGCGCCGAGGAAGCGATAACCGCGAACCGCGAAGCCCTTGAAAATCTTGCCAAGGCCCTTTTGGAGCGTGAGACCCTCTCTTCCGAAGAGGTGGATAAGGTGGTCGCCGGTGAAACTCTGCCTGAGATTCCCGACAAGGACAACGGTAACGGCAACGGTGGCGGTGACGAAGAGGTAGAAGTCGAGGCCGGAAGTGATGAGGCCGGAAGTGATGAGGCTGGGGAGACTGTGGTGCAGGGTGCGCCTGACCAAGCCCCTGACCAGACGGTTGACCAGACGGTTGACCAGGCGGCGGAGGAAGACCCTCGCCAGGAAAAGTTTGATTTCTAGGAGGCTGTTGGAAAACTCTCCTGAAGCGAGGAACAACGCTGAACCGGAAATTTTAGCCGATGCGGGCAAACCTCCAGCTAAGCCGACGATAAACTGGAAGCCCCGAAGATCATTCGAGGGCTAGGAAGGGAAGAAAAATGACCGCAGGCATACCTAATAAGTATTTCGAGGATCATTTTTTGCCCCCTGACAACGTCAATCGGAGGATATCCGGGGCTTCTCAACAAGTTCCTGGGTTTTTGGAGTAGGGCTATTGGAATTTAAAGTGCGCAACTTGACCCTGCCCGACAGGGCTTCGGCGATAAAAGAGCTTGAACGCACCGGTGCGGATGCAGCCGGTGTGGGGCGCATGATCGACAAGGCCCGCGCTGTCGCCCTCAAGGTGGAGGGAATCAAGGTCGCCGCCGGAAATATCCTCAAGCAGGAGGCGCTCTCGGTAGGCGCCGACGCGGCAGTGGCCCGGGGTGTGATCAACTGCTCGGTCGAGCGCACCGACGCCCTGATAATGGGGACCAGAAAGCAGATGATCCGGCTCTCGAAGAAGCTCAAGGCGCAGCCCTTCGGGCTGAAGCGGTTGAGTGCGGAGATTATGTCGGTTCTGAATGTCGGGAAGGGCGAGCAGTCGCTGAGATGGACCGGCGGAGTGCTGGACCTTGAAGCCAAGCCTCTGGTCATGGGGATCATCAATGTGACCCCCGATTCATTTTCCGATGGCGGCGACATGTTCGACACCCGCGCAGCCATTGACGCGGGGCTGTCGATGGTGGATGAGGGCGCGGACCTCCTGGACATCGGCGGCGAGTCTTCACGACCAGGGGCCGCCCCGGTGACGAGAGAAGATGAACTGGCCCGCATAATACCGGTGATCGAAGCGCTTGCGGCTAAGACCGCCACCCCGATTTCGGTGGATACCTACAAGGCCTCGGTGGCCCTGGATGCGGTCAGCGCAGGCGCTGGTATGATTAACGATATAAGCGGACTCAGGCTCGATCCCAAGATGGGTGAGGCCGCCGCTAAAACCGGCGCGGGTCTCATCGTGATGCACATGCGCGGCACGCCCCGCGACATGCAGTCCGAGACCGGTTACGACGATCTGGTGGGCGAGGTATACCGTCTGCTGGATGAGAGTATCACTTTGGCGCTGGCTGCCGGTGTGGACGGTGAGTGCATAGCGGTTGATCCAGGTATCGGGTTCGGTAAATCGGTGCGGGGCAACCTTGAGTTGCTTGCGAGGCTCGAAGAGTTCACCGGCCTTGGCAGGCCCATTCTGGTTGGCGCGAGCCGAAAGTCGTTTATCGGCAAGATCCTGGGCATAGAGGACGCGAAGCTGCGCCTTGAGGGTTCGCTTGCCGCAGCCGTGCTGGCGGTGAATAGCGGCGCGAGAATAATAAGGGCGCACGATGTGGGGCCGACCCGCAGGGCGGTTGACATGGCCTGGGCGGTCAAGACTTCTGGACGGGAGTAGATACACGTTGTTCAATTTTCTGGCGGGCTTCAGATTTCCCCATGATGTGATCGACATACTGGTGGTGGCGTACGTCATCTACCGGATACTGTTGCTCATCAAGGGGACGCGCGCCTTCCAGATACTTTTGGGACTCATACTGATCCTGGGCGCGTTCATCGCCAGCCAGCGGCTTGAGTTGGTGACGTTGAACACGATCCTGAACGCTTTTTTCTCTTCGTTGATCCTGGTCGTGGTTGTACTTTTTCAAAATGATATCCGGCGTGCGTTGGCCCAGATGGGCATGAGCAGCTTTATGCGGCCCACCACTGATGGCGGCGGCGCCACCACCGACAGGGTGGAAGAGCTCGCCAAGGCCACGGTGAGCCTGGCCAATAAAAAAATCGGCTCGATCACTGTGCTTGAGCGGCAAACGAGGCTTCGCAGCCATATCGAGACCGGCAGCTTTGTCGACGGGGTGCTCTCCTCCGAGCTGCTCCAGTCGATCTTCCTGCCCTATTCGCCCATTCACGACGGGGCGGTGATAGTTGCCGAGGAGAGGATCATCTGGGCAGGGTGCTTTTTGCCCCTGACGACCAGAGTCGATCTTGAGCAGGAGCTTGGCACGCGCCACCGGGCGGCGATGGGGATAACCGAAGAGACCGACGCGGTGGCGATAGTGGTCAGCGAGGAGACCGGCAGGATTTCGGTGGTGGTCAATGGCCGCATAACCCGTGACCTGGACGGCAAGACCCTTAGAAAGGTTCTCTACGGGCTGCTCTACGGCACCGGCTATACGACGAAGGGCAAGAAGAAAAAGAAGGCAAGGTCAAAGGAGGATAAGACGGCGTGAACTGGCAGTGGTTACGCGACGCGTTCACCGAGAACTGGGGAGTGAAGCTCGTCTCCCTGCTCATCGCTTGCATCCTGTGGACATGGGTCATGAGCGGAGAGCAGAGCGAGGAGCACTTCAAGATACCTCTGCGCCTGGCCAACACCCCCGAAGAGGTGGTGGTTCTGAGCCAGGTCCCCGAGTACATCAGCGTCAGGCTGGTCGGGCCAAGGCCGCTCTTGTCCACTGCGCGTTCGGCGACGCTCAATTACACGCTGGACCTCACCGGCATGCAGCCCGGCACCTCCACCTATGAGATACTTTCAGCCCGCATGGGCATCCCTCCGGGGCTGGAGGTGGTGGCGAAATCTCCCCAGGAGCTTACCCTTCAGGCCGATAACAAGGTCACCAAGAGTTTGACGATCAAGCCCATATACAAGGGGGTCCCCGCCGAGGGGTTCGAGGTGGCCGAGGTGCTGGTCAACCCGGCCGAGGTGGAGATCGAAGGGGCGGAGCGGCACCTCAAGGCGCTTCGTGAGATAGCAACCGAGGTGGTGGACATAACCGGGTTGGAGGGCAACCTCTCCAGGTCCGTGAATATTGCTCCCCCCGACCCGACGTTGAAGCGCACCGGTGACGATGAGATCACCATCGAAGTGGTCATCAAGGAGATGGTGGGCGAGCGCCAATTCCTGCAGGTGCCGGTAAAGGTCCCCAAGGGGTTTGTCGCCAAACCGTCCACCGTCGAGATACGCCTTGGCGGCAAGCTGGCTACGCTTGGCAGATTGCGCGCGGAAGATATCCCCGTGAGTGTGTATTTCGACTCCGCCGCCCGGGCCAGGGGTCCGGCCAAGGTAATGGTCGCCACCCCCGAAGGTCTCAAACTCATTGAGATTATGCCCCAGGAGGTCATGGTCATTAAAAACGGCCATACCGAGAAGAGGTAACCGCCCGTTTTAAGGGCTCCTGCGCGGCTTTTAATAAACACATATTCATTCAGACGAGGTAGGCAATTGCGAAGGCTCTTCGGAACCGACGGCATACGAGGCATCGCCAATATCGATCCGATGACCACCGAAATGATGGTCAAGGTCGGTCGCGCGGCGGCGCATATCTTCAAGGAACGCAAAAAGGGCCGCCACTCCATAGTGATCGGCAAGGACACCCGCTTGTCGGGGTACATGCTGGAGAACGCGCTGGCGTCCGGCATCTGCTCCATGGGCGTGGACATCCTGCTTGTCGGGCCGCTGCCAACCCCCGGCATCGCGTTCATCACCGCCAGCATGCGCGCCGATGCGGGCGTGGTCATCAGCGCGTCGCACAACCCCTTTCAGGACAATGGGATCAAGTTTTTTGACCGCTTCGGCTTCAAGCTGCCCGATGAGGTGGAGTTGTCGATTGAGGACCATGTCTTCGGCGACATGATAGAGCACGTGAGGCCCACCGATCTTGAGGTGGGCAAGGCCTACAGGATAGCCGACGCGGTGGGTCGCTATATCGTCCACCTGAAATCCAGGTTCCCCCCCCACCTGACCCTGGAGGGGATCAAGATCGTCGTGGACTGCGCCAACGGCGCGGCCTACAAGGTGGCCCCAGCCGTCTTTCGGGAGCTGGGAGCGGAAGTCATCTCCCTGGGTGTGGAACCCGATGGCGAGAACATCAACCGCGACTGCGGCAGCCTCTATCCCGACAGGGTTGCGGTCAAGGTGCGTGAGAGCGGCGCGAATATCGGCATAGCACTGGACGGCGACGCCGACAGGGTTATAGTCGTCGATGAGCGGGGTGAAGAGGTTGACGGCGACAAGATCATGGCGATAGCCGCGCTGGCGATGAAGCAGAAGGGGGAGCTTGAAAAGGACACGGTGGTCGCCACCGTGATGAGCAACCTCGGGCTGGAGAGATGCCTGACGGAGAACAATATACGCCTTGAGCGCACCGATGTGGGCGACCGCTACGTGGTGGAACACATGCGTAAAGGCGGGTTCAACTTTGGCGGTGAACAATCGGGACACCTCATTTTTCTCGATCACGCGACCACCGGCGATGGTCTGCTGGCGTCCCTGAGGCTTCTGGCTGTGATGGTCGAAAATGAAAAGCCGCTCAGCGAACTGGCCCAGGTGATGACCTCGCTGCCCCAGGTGCTCTTGAACCTCAAGGTCAAGGAGCGCATCCCGCTTGAGCAGCTTAAACAGGTGCCACGGTGCATCGCCGAGGTTGAGGCTGCTCTTGGCGGTTCGGGGCGGGTGCTCGTGCGCTACTCCGGGACCGAGGCGCTGATAAGGGTGATGATCGAGGGAGAAGATGCAGACCTCATCCGCAATGAGGCCCAGAAGATAATCGACGCGGCGCGTAGCGAGATAGGAGAGGCGACGTGATCAGACTTGGAGTCAACATCGACCACGTGGCGACCATCCGGCAGGCGAGGATGATCGATGAACCCGATCCGGTATGGGCGGTTGTTTTGGCCGAGCTTGGGGGGGCGGACCAGATAACCCTCCACCTCAGAGAGGACCGTCGCCACATCCAGGACCATGATCTTGACCGTGTGCTGGCGACCGCATCGGTCCCGGTGAACCTTGAGATGGCCGTGACCGACGAGATGGTCGGGATCGCGCTGGAAAAGAAACCGCACATTGTTTGCCTAGTCCCCGAGAAGCGCCAGGAGGTGACCACCGAGGGCGGGCTGAATGTGGCGAATAACTTTGATACGATTAAAAAAACGGTGACATCTTTGCATGGGGGAGGGATAAGGGTGAGCCTCTTCATCGACCCCGACCCCGATCAGGTGCAGGCGTCATCCGACACCGGGGCCGACGCGGTTGAGCTGCACACTGGAGCCTACGCCGAGGTGTGGGGCAAGGAGGAAGCTATTCGTGAGTTGGCGAGGCTCTCCGAAGCCGCGCTCCTGGCCCACCGGCTGGGGCTGCGCGTCCACGCGGGCCACGGGCTAAACGTGCGCAACCTTGCTCCTGTGGTGCGGCTGCCGCATCTGGAAGAGTTGAACATCGGCCACGCCCTCATAGGCAGGGCGATCTTCGTCGGACTCCAGGAGGCTGTGGCTGAGTACAAGACGCTTATCGCCCAGGCGGAGTACAGGTGATAGTGGGCGTGGGCATCGACATGGTCGTCGTCGATCGTATAAAAGCGATACGGGAACGCCATGACGAAAAGTTCCTCGGTCGCGTATTCACCCGGGCCGAGGTGGATGGTTGCATGGAGAGAAAAGACCCCGACCAGGGGCTCGC
>JAUVAU010000034.1 GCA_030591565.1 Deltaproteobacteria bacterium | reverse complement strand
CTTTTTCATCGAGGCGGCCAACACTCGCTTTCACAAGCAAGTCAAGGGGATCGACGACGAGGCGATGGCGCTGCTGCTGGACTATCCCTGGCCGGGCAACATTCGCGAACTGAAAAACACCGTGGAGCGCATCCTCATCCTGGAGGAGTGCGAGTTTATTGCGCCGGAACATCTGCCCCCGGAAATAAGCAAGCTGCAGAGGGCGACCCCCGGCCAGTTAAACCTCCCCCAGATGGAGGATTTCAAGAGTGGCATCAGCTATGATGAGGTGCTGGACGGGGTGAGCCGCCATCTCATAACCGAAGCCCTGGGCCTCGCCAAGGGCAACAAGGCCAAAGCGGCCAGGATGCTCTCGATGGACAGGGGAACGCTACGCTACAATATCAAGCGCATGGGGCTGGACAAAAAACAATCCTGACGCCTGACAAAGAGCTTGGAGGAGGGTCAATGAGCTATCCGGTTTGTTACACGCGCAAGGTGCGCTACTCCGACACCGACGAGCAGGGCCACGTTTTCAACGCCAACTACTTCGTCTACTTCGACGACGCCATAACCGACTACATGGAGGCGGCGCTGGGTTCAACCGGAGGCCAACCCGGTTACGAGATAGTGCTCGCCCGTGTGGAGTGTGATTTTCGCCAATCGGCAAAGCTGGGGGAGACCCTCGATACATTCGTCAAGGTCGAGCGGATCGGCAACACCTCCATGACCTTCCATCTGGAGACAAAGAGAGACGGCAAGGTGGTAGCGAGCGGCAGGGAGATTTACGTCGCGGTGGACGCCAAGACGATGAAACCCATACCCGTGCCTCAATCGCTAAAGGACGCTATCGCCAAACTGGAGTAGGGCGCTGAGTCGCGCAGCTTGGCACGCGGTTTTTTTGATTGGATTGGGTTTATTGTATGCGGGGACTGCCCAATCATTGTGTGGCCCTGCACCCCTCGGGTACTTTCTTTGCGCGGAGCCCTTTTACCATTACCAAGGTACTTTCGTAGCGTAAAGAGGAGCAGCATCTGATCGGATTAATTGTATGCGGGGACTGCTCGTCCCCTGCACCCCTCGGGAACTTTCTTTGCGCGAAGAAAGTTCCTCAAAGACGCGCCCCTTCGAGCACGTGTGCTCGCCTGCGGCGAACGTTTGCGTCTGAGGGAGGGTCGGAAACTCGGCTCGGCTAGCGCCTCATCTCAGACAACCCGACCCTCAAAGACTCCTCACCCGCTCACTGCACAGCTCGGTGGGGGATTGAACTTCAAAAGCATGGGAACGGGGGCCCGGACATTACGCCCAAGCCCCCGTTTTTATCCTTATGTCACCGCTCCTACTAGGGCGAAGAAAGCTCTCCCCCCGCCCAGCCATAGACTACCGCTACCGTATTGCCAAGTCCGCCGCTGACAGAGGTATACACGTTGAGGGCGTTGTTTTCCTGCCCGCCGCTGACGGAGGAAACACTGCCATTGGCAATGTTAGTTGTTCCGCCGCTGACGGAGGAATACGTGCCGCTGGCGGTGTTAGCAAATCCGCCGCTGACGGAGGAATAATCGCTGCTGGCGGTGTTACTATACCCGCCGCTGACGGAAGCATAAGCAGCTGAAATAGTATTATAATCTCCAACCACCAGCCCAGCATAGCTGGTGTAACTGTTTCTTTGACCCACCACCAGATTATGGGAACCCGAGCGGTCGTCAGTCACATCATACCGAAGCTCGTTGTAGCCTACGATCAGGTTGCCTGTACCGTTCACCGCGCCGTAAGTGGTGCCGCTGCCGCTGACCACGTGGAGGTTGGCCCCGGTTATGGTTACCTCGTTATCAACGCGGGAGAAATGGGTGAGCAGTGTTTCCAATGCGTCAACCTGCGCCTGGAGGCCGGACAATGCGTCAATCTGCGCCTGCAGGTCGGGGATGGGGTCGGCGATGCAGGTCCAGTTTGTGCCATTAAATTGAGCTATTTGGCCTGTTGTGCAGCCCAAACCTGCCAGGGTGTCGGAATGGAGAACGGTGTCGGCCACATGCTCCGCCAGATCGGTGACGGGGTCGGTGACGCAAACCCAGTTTGCACCATCGAACTGAGCTATTTGGCCTGTCGTACAAGCCAGCTCTGCCAGGGTGTCGGAATGAAGGACGGTATCGATCACATGATCCGCCAGATCAAGGGCAGGGTCGGCGATGCAACCCCAGCTTGTGCCATCAAACTGGGCTATTTGATCTGTCGTACAGCCCAAACCTGCCAGGGTTTCAGCAGGGACGGGATCGTCGATACAGGTCCAGTCGGTACCGGCAAACTGAGCTATTTGACCTGTCGTACAGCCTAAACCTGCCAGGGTGTCGGAGTGAAGGGCGGCGTCGGCCTCATGGTCTGTCAGACCGGTTTCCACCACTTGCAGATCGGTCTCCGCCGCTTGCAGCCGCGTGTCGTTGTCGTTCACTTCGGTAGAGAGGGCGGTAAAGTTTTCGTTCACATCGGCGGCGCTGGCGGTTGCACCCGAGACCATCTGGGTAAGGGGGGTGACCTGGCCTGCAAAGCTCATGGAGGCGGCTATTAGCGTAACGAAGCAAAAAAGCATCAATTTCGTTTTCATGTTTTTACTCCCAAGTGTTGTTGTCCCAGGTTCCAGAATCCCACACCAGTGTCGTACCGGTTTCCGCAGCGGTAGACCCACCACTGCTCCCTCCGCAAGCTGCGACCGACAGCAATACGGCTAATGAGGTAACTATCATGGCAAAGTATCTTTTAACGCCCATCTAAATTCCTCCCCTCTACAAAGTGGATGAAACAGATATAGCTGATTGTAGTTGAAGATTTTGAAATGTCCAAGATAGGCTCGCCGCTGACAACGTCAATCGGAGGATATCCGGGGGTTTTCGGCGAGCTGTTCATAAGTCACAACCTCATGGCAATGTGGCGACAAACTTCCCTATGGCTGCAAGCGTCTCTTCCGGCCGTGCAAGGTGCGGGCTGTGTCCGCACTCCTCCAGGATGAGAGTTTCGGCCCCCGTAGCGCGCCCGATCGCCTCCACCTGGGCAACCGTACCGTACTGATCCTCCGCCCCCTGTATCGCCAGCACCGGCACCTCTATGCCGGGCAGATACTCCTCGATATTCCACTTCATGAACTCGGGATCGAGCCAGGCATCGTTCCACCCCCAGAAAGCGCAATCCACATTGTCGCCGTGGTAGCGGATCAACTTTTTACGAAGGGTACCCTCCACGAACTCTCCACGCGCCTGCGCTATGGAACGGACGCTGACCTCCTCGCAAAAGACGTGGGCCGCGAGGGTCACCACCCCTTTTAATTCAGGCGGCTGGACACCACCTGCGTTGACCAGCGCGATCGACCCCCCATCGGAGTGGCCCACCAGAATGAACTCGCCCACCCCCGCCGCTTTCAACACCAGCGGCAGGTTTCGAAGCCCCTCTTCCTGCATATAGTCAAGAGGCCTGGGCAAGGTACAGGGGGAGGAACCGCCATAGCCCAGCCGGGAATAGCCGAACACACCGCACCCGGTCGCCCGCGCCAACTTCAGCGGGAAATCACGCCACATCTCCACGCAGCCCAACCCCTCGTGGAGCAGCACCAGGGTTGGGGCACCGCCAGCGCCTCGGGGGGAGGCCGGAACGGAACCGGGTGCATACCAGCGGACTTCCAGCTTGTTGGAGTTTACGGTGATTGAGTCCAAATTCACTCCCGCGCAGTGATTGCAAAGTCATCCGCCATGAACCTTGCAATGGCCTGTAATTTGCATATTCTACGCCAGACCGAAACCCCTGTCATATACGGGGCCTTTGGGCCAATGCCCTGGAACAGTTGAAGGAGCTAAAAAACGCCGTGCATGAAGGGCTTTCCGGGTTTACAGTTCAGTAGCGGTAGAATTCCCCGGCACGGGCCTATCGGTAAATTTTCACCGCCAAGACCTTGCCAAACCGAAAACAACCTTTAAGGTACCAGTAGGCGATCAGTAAGCAGCAGGCGATCGGTAAGCGATTAAGATACCGGCGACAATATTAACATTTTTCCTATACTTAGTTAACCGGGAGTGAGGTGTTTCAAGATGGCCAATGATCGAATCGTGGGCGTAGTCGGCGCAGGCAACATGGGAAGCGGCATCGCACAAAAGCTGGCGCAGGAGGGCTTTGAAATCGTCATGCTCGACATGAGTCAGGAGTTTGTCGAGCGCGGGTTTGAAAGGATCAAGACCCTCCTTGGGGAAGCGGTGGAGAGACGAATATTCACCCCCGAGCAGGTTGACGCCATCCTCTCGAAGATCACTATTTCCTCATCAATGGAAGACCTCGCCCCCTGCGGCGTGGTGATTGAGGCGATCTTTGAGGACGAGCAGGTCAAAAAAGATCTCTTCGCCAAACTCTCTGATATCTGCCCATCCGACACAATCCTCGCCACCAACACGTCGAGCTTTTATGTCACGAAGCTGGCCGAGGCCGCGACCAACCCCGAGCGGGTGGTCGGTCTCCACTTCTTCTTTCACCCCGCCAAGAACCGCCTTGTCGAGGTGATCCCCGGCGAGAAGACCTCCGCAGAGGTGGTGCAGCGTTCCATGGAGCTTTCCGTCTCCATGAGCAAGACGCCGCTCCTGTGCGCCGACCGGCCCGGCTTCGTGGTCAACCGTTTCTTCGTCCCCTGGTTGAACGAATCGGTACGGCTGCTTGAGGAAGGCAGCGCAGACCTGCCCACCATCGAGGCGGCTGCCAAGGAGGCGTTCTCCATCGGCATGGGCCCCTTCGAGTTGATGAACGTCACCGGCGTCCCCATCGCCTGGCACGCCGAGACCACCCTGGGCAACGAGCTTGGTTCCTTCTACGTACCCTGCGAAAAATTGATTGAAGCGGGCAAGGCCGGCGGCCCCTGGGACCTCTCCGGCGAACCGGACCAATCCAAGTTCGGGCTGGTCGCCTCGCGTCTAAGGGGCGTGATCTTCCAGATCGCGGGAGAAATCATAGACGAGAAGATTTGCAGGATGGAGGATGTGGACCGTGGGGCTAAGATCGCGCTTCGCTGGGCTACCGGCCCCTTCGAGATGATGAATGACCTTGGCGTTGACGTTGCGGTGAGCGAAGCAGAAGGTTTTTGCAGCCACAGCGGTCACACCCTCTCCCCCACCCTGGCCGCGCAGCGCACCAGCGGCCCCTGGCAGATGCAGTGGGTTGACCTCTCGGTCGAGGGCGGCGTGGCGACGATCACCATAAACCGCCCCGAGGCGATGAACGCGCTGAATGAATCGGTGGTGGCAAATCTTGAGCAGGTCTTCGCTACCGCCGCGAATGATCTCACGGTCAAGGGCATCGTCCTTGAGGGCGCGGGCAAGGCGTTTGTCGCGGGCGCGGATATCGGTTTCTTTATCGAGCGGATAAATGAGGGCGATCTCGACAGGATCGTCGCCTTCACCAGGGGTGGCCAGGAGCTTTTGAAGACAATCGAAAACTGCGACAAGCCGGTGGTGGCCCTCGCCGACGGGTTGACCCTTGGGGGCGGCGCGGAGCTGGCGCTTGCCTGCCACGCGATAGTGGCGACGGAAAAATCCCGCTTCGCCTTCCCCGAGACCTCCATCGGCATCTACCCGGGCCTGGGCGGCACACAGCGCCTCCCCCGCATCGTGGGGAATGCGATCGGCCGTTACCTCATCCTCTCCGGGGCCATGCTCAGCGGCAAGGACGCCGCCGCCATAGGAATGGCCGGGTACTTCTCCCCCAGCGCAGAGGCGGGAGCATTCGCACGCGACCTCGCCGCAAAGGGCGGCCTCAAGGACAAGTTCGCCCCCAAGGAAACCCCCGAGGGGTGGGAAGCGGTGGTCCAGGCGTTCACCGGCACCACAACTTCCATGGCAGCCGACGCCGATATGGAAGACAAGCGCGTCGCCCGCGCTGCCAAGGCGCTCCCCCGCACGGCACCACTGGCGGCAGCGCTGGCCGCCAAGCTCATTGACGAGGGCTCAAAGTTGCCGCTAAATGATGGCTTGCAGCTGGAGCTGGACCACCTCGTCGAAATGTTCTCCACCAAAGACACCCTTGAGGGGCTGACCGCTCTTGGGGTTCGCAGACCGGAATACAAAGGGGAATAGACCTTGTCTAAAGCCAAGTTGTTGGAATCGCGCCACCGCATGAAGGAGCTGTTGAACGCCCACTTCGCCGATCTGGGCGAAGCGGCCGGGGACCCCTCACGCAAGGTAGCCTGGTGCACCAGCGTCGGACCCGCCGAGCTGTTGCACACCTTCGGATTTGAGATCTACCACCCTGAGAACCACGGCGCCATGCTGGGCGCGACGCGCACCGCCAACGACTATATCCCCAAGGCGAACGCTGTTGGCTACAGCCCCGAGATATGCAGCTATCTCACCTCGGACGTGGGGGCGTTCCTGGCGGGGAAAACGTGTCTCACCGCCGCCTACGGCCTGACCGAGGTGCCCAAGCCCGACATCCTCGTCTACAACACCAACCAGTGCCGCGACGTGAAGGACTGGTTCGCCTTCTATGCGCGCCACTTCGACGTGCCGCTGGTGGGCATCGACTCCCCCGTTCAGGTGGGGGAGGTGACCGACGAGCTGGTCCACTCGGTGGTGCCCCAGTATAAAGCGCTGGTGGCCGAGCTGGAGAGGGTCTCGGGTCGCCCCTTCGACGGTGACCGGCTGGCCGAGGTGATGGAGGTTTCCGCCCGCACCTCCGAGCTTTGGGGCCAGGTGCTCGCCACCATGCAGCACCGTCCCAGCCCCATGACCTTTTTCGACACCACCATCCACATGGCCCCCGCCGTGGTCCTGCGCGGCAAGCCCGAGGCAAATGACTATTACGAGCTGCTGCTGGCCGAGCTGAATGACCGGATCGCCAAAGGCTTCTCAGCCGTTGACGACGAGCGCTACCGCATCTATTGGGATGGCATGCCGGTGTGGGGACGACTGCGGGAGCTTGCCGACTTTTTCCAGGAAGCCAAGGCCTCCATCGTGGTCTCCACCTATTGTAATTCCTGGGTGTTTGACGCCTTTGACCCCAAAAACCCCTTCGAGTCGATGTCGCGAGCCTTCCTGGAGCTTTTCATCTCACGCTCCGACCAGGCCAAGGAGAGGATCGTCGCCGAGCTATGCGAGGAATTCAGCGTCGATGGCATCATCTACCACGACGCCAAGACCTGCCCCCATAACTCCAACACCCGCTACGGCCTGCCCCAGCGAGTGAAAAAACAAACGGGGCTGCCCTTCACCATAATCTACGGCGATTTAAACGACCTGCGCTGCTTTTCCGACGAGCAGGCCAAAACCAACATCGAGGCGTTTTTGGAACAGCTCGAGGCGAAGGCGAGGTAAAAAAGCCATACCCTTCTTACGGTCGCCTTTGGGGACCACCTTTTGGGACCGCCTTTATAGCCGACAAATATCCCGCCGCCCTTGCGTCCTGCGTAACGCCTTGGTACAACCCATAGGTAGAAGCTGCCCGTACCCACCGGGTGTCGGCGACAGCTGTTGCTGCGTACAATTTTAACCACATTAGCGACGGGGATAAGAGAACATGACCAAGGAACGCATACTCCTCATTTTACTGTTTTCAACCACCCTATTCTTGACCGGCTGCGCCAAGGATTCGGTCCTGGTCACCGTGGACCCCCTGGAATACCAGACCGTAGCGGTTGACCAGTCTTCCGAGAAGTGGAACATGCGGGTGCGCCAGGTAAACGACCTGAGGCCGATAGCCGCAGTCAACGCCGCTTCGATCGGCAGCGTCGACCAGCGCTTCGGGGAAGCCGACCTCGCCGTCAATCTCGACCCGCCCCCCGCCGAGCTGCTCAAACGCGAGCTCTCGCGCTTTCTATTCAAGCGCGGCCTAGAGGCCTCGTCGGACAGGCGCGCCAGGGTCTTTCTCGACATCAATATCAGAAAATTCGACCTTACCCGCGACTCCACGGGGGTATCGGACATATCCACCCTTGATGTCGAGTACGCTATCGACTTCTTCACGGCGCAGGGCGAGCTGCTGGGGACGGTCACCCTGCCCGATTCCAGGTGGATAAAAAACGTCTCCCCCTTCACCGGCACCTCCGATTACAAACAGCTGGTCACGGACTCCCTCACCGCCACCTTCAACG
Organism: Deltaproteobacteria bacterium; assembly: GCA_030591565.1. Taxonomy (GTDB): domain Bacteria; phylum Desulfobacterota; class Deferrisomatia; order Deferrisomatales; family BM512; genus JAUVAU01. Next base: position 18,154 of record JAUVAU010000034.1, on the reverse strand, counting down.
AGCTGACTAAAACCAAAACATACGCCGAGGCCGCAGCCCGGTGAGGAAAGGCCAGCTACAAAAACCATGAGCCAAGTCGACTACGATGCAATCATAATAGGGGCAGGCCCCGCCGGTCTCACCGCAGGGCTTTATCTGGCGAGGGCCGGCAAGAAGGCCCTGTGCATAGAGCAAGGGACGGTTGGCGGACAGATCGCGACGACCTCCCATGTGGAGAACTACCCCGGCTTCCCCGGAGGCACCACCGGCAAGACGCTCTCGGATGCCTTCGAGAAACAGGCGGTGGAGCACGGCCTCACCATCCAGTCGGGCCGGGTTGACGGGCTGAAAGAAGAAAACGGCGTCAAGGAGGTCTCCATAACCGGCTTCCCCTACACGGCGCACGTGGTCATAGTCGCCACCGGCATGGTGCAAAAGCTGGGCATCCCCGGCGAGGAAGAGTACCTGGGCCGGGGCGTATCCTACTGCGCCACCTGCGACGGGGCGCTCTTTCGCGAGAGGGCGGTGGCCGTCATCGGCTCCACCCAATGGGCGATTGAAGAGGCGCTGCACCTGAGCCGCTTTGTCTCCAAACTCTATCTGATCACCAAGTCTTCCAAGCTATCCCCAAAAGATGAACACCGGGCGCACTTGCTCGAATTTCCGGGGTTGGAGCTTGTCCTGTCGGCCAAACCCACCGAGATACTGGCCGATATGCGCGGCGTCACCGGAGTGCTTGTAACCTGCCCCGATGGCGAGAAAGAGATAAAGGTGGATGGCGTCTTCATCTGCTCGGGCAAACGTCGCCCCGGCACCGACTTTGTCGGCGACCTCATCGACCTGGACGAGCAGGGCTTCGCCCTGGTGGACGAGAATTGCAGGGGCAACGTCCCCGGCATCTACGCAATCGGCGACGTGTGCCAGAAGAAATTCCGGCAGGTAGCCACCGCCGTGGGTGATGGGTGTATAGCCGGGATGGACGCGCTCAGCTACATACGAAAAGCAGCGCGCGCTTGAGAATCGCCATACTCTCGGACATCCACTCCAACATCGTCGCGCTCAATGCAGTCGCCGCCGATATGTCCATCCGTTCGCTCGAAGGTGCGATACATCTGGGCGACCTGGTGGGCCACGGCCCCCGCCCCAATGAGGCGGTCGAGAGGATAATCGAGCTTGGCATACATGGTGTGGTGGGCAACTACGACATGGGGGTGCTCGATCCCGATGCTGAAAATGGCCGGGCCCTGCTTAAACCCGGCCACTCCCAGGCGCTCAAAGATGTCTTCTACTGGACGAGGGATAAGCTGGGAGACAAGGCAAGAAAACACCTTAGCGAGCTTCCAGCGCAGATAAGGCTCGAAGAAGGCGACCGCACGATCCTGCTCACCCACGGCAGCCCAGAGCGACCCACCGAGTACCTCTACCAGGACACGCCCCGTGCGCGTCTTGACGAGCTATTCAAAGGCTCCGGGGCCGACATCCTCATCGTCGGGCACACCCACATACCCCACATCACCGAGCTGGGGGACAACCTCTTCATCAACCCCGGAAGCGTGGGCCGCCCCACCGATGGCGACCCCCGGGCGAGCTATCTGATAGTAGACACGGAGAGCGGATTCAGGGCAGAAAACATAAGAGTCACTTTTGACGTTGAATCAGTGGCGGTAGATTGTGTATCATCCGGGCTCCCTGAAGAAATGGCCCGGGGAATTCGCCTGGGCATATCAGTATAGTTTGAATGAAATAGTGTCGGGACGTGGCGCAGCCTGGTAGCGTGTCTGCTTCGGGAGCAGAAGGTCGCTGGTTCGAATCCAGTCGTCCCGACCATTCAAATAAAAAAATGCTCGCCCGCAGGGCGGGCTTTTTTGTTTCAGAGGTGACGGCTGGTGAGAACCAGCGCCAAAAGCACGCCTCAAGCGTGCGCTATCAGATACAAAAGAAGTTCAGCTTGGTGAAACCAAGCGGAAACTTCGAATCCAGTCGTCCCGACCATTCAAACAAAAAGCTACCAACCAAGTAGCGATTTATCCTCGAGCTAGTGGACACATCGTGTTGGCACAGGCCGTCAATAGTGGGCACAGTCCGCAATGCTTTAAGGGAAATGAGCCCTGGAGCAACCAAAGAAAAAATATTGAATTTGCACCCTATAAGTTCAGGCAAGCAAGCCTTCTTATTCTAGTTCTTCAAAAGAGTAATTACTTAACCACACTCCTAGCCTCCATACTCAGGGAATAGTAGCTATTTCCACTTTACGTCACTCACAAATATGCCCATTGCCTTAAAAATAATTTTGCTTATTTGCGCCTTCCACTTGGAGCAACTAGCTTTATCAACTTTATACTTCAAATAATTCTTCAAAAACCCATACTTTGCCCTAGTTAAGAAGTAATCATTTGCTGGTTTTCCCAACTCACCATACTGTCTTAATGCTATTTGATTGAAAGCAGCATTATATTTATTATTAAAAGTGTATTTTTTATGATATAGAAAAAATTCTATATGCCTTATTTCGCGCTCTATTTTGGATAATCTTGTAAAAATCCCATCACCATGTAATCTGTACACGGACATGACTTCATCCATGTATTTCACCTTACCCTTTTCACCATAATAAAGGGTTCTTATCAGATCACCCCTGTAGTAAGGTTTTTTCCATTGTTCAAAATCCAGATCTTTTTCGGGGTCTCTCCTGTATATCAAAGAAGAGGTATGCATATAGGGACAATAGCCACCAAGTACAAGGTCGCTAAAGTCCTCGCAGACAAGTGGGTATTTGTGCCCATCCTCATTGTATTCATAAATTTTTTCCATCTCCCCGTTTCTTCCTCCATCAAGGAGATAGCTATTATGGGCACAGACGGTGAAGTCAGGATTGTCATCTAAGAAATCAATTTGTTTTTGTAATTTAGTCCTATCTATCCAATAATCATCACCATCTAATACTGTAAAGTACCGACCCCTAGAACGTCTATGAAGACTAACAAAGTTATAGGCATTTCCTCTATTTGTATCTGAAAAATGCAAGGCTATCTTTTCGGGGTATTGTTTTTGATACTCTTCCACAATTTTTCTTGTTCCATCCGTTGCACAATCATCACCCACAAGTATTTCATAATTAAAGTCAACCTCTTGTTCCAATATTGAGTCTAGCGCCTGCGCTACATACTTTTCAACATTATACACTAGAAGCAAAATACTTAGTTTTATTGGTTCTTCCATTCTAAATTTCCCGGCAGCAAAAGTTTAAAAGTAAGGACAAAAACACCATATATGGTGGCGATATTTCTTTCACTCTATTGAGTATACACATAAAAGGTGTTTTTTTGGACTTCGAATCCAGTCGTCCCGACCACTTTTCATCCCCATTAAATTTCCCCATTTCATTTCAACGAGTGACAAAAACATCCGGCGGTGTACGTTTGTAATGCACAACTGCGCGTAGTGTAGTATTCTCAATGAAATGAATGACAATTCACTAATTTGCAGCCCAAGGAGGATTCAATGCGTGTAAGCCATATAATGACCAGCCCGGTAATAACCGCAAAACCATCGATGCCGGTATTGGAAGCGGCAAAGCTGATGAAGGACAAGGGTATCGAGCGGCTCCCCGTCGAGATGAACGGCAAATTGATCGGCATGGTGACCAAGGACAGAGTGCTTCGCGCCGCGCCCTCGGACGCCACCAGCCTCAGCCTGCACGAGATACACTACCTCTACGGCAAGTTGACGCTTGGGGAGATAATGACCAAGGACACGGTGACGGTCCACCCCAACACCACCGTGGAGAGCGCGGTACGCATAGCGCAGGAGAACAAAGTCGGCAGCCTTCCGGTGGTCGATGGCGACAAGATCGTGGGCATCCTGACGACCAATGACTTCTTCTTCCTCGTTCTCAACCCGCTGCTGGGCATCGGCGAGAGCGGCTCACGCGTGATAGTCCACCACTGTAAAGATACGGAAAGTTTCATTGCGGCGCTGGAATGCGTCAAAGAGCTGGGCTACAAGCTGACCAACTCAGCCTATCTGCCAAGCCGCAGAGGCGACGAGAACGACCTGCTGCTCCACGTGGCCGAAGAGGATGTGCTCCCGCTGGTGCAAGCTATGAGGGCTAAGGGACTGGAAGCCGAAGGCCGCGAACGCTAGGAGGTTGTTGAAAACCCCCGGATATCCTCCGATTGACGTTGTCAGGGGCAAAAAATGATCCTCGAAATACTTATCGGTATGCCTGCGGTCATTTTTCTTCCCTTCCTAATGGACTCGCCCCCCTCTCTGGGGCCTCACCTAAAGGTGCGCTAATGCGCATCCAAGTTTTCGGTCATGAAAACTTGCCTCGAAGAATCTTCGGGGCTTCCGGTTTATAGTCAGCTTGGTTAGAGGTCTGCCCGGCATCGGCTAAAATCTACGGTTCAGCCCGGATTAGCCCTGTTTAATGTTACCCCCCCCGCTTCGGGAGAGTTTTTCGGAGAGCCTCCTGGAACCCTGGAAGGAAATATGGATCATTTGGCGGCCCTGATCGCTTTTTCAAGGGCCGCCGAATGTATTTTTCCAGCCACGTGAAGAGGATTCTCCAAAAAGACGTTGGGGTTGGCCTTGGCAAAGCAGTTGAACTGGGTCTCCAGCCCTATCTTCGTCACCGCGTCCTCAGCCCTCAACCCCTCCACCGCCTTTGCCGCCACCCAGGTAGCAGCACAGGGCGCACCGCGCACGACCTCAACCCTTTTTAGGGTATCGCCCTCACCCATCTCAACCTTGAACTTCGGCGCACCAAACAGCTCGCCGTAAGTGCCAAGACCCGCCACCTTGCCAAGGGTGCAACAGGTAGTCGGCGACAACCCCCTGGTGACCTTGCGGCCAGAAGCGACGACCAACTTACCCGCCTCCTCGGCGCGGTCGAGCAGATAACCGGTGAGATCGGGATGGTAGAGATGATCCAGCACCAGATCGGCCCAGGCAAGAAGCTCATCAATATCGTCGGGGAAGAACCTCTCGGGATAATCAATGATAGGAGCCATCTCAGGCACCACATCAACAACCTTCAACTCAATATCTACCGACAACTGCGAAATCGCCGCCACCTTGCCGGCCCCCATGTTGTCGCGCTGAAAAACCAAAACCTTTTGCATAATCGTCAACCTCTTCAATTGTGGACACACCCCATATTGTGCCACAATCTGACACTGCATAACCCTGAAAAACGCCCGGGTGGTGGAACTGGTAGACACAAGGGACTTAAAATCCCTCGGACGTATGTCCATGCGAGTTCGATTCTCGCCCCGGGCACCAATTAATAAAAACAGGTAGTTAGATTAATTTCTGGCTACCTGTTTTTGTGTCTGAGGGTAGGTGGAAGCAGTTGTTTGGATACACTTTTGGGTACACTTTTGATTTCTTGTCCATTCCACATATCTGCTGGAGCCTGATATGTGTATCCTCATAATTGCCAAAGCCCCTTAGCAGATCATTTCACACAAACACACAACAGCCCACACTACCCCTCACCCTAGCAAGCATCGCATTAAATCAACAATTACATAGCATCTTACGATCTTCTACATCAAGTCAGAACCCTCTTCACTTGTCGGGAAATTAATCCCACAAGACCACATCCCATAAGTCACAACTGTTGCTTATTTGGGTTGTCAGAGGAGGTTGAGCTATGAACGTGTACGAGCAAGTTACCAATAGGATTATGGAGATCTTGGAGACCGGAACCATCCCCTGGAAGAAGCCATGGAGATCAAGTGAAGGGGCAAAGAACCTCATCAGCAAGAAGGCTTACCGAGGCATCAATCAGTTTCTTCTAAACTGCTCACCTTATGCCAGTCCATACTGGCTTACCTTTAATCAAGCACGACAGAAAGCAGGCCAGGTTAGAAAGGGAGAGAAGTCTACGCCAGTTGTGTTCTGGAAATGGGTGGAACGGAAAGCTGTGTCGGACGAAGACGACAACTCAGCTACTGGCAAAGTCCCGCTGCTGAGATTCTACAAAGTATTCAATCTGGAGCAGGTCGACGGTATTACGGCACCCGTAGAGGAGGAACAGACCGTCAATACATTCTCTCCCATAGAGCAGGCGGAACTGATCATCAGTAATATGCCACAAAGACCTAAGATCATGTACGGAGGAGAGCGTGCCTGCTACTCCCCCCGCCTCGACTACATCCAACTCCCGTCAAAAGAAGCATTCACGTCGCCAGAGGAGTTCTACAGCACGGCTTTCCACGAGCTTGCTCATTCCTCTGGCCATGCATCACGCTTGAGCCGTAAAGGTATGCTTAACCCCAGTTACTTCGGCAGCCACGACTATAGCCAGGAGGAACTTGTAGCTGAATTTGGGGCATCTATGCTCTGCGGCTTTGCCGGTATCGAGCAGCAGACACTTGAGAACAGTGCTGCTTACATTCAGGGGTGGCTCAAGGTGCTGAAGGGCGATAAGAAGCTTGCCATCGTCGCTGCAGGACAAGCTCAGCGTGCTGCTGACTTCATTCTGAATAACCAGCATACTGAGAATCAGCAAGACTAGTAGCTCAATAAACATCATTTCGCGAGAAAGGGGCCCTCAATCGTTTGGGGGCCTCTCTAATTCATGCTTATTCCAGCTAACATTCCAGAGTAGGTTTTTGGGTAGATCATTCTACGCTGTCCTGCCTGTCCTACCCACAATCCACCCAGGCTAATGTCTGCGTCGATTCTAGGCACGAAAACTACCCTCTGGGGGGTGACTCTAGAGGAATGTTTAGACGCGCCGTTCACTTTCCGGTAAACGTTGCAAAAAGGTCTTACAAAATGATTTCTTTTTGTAACTGGTTTTTGAAAGGCGCTTTGCTGGCTTGAGATTTGGAGCCGTGGTAATGTTTCAAAAAGGAAGGGTTTTGCAATCTGAAGAGACTGCATTCATCCATTGGCTATATGTCGCCGGTTGAGTATGAACATTCTCTCTGAAAATTAGCAGCGTGATCCGTTTTGTTTTTGTCCACTATTGCGGGGACAGGTCAGGTATGCAGTTAGCGCCCACCCTGTAATCTTGAACCTAGAAAATCTCTGATTTTCTCCCTACAAAATTCTATACCGACAAAAAAGTAAGGCCTCCCCAAATATCCTTGAGAAGGCCTCACATGACTCTCTGAAAATTCCCTTCCTAGATCGCCTCTTCCCCTCGCTCTTTCGTCCTGATACGAATGCAATCTTCAAGGTTAGTGACAAATATTTTTCCCGCTCCGATTTGGGGGTTTTCGCCTCCGGCACTCTCCAGGATGGTATCTATTGTCGTCTCAAGAAAATCCTCATTTACGGCGATGTCTAGCCTTACTTTGGGGATGAGATTGGGGATTACTTTTTCGCCTCTGTAGTAGACTTCTGTCTTTTGTGCGCCGTGGCCTGAGACACGCGCTATGGTTATGCGCTCTATTTTGGCGGCTATTAGGGCTTCTCGTACCTGTTCTAGTAGTTCTTCTCTTATTATTGCCGTTATTAATTTCATTTAATATATCCCTCTCTCTTAACCGATGTTTAGGTTGCCGTAGCCGCGTTCACCGTGAAAGCTGTGGTCTAGGCCGCGCATTTCTTCATCATTTGTTGCGCGTAGTCCTACGGTTTTGTTAACGATGAGGATTATTACTGCTGTTACTACGGCTGCGTAGAGAGCTGATATTCCTACGGCTGCGGCCTGTACGTAGAGCTGATCTAATATTGTCCAGCTTCCACCAGCGCTTGCGGCGGCTTCTGCCATCCATGAGTCGCGGATGAAGAAGACTAGTGCCAGTGCGCCTACTATGCCGCCTACTCCGTGGATGCCAAAGGCGTCGAGGGTGTCGTCGTAGCCGAGTCTGTTCTTGAGGCCGATCATCAGGTAGCAGACGGTTGAGGCGCTTATGCCAAGGATCATGGCTCCGCCGGGCTGTACTACTCCGGCTGCGGGGGTTATTGCGACTAATCCTGCGAGTATGCCCGACGCAAATCCCAGACCAGTTGCCTTGCCCTGATGCCATCCCTCAATCAACATCCACATGAGTGCGCCAGCGGCGGCTGCGGTCTGCGTTACGGTTAGTGCCTGTGCTGTTGCTAGGCCGCTACCGATGCTAGAACCTGCATTAAAGCCAAACCATCCTACCCAGAGTAGCCCTGCGCCAATCATTGTCATTACGAGGTTGTTGGGAGAGAGGGCTGTCTTTGGAAAGCCCTTTCTCGCGCCTATCATAAGTACTGCGACAAGGCCGCTTACACCAGCTGAGATGTGAACGACGGTGCCACCGGCAAAGTCAATGGCTCCTGCTGCTCCCATGTTAAAGAGAAAGCCATCTTCAGCCCATACCCAGTGGCATAAGGGGTTATAGACGAGGATTCCCCAGAGGGCGATAAAAAGGCAATAGCCCTTAAAGCGCACGCGCTCGGCAAAGGCTCCGGCGATGATGGCGGGGGTTATGATGGCAAATTTCCCCTGAAACATAGCAAAGACATACTCCGGTACGCCCGCTTCCAAAATGGACTCGTCAATCCCTCTGAGGAGGAAGTAATCGGGGTTCCAGCCAAACCATCCACCAAAGACATTAGAGCCAAAGCTCATCGCATAGCCAAAGGTAACCCAGAGGACGGTCATAATCCCCATCGCAACAAAGCTGTGCATCATCGTTCCCATAATGTTCTTTGTGCGAACAAGGCCGCCGTAGAACATCGCAAGGCCGGGGATCATGAGGAGGACGAGTGCGGTGGAGGTCAACATCCAGGCGGTGGTGCCAGTGTCGATAGCTGGACTCTCGCTGGCAATAGACGCCAATGGCATAAAGAAGGTGAGTGCCACCAGAAGCGGCAAAAGAATCTTGGCTCTAAACATAGCAAGTGCTCCTCTCTTAAAGATAATTACCTTTATGAACTCGGGTTGCCATGTTCATTTGCATCTGGTGTGCCAGCGGTGGGTAAAAGTTTACTTTCTTTTGAGATGGCTCCTAACGCACTGTATTAAAAGGAAAAAATCTGCTCGGTTGGTTTGGCTGGAGTTAGAGTTAGTGTATTTGCTGAGGAGGCAATGCGACAAAATTGTGACACATACTGGATATATTACATTTTTGTATCCACCGGAGTGGATGTTCTGTTTGTCTTGACCTGCCCCCACCAAGTAGTCCACTTCTAAGACTAGAGTAAGTCAAGGCTGCCTTGGGTCAGTGTTCAAAATACGGTCGTTTTTGCAAAATTCCGCCACTTGGGGGATGATCGGTCAAAATACGAACGTTTTTGGACATTTTGAAATCTTCAACTATTATCAGCTATATCTTGTTTATGACTCTGTAGAATGGATGTTTTCTTTTCATTGGAGGGGTGTGCAGATGGGTCTGATAAATTATTTGGAACCGAAAAAAGCGATTTGTGTTGCTTTGATGTCTGTCGCGATGACAATCGCATTTCAAGGGTGTTCTTCAGACAACGACTCTTCCCCCCTTGCTACCGACACAACCGCCAATACGGCCCCAATAGCCAATGCGGGCGTTGGGTCGAAGGTGATGGTGGGTACTGAGGTTGTGCTTGATGGGAGCGGCAGTTTTGACGATGATGGCGATGAACTTGTCTACACTTGGTCAATCAGCCAAAAACCCATCGACAGCTTAGCCGCACTAGATGAGCCCGCAGCTGTCAAACCAACATTCACCGCTGACAAAGAGGGTGTCTACACCATTGACCTGACCGTTAATGATGGCATTGATGACAGCGAGCCCGATTCTGTCACAATAACAACTGGGGTTGATTGGGAGGCAGAGAACCATTCGGGAGAAGACCTTTCATACCTTGATCTGTCCCTTGGGATTTTCACAACCGCAAATCTTTCAGGCACCGACATCACTGGCACCAACTTTTACCAGTCCCACCTGCAAGGAGCGGACCTTTCCTACGCCTACTTCTATCCCGGTTACACAATCAATGAATCAGCAGCTTGCCTCGATCCGCCCCAACACATGTTCACTGGCGCGGACCTGACAAACGCTGACTTTACCGGTTTTGATAGCGGTAACCCGGGGGCTGGACCCTCGGGATATATCCTATGCGAAGGAAACACCCAGTGGATGTCTTACAGTTTTCAGGGTGCAATTCTCGCCGGGGCGGTCTTCAACGATGCACAACTCGACTCGGTTGATTTTAGGGGTGCCGACCTGACTGGGGTAGAGATGAACCCGGTGTATTTGCAACGAACCAACTTCACTGACGCCAACCTCAGTGGGGCGACGATCGTGCGCAGCTATGGGGGTGGATACCCGCCCGGAAGCTTCACCGGGGCGACGATGATTGGAGCATCGATCACCGGGGATTTCTGGGCGTCCAGTTTCGATGGCGCCGACCTGACCGACGGGAGCGTGCAAATGACATATCTGAGCTGGGATGTCTCATTTATCGGTTCGACCCTTGTGAGGACAAATATCACGATAAGTTCGGGCGGGGATGAGATTGATTTCACCGACGCTGACCTTACCGACGCCACAGTCACAATAACCGGCCCAACGATCATATGGTCCAACACCACCTGCCCCAACGGCACCAACTCCGACAACAACGGCGGCACCTGCGTCGGGCACTTGTAGAGCCAAGGAAGACAAATCTTTCTCATAATACGGTCGTTTATGCAAAATACTATGATTAGCAAAAGGATTTATCGTAAGGAAAGGACGTTGGGATGCTGAAGAGAAACTGCTGGGAAATAACGGATTGCGGACATGAAGAGGGAGGTCGTCTTGCTTCTGAACATGGAGTGTGCCCAGCTTCCACAGATAGAAGCTATGACGGTGTAAACAGTGGTAAAAATGGAGGGCGTTCTTGCTGGTCAATCAGTGGCACAAAATGCTTTACCGCACATCAGAGCAAAATACTCAAGTGCGTAGAATGTGAAGTTCTAAAGCAGATTCAACTCGACGAAGGTTCAAGATTCTCCTTTCTGGTTATGCCCGATCATATCAAAGAATGATTTCAAGCATCCGGCACACCTTGGAAAAGGCCTAGACTCCTTGACGACCTGCACTAATCGAAAAGGCCCCACCCATAGGCGGCCCTTCATTTCATTCGAGGATCTCAAAATAAGGAGATCGTTTCAGGTCCGTGGATCAGTTCACGGCTGACGGCTTGGGACTCTTCCTCACTCATAGGCAGAAATTTGCCGCTGGCAGAGACGTAAACCGTACCTTCCCCATCCTTGACTTCGCCTTCGACAAGCGCCAAACGCTTGGAGACCCTGATGGGCCAAGCCTCTACTATCATCTCTTTGCCGACTGGAAAGGGTTTAAGAAAGCGTGTTGTAAGCTCTCCGGTTACGAACATGCGGTCGCTTTTTAACGAGGGAGCCCACCCCATAGTCTCATCGAGAAGCGTACAAAGTACTCCACCGTGGATAACCCCTCTGTACCCTTGCCGGTGAACTTCCGGTGTGTATCTGACGCGGATTATTTTCCCATCAGTTTTGAAAATTATTTTGTGGCCCAGCGGGTTGTCTTCTCCGCAGACGTAGCACCAGCTTGAGTGCGGTAATGCTTTTTCCATGTTTTGCTCCGTAGTTGATAAAAGTTCAATTCAGTAGCAAACGAGCAGAAATTTTGAAATAGCCTATCATGGGAAGCCACCTGCTAAAGAGAGTCGGTTTCCCAAAACAATCGCTATTGAAACCCTCGCCCTTTAGGGGAGGATTGTTTCATACGGGAACCTTTACAGTCATTCAACAGACCGTATCGGCAGCACAGACTGAGGTCTGAGCCTCATTTTTTGGTATCATCAAGCTCATCGCAGTGGCGGCTAAAGAAAGGACCATGACGGTCACAAGCGCAATCTGATAGGAACCGGAACTATCGAAAAGTAGACTGCCGACTATCGATCCGAAGCCACCTGCTGCGTGATGAAGGAAGATAACGGAACCTGTGAGCATCGCGATATTTTTGACTCCATATAATTCACGCATAAGCACCGTGACGATAGGTGCAGAGGCAAGGAAAGTAAAACCATAGAAGATGGCGAACAATTGCATGGCGAGGGCATCGTCACTCAGCAATACCATAGCCAATATCAGTACCCGAATCCCAAAGGAGATTGACAGCGGCACTCTGCTGCCAACCTTGTCGGAAACCCATCCGAAAAAGAGAACTCCCAGAAAAGAGGCTCCTCCCATTAACGCCTTGACCGTGCCGCTACCCACAAGCGAGGCTCCCCGCTCCGTCAGCATCGGAACGATATGCAGGTCAACTAGAAAATCACTGAATCCACATATGATGTAGACGAGACAGATCAACCAAAACGAAACGGTTCTCATCGCTTGTGTTATGGAGAAGGCTTCCGATATAGCCCCATTACACGAGGCTGGGTTGGCTTGCGGTTCCTCCCGTCCGGTTAGTGCATCCGAGGTGGGATACTGATCTGATTCTGTTTCGGTGGGTCGGTCCCTCATAAGGGAAAATACGATTACCAATACAGCGGCAGTGATGAGTCCAAGAATACTGAAGGCTTGTCGCCAACCAAACGTGGCAGTGGCCCATGAGACAAAAGGCAACATGAGTAACTGTCCCAGAGATACACCCGCAAGCCCAACTGCCATCAAAGTCCCAATACGCGATGAACTAAACCATCGGCTCACGACAGCGGAGAGAAGTGTCATGCTGGTGCCACCGAATCCTACGCCTGCAAGCACCCCATAGCAGACGATCAATTGCCACAACGACTGCACGTAGGGCATGGCCAATACACCTGAAACCATGATCACGCCGAAAAAGAGCAGTAGGCGCTTATGGCTGTACCGGTCGTAGAGGTAGCCAGAAATAGGCAGAGTGAGCGCGAAGCTCAACATGTTCAAGCCGTACGCCCACGAACCCGCCGTCCGGCTCCACCCGAACTCCCCCAACATGGGCTTGAAGATAATACCGTAGGAAAATCGGATTGCCCCTGTCATGAAGAGGAACACGACGAGGGAGGTGAGAATAACCCAGCCGTAATTAAACTTTATGATCTTGTCACCCATAGTGAATTATGCCACCTGTCAAGTAACGGCCTTACTGGCCGAGGTCAGAATTCCATTTTTTTGAGAATTGTTCAGACTGCTAGTGCCGAGGAGCACCTTTTGTCCCACCATTTTAAGCAGCGCGCCACCCAGCTACGATAGCGATGTCCATACTGCCGACTCCCCTCTGTGCAGCAATCATGGGGCGTAATGCTAGTCACGGTTATCTGACCAAGCCGTTCACATAAATATCTATAAAATCATCGCACAGTTTTTGCGGAGTAATTTCGGATTGCGAGTCGTACCACGTATACAGCCAGTTACACATGCCAAGCAGCGCGTAAAGCGATGTAGTGGAATCCAGTTCCGGCTTTGATAACCTATACGACTTGATTTCCAGAATTACCTTTCTACACACATTCACATAATCACCCTCAATCAGTTGCAAGGCAGAGAAGTCCTCTGGGTCGAGATACTGCTTCTCATGGAGATACACCTTCGCAACAATACTGTTCTCAATGCACAGCATTAAATGCCTGCGTATGAACTTTTTCAGTTTTTCAACTGGGTCGTCAACTTCTTGTAATTGGGCTTCCAACCCCGTCTGAAGGGTTTCTATGAAGGTAGACATCAGCGAGAAGAGCACTCTGCTCTTGGTGGGGAAATAATGGAAAATAGCCCCTTTGCTTACACCTGTATTTCGAGCAATTTCAGCAATGGTGGCCGAGTAGTATCCTTTTTCGGAAAAAACCCGGGCCGCCGCGTCGAGGAGTTTCTTTTTCGTCACCGAGTCAGCCATCTTTCCTAAACCCTCCCTATGCCGCCGGACTTGGCAAAAAACCAGCTTCGTATCACTACACCGCAAGAAAAGCTGGTCAGGTTCATACAGCAGGAGCCTTACCAACCGGACGGGTGGTCAATATATGAGGCTCAACATGCCCCGTCAAGAATTTTCTGTTGCCACGAGGATATAAAGCAGGAACTCACTGCACCCAGATTTCAACACCCAGTGTTGAAAAAAGTTATTTTCGACTTTTGCAACGGTTCTTGGTCGGTGTTTTAAAATCGGTCGTTTTTGAATTATCCAACCATGCCGGTTGACTTTGTTCTCACGTAATATCTAGCACTACGCATTTTTTCAATTACATCTTCATCCACTCCATTTATATTCGATCTAGTTACACGAACTAAAAACCGTGTAACCAGGCGTCATTTCTAAGTAATTCTGACCGCTAACAGGACAACCAAGGAGGTCGCCATCATGGGTGACGTTGTTGAGGTTCGCCAAGCTGTCGGGTATCTGCGGGTGTCAACCGAGGATCAGGCCGGTGAGGATCGCTACGGGTTGGCAGCGCAGCAGTCCGCGATCACTGAGTACGCCGACAAGCAGGGCATCGAGATTGTAGGTTGGTACAGGGATGAAGGGTTTTCTGGGTCAACCCTAGACCGACCCGGACTGCAAGAGATTCTGTCCAGTGCAGCAGCTGATGAGTTCGACTCAATCCTCATCGCCAGGACGGATCGGATAGCTCGCGATCTGTTTATACAGCTCTGGATCGAGAAGGAGCTCGCCAAGTACGGGGTGGACATCGTCTCGGTCGGAGAGCCCTTTCACGGCACCGATCCGATGACGGTAGCCTTTCGCCAGATGGCTGGAGTGTTCGCTGAGCTGGAGAAGCACCGCATTAAGGAAAGGATGAGCGCTGGGAGGAAGCAGAAGGCTCGTGGAGGAGGCTATGCCGGTGGTGGTGTTCCATATGGCTACCGACTGGAAAGAGGAACCAAAGGGCTTCTGGTTGACGAGACAAAGGCTCTAACGGTTCGGCGGGTGTTTGAGCTTCGAGAAAAATATCCGGACTGGATGCTGGAGCAGATAGCAGACCAGCTGAACCGTGAGGGACGCACCACTGCCACGGACAAACCCTTTGGCAAGGTGCAGGTCATGCGCGTACTGAGACGTAAGGAGTTCTATAAAGGTATCTATAGCTACTCGGGAGTAATAGCACCGGGGCAGCATCCAGCAATATTGGAGAGTGAGTGTGAGAGTGAGAGCGAAACAGATATTAAACTGACGGGCTAGATATGGCCCACAAAAGAAAAAGCCTCGGTGGTCAAGACCGGGGCTTTTTCTACGAAAGGTTGCATGTGTCCATGCATGAAAGAGCTTCGCAGACCATGGAGAGTCTGTCAAGACAGGTGTATCCAACAGCTGCTGAGGTCGCTGAACGGTTGGGCGGAAAGTATAACCGCAAGGGCTACTGGATGGCGCTATGTCCAGCCCATAAAGATACCGATCCAAGCCTCCAGCTATGGGATAGCGACGATGGCCCTGCCTTCAAGTGCTATGCCGGATGCACTGACAAAGATATTCGGGAAGCTATAGAGGCCGTGGGGCTGGGTCTCTGGGTTCAGCATGAAAGCAGACCTCAGTCTCAGGCTCAGCCAGTACAGAAGATAAAGAATATTAATGAGGGTAGCCCGGATAGCCTGGACAGCCCGGACAAGAAAGTCGTGATTGAGCATTTCAACCACGTATACCGCGACGAGGAAGGCTACGCCGTCGCACGGGTCGTGAGGGTCAAATACGGTGATGGTAGAAAGACATTCATACAGCAAAGACCAGCAGGCAATGGTGGTTGGCTAAACGGTTTAGGAGGCATTGAACCACCGCTATACAACCTGCCCAAAGTCCTCAAAGCCATCGAAGCAGATATACCTATATATATAGTGGAAGGTGAAAAGTGTGTGGATGTCCTGGATAGCCTGGGTGCCATAGCCACCACAAACCCGATGGGTGCGGGTAAATGGAAACCACACCATACCGAAGCCCTCAAGGGTTCTAGGATTATCATACTTCCCGATAACGACAGGCCTGGTAAAGCACATGCCGAGCATGTAGCCGAAATGCTGAAGCCCGTTGCCAAGTCCGTAAAGGTCGCTCATCTAAACGATCTGCCAGACAAGGGTGATGTGCTTGACTGGTTGGAACGTGGCAGGGGAATCGAAGAGCTGCCCATCGTTGCAGATAGCACACCTATATGGGTGCCTGGCATTGGTGCCTGGGAAGAACCCATACCTTTCAATGAACCAAATCTCCCAGAATTTCCGGTTACTGCTCTACCAAAAGGTCTTCGCCAATGGGTGATGGAAGAAGCTGAAGCCACGCAGACGCCACCTGATCTTGCAGCAATGATTGCGCTATCGGTTATCGCCGCAGCATGTCAGAAGAAGGTCCGCATAAAGGTGTGGGATGGCTATGAAGAACCGCTAAACATCTACACCGCCATAGTCATGCCACCAGGGTCGAGGAAATCGGCGGTTATGACCGATGCTACAAAGGTCATCCGTGAATACGAGACCAGACTAGCAGACCTAATGGGTAATGATGTTGCTAGGGCTGAATCACGGCTTCGACGGATGGAGAAAAAGTTACGGCTGGCAGAGGAGAGAGTAGCTAAAGAAGGAAAAGAGATTAATGCAGGAGCCCCGGCCACCCCGGACACCTTGGACAGGGAGACTGACGAACTCGCTATAGAGGTAGAAGCTTTACGAAAGGCTTTGCCAGTATTACCCCGGATCGTGGCCGATGATGTGACACCAGAAAAGGTCGTGCAGCTCATGGCGGAACAGTCCGGGAGGATATCGGTCTTCTCAGCTGAAGGCGGAATCTTCGAGACGATGGCTGGCAGGTACTCAGGTTCAGTGCCGAACATAGATGCCTTTCTCAAAGCCCATTCCGGTGAAGACATCATTACCGACAGACTGACTAGATCCGGGAACCATGTAAAGGGAGCAGCTTTAACCCTGTGCCTAGCCATACAGCCCGATGTCATCCGGACATTGGCTGATCACCGATCATTCCGTGGTCGTGGGCTTACTGCTCGATTTCTCTACTCCATGCCACACAACCGCGTCGGCAAACGTAAGACCAGGCCAGCTCCGGTACCTGCTTCAACACAGACCACATATGAACGAACCGTAAAAGGCCTGCTGGAGATTGAAGCCAAGGAGAATGGCAGGCCTCATCTTCTACGCCTTAGCCCCGAAGCTCAGGGTGAACTGGAATTCTTTGCCGAATGGATCGAGACCATGCTCGTAACTACCGGGGAGCTTGGCTACATGGCCGACTGGGGTGGAAAGCTCGTAGGGGCAATTGTCAGGGTAGCGGGGCTACTGCACATGGCGAGAATGACCGAAAAGGGGCAGGACCCGTTCAGCACCGCAATCGACAAAGTCAGACTCACGAGAACCCTTTGGATCGGTGAATACCTCATGAACCATGCGCAGGCAGCATATGGAGAGATGGGAGCAGACCACAGGTTTGATGATGCTGAGTATTTGTGGCACTGGATCGCTTCAGCCAAAAAGTCGGAGATGCCGAAGCAAGAAATATGGCAGGGAACGAGGCGACGATTCAAAAAGGCCAACGTCCTTGACGATGCTCTATGCCTACTCTGTGAACGAGGATATCTGCGAGAACGAGAAGTGGAGCGGAAAAGCAAGTGGGGCCGTAAGCCTGCTCCGGTCTATGAAGTCAATCCACTGTGCCGAGATGGTTCTAGGGCATTGTAGGCTTTGTAGGAAGGTTGCTCATAGTCAGACAACGGGAAGGAATTTTCATTGAGTCTGTGGGATACGTTTTTCTGCGCTGAATGCGGAAACTGGGTTGAACCATGTTGCTGCTGTGCCGACTCAGATCATGGATGGGAGTTACAATGTGAGCTATGTCTAAAACCGTTATGTCCGCTTTGTGCCAGCGAACGATACAAAGGTCGACTGGTTTGCTCCGATCATACCGAAGAAGAACTTGAGGTATGGCGAGAGCATCATGAAGATGGCAAGACCAAGACAGGCTGACAGCTACCTACAAAGCCTACAATGCCCTAGATTGGGATAACATATAAAGCCAAGGGAGTGCGCTAGATACCGGTATTTCATAAACGACCGTATTTTCACCACCGGCTTCAGTCTGTTGCAAAAGTCTGAAAAGTGCCTTAATTCTGTTTCCACTAAATCACTGGAAGATCAATGTCCCATTCGCTTTGGCGACGTATAATCTTAGGAGTCTCGCAACGCCATGGGCGGCGCCAGGGTCTCTGACCAGACCACGGCGTTTCGCAAGACTGCCCGTAATGGTATGTGATGGAAATAAGCCTGTAAAATTCTTTGTGTAAATGGTCTCAGTCGGTTACAACCGTAGCCACTGGAGGAACGACTGAT
>JAUVAU010000053.1 GCA_030591565.1 Deltaproteobacteria bacterium | reverse complement strand
AGCTGAGGAGGCTCTGGTAGCTGTAGCCCTGGCCTGTGCCGCTGCTTCCCGCTTCGCGGTCGACCTCTTCGCCTTCGCCCGAGGGGACGATTGAGAAGATGTCGGAGCGCGGGCCGCCGTCATGGAGTATCTGTCCCACCTTGGAGCCCAGCGCACGCGAAAGTTTGAGCACGACTCCTATCGGGGGGACGCTCTCCCCTTTTTCAATTTTACAAAGCTGATCGGCCTCAACGTTTGCCAGTTCTGCCAGTTCTTCCAGGCTTACGTCCTGAGCCTCTCTCATCCTGCGAATTCTTTTCCCTACGTTCATGTCCGCTCCTGGGCTTTCGGTTGTCATCTCTTCCGCGATTATCGCCCGACACGCGTTTGGAGTCAAAGGGGTTCGACTTTTTTGCACCCCGGCCCGTCCCTCTGTTAGTCCCCTTGGGCTTTGCCTTGACCAATTCCCTGTCAAGGTTCAGCTCCTTGAGCAGCGCCATATTGCCGGTTCTCTTGAGATACCCTGCCAACTTCACGCGATTGGCGGGGTCTGCCATCTGGACCATTGCGCGCTGTGCGGCTGCCTCGGCGGCGGCGGGGACATAGACCTTGTCGCCGGTGGCCGGGTCGCGGCGGGTCACGTACATGCAGCTTGAGCTGGTCATCGGTGTCGGGGTGAATGTCTGCACCTGCTCGACGAAGTGTCTGAGCCGTCTGACGAATTTCAACAGGTCCTTCGAATCGTCAAGGCTCGTGCCCGGATGGCCGACCATAAGGTAGGGGACGAGGTGCAGTTCTATTTCGCTCTCACCCTTTATCTGGTCGAAGAGGCGCACGAACTCCTTGTACGCCCCGTGGCCCGGCTTGCCCATGAGCCTGAGCGTGCGGTTGGAGACATGCTCGGGCGCGATCTTCATCTGTCCGCCGGTGTGCTTCAATATGAGTTCGCGCATCAACCTGCGCTGCGAGGGGTGGGTGATGAGGTCGTGGCGGATGCCCGAGGCGACGAAGACGTGGTTGACGCCGCCAATTTTCCTGAGTCCTCTGAGGAGCTGGAGGTACTTGCCCCCGCCCGCTTCGAGGTTGGGGCAAATATCGGGGATCAGGCAGCTTGGGCGCTTGCAGCCGCTTTTGCCCCAAGCCGCTTTTGCACAGCTGGTGCCATACATGTTGGCGGTGGGGCCACCCACATCGTTGATAGTCCCCTTGAATTCCGGATCTTTTGCCAATCTCCTGGCTTCATCCATCAGGGAATTTTCACTTCGGCTGATGATGGCGCGACCCTGGTGGGCCGACAGGGCGCAAAAGGAACAGCCGCCGTAGCACCCCCGGTGGGTCACCAGGGAATTCTTCACCGGTTCAAGCGCCGGCACACCGCCAAAGGAATCGTAGTGTGGGGGGTAGCGGCGAGTAAAGGGCAGCGCGTATATCGTGTCCAGTTCCCTCTGCGTCAGGGGTTCAGCCGGGGGGTTGACCACCACCCATCTGGACGAGTGCGCCTGGGCGATGACCGGGGGGGCCATCTCAAGTCCAGACTCAGGTCCAGCCTCAAGTCCGGCCTTCCACGTAGCGGTGAACGCCTCAAAAAACTTGTCGGTGTCTTTTTTGACCTCCTCAGCCGCGGGCAAGATCAGCGCACCTTCGGGATACTCGCCGGCGAGGTAGCAGAGACCCTTGATCTTTCGCATATCATCAATGGGGAGGTCTTCATCCAGCCCCTTGGCGAGCTGGGCTATCACCCGCTCGCCCATTCCATAGACGAGAAAGTCCGCCTTGGCGTCGGCCAGTGCCGAGCCGCGCACCTTTTGCTGGACGAAGTCGTAGTGGGCAAACCGCCTGAGGCTCGCCTCGACACCCCCCATGACGACTACGGAATCGGGGAAGGCCTCGCGACAGCGCTGGGAGTAGACGATTGAAGCGTGATCGGGCCTCAGTCCCGGCTTGCCCCCCGGCGAGTAGGAGTCCTTTGTCCTCTTTTGGCGAGCGGGGGAGTAGTTGGCGACCATCGAGTCCAGGTTGCCCGCCGTTACTCCGAAAAAGAGGCGGGGTTTGCCAAAGCGTTTGAAGTCCTCGACGTTTTTCCAATCGGGCTGGGCTATTATTCCAACATTGTAGCCAAGGGACTGG
The DNA here is from genome assembly GCA_030591565.1 of Deltaproteobacteria bacterium. GTDB lineage: Bacteria > Desulfobacterota > Deferrisomatia > Deferrisomatales > BM512 > JAUVAU01. The sequence continues at coordinate 14,050 of JAUVAU010000053.1, read as the reverse complement.
AGATGGCGTCCTATTATGGCCACGCCAAAGGAAGGGTGGTCCACATACGCATCGCCGGTCACCAGGACCACGTCGTACTGCTCGTCGGGATAGTCGGGAAATTCTTTGAGAAATTGCGTTTTTGTATCCATCCAGTGATTCTGCCAGTAAAACGTGAAAGGGCCAAGGTCTCGGGTAATTTAAATATCTTGCCCCCAACCAACGCACGACTTAAAATGACGCGCAACGGCATATGGAGTGACAAATTTTGTCACTCTGCTCAGGCTGTACGCATATCTCATGCACCACATATAGTGGCAATTGCCCGAAAGGAGCGGTTTTAGCACTGGTTTTACTATTCATAATTAATGGCACGCCCCTTGCAGGCTCAAATTGGCGAGTCTAAGTTGTAAAACGTTTTGGAATTTTCCTGAAGTTTTTACAGCAGAACAACTTTCAAACCTCTTTCAAAGGAGAGAACAATGTTTAAGAGAACTAAAAAAGGTTTTACCCTGGTCGAACTGATGATCGTCATCGCGATCTTGGGCGTCCTGGCCGCGGTTGCTATTCCCCAGTACATGACCTACGTCACGGCCTCCAAGTCCCGTATCTCCAGGTCCAACTGCACCGCCGCTGTCAACATGGTCATGGCCGAATTCTCCAAGAAGACCTCTGGCCTCAAAGCCACCGCCGCCATGCTCAACCAGCTCAATGACCCGAAGGGTAAAGACAACAAAAACCCCTTCGACAATTCTGATGATGCTTTTGTCGCCCTGGGCGCAGGCGTCAGCTTCGGTCAGGTAGAGGTTCAGGACGATCTCTCCGCTATCGGCGTAGGCAGCATAATCTCCGTATACTGCGAGTGGCTCAACAACGCTTCGACCTCCACGAAGACCACTACACTCAGGTACTAGCAGCAAATATTCAATAGCAGTTCAAAAGGAGGGTCTTTTCGAGACCCTCCTTTTTTTGTCGATTGGTGGTACCTTGTAAAAGGGTTATAATCCCGAACGAGAGGCGCTGACTTTTATTTAACATTGCCGAATGAGGGTATTTGTCATGAGAAGATATAAGGGCTTCACGCTGGTCGAACTGATGATCGTCATTGCCATACTGGGAGTGATTTTTGCGATCGCAATACCTACCTATCGAAGCTACGTTGAAGCAGCTCGCACAGCGGAAGCGAAGACCAACCTAAGCACTATTCGGCTTCTTGAGGAGCAGCACTTCGCGGACCAGGGCGAATACATAGGCGCTGATGGCGTTGCCGCCATAAAAGTTGCTCTGCCGGGGTTTGAGCCTGGGGTCGAGACCAACCTGAATTATGTTTATAACATCACAGTCACTACTACTGGCGGCTTCAAGGCTACGGCAACCTATAAACCAAATTCGGTGAAGCTATTCTTTATTACCGAGCAAAACACAAAAGAGGATGAAACAGGTCACAACTGGTAAGACCTGACACTGAACAAGAGGTGATTAATCCGTCCCCTCTTGTTCATTCCCAGCCCCATCGCCATTGATCTTGCCAACAATGATCTCTAGCCTTTGCAGGAGTTTTGCGTCCTCAGGGCTCTCTTCAAGGGCTTTATTCAGGTACGTAAGAGCCTCATCGTACTCCTCCTTTTTCTCATACAAAATGGATAAATTATTGAGTGCGACAGCCCCTGCATAGTTGAATTTGACCGCATTTTTGAAAGACTTTTCAGCCTCATCCAATTCGCCTCTTGTAATCTGGATTGCTCCCAGCATATTCCAGGGCTGGGGTCTGAACCTGATGACCTTAATCGATTTTCTGAGAAACTCTTCCGCCTCCTCATACTTGCCCTTTTTGTAGTTTATCCATCCGAGCAGGTAGTAGCTTTTCGCCGACAAGCTCGACCTGCTTTCCACAGACTTCATAAGCAGCTCTTCTGATTTATCAATATCCCCTTCGAGAAAATGCATAAAAGCATAGTTGAAATCGTAGAATGAGCTATCCCCCTCGATCTCCCTCGCCTTGTCAAAGAAGTGGCGAGCTGCACCGAATTTCCCCTCCTCCACAAGGGCCAGCGCCAAACTCAGGTTTGGACGAATCTTACCGGGAGCCTTTTCCACCATATCCATATAGAAACGGACCGGGCTGGACCACAGGTTGCTCCGAAATGCCACGCCTCCAATCATCAAGACGACAACAGCCGACGCGCAAAGGGCAATTGCCGCCTTCTTGCCCGGAAACTTTTCCAACGCAAGAAAAACCAATGCAGAGAACCCGGCAAAAATAAACACCGAAGGAATATACATCCGGTGCTCAAAAAAGAGTTCCAGGGGAAGAATGGTGGCCTCGACAACCTGTGAGACCAGAAACCACAATATGCCCAAAGTGAGAAGTGGCCTCTTGCGCGCCCAGGAAAGGGCCAGAACAAGCATACCGATAATCGCCATATAGGCCATGAAAGTAATCATGGGGTCGAAAAGGCTCTTGGACACCTGGACCTCGGCATCAAAAGCCAGGGCACGAGGATCTGGCACCAAAAGGAGAAAGATATACCAAAACTGCAACCTCATCTGGGTCAGAACACGCTCGAAAGTCGTGAACTCCCTCTTTGCTGCAACAGCTTCCATTATCTTGTAGTAATGTCCTCCTCGCCACGCCACAAACACAATAACCCCCACGATGACAATAGTCGCCAACGAGAAAGCAACTACCCTGTACTTTTGCGAAGAGGACTGCTCGAATAGCATCAATTCGACGATCACAAGCAGGGGGAACAACACAATTGTATTCTCCTTGCTCCCCAGGGCAAGAAGCAGACTCAGACCAGACAGTACAGCCCAGGCAATGGCCTTTCTCCCCACCGCCTTGCGTGCAGCGACAAAGCTGCCGACACAAAGAAAGCTAAACAGTCCTGCCAGCGAGGCCATTCTTTGTATTATGTAAATAACAACATTGGATTGTATCGGGTGTATTGCCCACAAGAGCGCTGCGAAAGCTGCCATTGGAAGTGCATATTGGTACACAGCGGGGTGGTGTTTTTTTATTCTTTCACAGCTAAATATTTCTTTAAGCATAAAAGTGAGCGCAAAAGCAGACAGCAAAAGCACTATAAAGTTAACAGTACGTAACCAATATGGATTTAATTTTGTGAAATAATAGTTTAAAGAAAAACTTAACCCGCTTACTGGCCGATAAATTCTTCTTCCAAAGTCAGCACGCATAGCCTGATTAAGTGTTTCTAGCTCAAAGTTTTTAATATGATAATTTGTTCTTTTAACAAGGTGAAATCCAGTATCAAAATAGAAGCTGGCATCAAATGCCTGTTCGTAAGCAAACCACAGAGCGCTGAAACTTAATACTGCAATGCAAAGCATCCATATATATTTTTGTTTAGTCATATGAAATTTTTTTTCATACATTACATCTGTCATGGCAACACCCTTTAAAGCAGGTAATTACAACTAGTGTTTTAAATATTAAATTTACGATTATTCTTTTCAGAAAACAGGGGAATCTTGTAAACTTGCCTAACTCTATGTCGGATCAAAACCTTACGTATTCGAGGAACTCAGCTGTGAAACTCGCCGTCCTCATACCCTGCCTCAATGAAGACAAGACAATCGCATCAGTCATCTCCGCGATTCCGGAGCAGATCGACGGTGTTGGCGAAATTATCGTTATCGTCATCGACGACGGCTCCACCGATTCCACCGCTGCATCAGCCGCCGAGGCAGGGGCCATCGTCAAGAGCCATCCACACAACATGGGCCTTGGCGTCACCTTCCGCACTGGTGTTGAAGCGGCGCTTGAGAACGGTGCCGACATTATAGTCAATATCGATGGCGATGGGCAATTCGATCCTGAGGATATCAGAAAAATCGCTGCTCCGGTCATCAGAGGCGAGGCCGACTTCGTCACCGCCTCCCGCTTCAAGGATCCCGCCCTTATCCCTGTCATGCCCGGGGTGAAAAAATGGGGCAACCACCGAATGTCGGAGCTGGTGAGCGTGCTCACCCGCCAGCGCTTCCACGACGTCTCCTGCGGCTTTCGCGCCTACACCCGCGAAGCGGTCCTTCGCCTGAACCTCATGGGCCGGTTTACCTATACTCAGGAAACATTTTTAGAGATGGCCTTTCGCGGCTTTCGCATCATGGAGGTCCCGGTGAAGGTGCGGGGCACGCGCCAGTTCGGCCAATCGCGCATGGCGTCGAGCATCTTGAAATACGCCAAGAACACCGCAGCCATCATCCTGCGCTCCTATCGCGACTACAAACCCTTTCACTTTTTCGGCATCCCGGCGGCGGGCTGCATCCTCTCGGGCGCAATACTCCTGGGATTTTTCATCTACCACTACCTCGAAACAGGAAGGTTCTCCGGCCATCTGTGGGCAGGCTTTACCGGCGGCGCACTGGCGCTCGCGGGCTGCGCGCTGCTGCTGGCGGCAATCGTCACCGACATGCTGGTGCGCCTTAGAAAAAATCAGGAAGAGCTGCTCTACTACGAGAAGCTCAAGCGCTACGACACGCGGGACGATTGAGGGCTCGCTGTGATGGCTTTCGACTCCGTCCTCTTCATCCTCTCCACCGGTCGCACCGGCACCACCGCGCTGGCCCACCATCTTGACGGCTTTGGTGGCAAAGTAAAAGCGGTTCACGAGCCCAAACCCTCGCGCAACCTCCGCATCGCCTCCAACCGTGCGCTGTGCGGCAAGCTCACCTCCGAGCAACTGGTAACGCTCTACAAAGAGAGCCGTAAAGCCCTCTTTGCCCAGACGGGGGAACCCGTCTACATCGAATCCAACCCCTTCCTCCACGGTTTTATTGACGTACTGGACCAACTGGTCCCCACCCCCAAGATTCTCCACGTGGTCCGCGACCCGCGCACCTACGTCACCTCCTACCTGAACTTCGGGGGAATCAGCGGCAAAAAATCGTTGGCGACAAGGTTCATCCCCTTCTGGATGCTCAAACCTGAAAAATATGAGCCCGAGAGCGGTCTTAACTGGAGAGCAATGACCGATGTGGAAAAGCTGGCGTGGCGCTGGGACCGGATCAACCGTGTGCTTGACTGCGGAGCAGAACTTTACGGTGAGCGCTACCGCCGGGTGAAGTATGAAGATATCTTCTCCGACCTGCCCGCCGGGCTCTCCGAGATAATGAACTTTGCCGGGCTTGAAACGAAGCCGGAGAATTTCAATATCGACCAGGCCCCCATCAACGCCAGCGTGGACAAACGCAAGGAGGGCTGGGCTGAATGGTCCGGGGAAGACCGTCGCCAGTTGACCGACATCTGCGCCGACTCAATGGCTCGCTATGGGTATAAATAAAATCGCCTCCTCATTTAATGTAAAAAAAATACTGGCCCTACTCCTGGGCCTTATCGTCATCGGTGTGGCTGTCAATGAGTGGCCCCGGATATGGCCTATTCTCAAACGCGTAGACCCCTGGTGGCTCGCGGCCGGAATTGGTTTTTATCTGGCGAACTATCTTTTCAGAGCGGTGCGGCTTAACGCGCTTATCAACTCGCGCATGGGAGTTTGGCCCGGCGGGTTCAACGTCGTCTCCATCCACGGCGTCCTCACCTACCTCATGCCCATGAGGACCGGCGACCTCTCTCTCCCCGCGATACTCAAAGCCACCTATGGCTGCGGATGGGATGAAGGTATACACGCCCTCGTATGGGCCAGGATGCTCGACTTCTTTTCCCTTGGGCTGTGGCTGCTATTTTCAGTGGTGTTTTTGCCCATGGGGCTGGACACCGCCTTGCTGGCGACGCTCGCGATAACAGCGTTGATCTTCATCTCTCTTCCCTTCCTTCTCTGGAAGTTCGTCGGCTCGGACCTCTTCAGGAAATTCAAATTTCTGGAAAAATTCTCAAGCGTAAACAAAGGGGGGTTACCACCGGCGAGCGCACTACTCTCCAGCGTGGCGGTTTGGGCGATGGTGGGGATGGGCTTTTACGCAGCGGCGAGGGCGGCTGGGCTAAACCTTGAGCTTGGCGAGGCCTGGTTTGTGGTCACGGTCCAGCTACCCCTACAGCTTATGCCTATTCAGGGAATCGCGAATTCAGGAAATCATGAAGCGGGATGGATGGCGGCATTGTCCCTGCTGGGGTATTCTGCCGGTAGCGCGTTGGATTTTGCACTGGTCACCCATGCGCTGCTGACCGTTTACGTACTGGCACTCGGGGCCACCGGTTGGCTGGCCTCCAGAATATTCGGCAGGAGTAAAAAAGGATGAATGAACTTTTCCGAAGAGGGCTTTTCGTGCTCTTCGCCAGGGCGCTCTTTGAAGTACCGGGGCTCGACTCGATCAAAAACGCAGTCCTGACCAAGGCGCTCGATGCAGGCAAGGGCTGCTCGTTTGGGGTCGGCTCCATGGTCGGCAGCCCCCACAACCTTTCGCCTCCACCCTGGAAGATAGGAGCGCGGGTGCGCTTCATGATCGACAGCTTCGTGGATATCTCGGGAGGAGTGACGATCGGGGACGATGTCTGGATATCCAGGGGGGCGAAGGTTCTGACCCATACCCATCAGTGCTCGGACGTCAAACCCAAGAGGCTCCAGCCCACGACCTTCCACCCGCTCACAATTGGCCGCGACGCCTGGGTAGGCACGGGGGCGATGATAATGCCGGGAGTCTCCAGAATCGGTGAAGGGGCGATAATCGGCGCAGGCTCGGTGGTCACCCGTGATGTGGATGACTGGGCCATAGTTGCCGGGAACCCCGCAAAGCAGATCGGGGTAAGGGGCGAGAAGTAGGTCTCAGATCGCTGGCAAACTCCGCCTTTTATCCGATTGACAGCGTCACCCAAAAAAAATGATCCTCGAAATACCTACCAGTATGCCTGCGGTCATTTTTTTTGGCTTCCTTGTTCTCGAATAAAATTCAAAGCTTACAGCGATCTGCCAGGCTGAGCCAAGGTCTGGGGTTAAACGGGAGAAGAGGTGATTCCTTTGGAATTGCCCCTTCTTAACTTTGCCGACAGCCTGGTAGGTCTTTAGCCCCTTAGCGAAACTATTACCGGCAAAATCACCCTCAATGCTTTGGCCCGGTGGCTGATCCGGTTTTTTACTTCGGGAGAAAGCTCGGCCAGGGTTTGGTGATAGCCCTCGGGAATAAAGACGGGGTCGTAGCCGAAACCACCAGCCCCGGCGGGCGCATCACTGATCCTGCCCCCGAACCTGCCCTCGGCAATCGTCTCGTTCTCATCGCCATCAATGAGCGCCATCACGCAGATGAACGCCGCCCCCCGTTCCCCCTCTTCCACGCCGCCCATCTTTTCCAGAAGCTTTGAATTGTTCTCCTCATCGGTGGCGTCCGCACCCGCGTAGCGCGCTGAGTGGACACCAGGCTCGCCGTCGAGCGCCGCCACCATCAACCCGGAATCGTCCGCCAGCACGGGAAGCCCCGTAGCCTCGTGGAGGGTCCGGGCTTTTTTCTTGGCGTTATCCTCAAAGGTGTCGCCATCCTCAACGATCTCGAACTTCTCTTCGAGGTCCTTTAGCCCAATGACCTCAACCCCCTCCGGGTCGAGTAATGCCGATATCTCTTTCAACTTCCCCGCGTTGCCCGTTGCCACCAGCAGCTTCATCACCCCTCCAGCGCAGCCTTCTGGATGGCGACAAGCTCCTTGACACCAGCCTGGGCGAGGTCCAGCATCTCATCCATCTTTTCACGGGAGAAGGGACGCTCCTCACCGGTGCCCTGAATCTCCACCAGCTCGCCCCCATCGGTCATCACCACGTTGAGGTCGACCATCGCCGAGGAGTCCTCCTCGTAACACAAATCCAACATCGCCACGCCATCCACGATTCCGGCGCTCACAGCCGCGACCTGTGCAGTAACCGGGGGTCTGCTTATGAGGTTTTTCTCCACCAGCCCATTGAAAGCGATGAGCATGGCCACGTATGCGCCGGTTATCGAGGCGGTGCGCGTGCCGCCATCGGCTTGGAGGACATCGCAATCCAGACGAAGGGTACGTTCACCGAACTGCTCCAGGTCCACCACTGCCCGTAAGCTCCTGCCTATCAATCGCTGAATCTCAAGGGTGCGCCCGCCCTGCTTTCCCCTGGCGGCTTCTCTCGCCATGCGCGAGGAGGTGGAACGGGGCAACATGCCATACTCGGCGGTTATCCACCCCTTGCCCGACCCCTTGCGAAAGGGGGGCACGCTCTCCTCCACCGTGGCGGTGCAAAGCACCCTGGTATCGCCCATCTCGATTATGACGCTGCCCTCAGCGTGTTTGCTCACACCGGTTTCGATCTTAACCGGCCTTATCTGGCTATTTTCTCTTCCATCAATTCGACTGCTCACTTAAATCTCCTTCATTGCTCGTATCGGGCGTATCGGTCGAAGAGCGCAAAAACACCTCGGCAGCCTCCACGATAGCTTTCACTAGATTTGAACGGGCCTCACCCTGGCGGAACAGCTCCGCCTCCTGGGGCCACGAAATATTTCCCACAATCAACATTGCGGCCGGACAGGTCACCGCCTCCAACACGGGGGAGCCGAGAGGTCTGGTGCCGCGGTTGAAAGTCTTCACCTCATCGCCCACATAATTGCCAAGGGTGTCGGCCCAGAGCTTCGACCTCTCCCAGACCCCCTGCTGGGCGTTTTCCCAAAGCTCCACGTTTCCCGCCCCTGGCCTTTCGGGGTAGAAGACCTCAAACCCCCTCGCTTCGGGCCGCGCCGCCCCGGTGGCGTCCAGGGTCAGGAAGAGGTCCGCCTCCCAGTAATTGGCGACCGCTGCGCGCCTTGCGGGGTCCATAGCTACATCGCGACGACGCGTCAGGTGCACCCCGTAGCCCTCTTGCTCAAACCGGTCGGCCAACTCAAGCGAGAGCGCCATCAGGAGATTCTTGGCTGCGAGCCCATCACCGCCGCTCTCCCCCGCCGACCCGCCGCCATGGGCCGGGTCGATCACAATCTCGTAAAGGGGCCGGGTATCCAGGGAGGCTATTTTCAGCTCGATCCCCAAAAGCTCGGGACCCACCTTGCGGATAAATCTATCGCTCACCGCCAGACGCCCCTCGATCATTCTGGGCGGGTCATGGGGAGTGAGCGGCTTGCCGTTTCGCATAACATAAGGAGGGCGGGTATTGATGGCGCTCCAATCGTCGCCCTTGCGGATCGTCAGCCGATTATCCTCGGCCAGCCACTCCAGATCGCCCTCGAAGTTTTCGAGCCAGTAGATCGCGTCGTACCAGAGCGCCCCGTCCTCTGCCGCCACCTCATCAATAGTGAACGGCTCCAGCTCCTCACCCCAAATGCGCATCTTGGCATCAGCGCCCAGGGGCAGCAGGAGAAGCAAAAGCAGGAAAATTACTGAAAACCGGTACATGTATTTAAAAACCCCTATATAATTTGATCAGGACAGGGTGAAGTATCCCAGCGCGCGTAACGGGTGTCAATTACAGTAGTGAGGGAGTAGAGCGGCTGGAGTGGGGCGGCCGGACGATTTGCCAAAGGCCGGGGGTTTTCGTAACATCATCCGGCGCTGGAATATGAAGCAAAGCCAGGGGGACTTAAACAACCATGATACTTGAATTCGAGAGCACTTCACCAAAGCTGGACCCAACGGTGTTCATCGCACCAACCGCCGTGATCGTGGGCGACGTCACCATAGGCGCGCGCTCAAGCGTCTGGTTCGGCACGGTGATCCGGGGCGACGTCCACCATATCCGCATCGGGTCCGAGACCAACATACAGGACAACTCCACCCTTCACATCACCGGCGGGAGCCACCCGCTCGCCATCGGCGACGGCGTAACCATAGGCCACAGGACGATGATCCACGGCTGTACCATAGGCAACCGCGTCCTGATAGGGATGGGGGCCATCGTCATGGATGGCGCCGTGGTGGGCGACGATTCCATCGTCGCCGCAGGCTCCCTGGTTGTGGAGGGCTCCAATTTCCCTCCCCGCTCCGTCATCATGGGCTCCCCGGCAAAAAAAGTTCGCGATGCAAACGAACGCGACTTCGAGCGCATCACCGGCAGCCGCTACAGCTACCTCACCCTGGCGACACAATATCCGCCCGGCACCAACCAGCTGCCAGCCCGATACAAGATGAAAACGTGACCTCCCGACGTTGACATCGTGGAATTCAGTGCTTAATTTCTGCCCTACTTAGGGAGGCAACTCAAATACCATGGCGAAAAAAGACTATTACGAGATTCTGGGCCTCAAAAAAGGGGCCTCGGAAGCGGAGATAAAGAAGGCCTACAGGAGAATGGCGCGAAAGCACCATCCCGACGTGAACCCCGGCGACAAGGCCAGCGAAGAGCAGTTCAAGCAGACCAGCGAAGCCTACGAGGTGCTCTCCGATTCCGGGAAACGCAAGCAATACGACCGTTTTGGCCACGCGCGCCCTGGGGCGGGCGGTCCCGGCGGTGGTCCCGGCATGGGCGGCTTCCAATGGAGCGGCAACTCCGCTGATTTTGATTTCTCCAGTATTTTCGGTGATATGTTCGGTGGTGGACCTGCCGCCCGACAGGGGCCGCGAAGGGGCTCCGACCTGGAATACGAGCTAACCATCAGCTTCACCGACGCGGTCAACGGCGCCGAGCGCCAGATCAACTACAGGCGCAACGCCCCCTGCGCCAAATGCTCCGGCCAGGGCCACACTGCAGGCTCCGGGGGTGTCTGCCCCCAGTGCAACGGTCGAGGCTCGCTAGCCGTGCGCATGGGTCCCATCGCCACCAACCAGCCCTGCCCCAGCTGCGGCGGCTCGGGCCGCACCCAAGGCCCGGTCTGCACCGGTTGTGGCGGCAGCGGCTCCAGTCAATCCACCGAAAAACTGAAAGTGAAAATTCCAGCGGGAGTGGACACCGGCTCCAAGGTCCGCATCAGTTCCAAGGGCGAGTCCGGTTCCGCAGGGGGTCGCCCCGGCGATCTCTTCATACGGATAGCTGTGGCGCCGGATGAACGGTTCATACGGCAGGGCAACGACATTGTCACCATAGTAAACGTCGGGTTGGCCGACGCACTGCTTGGCGGCGAGACAATGGTACCCACATTGACCGACCCCGTGCGCATGAAGATCCCCGCCGGCGCCCAAAGCGGCCAACGCTTCCGCATCAAGGGCAAGGGGGTCCCCGGCAAAGGCGACCTCTACGCCGAACTCAAGATCAACATCCCCAAGAAGCTGGATGAAGAGACGATCGCAACACTTGAAACACTGAAGGACAAATTGAACATATAGGCAAACAGCCAGACAGAGGTGACGACCCATGAAACAGGCCGCCAAACTCATCAAATCGATCGAGATAACCCGCACGGTTGGAGTGCCGAGGTCAACGCTCAGGAGCTATGAGGTTGCAGGCCTCATCGAGGTGATGGAGAGGGTCGGTCCCACCACCTTCTACCGGGAAGACACCATCGAACGGGTCAATAGGATCACGCGACTGCGTGAAGAGTTGGGGGTCAACCTCGCCGGTGTCCAGGTGATCTTGGAGATGCGCGAGAAGATCGAGAATCTTCAGCAAAACCTGGAAGAGGTCGTGCGCTTTGTCAAAGATGAACTGAAAGACGAACTGGCCCGGTGCCAACGGCGAAATGCGAACGCCGTGATCCCCCGTCCGCTGGCGAACCCACCCGCAAAAGACGTCTAGCTAGTGAACGCGCCCCTCATTGGCCTCCTGGCGCTGGGTGGTGGCGTTTTCCTGCGCTGGTCGCCCCTGTGGGGCGGTGCGCTGCTCCTCGCCACAATCCTCTTCACCCTCTTTACCTCCACTTCAAGAGTTCGCCGGCTGACGCTCCTTGGCATGGCCCTTGTGACCATCGCCGGATACCTTGGCTCGGCCCCCACACCCGTTGCCCAGCTCGACGAGGTGCCGATGCGCTTCAAGGGCCAGGTGATCGAGGACCCCCGCAAATCGCAGCACGGCTACAGGTTGCTCGTGGATATCGACGAGACAGCCGGGGCGATCCCCGACGCCCCCTGGCAGGCGGCCAGCGAGCGGATTCTGCTCTCCCTGCGGGGAGAGCCCGACCAGCCGCCCGCAAAGGGCGACACCGTCATCTTCCGCTCAAGGCTCTTTCGCCCCGACGGTTTTCGCAACCCCGGCACCCTTTGGCACTCGCTATACCTCGCCCGCAAAAAGATCACCGCCCGCGCATGGGCCAAGTGGCCGGGCACAGCTATCTTCACCCCGGCTCCACAATCACGGTGGGGGGTGGACACCTTTCGGGGGGAAATTTCCGCTGCCATAGAAAGAGCCTCCCCGGGCCAGGGGGGAGCCGTGGTCCGGGCGCTGGCGCTTGGCGACCGTTCATCAATTGAGTCGAAGACCATGGAGTCCTTCAGGCGCGCCGGGACCGCTCACCTGCTCTCCATTTCGGGGCTTCACCTGGGGATCATCGCGATGATCTCCACCCTGCTGCTCTTCCCCCTGCTGGCGAGGATGAGGCCGCTTACGCTCCGGATACCGGCGGGCCAGCTGGTGTGGTTTGCCTCGCTACCCCTTGTCTGGGGCTACGCCTACCTGACGGGGATGGGGTCGGGAACGGTGCGCGCGCTCATAATGACCTCACTGGTCGTCACCGGCATCGGACTTGGCCGCCGCGCCAGCGCTCCGGGCCTCCTGTGCGCCACGGGTTTTGCGATGGCGCTGGTTGCCCCTCTCTATCTTACCGACCCCGGCCTGCATCTCTCCTTGGCCGCGCTGACGGGAATTTTTTACCTCTCCCCGACATTCAAGCTAAATAAACGCGCCCCCGACGACTTCGCTTTTCTTCCCCCTCCCCTCTACCGCAGAGCACTCAACCTCCTTGCCCGGACCTCTGGGGGCTGGGTCAGGACAGCCATCGCGGCGACGCTGTGCACCGCGCCGGTGGCCGCCTTTCATTTTGGCAACGCTACGTTGGCGGGCATCGTCTTCAACCCCCTGGCCGTCCCCGTGATCGGCTTCGTAGCGCTGCCCCTCTCGGTCGCAGGCGTGGTCCTCCACCCCTTGCTCCCCGCCCTCTCCGTCCCTCTCTGGCAAGGGGGCGCCCAGCTGGTGGAAATGGTATTGCGTCTCCAGGGGGGTGCGCTGGAGATATACCAACCGGTGAGCGGATCCCTGGACTCGATCTGGACATTTTGCGGTGTAATCCTTCTTCTCGCAGGATGGGTACTCCACCGCAGGAAGAGCCCTCACACACTGAAAGCCATAGTCGCAGGGGCCTTGCTTTTGATCCTGCCCTCACCGCTCACCCACGCGTACCACGCACTGGACAACCGCGTGCACGGCTGGGTGCTGGATGTGGGAGACGGTCAGGCGGTGGCGTTAAGGCTTCCAGGGCCAGTCAATATATTGATCGACGGCGGCGGGATGCCGGGCTCGAAATTCGATGTGGGCGCCTCAATCGTGCTCCCGGCATTACATGAGTTGGGGATGGACAAACTCGATCTGGTCATCTCCACCCACCCACACCCCGATCATCTTGAGGGGCTGGTCTCCCTTTCCCGGGTCATGGAGATAGGAGAGATATGGCTCCCCACCAACTTCAGAGGGGATTTACGATATGCAAAGCTGCTTGAGACCATTGCAGCGGCGGGTACCGACATGCGCTGGGTCGAAGATGTCAGGAGCGTCACCTTCGACCCAGCCACCATATCTGTCATCCAGACCGACGGCCCAGTCGAAAATGACCGGGGGCTGGTCACCAGGGTCGAGTATGGCGGCCACTCCATCCTCATCCCGGCTGACCTTGAGAGAACCGGTCAGGAACTCCTCTTGGATAACCCCTGGCTCGGCCACGCCGACATAATGGTGGCCCCGCACCACGGCGGTGCAGACGCCGTTTACCAACCCTTTACGGACAAGGTCGCACCCCGGCGAGTGGTTGTCTCCTGCGGCGACAGACGCGCACTGCCCTCGGATGAATTTATCCAATCCGTCGATCAAATTGGCGCCGAGCAACTGTCCACGACCGTATCAGGGGCTATACACATGGTCCTCACAACCGAAAAAGCCTACGTAGAGGCTGCGAATCGTTGACATTTCCGCGCCCGGACCGGTATTCTGTCCAGATTAATGTAATCTGAGGAGCGCATGGAACGGACAAAAGTTCTAGTGGTGGACGACGACCCGTTTTTTAAACGGTT
>JAUVAU010000093.1 GCA_030591565.1 Deltaproteobacteria bacterium | reverse complement strand
TGCTTTGTGACGATGGCCGTAGGAAATCCACACGCTTACGCCAACGGTCCGATGATTCAGAAGGAGCGAGGCTGGTACACCTTCTTTTTTCTGATGGACATCGCAGAGGCGGCACTAACCGCTAATGACTGGGCGATGACCCGCGCCATCCTGCGCGATCACCCGGAATTCCCACACTGGAAGGAACAGCTCTCACGACCCGGCAGGTTGACCGCAGGGCTCAACTGGTACCGCGCCAACCTGAGGGATGCCTTTATCTCGGACGCCGCGCCGATCTCCCGTGTGCCTACCCTGGGACTTTTCGGAGAGGATGATTACTACCTCGCCGAAGAGCAGATGGAGGCGACGAAGGATTACGTTGAGGGCCCCTGGAGTTATGAGGTTATCAAGGGTGCCGGGCACTGGATGCAGTTGGACAAGCCCGAAGAGGTGACGAACCATCTGCTGAGTTTCCTGAAGAACTACAACTCCCCGTAAAAGGGATAGCGGCGCTTAGAAAGAGAGCTTATATATGTCGAAAAAAATAAACGAAAAAACCATTCTGATTACGGGGGCCTCCACCGGCATCGGCGAGGCCTGCGTGGCAGAGCTGGCGCGAAAGGGCAACACCGTCTTCGCCGGGGTGCGCAAGGAGGCCGACGCCGAAAAGCTGCGCGAACTGGAGGGCGATGTTCGTCCGGTGCTGATGGATGTCACAGATGAAGCTCAGGTCAAGCGGGCTCTTGAGGAAGTGACCAGGGCGCTGGGCGAACGTGGGCTGGATGGGCTTGTGAACAACGCGGGCACTTCGGTGACCGGCGCGTTGGAGCGCTTGCCGCTGGAGATGTTCCGCTTCCAGATGGACCTTAACGTCACAGCGCAGTTGATCGTTACCCAGGCTTTTTTGCCTCTCCTTCGCCGTTCGGCCGGCAGGATCGTCTTCATGAGCTCCGTTTCAGGCCTCGTGGCGAGGCCCTTTCTCGGTCCCTACTGTGCCTCCAAGTTCGCCCTGGAAGCCCTGGCCGATTCTTTTCGCGCTGAGTTGCGCCCCTGGTCGATAGGTGTCAGCGTGGTCGAGCCGGGCCCTATTCGCACGGCAATCTGGGACAAGGGCGGGCAGCAGTTGAACGCCGCGCTCGAAGCGCTGGGCGAAGATGGGCGCGAGCTGTACGGGGAGCAGGTGGAGCAGACCCTGAAGATGGCCGACACCGTTTCCAAGCGTCTGGCGATCCCTCCCGCCAAAGTCGTGAAAAGAGTCGAACACGCCCTGATGGCTTCGCGGCCAAAGACCAGGTACAGGGTGGGGGCCGGCTCTACCATGGACTTCATACTTAAGTGCTTTATCCCCGACCGGTTGGGGGACGTGATCATTCGCAAGAGCAATGAATGGATTATAAAGTTTCTTTAGGAAGCTGAGGCTCCTTGCCGCTTAGAACTTTTCTTAGGGCAAAAACCCTTTGCACACGCTGAAAACAGGTGGTGCCCCATGATCAAATCACTCCTCAGAGAGCCGCTGCTTCATTTTATCCTCATAGGTGCGACCCTCTTTGCCGTCGACGGCATCTGGGGCCAATTCGCCGAGCCGGAGGAACGCCAAATAGTGGTCACCCAAGAGCGGGTCAGGCACTTAAAAGCCACTTGGGAAAAACAGTGGCGGCGTCCGCCCACCGAGGAGGAACTTGGCAATCTGATCGACGAGTTTGTTCGGGAAGAAATTCTCTACCGTGAGGGCGTCGGCATGGGGCTCGATAAGGAAGATACCGTCATCCGGCGCAGAATGGCTCAGAAAGTTCGGTTCCTGATAGAGGATATGACTGTTCAGGGCGATCCGGGTGAAGAGGCGTTGAAGAACTATTTCGAGCAAAACTCCCCGTTGTTCCTGGAGCCCGAGAGAGTCTCCTTCACCCACCTCTATTTCAGCATTGAAAAGCGCAGGGAAAATGCCGATACGGATGCGCGCCGCTTGCTGGCCGAACTGGAGAAGGTTGGCGCTGAAGACGTGGACAAGCGCTCCGATCCTTTCATCTACCCCAATGAATATAGTCAGGTTACCCACGGGATGATCGCGCCGCAGCTGGGCGAGAAGTTCGCGGATGCGGTCTTTGGTCTGCCCCCCGGGAAGTGGCAGGGACCGATCCATTCAGGCTTTGGCGTACACCTTGTTTGGGTCTCAGAGCGCAGCGAAGCCCAACAGCCGGACTTTTCCGAGGTGAGTGCCGAAGTGAGGGCCGCTTTCATGGAAGAGCGCCGGCGCCGGATAAATGAAGAGGCTATCCGCGCCATGGCCGAAAAATACAAGGTCGTCTTTGAGGGCGAGGGGCGTCGCGGGGGCGCGGAGAGTTCATGACTTCGCTTCGCCTGCTTATAGCTGCCTCCTTGATCCTGCTCGCTCCGCTTTTGGCTTTCGGCCATGAGATGCGACCGGGGTATCTGGAGGTGACGGAAGCAGCGGAAGCCGGACAATACGAGGTGCTTTGGAAAGCCCCGATGCGCGGCGGGGCGACCCTGCCGATTCAACCTGTGTTCCCGCCGGAGTGCGTTGATCGTATGCCGATCTTTCGCAAGAACCTTCCCGGTGCGCTCTTGGAGCGCCGCAAGCTGGACTGCGACGAGGGCGGGCTCTTCGGAAAAGCGATCACCATCGGCGGGCTCTCCCGGACGGTAACCGATGTTCTGGTGAGGGTGACCCACGCGAACGGCAGTACCCAGTCGGCCTTGTTAAAGCCCGACGCAGCGACAATCGTAGTTGCCGGTGAAAGCTCCTGGGCGCAGATTGCTGACGGTTATACGCGCCTGGGCATTGAGCACATCCTCTTCGGTTTCGACCACCTTCTCTTTGTGCTGGGGCTGCTCTTGATAGTCTCCCGCAGGTCGATGCTCTTAAAGACCGTCACCTCGTTCACCGTCGCCCACAGCATCACCCTGGCGGCGGCCACTTTGGGTATCGTAAGGGTGGCGGTACCCCCTATTGAAGCCGCCATTGCGCTCAGCATTCTCTTTATGGGGCCTGAGATAGTTCGCCACAGTCGCGGCCAGTCCAGCCTCATGATAAGAAAACCATGGCTGGTGGCCTTCGCCTTCGGGTTACTCCACGGCTTCGGGTTCGCCAGCGGATTGTCCATGGTGGGGCTGCCCAACGGCGAGGTCGCGTTGGCTCTGTTGTGGTTCAATATCGGAGTAGAATTGGGCCAGTTGGCGTTTGTATCCGCTATCTTGGGCCTCGCGCTGTTGATCAGGGTCGCGCAAGTCTCCTACCCACGCTGGGCGTCAGCTATTCCGGGATACGCTGTGGGTGGTTTGGGTGCTTATTGGACAATTCAGCGGTCGTTGATGTTATTTGATATGTACCCAGGTTTATGACTGTTTAATACACTTACAAGTAAGCTCTGTTAAGAGGAATTGAGCTTTCCATGAAGGCACTTTTGCGGCGAGGACTCTATTGAATAAACTACTTCCACATTCCAGCTGGTGCTACGTCTGTGGTGAAGACAATCCCTTGGGGCACAAGATCATCTTCACTACCGACGGCGAACGGGTGCAAGTGCGTTACACGCCCGATGTAAACCGCCAGGGCTACAAGGGAATAATCCACGGTGGAGTACTCTGCACCCTGCTCGACGAGACGATGGGATGGGCACCGTCGCTAAAGAGCGACCGGATGTTCGTGACCGGTGAGCTGACAATCCGTTTTATAAAATCCTTTCCAACCGGGCGCGAGATGATAGTCGAAGCGTGGGCCGAGAGGGTGTCCAAAAGGCTGGCCTTGGTCGCCGGAGAGGTTCGCGACGAGGAAGGAACCCTCTATGCGAGCGCGAAGGGCAAGTTTCTTCCGATGACTGTTGAGGAGTCACGGGCCGTCATGAACGAACTCATCCATGGCCCGGAAACTTTCAGGTTGTCCGTCCAATGAAGTTTCAAAATATTGCCCCTACATCTGCCGCGCGCTAGTCTGCTTCCCCAGGTAACACACTCAGGATGGCGTTATCCAACACCTGATCTGCTAAGAGCTTCTTAATTCGGGTGTTCTCCTTTTCAAGGGTTTTCAATCGCTTGGCCTGCCCGTCTTCTGCCTCTTTTCCCAATCCCGACTAGCGCATTTACCCTGGATCATAATTCCTGGAGCAGGGCAGTTCTGGAGTGAGTCCAAGTGTTTTTTTGAGAACTAAATGTACAATTGTTCGATGGGAGGATATTGGCCCTCGGGATTCGTGGTTGTATTAGTTTTAAGTAAAGCGGCGTGTTGTTTTGAAAGGCAATTCGCCACAACCCTGATTGAAACGGAGGTATCGATGCAATGTGGAAAGGTGTACACAAAGCTATGTATTACGGCGGCAATTGCAATTGCAGTTAGCTTGACAGGTTATCAAGGGGCCCAGGCGTTCAGTGTCGATATCGCTGACGGCGTGAAGCTCGACCTGGACACGCAGGTGACCTATGACGCCGCGTGGCGTATGAAGGACCAGGATGATTTTAACTTGGCCCAATTCAACGAAGACGACGGCAACCGCAGCTTTGACAAGGGCGACATGATCAACAACCGTGTCAGAACTGTGATCGACTTCGATCTTCAGTACAAGGACTTTGGGCTCTTCGTGCGTTCGCGTGCCTTCTACGATTGGGCCTACGACGGCACCAACGCCAACGACTCAGCCGCGACCAACAACACCACCCTTGCTACCGGTGGTGCCATTGCGTCAAACGAGTTCAGCAAGGAGACGCAGGATATCCACCGCGACAAGGTTGAACTGCTCGACGCCTTCGCCTATGGCGAATTCATGGCCGGTTCCGTCCCGGTCTCCGTGCGCGTGGGCGAGCAAGTGGTGAGCTGGGGCGAGAGCCTGTTCTTGCTTAATGGAGTATCCTCGGCTCAGGGCCACGTCGACGCCACCGCCGC
>JAUVAU010000082.1 GCA_030591565.1 Deltaproteobacteria bacterium | reverse complement strand
CCCGTTCGCATCTCCCTGATGGGCGCCGAGGCGGTCATTGAGGACAAGATCATCGAAGAGCCGACCACGGTGGAGATTCTTTTTATCAACAGCCTCACCAAGCATGAATGGGAATCCATCAGGATAGAGAGTGGGATAACCAAGGAGGGTGTACTTGACCTGGTCTTCGACCTTGTCGGTGGCAAAGCCCCGCCGCTGGAGGGGAGGGGGTACACAGTCGGTTTCCTGACCCTGGAAAACGCCAAGAGTCACGGCGCGGCGATCCCCAAGGCTGCGGTGGGGTACATAGCGCTCCTCTCCCAGTCAAAATCCGTCTACGAAACCCTGGGCGATGGCAAGGCGGAGGGGTTCGATCAGGCGAAGGGCATCGTCGCCGCCCTTGCCGGGCAGATCGCAAAGGGTATGGAGGTCTTCAAGCCGATAAGAAATATTAAAAGTTATGACGAGTACACGTTTACCCACGGACTCAACGTGGCGATCCTGACCATGGCGCTGGGCAAGGCGGTTTTGGTGCCCGATGAGATACTTGAAGGGATCGTGCTCGGAGCACTTTGCCACGATGTAGGCAAGCAGACGGTATCCCGCGAGATATTGAACAAACCGGGCAAACTGGAGCATGACGAAAAGAAGATAATGGACAGGCACCCGGTGGAGGGTGCGCGGATATTGATGGCGCTGCCAAACGTGCCCGCAATCGTCCCGGTCATCGCCTACCAGCACCACATGTACAAGGATGGCACCGGCTATCCCTTTGGTGTCCACGGCATCAAGCCCCACCCGGCGTCCATGTTAGTCTCCATAGTCGATGTCTTCGATGCGCTACGCACGATCAGGCCCTACAGCCACGCCAGGACAACCACCGCAGCGTACAACATAATCCTGAAGGAAGCGCGGCAGGGCAAATTGCAAAAAGTCTTCCTCGGCCCCTTGGCGGGATTGTCAAACATCTTCACCAAGGGAACCAGGGTGAAACTCAGCGATGGCAAGGAGGGGGCTGTGATCCAGGAAAACGTTGACGACCCCCTCCATCCAACCATCACCCTTGATGACGGCGCCACCCTTGATCTGGACAGGAATCGCATGCTGCTTATTAGCGAGGTAATTTAGCGGTACCCTCAGATCGCCGACAAAGGCTGACATTTTCCCCGATTGACTTCGTCAGGCTAAGAAATAATCCTCGAAATACGACAAGTATTCCTCCGGTTATTTCTTATCACCTTTCTCGTTGACTCGGCCCCTCATGGGGCCTCGCCTGAAGGTGCGCTAATGCGCATCCAAGTTTTCTGTCCTGAAAACTTGTCTCGAAAGAAAATCCAACCCTTGTCGGCGATCTGTCAGGACGACTAAGGACTAAGTAGACAGGTCATTTGCATTTTACCGGCTGTTTGGGCGACAATGATCTTGTAGAGTTTACAGACCAGTTTGAAAGTTTGGCGATGCGCTTTCTTGTGACCCGGGGAGGGGGGAGAATGAGATAGCTATCTCTCCGGCGAAATATCTTCTAAGATTAAAGCAGGGCCAGGGGAGTTCATGCTTGTTACGCTTGTTAAGGTAAGCGGCGCAGGGGTGAGCGGCGCAGGTCATTTCCATAAATGGGGGTGAGCCGGACGTGGCGGCCCAGACGCTGACTGAATTTTTTGGACCGAGTGGTGAATATGACCGACCGGAATGAAAAAATCCTGGAGCTTCAGGAGGAGATAGAGCTCCTTGAAGCGGAAAATGAAGCCCTCGCCAAAAGGGCCGAGGATATCTTCCTCCTGGGCCTCATCTCCGAGGCGATAGGCGGTTCAGCCGATGAAGATGGGCTGATCGGCGAGATGCTTGAGCGCATATCCATCCTCAAAGACATACCCTACGCGGCTTTTGGCAGCTTTACCGGCAAGCAGTTCCTCCCGCGAAAGAGCTACAGCATTTCAGCCGATTTTGAGATCTTCGAGGACGGCTTTACCTTCTCCAGCTTCACACCGGGAAGGCCGGCGGTCTACGTTCACAGCGAATTTGAGGCTGAGACCAAGCCGGGAATCAACATGTTCCCGCAATCGGTCTGTATAATCCCCTTCGATTGGCAAGTTGAGAATACATTTATCCTCCTGGCGTCGGGCAAGAACGAGAAGCCGCGCCTTGAGATGCTCGTCCCCCTTGTCGAGCGCGTCTCCTACCTCGGCGCAGCCCACCTGAAATTAATCTCGGCCCTTGCGGGGTTGAAGGCTTTTAACGAGGAGCTGGACCAGCGCGTGGTTCAGCGTACCAGGGATCTGGAAGAGGCCAACACCCAGATCAAGGTGGAGATGGATGCCAGACTCAAGGCGGAGAAGACCGCCCGGGTGCTCGAAACCCAGATCGCCCAGACGCAGAAGATGGAGGCGTTGGGAACCCTGGCCGGCGGCATCGCACATGACTTCAACAATATCCTCGCGGCGATCATGGGCTACGCGGACCTCGCCAGGATAGAGATGTCGGAGGACGATTCGGGGTATGGCAGTATCCAGATGATAACCGGGGCCGCCGAGCGGGCCAAGGATATGGTCAGGCAGATCCTCACCTTTAGCCGCAAGGCCGAGGCCAGCAAGGTCGCGTTCGATCTGCCCAAGGTGCTGACCGAGGCGGTTTCGTTTCTGCGGGTGACCACGCCGATCAATGTAAACCTCAGCCTCGACGTGCCGGACGCAGAGCTGACCGTCCATGCCAACCCCACGCAGATACAGCAGATAGTGTTGAACGTCGGCACCAATGCTTTCCACGCCATGGGGAGCGAGGGCGGCGAGCTTTGCATATCGATGGAGACAGTGCAGCCCGATGCGCTCTTTGTCGCCGCCAAAGAGGGTATGGGCGATGGGGAGTATTACAGGGTCAGGTTCACCGACACCGGTCCGGGCATCGAGAAAGGCGCGTTGGACAGGATCTTCGAGCCGTTTTTCACCACCAAGGCCAAGGGCGAAGGCACCGGGATGGGTCTCTCGGTCGTCCATGGCATCGTCAGCTCCATCGGCGGAGCCATCGACGTGCAGAGTGAGGCGGGTAAGGGGACCGTCTTCGATGTCTACCTGCCGATCAGCCAGCCGAAGAAACGTGGGAGCGTCAGCGTCCGGGAGGGGTTGAAAACAGGCTCGGGGCTGGTGCTCTTGATCGACGACGACCACATGCTGCTTGAGGTGGAAGAGAGTATGATCACCTCTCTTGGCTACGACTGCGTAAAGTTCACCTCTTCCCCGGAAGCCCTTGAATACTTCAGGGAAAACTCCCACAAGATCGACATAGTCGTTACCGATCAGGTGATGCCGGAGATGACGGGGCTGGAGCTGCTGGCGAAGCTCCTGGAGGTCAAGCCGGAGCTCCCGGTGGTGCTCTGCTCGGGCTACAGCGAAGTTGTCCAGTTTGATGAGATTTATGATTATGGCGCGAAGGCGGGACTCGCCAAGCCCTTCAGGCTGGGCGATCTTGCCGAGGTACTGGCTGCTGCGTTGGATAGTGTCGTTTAGTTCCCCTACTAGGAGCTTGGTGAAAACCCCCGGATATCCTCCGATTGACGTTGTCAGAGGCGAAAAATGATCCTCGAAATACCTATTAGTATGCCTGCGGTCATTTTTAGCCCCTTCCTAGTCCTCGAATGATCTTCGGGGCTTCCAGTTTATCGTCGGCTTGATTAGAGGTTTGTCCAGAATAGGCTAAAATCTCCAGTTTAGCCCTGTTTAGTGTTACGCCCCCGCTTCGGGAGAGTTTTTCGGAGAGCCTCCTAGTCCTTTTATTCGATTATGACGTAGATGAGCTCGTGGCTTTGTTGCACGGTCATGTATATCTTTTTATCCACGATGTCATCGTCGATGAATACCTTCTTGTAGGTGGGTAGCCGGTTAACCCCAGCGCCGGTCTCCATCGTTTTTTCTATAGCGTTTCTTACCGCGCAACCATAACAATGGATCGTATTGCCGCAGCCTTCGGGAAGTTTGGCATAGGCGCACTGGACCATCTCGCCCGGTGTGGTCCTTCCAGGGACGGGGGTTGCGTATGGATGTATGACAAGCGCCTTTTTGTTGGCGGCGATGATGGTCACATCCGAGTCAAACACGATGACTGGAGCATCTACCCCCTCGATAAAGGCAGCTATGGATTGTTCGTTGTCCAGATCGAAAAAGAGATCTACACAGGGATGACAAATCCCGTGGGTGATCTCTTTGTCCTCCGGATCATCACCCTTTTCCATTTCGGCTCTGCACCAGGCGCACACGGTCTTCAATTGTCCATCTCCAGTGTGGGGTTTTGAGACTGGCTTCACCTGCTAAAGATGGTAATTGTTTTAAGTGAAAAAGTCCACATGGAAGGCCGTATTTTAGGGTTTTTGCGCACAGTGAACCCGGTTGACTGTAGAAATTTTTAAAATAGGGTGTTAACTGGCTGGAAATGGCAAGCTAGTCCTTGACACGGCTACTCCAATACTCTATATTTCCCGCTTCCCATTTGACGACACCCCCTTATACAGACAGGGGTTATTTCGGAGGTTGTAGGATGTATGCTGTAGTTCGCACTGGCGGCAAGCAATACCTTGTCAGCGAAGGTGATTTCTTCAAAGTGGAAAAACTTGCGGGTGAAATCGGCGACACTATCGTGTTCGACGACGTTTTGCTTGCCGGCAAAGATGGCGACCTCAACGTTGGCGCCCCCGTACTTGAGGGAGCCAAGGTTACCGGCACCATCGTCGAGCAGGGCCGCGACAAGAAGCTCATCATCTTCAAGATGAAGCGCCGCAAGGGATATCGTAGAAAACAGGGCCATCGCCAGCACTACACCGGCATCAAAGTGGCCTCTATCGAAATGTAGGGATATAAAATGGCTCATAAAAAAGCAGGTGGTAGTTCAAAGAACGGTCGGGATTCAAACGGCCAGAGGCGTGGCGTCAAGCTCTTTGGCGGCCAATCCGTTTTGGCTGGCGGCATCCTGGTCAGGCAGCTCGGAACCAAGATCAAGCCCGGCTCCAACGTCGGTGTCGGCAGGGATTACACCTTGTTTGCGTTGGTCGATGGTGTAGTGCGGTATGAGGCCAAGGGCCGCAGCCGCAAAGTCCACGCATGTGTGGACCCTATCGAGGAGATGGCGAGCTAGGCTGGCCCACTCCCGGTTGGAAGATGAAAATCTGGCCCGGATGAGGTAACTAGCCTCCCGGGCCTTTTTGTGTTTTCAGCCCTTTTTTCGTCTCAAGGAATAATAAATGCGCTTCGTCGATGAAACGGAACTGATGCTGCAATCGGGAAACGGCGGCAGGGGATGCGTCGCATTCCGCAGGGAGAAGTTCATCGCCAAGGGTGGCCCCAACGGCGGCGACGGTGGCGACGGCGGCTCGATCATCCTGGTTGGCGACTCCTCCATGGGCAGCCTCCTGGATTTTAAGCACAAGAAACATATCAAGGCGAAAAACGGTGAGTCCGGAATGGGTTCGGACAAGACCGGTAAGGGCGGTGAGGATATAATAGTGAGGCTGCCGCTGGGCACGCTCGTCTACAACGTCCAGACTGGTGAGTTGATGGCCGACATTGTGGAGGAGCGCAAGAAACTGGTGCTCCTCAAGGGTGGGCTGGGCGGCAAGGGTAACGCCCGCTTTTCCACCTCCACAAATCGCGCGCCTACCTACGCGCAGGCTGGCCTGCCGGGGATCGAGCGCAAGGTGCGCCTTGAGTTGAAATTGATGGCCGACGTGGGGCTGCTGGGCTTCCCAAACGCGGGCAAGTCCACCCTGATTTCAAGGATTTCAGCGGCGCGTCCCAAAATAGCCGACTACCCCTTCACCACGCTCGTGCCCAATCTGGGGGTGGTCAGGTGGGGTGAGGAGGGGACCTTCGTGGTGGCCGACATCCCGGGATTGATCGAGGGTGCGAGCCAGGGCGCCGGGCTGGGTATAAAATTTCTAAAGCATGTTGAACGCACCAGGTTGCTCTTGCACCTCCTTGACATGAGTGAAGAGCGCGACCCGCTGGAGCGCTATCTTGCAATCAGGGGCGAACTCGAAGCCTTTGACACCGAGGTCGCCGCGAGGCCCGAAATGGTTGTGTTGGCAAAGACCGACGTGGTCCAGACCGAAGGGCTTTTGGAAGAGACCGCAGAAATTTTCAGGAAGATGGGCAAGGAAGTCCATTGCATCTCGGCGGTGACCGGCGAGGGTTTGCAAGAGCTGGTCAACGCGACGGGTCGCATGATAGCAAGGATTTAAACCGGAGGCTTGAAAGCTATGGAATCCCAGAAAACACGGACTCTAAGCCAGGCAAAGCGCATAGTTGTCAAGTTGGGCAGCCACGTGGTCACCCACGACGACCACTCGCTCAACGAGGAGCTCTTCGATTGGCTCGCCAAGGATGTTGCGTGGCTCCACTCGAAGGGTATTGAGGTCGCCATAGTCTCTTCCGGCGCGGTGGCCGCCGGGTTGGGCAGGCTGGGGCTTGTATCGCCCCCGGCGACCATCCCTGAAAAGCAGGCGGTAGCCGCCGTAGGACAGTTGAATCTACTCCGGCATTATGGCGAGGTTTTTGCTGCCAATGACCTGATCGTGGGCCAGGTACTGTTGACCCGTGATGACTTTGCCAACCGCAGGCGCTACCAGAACGCCAGGAACACGGTCATAACCCTTTTCAAGAAAGGGGTTGTGCCGATAATCAATGAAAACGACACGGTCGTGGTCGATGAGATCAAGTT
This sequence comes from Deltaproteobacteria bacterium, assembly GCA_030591565.1. Classification (GTDB taxonomy): domain Bacteria; phylum Desulfobacterota; class Deferrisomatia; order Deferrisomatales; family BM512; genus JAUVAU01. The sequence goes on along the minus strand of JAUVAU010000082.1, from coordinate 165 downwards.
TGGCGACAACGACAACCTCTCGGCAATGGTCGCCAACCTGATTGAGGCGGACTGTCTGATTATATTCTCCGACGTGGAGGGGCTCTACAACAAGGACCCCAAGGAGAGCCGGGACGCGAGGCTGCTCCACCTTGTCGAGAAGGTGGACGACGTGGTCGAGGGGTG
>JAUVAU010000094.1 GCA_030591565.1 Deltaproteobacteria bacterium | reverse complement strand
TCATCGTGTCGGGCAGGGCGAAGAGCGAGGTGTTCATTATGCCGCCGGCTGAATCTTCAGGATAATCCAGCAGCTTGCCCAGCTCTTCCAGGTCCTCTTTGTTGAGCAACTGGAGGACTGTTTCGCGTTTGTCTTCGGGCAACAGGCTCAAAAGGTCGGCGGCGTCATCCGAGTCCATATCTTCGGTCAGCCCTGCGATCTCTTCGGGGGAGAGTTCGGTGAGGAGTTCCTGCTGTATGGGGGGTCCCATCTGGGCGATGACGTCGCCAAGGATGGAGCACTGCTTTAGTATCTGGAAGAAGCGGCCCTGCTCAAGGTCGTTTAGTTCGGAGTAGATCGCCGCCAGGTCTGCCGAGTGGGCGCGGTCGATGATACGGCGCAGGTTCGCCGTCGCGCCTTTTCGCATAAGGCGCCGGATCGCTTCCAATCGTAGTTGTACGCGTTTGTCGAGCATAATCCATTAATCCAAAGCGGTTGCATCGCTGGCCGTTACTTCGTTTTGTCTTCCCATCTGCACAGGTCGATGACCGGACAGTTGGGACAATCGGGTTTGCGCGCCTTGCACACGCCCCTGCCATGGAGAATTATCAGCAGGTGCGACATTCCCCATAGCGCGGGGTCAATGAGGCGCGTCATCCTCTTTTCAACTTCCATCGGCCCAGGGGTGTCGGCAAAGCCAAGTCGCATACTCACCCGTCCCACATGGGTGTCCACCGCGAAAGCCGGAATTCCGAATCCCTGGGCAAGCACCACCGAGGCGGTCTTTCTGCCCACGCCGGGCAAGGACTCCATCTTTTCGCGCTCGGAAGGGACCTCGCCGCCAAAGTCGTTTATCACCCGCTTGGCCAGATTCACAAGGTTTTTCGCCTTGTTACGGTAGAGGCCGATGGAGTGGATCTCTTCTTCTACGTCCACCACCGGGGCCTGGGCCAGTTGGGTGGGGCCAGGCCACCGGGCGAAAAGCCCGGGGGTGACCATGTTTACCCGCTTGTCGGTGCACTGGGCGGATAAAACCGTGGCGACGATCAACTGCCAGGGGCTCCTATACTCCAGCCCCGGCTTTGGCGCCGGTCCCGATTCCTGTAGAAGGTCCAGGATTTTCTTTAATCTGTCAGCTTCTTTATCCTCTTTGCCCATGGCGCGACGAGCTTAACAGAAAGCCAGATTGAGAGGAAGTACAACTTCCCCGCTATGCTTGACAGGGCTTGAGTATGCGGTTAGATTTATCGGCTCTGACTGCACTTCTTTTGCTTGCCCATGAACGTTCGACCACGGAGTCCCATATGTCCAACTACGGAGATGGTTTCATAAAGCGCACCGGCAAGAGCCTGTCTATTCTCGCCTTCGAGACTTCCAAGCAGAGCCGTATAATGAAAAAACGCATGCGCATCAGCGCGCTGCAAAAAGAGGTGAAGGCCGACCTTAAAGATCTGGGCCGGTTGGTCTTCGAGGCGGTAACGCAAAAACGCCAGGGTGTTCTTGGGGATGAGGAAGTCAAGATTCTCGTGGAGAATATGGAGAAGAACAACTCCGAGATCGAGCACCTTCGTGAAGCCATCCTGCGCATCTCAAGGGTCAAGAAGATGTTTGGCGAAGATGATGTGGAGGAAGAGGTCGCCACCGGAGCTGTTGCTGTCAAAGAGCCCACCCTGGAGGTCCAGCCCGAAGCCGAAGCCGCCTCCAAACCATTCAAGGCAGCAGCGCCGATGCTCGAAGAAAAGCCCAAGGCGGCCAAGCGCAAAACAACCACTCGCCGCAAGGTTGTGGCAAAGAAAACCACACCCCAAAAGAGCGCCTCCAAAACTTCGTCCGCCAAGACCCCCTCGGGGCCCAAGACCACTCGTGTACGCAAAGCTGTGAAGAAGGACGAAAAAAAGGAAGAGGCTAAAAAAGACTAGTTCACTCCTGATTTCAGGTAGTAAGCATAGTGAGCAAATGATGCGACCCTGGTGGTCGCGTTTTTTTGTTTTTTTGTGGTTGAACCACAAGATGTTGTGGTGGTACTCTTAATAGCCACAATATAGACTGAATAGGCGGCGTGTTCATTTGTACTGATTATACTATGAATACGCTGCATTATGACCCAAGGAGAGTTCAATGGAGCAGACCACCGAACAGATCGTGACCAGGACCCAGCCACCTCAATTCACCGATAACGCCATGACGGTGCTTGAGCGACGCTATCTGAAAAAGAGTGAAGAGGGAGAGCCTGTCGAGACTCCCCAGGTAATGCTGGCCAGGGTTGCGAGTGCGGTGGCGCAGGCTGACAAGACATATGATCCCAAGGCGGATACGGAAGCGTTGGCGACCGAGTACTACGACATGATGGCGGCCAAGCGCTTTTTGCCCAACTCCCCCACGCTGATGAACGCGGGCAGGGACCTGGGGCAGCTCTCAGCGTGTTTCGTCTTGCCCGTGGGCGATTCGATGGAGTCGATTTTCGAGGCGGTGAAGAACACCGCGCTCATCCACAAGTCCGGCGGCGGCACAGGTTTCAGCTTTTCCTCGATCCGTCCCTACAATGACGTGGTCAAGTCCACCAACGGTATCAGCTCCGGCCCCATCAGCTTCATGGAGGTGTTTGACTGCGCCACCGAGAAGATCAAGCAGGGCGGCACCCGTCGCGGGGCCAATATGGGGATGCTCAGGGTTGACCACCCCGACATCGAAGAGTTCATCGGGGCGAAAAGCGATAAGAAGATGCTCACCAATTTCAACCTCTCGGTTGCGATTACCGAGACTTTCATGGAAGCGGTGCACGCTGACCAGGAGTATGCGCTCATCAACCCCCGCGACCAGAGGGTGACAAAAAAGCTCAGCGCAAGGTCCGTCTACGAGCAGATCGTGCAAGCTGCGTGGTCGACCGGAGAGCCGGGCGTCGTCTTCATCGACAGGATGAACCGCGATAACCCGACCCCCTCGGTGGGTGAGATCGAGGCCACCAACCCCTGTGGCGAGCAGCCGCTGCTTCCCTACGAGTCCTGCAACCTGGGTTCAGTCAACCTCGCCAAGATGGTCAAGGACGCAGATGTCAATTGGGCGCTGCTGGGTGAGACGGTGAAAAGCGCGGTACATTTTCTCGATAACGTGGTGGACATCAACCGCTACCCGCTTGAACAGATCCGTGAGATGACCCAGTCCAACAGGAAGATCGGCCTGGGCGTCATGGGTTGGGCCGACATGCTCTTCGTGATGGGCATCCCCTACGGCTCCGCCGAGTCACTTGCGCTGGCGGGCGACGTGATGTCATTCGTTGAAAAGGAGGCACTGGAAGCCTCTCGTGAGCTGGCCGAGATTCGTGGCGCTTTTCCCAACTTCACCGGCTCCATCTATAACGGCAAGGATGGCCGGAAGGTCAGAAACGCCACGCGTACCACCATAGCGCCCACCGGCACCATCTCGATCCTGGCCGCCTGCTCCTCGGGCATTGAGCCGCTCTTTTCCCTGGCGTTCGTGCGCAGAGTGATGGACGGCACCGAGATGCTGGAGATCAACCCCATCTTTGAAAAAGTCGCACGCGAAAAAGGTTTTTATAGCGCGGACCTCATGAACAGGCTTGCCAGGGGCGAGCCCCTGCATGACATGGAAGAGGTGCCCAAAGAGGTGCGAGACGTGTTCGTCACCGCCCACGACATCAGCCCCGACAAGCACATACAGATGCAGTCCGCCTTCCAGAGCCACACCAACAACGCGGTGAGCAAAACCGTCAACTTCCCCGAAGAGGCCACAGTTGACGAAGTTGGAGAGGTCTTCTGGCTTGCCTACAAGTCAGGCTGCAAGGGTGTCACGATCTACCGGGACAACAGCCGGGATGAGCAGGTTCTTTCAACCACGAAGGTAGTGGAAAAGCCCCAAACTCAAGAGCATGCGGAGTTGGCGGCGCAAAAGCGTGACCGGCCCAAGGTGCTGGGCGGCAAGACCTACCAGATGCGTACCGGCTGCGGCCCGCTCTATATAACGATCAACGAAGATGACGCGGGCCTCTTTGAGGTCTTCACGACCATGGGCAAGGCGGGCGGTTGCGCCTCCTCCCAGTGCGAAGCCCTTGGTCGGCTGGTGTCGCTCATCTGGCGCTCGGGGATAGACGTGGATCAGGTGGTGAGGAATCTGCGGGGAATATCCTGTCACAAGCCTGCGGGGTATGGGCAAAACCGCGTGCTCTCCTGCGCCGACGCGCTGGCGGTGGCGGTCCATTCACACTATTCACCCAACAGGGAAGTTGAAAAGCATTTCAACCCCGCTGGCGCATGCCCCGAGTGTGGCGACGCAGTCGAGCATGAAGAGGGCTGCCTGCTTTGCAGGAGCTGCGGCTTTTCCGAGTGCGGCTGATAAAGGAGCCCGATTTCAATAGCGAAGGCCCCGTTCCTCGGAAGAGGTCCGGGGCTTTTTTGTTTGGGGTTTATTGGGCCAGCCAGACGGGTAGGGAGAGGGAGGCGGGTTCGCCGCCAGCGGTGTTGAAGATGAAGTAGGCGGTGTAGGAGCCCGGCGGCAGGGCGGAGCCGGCGGTGTTGTTCAGCTCCCAGACGATGTTTCGCGAAGTACCCTTTT
>JAUVAU010000057.1 GCA_030591565.1 Deltaproteobacteria bacterium | reverse complement strand
GCATCCAAGTTTTCGGTTTTGAAAACTTGCCTCGAGTGAACTACCACGGGTTAAAACCCGTGGCATCCTAAAGGCCAAGCTTCGCTTGACCGGAGTCTTCCACGCATTGACTGAGCTTCGTTGATCTCGCCAAGCGCAGGAAGCCTCCGGGTATCTCCATCCACGGGTTCACACCCGTGGTATTACGTAGGTAGAATAAAATTCAGTGCTTCTCAACGATCAGTCAGGCTGAATAAGTAGATGGGCAGACAGCTACGAGCAGCCGATTTTCCAGCCAGTTTCCTGTTGCCTATCTTCGTCAACAGCCAGGGGCGCTGTCAATATTCAGGTTACCCGCGCGAGAGGAAGGCCAGCGCCTCAAGGTGCGCAGTCTGGGGGAAGATGTCAGCCGCGCATATCGAATCAATCCGGTAGCCCTGCGCCTTGAGGAGGGAGAGGTCGCGGGCCAGCGTGGGTGGAGAACAGCTCACATAGGTTATGCGGTCGGGGCAGAGCGCCGCCAGGGTTGCAATCGCATCGGCGGCCCCGGTGCGCGGGGGGTCGAGCAGGCAATGGTCAAAGCGGGCCCCCTCTGTTTTCAGCCGGGTCAGCGCTTTACCGACATCGCAACTGGTGGCGGTGATGTTGTCCAGCTGGTTTCCACGGGCGTTCGATTCAAGGGCCGCTATGGCGCGAGGGTCGCCCTCAACCGCCGTTACGCTGGAGGCCACACCAGCAAGGGGGAGGGTGAAGAAGCCGGAACCGCAATAGAGCTCCAGAATGTTTTTATCCCGCAACTCTTCGCCCTGCGCCATCACCCTCTCCAGCATCGCATGGGCAACGGACGCGTTGGCCTGGACGAACGACCCCACCGGCACGCCGTAGTCGAACTGTCGCCCTGAAACCTTTGAGCTGAAGGGCATCAGGGTTGTCGTCACGCCGATTGAAGTGTGTTTTACCGAGCGACCGCTCTGGGTGAAGACTCCCGCAAAGAGGCCGGAGGCTTCAAGGGATTGAAGCGCCCGCAAGGTCTTTTCACCGGCTCTACCCACCACATGGGCCTCCCTATAGTGGACGATAAGCCATACACCCCCCTCGCCGTCGCGCTGCATGCGTATCCGCTCCGGGGTGTGGGGCCGGGTCTCGGACAGGAAACGGTTGACCGCTTCGATGACATTATTCAGCTCAGCCACCAACACCGGGCAGGAGGCTATAGGGATGGTTTTGTCGGAGCGAAGCGCGGAGAACCCCACGAGGGTTTCCCCCGAATCCTTCACGACGTTGAAGGAGACCCGGTTGCGATAGCCGTAGGGCAGGGGAGAGGGGATCGGGTCGGCGAATTGCCCGGGCACCAATCCCAGCCTGGTGGAGATGAACCCGGTGAAGGAGGCCACCTTGCCCATGAACTGGCTTTCATAGTCGATATGTTGCCAGGCGCAGCCGCCGCACTTTCCATAGTATTGGCATCGCGGGGAGATGCGAGAGGCAGAGGGCTGTACCACTTCCAGCAGCTCGCCCAGCATGAATTTCGGCTTATTGCGTGTTATGCGCACCTTGACCGTGTCGCCGGGTGCGGCCATCTCCACGAAGACCGCCTTGCCCCCGTCGCGCCCGATGCACGTTCCGCGATCGGCGATTGCGTCTATTTCAAGTAGAAGTTCTCTTCCCACGACTCGATCCGCAAAGTGAACTGGTATATTAGAATACGATGGCTTGTGCCCGTATGCGATCAGGGGACCATACAAGGTTTGACCGTTGGGCGCTAGCCGGTTACAATTGCCGACCTCATTTTAGAAACGGGCTGTTCGCGCTCAAGTGTGGACGGCTTTTCACTTTAAACTTAAACGGCAGCCCCGTAAGCGGCAGCTATACTTTCGAAACCGGAGTTGAAAATTATGAGAAGCACTTTTGGAAAGATCATCACCGTAGCGGCGCTTATGGCTGTCGCGTTCACCGTTTCCCCCTCCTACGCCATGCAGGGCATGGGGATGCCCAAGGCCAAGGTCGACAGCGGCAAGGCTGCAATCAACCCTGACGCCCCCGTGGCTGTGGTCAACGGTCAGCCGGTCACCCGCAGGGAGTATGACCTCGCCGTGAAGGCCTACATGAGCAATGTTGCCAGGTCGATGGGCGGCGGCAAGCACAATCCCGACACGATGGAAGCGAATATCGAGATCAAGAACGAGGTCATCAACAATATGATCGACCGCGAATTGGTCTATCAGGAGATCGAAAAGCAGAAACTCGAAGGCGTCGAAGAACAGATAAAGGCTGAAATTGAGGCCAGCAAGAAGCCCTTTAAGACCGACGAAGAGTACCAGACGGCACTTAAAGAGCAGGGGCTGACCGATGAACTCCTGAAAAAGCTGATCGAGAGGCGCTTGAAGCTCCAGGCCTATATCGTTCAGGTGGTCAAGCCCACAGTCGAGGCCACGGACGAGGACGCAAAAAAATTCTACGACGAGAACCCCAAAGAGTTCAGCGCCCCGGAATCGATGAATGCCAGCCACATCCTCATCGGTGTCGAAGCGAGCGCCGACCAGGCTGCCAAGGATGAAGCAAAGGCCAAGGCTGCCGACCTCAAAAAGCAGCTTGATGGTGGCGCATCCTTCGCTGATCTGGCCAAGGAACACTCCACCTGCCCCTCAGGTAAAAAGGGTGGCGATCTGGGCACCTTTGGCAGGGGGCAGATGGTCAAACCCTTTGAAGAGGCCACTTTGGCGCTTGAAGTGGGCGAGGTAAGCGATGTTGTCGAAACCCGCTTTGGCTACCACGTTATTCGCCTGGACGGGAAAAACGAAGCGGGTAAGGTGGAATTCGACGTCGTCAAAAAGGACGTGAAAAACTTTTTGACCAACCAAAACATAAATGCCGCGATGCTCAAAAAGGTCGAAGAACTCAAAAAAGGCGCCAAGATAGCCCTAGTCGAAGAGCACCTGGCAGCCGACTGATTCATCGCGTCTGCAAAAGTTGAAGATAGCTCCAAACGGGTCGCCTGAAATGGCGGCCCGTTTCTATTTTGCGGCACACTTATTTTGAAGAAATATATCCAAAGTTGCCCCTTACATCTTGAACAGCTACCGATCGTTCACTATTATCACTGTGGTGAGTTTGCACTTATCGTTGGTTTTCAAAATTCCAGGAGGAGCGGGGCCATGTCGATTGAGCTGAAGAAACTCTATGTCTGCCTGTTCTTGACGTTTTTTGTGGCTGGTTGCATGGGAGCCCAAACAACTACGGGTGAAAAGCCCGCAGATGGGACAGCCGCCGCCCGGACAACCCAAGATGGGAAAACGCAAGTTTCCGCCGACCCCGCCGCTGAAAAGCCGGCGCCCGAGGTGAAAAAGCCTCAGGTCACCGTGGAGCAGGCCCAACAGCGCAGGCTCCTGGAAAAGGAGTTGGAGCGGGACGCAACCGAGTACTGGGTGCTGGTCAAAGAGCGCAACGTGGAAAAAGCGATCAAATACGTGGTGGCGGATAAGCGTGAAGAGGTCCAGAAAAGCCTCTGGCGCTTCATCTCCGTCTATCGCGTGGAGTCGGCGGATCTGAAAGACAAGAATGTTGGTTACCCGGTCATCAAGGACAAGGGCAACACCAGCTTTTCAGTTACGTTGTATGACAAAAAGACCGCCAGCTTCAAAAACAAAGAGTTCAACCAGCAGTGGAAGTATTTGGACGGCCGCTGGTATCTGCATCAGTAACATCGCCAACGCAGTCTTGGAGGTCCGTGGCGCGTGAACCCTACGAAGCCGGCATTTCGCCCAACTTTTGCGCGTGTGGACCTCGATGCCGTGGTTCACAATTTCAACCTGATTAAAAGTTTTGCAGGCTCCGCCGAGGTTTGCGCCGTGGTTAAAGCCGACGCCTATGGCCACGGTATGGAAGAGGTTGCAAAGGCGCTTGAAGCGGGTGGTTGCAGCCATTTTGCCGTGTCGAGCCTCGACGAAGGGGTTCAGCTCCGGGGGCTGGGAGTTGGCGGGCATGTGTTGCTGCTCTTCGGAGTGGCCCCGCAGAACGCATCTGTAGCGGCCAAAGCAGGGCTGGTCCCCATGATCAACTCGCTGGGGATGTTGGAGGGGATCGCAAGGGAGGTCAGCCGAGGCGGGTTCACCTTCCCGATCCACTTGAACTTCGACACCGGGATGGGCCGTGACGGTATCCCCCCGGATGAGTTGGACAGGGCGGTTGAGATTCTCCAACGTTGTCCGGGATTGGTTCACGAAGGTACGGCGACACACTTTGCCTGTGCCGGGGACTCAGAGGAGTTCACCTCACTCCAGGTGAAGATATTTGAAGCGCTGTTGGGTGAGATGCTCAAGTTGGGCATACAGCCCGGCATCGTCCACGCCGCGAACTCCGCCGGGGTGATGAGCCGCCCGGATACTGCTTACGATATGGTGAGGGCGGGCATAGCGCTCTACGGTGGCGTTCCCGAACCCGGGCTGCCCCGAGTCGATGAGCTGAGGCCCGCGATGGAGTGGACGAGCCGCATTGTTCTCATCCGCGATGTCGAGGTTGGAACGCCGTTGAGCTACGGCGGCACCTTTACCACCGGGCGCGCCAGCCGCATAGCCACGATCCCCATCGGCTACGCCGACGGGCTGAGCCGCAGGCTTGGCAATCGGGGCAGGGTGCTGATCGGCGAATATCCGGCCCCCATCGTGGGGCGCGTGTGCATGGATGTTACGCTGGTTGACGTTACCGATCTTCCAGACGTTAAGGAGGGCGACGAGGTCGTCTTCATCGGCCGCCGGGGTGTGCACCACCTCGACGCGGAGCAGATGGCACGGATGCTTGAGACGATAAATTACGAAATACTTTGTTGTGTAGGCAAACGGGTTCCACGTAAATATGTGGGCGGCTGATATATGGGCGAGTCCATAAGGAGGGTTTTCAAACAATGTCGAGGGGAATCAAAAAAGCGATAATTAGCGTATCCGACAAATCCGGAATCTCCGATTTCGCGGCCGAACTGGCGAAGCGCGGAGTGGATATTCTCTCCACCGGCGGCACGGCGAGACTGCTCAGGGAAAACAACGTCCCTGTTTCCGACGTTTCGAGCTACACCGGATTTCCCGAGATGCTCGATGGTCGGGTAAAGACCCTCCACCCCAAGGTCCACGGCGGAATTTTGGGTCTCAGGGACAACCCCGAGCATGTGGCGAAGATGAAGGAACACGGCATAGAGAACATTGATCTGATAGCGATCAACCTCTACCCCTTTGAAAAGACGGTGGCCGACCCCGACTGCGTGCTGGCCGACGCGGTGGAGCAGATTGATATCGGCGGTCCCTGCATGATCAGGTCTGCCGCCAAGAACTGGCGCTTTGTCACTGTTCTGACCGATCCCGACGACTATCCCCGCGTATTGGCCGAGATGGACGCAAATGGCGGAGAGGTGGGCGACGAGCTTCGCTTCGAGCTGGCAGTCAAGGCGTACACCCGCACAGCCGAATATGACACTGCCATAAGCAGCTGGTTGAGAGGTAAAATGTAATGAAGATACTCGTTATCGGAGGCGGCGGGCGCGAGCATTCCCTGGTATGGAAATTTTCCCAGAGCCCCAGGGTGGAGAAGATTTTTGCCGCTCCCGGCAATGCCGGTACTGCATCGTTGGCCGAAAACGTGGCGATTGACGTCGAGGATGTGATGGCCCTGGCTGAGTTTGCCCAAGCGGAAAATATCGGCATGACCGTGGTGGGTCCCGAAGCGCCGCTGGTCCTGGGCATCGTTGACGAGTTCAAGAAAAGGGGGCTGAGGATATTTGGCCCCGACAAGTTTGCCGCACAGCTGGAGGGTTCAAAGAAATTCTGCAAAGAGGCGATGATCCGCTTTGGCGTACCCACCGCTGAATATGGGGAGTTCACCGACCCGGAGGCTGCCAAGGCGTATATACGTGAAAAGGGCGTGCCCATAGTGGTGAAGGCCGATGGTCTGGCCGCAGGCAAGGGCGTCATCGTAGCGCGCACGCTGGAGGAAGCGCTGGACGCCGTGGACCTGATGATGGTGGCGCGCGAGTTCGGCGATGCTGGCGACGTGCTGGTGGTGGAAGAGTGTCTGGTGGGCGAAGAGGCGAGCTTTCTGGCCTTTTGCGACGGTAAATCGGTGGTCCCGATGGATTCGAGCCAGGATCATAAGCCGGCTCTTGACAACGATGAAGGCCCAAACACCGGCGGCATGGGCGCGTACAGCCCCGCTCCGGTGGTCACCGCCGAGCTTTTTGACGAGGTGATGGAGACGGTGATGAAGCCGATGGTCGATGGTATGGCGCGAGAGGGCACCCCCTATGTGGGCATCCTCTATGGCGGCCTCATGATCGACAACGGCAAGTTCAAGGTGCTCGAATTCAACTGCCGCTTTGGCGACCCCGAGTGCCAGCCGATCCTCATGCGCCTGAAGAGCGACCTGGTGGATGTGCTGGACGCGGCAATTGACGGCAAGCTGGACCAGATTGAGCTTGAGTGGGATGATAGGGCCACCGTGTGCGTGGTCATGGCGAGCGAGGGGTATCCAGGCTCCTATCCCAAGGGGGTGGAGATTGCGGGGTTGGACGTGGCCGCCAAGCTGGCTGATGTGGTGGTCTTCCACGCCGGGACCAGGCTGAACGGCGGCAAGGTCGTCACCAGCGGAGGGCGCGTGCTTGGCGTTACCGCTATCGGCGATGGTGTGGCCCAGGCGATAGAGAGGGCCTACGAAGCCGTCAAGGTTGTCGGCTGGCCCGGGGCCCACTACCGAACCGATATCGGCAAGAAGGCCTTGAATCGATAAAAAAGTTGAATAATGAACGCCCAATCAGATAGGCAGGAGGAAATTATTTTGTCGGACATAAAAGTGCTGATCCTTATGGGCAGCGATTCCGATTACCCGGTGATGAAGGGCGCGGAAGATTACCTCACCCAGATGGGGGTGGACTTCGATCTTCGCGTCAGCTCGGCGCACCGCAGCCCGGAGCGCACCGAAAGACTGGTGAAGGAAGCTGAAAAAAACGGGGCAGAGGTGTTCATCTGCGCCGCAGGCATGGCCGCGCACCTCGCCGGTGTCGTGGCCTCACACACCGCCAGTCCTGTCATTGGGGTGCCGGTGGACGCCTCCGGTTTCGGCGGCATGGACGCATTGCTAGCCACCGTGCAGATGCCTCCGGGAGTCCCGGTAGCCACCGTGGCCGTGGGTAAGGCGGGGGCGTTGAACGCCGCAGTTCTGGCCTGTCAGATCCTGGCTGTGGCTGACGAAAAGCTCAAAAAGCGCATGGTGCAAAAAAAAGCTGATATGGCAAAGGGCGTTGAAGACAAGGATGCCAACCTTGTGCGTTTAAGAACTAACAGCTGAAAAGGTGGGTATAATTGGTTGGGGTAGCTACGTCATTGTTGCTTGACCGCCATTTCGTCGCGTGATATAGATGTCGCCGTTTTCAGGGTTATGAGGCCCCTATTCAAAGGGGAATTTTTAAAACCGCTAAGGAGGTTTACCAGCAATGAAGAAATTAATCGCAATCGCCATCGCCGCAACGTTCCTGGTTGGAATCGGCATCAGCTCCGCCATCGCCACCGACGCCCCCGCCGGTGCCATCAAGGTTGGCAACTTCGGTGAAAAGGCCGTCGTCTCTTTCGACCATGCCCAGCATGCCGACGGCACCTGCATCAGCTGCCACCACAACGAGGCCGACGGCAAGTACAAGTGCACCGAGTGTCACAAAGGTGAAGCCGGCGAAGCCATCAAGATAAAGGACGCCGCCCACAAGAAAGAGGTCGGCAAGTGCTGGGGTTGCCACAACAAGAAAAGCCCCACTGTTGTGAAAGCTCTGAAGTGCAAGGATTGCCACGTTAAATAATCCTACCCGGATTTTTTAGCTTATTGAGTTATGGGCGGGCGGCCTCCGTATTGGGGGGTCGCCCGTTTCATTTTTTACGGAAAATGAGTTTATGACCGACGACGATTTCAGGGAATCATTCAATTTTTTCATCAACGACGTGCCCCCGGAGCAGCTGGCGCGTGAGAAGGCAAAGGCCCGTGAGCTTCGCCAGTCCCAGTGGTGGAAGCGCAAGCGCTCCTCGGGCGAGTGCGCCTATTGCCACGAGTCTTATCCCCCCCGCGAGCTGACCATGGACCACATCGTGCCGCTCGTGCGTGGCGGCAAAACCGTCAAGTCCAACGTCGTGCCCTGTTGCAAGGATTGCAACTCCAAAAAGAAGCATATGCTGCCCATCGAGTGGGAGGAGTACATGTCCCGGTTGGATGAGGCCAGCGACAGCTGAGAGATTGTTGAAAAGCCCCGGATATCCTCCGATTGACGTTGTCAGGGGCGAAAAATGATCCTCGAAATACTTAATCGGTATGCCTGCGGTTATTTTTCTTCCCTTCCTCGTGGACTCGGCCCCCTCTCGGGGCCTCGCCTAAAGGTGCGCTAATGCGCATCCAAGTTTTTGGTTTTGAAAACTTGCCTCGAATGATCTTCGGGGCTTCCAGTTTATCGTCGGCTCAGTTGGAGGTTTGTCCGGCATCGGCTAAAATCTCCGGTTTAGCCCGGTTTAGTGTTACCCCCTCCGCTTCGGGAGAGTTTTTCGGATATCCTCCTAATCCCTTTTTATTTGATTTTCAATAACTTATAGGTAAAACTTGACCTGTTTCGGGGTTTTTCTAGTTTGCGTTCGGTGCAATGGATCGATCTTGCCCGGCACAGGTGCTTCGGATGAATAAGCGTGATGACAGGCGTAAGAGGGTAAGGTTGACCGTGTTGGCCGAGCCGGGCTCGATCAGGGCGTATACAGCCGATCTTAGCACCCATGGTCTTTTTCTGGTCACGACCAAGGTATTCAAGCCCGGCACCAGGGTGAGGCTCGTGGTGAGGACGCGTGAGGGCGAGAACGCACTTGGCGTGGGTGTGGTCCGATGGTCAAAAAGAGTGCCTCCGTCGCTCATCCGCACAGCCAAGGGCGGCATGGGCATCGAGTTCACCTGGATTTCCCCCGAACTCAAGGTTCTTATTGAGCAGGAAGTGTAGCGTTTTTATACGTTTTCTTTACGGATTTACTCTTCAATCCCTTCCCCCTGAGGCCTGTCTGTGTTAGCTTCGCATTATCGGTAAATGTTTCAATGGAGGCTTTGAAGTGAGCAGATTGATTAAAACGGCCATCGCCTTGATGGCCCTGTTGTTTTTTGTGTCCGGCGCATTCGCTTTCGACAAGACCGGGACTGGGCGTCTCTACCATTTCATGGGCGACCCATATCCGCGCATAATGTTGCAGGCCTTTGCCTACATCGACCGCCAGTACGTGGACCCGGAGCGGGCCGAACCCAAGAGACTCATGGCTGGAGCCTACAAGGCGCTTGAGACGCGTTTCCCGCCGGTGATAATCGACAACGATGTGGAATCGGGAATCGTCAACGTCAAGGTGGGCGAGGCTTCCAAACAGTTTTCCACCAGCGGCGCTGACGATATTAATGGCGTCGCCAAGGTGATAAACGAGGTCCTGGGCTTTCTGGCCGAGAAACTGGTGGACGAGGAAAAAGAGGATATCTACTACGCCGCCCTGAACGGCGCGGCGGGTGAACTCGATCCCCACTCCAACGCCATTACGCCTAAACAGTTCAAGGAATTCATGATCGACACGAGGGGGAGCTTTGGCGGCATCGGCTTTGTCTTCGGCATCCGTGACGGTCAGATGATGATAATCACCCCCATCGAAGGCACCCCGGCGTCAAGGGGGGGGCTGAGTTCCGGCGACCGGATCATCTTCATCAACGGCGAGCCGACGATCAACATGCCCACCGATGTCGCCGCCTCCAAGATGCGCGGAGACCCCGGTACCGAAGTCACCTTGACGATAGCCCGCGACAGCTGGACCGAGCCAAGGCCGCTGACTTTTGTCAGGGAAGTCATCCACGTGGTGAGCGTTGAGAAGTACTTCCTTGAAAAAGGGGAGTATGAGGCGCCGGTGCTCTACCTCAAGGTCAAGGGGTTCCAGCGCGAAACCGCCGACCAGCTGAAGAGCGCGATACGCGAGGCTGAGGTGGCGCACCCGGATATGGCCGGCGTGGTGTTGGATCTGCGCAACAATCCGGGCGGACTGCTGGACCAGGCGATTGAACTCTCCGACGGTTTTCTTGAAGACGGCACCATCGTCTCCACCAAGGGCCGCGAGGGTGAAGCCCGCTCCGAGGCGACGGACGACGAGCCCTACACCAAAAAGCCGCTGATCATCCTCATCAACCAGGGCAGCGCTTCGGCCTCCGAGATCGTGTCGGGGGCGCTGAGGCCCTCCAGGGCGCTCCTGATCGGCTCCAAGACCTTCGGCAAGGGTTCGGTCCAGAAACTCTTCCCGCTGCCTGACAGGGGAGGCCTGAAGCTCACTGTGGCCCAGTATCTCACGGCTAACGACGTCTCCATCCAGTCGATCGGCATCCAGCCCGACATTCACCTCTACTCGGCCGCGATTGAAAAGGCGACCAAGCTGCGTATCGGCCCCCCCGGCAATCACACCAACGAGGCGGACCTTGAGAACGCCTTCACCGATTGGGGCAATGCCTCGGAAGAGCCCTGGAAACAGCTGCAGTACCTTTCCATAGTGAAAGAGGCGCACGGCGATGCCAGTGATGAATCCAAGCCGCCGGAAAAGAGCTTCGCGGAGTTGACCCTCAAGGAGAAGCTTGGGAAGCTGGGCGAGGACTTCACAATCAAGCTGGCCCGCAGGATCATGGACAACGTGCCCGCAGACAAGCGCGACGGCGCAGGCCGCGCTGCCCTGCTGAAGGCCGCTGAACCAGCCCTTGCCCAGATGGAAAAAATTGAAAAGGACAAGATCGCCAAGGCGCTGGCGGAGATAGGCGTCGATTGGAAGGGCGATAAGTTGAACGAACCCGGCAAGCTGACCGTTGAGTTGGCGTCGACGACCAGGGTTGTCGCGGGCGACACCGGCAAGATCAAGGTCACCGTCAGGAATCCGGGTTCCCGACCGGTTCAAAGAATCTGGGGCCGAAGCGACTCGGATAACCCCTACTTCAAGGGGCGCGACTTCGTCTTCGGTGCGATAGCGGCGGGCGGCGAAATGAGCTGGGTCACCGAGTTCAAGACGCCAAAGTCGATCTCGTCGAGGTGGGATCCGATAACGGTCACCCTCTACGTGGACGACGAGGAAACCGAGATCAAGGGTGAGGGCGGAGTGCACGCGGTGGCGGCGTCCAAGCCGGATTTTGGTTACAGTTACACTCTTTCGGATATAAACGAAAAGACCCCTGCACTCTCGGGTAATGGGATCATCGACCCCGGCGAGATGGTCAGCCTCAAACTCAAGATAGACAATATCGGCGAAGGTGAGTCCGATGTCACCGAGGTGAACATAAGGGGTGAGGGCAAAGAGCAGATATTTCTCAACGCCGCCAGGACCCGTATAGAGAAGTTTCCGGCGGGTTCGTCGCGCGAAGCCGATATGTCATTCAGGTTCGACAAGACTGGCGAGGAGAAGAACATCGTCAAGATCGTCGTCTCGATCACCGACATGGACAACGGGATCATCCTCAGCGACGAGTTGAGCCTGAAGGTCGGCGAACCCTACGCGAAGAAGGCCACAAGGTATGCGCCCCTCATCGCTGTGGAGAAGTTGCCGCCGCTGCGCACCACCGCCGAATCGGTGAAGATGATGGTGCTCACCGAGGACGACGGAGTGGTCAAGGAGGTCTATGCATATCTTGACGGCAAGAAGATCTTCTATCGTGAAAACACGGACGACGCCAAGAAGATGAAGTCCCTCATAACCGTCGAGCTGAAGGAAGGCTCCAACTTCCTCACCATCGCCGCCCGCGACAACCAGGAGATGGTCAACCGCAGCAATTTCATCATCTACAGGGCGAAGAGCGGCGAAGAACTGGCGCAAAACGCCCATATCGGAGCAACCCAAATCAGGTAAATGGTGTGCACTCGGCGGCGCGGGGAGAACGGCCCCGGCCACCGCTTTCATCTGCGCCTGATGATTACCTTGTTCGGAGAAGAATCAAAGTGAACGGCGAAAATCAAATCACCCACTCGGGGTTTGTCACGATTCTTGGCAGACCCAATGTGGGCAAGTCCACATTCCTCAACAACGTTATCGGCGAAAAAATAGTCATAACGTCACCAAAACCCCAGACTACGCGCAATCGAATCACCGGTGTGGTCAACCGCGACGGCTGTCAGTTGGTTTTTTTCGACACCCCCGGCGTACACGATAGCCCCAGGCTCATAAATCAATACATGAACAAGCAGGCGCTGGAAACGTTGCGCGAGGTGGAGGTGGCGCTCCTGATGGTGGATGCCTCCGTGGGCGTGACGGCGGCTGACAGGCTGCTGGCCCAAAAGCTCGAAGGGGCGCCGGTGCCAGTCATCCTTGTGGTGAACAAGATCGATATCGCCAAGGCCGCCACGACCGACTTTATCGGGCTCGCCAAGTTCCATGAGGTGCACGTGATAAGCTCCGTCACCGGCAGGGGGATTGATGAGCTTATCGGCCAACTGATCTCGATGATGCCCGAGGGGCCTGAATATTACCCCGACGATATAATGACCGACCGCCCCGAGCGTTTCATTGCGCAAGAGTACATCCGGGAGAAGGTCTTCGAGTTGACGGGGGAGGAGATACCCTACTCGGTCGCCGTCACCGTGGAGAGCTGGCGCGACGAGGTGGAGAAGAACCTCGCGGTCATCCACGCCACGATCCATGTGGAGCGAAAGAGCCAGAAGGGGATAATCATCGGCAAGCATGGGGCGATGATAAAGCAGATAGGGCAGTTGGCCCGCCAGGATTTGGAGAGACTGCTGGGGGTGAGGGTCTTTCTGGACCTGCACGTAGGTGTTGAACACAACTGGACCAAAGACCCGCGTCAATTGAGCCGTTTCGGCTACGAAGGCAGCTGAGATGAGCTTATTGGCGATAGTGGGGCGGCCCAATGTGGGCAAATCGACCCTCTTCAACCGTCTGATGGGCAAACGTATCGCCATCGTCGAGGATGTGCCGGGCGTGACGCGTGATCGCAACTACGCCGACGCGGAGATCGACGGCAGGATGATAACCCTTGTGGACACCGGCGGGCTGGACCCGGAGAGTGAAGACGAGCTGATGAGCTCCATGGCCGACCAGGTGGGGCTGGCGGTGGACGAGGCGGACTTCATCCTCTTCGTCGTGGACGCACATGAAGGCGCGATGCCGGGCGACTCCGAGATAGCGCAATATCTCAGGCGTCGTGAAAAGGATGTAATCCTCGTGGTAAACAAGGTGGACGGCCAGAACTGGGAAGCGCCGGCCGCCGAGTTTTACTCCATGGGCTTTGAGCACGTCCACTTCGTCAGCGCGGAGCACAAGCGCGGCATTGGCGACCTGACCGACGAGATAGTGCGTCAGGCCGACGACATCGAACCGGCCGAGGTGGATGAAGACGAGATACGCGTCGCCATCCTCGGCAGGCCCAACGTTGGTAAATCCTCCCTGGTAAACAAGCTCCTTGGCGCCGAAAGGGTGGTGGTCAGCCCCATCGCCGGGACGACCCGCGACATGGTGGACATACGGCTCACCTATGAGGACAAGCCCTACCTGCTGATCGACACGGCGGGCATGCGCAAGAAGAGCCGCGTCAAGCAGGGTGTGGAGCGGTGGAGCGTGATGAAGGCGATACGGGCGATCGAGCGTTCACAAGTGTGCGTCCTGATGGTCGAAGCCGTGGAGGGGATCACCGATCAGGATCTGCGCATTCTGGACCTCATCCTGCGCGGCGGCAGGGGCGCTGTTATCTGCCTCAATAAATGGGACCTCGTCGAAAAGGATGGGAAGACCTTTGACGTGATGCGTAAAGAGATCGCCTTTCGGTTGGGCCCCTACCGGCACGTGCCGGTCATCTCCATCTCCGCGCTCACCGGACAGCGCACCCATCGCATCTTCGAATTTATCGACAAGCTGAAGAGCGAGTGGGAGAAACGCATCCCCACCAGCCAGCTGAACAGGATGATAGAAGAGGCGGTGCGCACCAATCCTCCGCCGGTCGTGGGCCGCAAACGCACACGCATCTACTACGCCACCCAGGTCACCGACCGACCCCCGGCCATAGCTCTTTTTTGTAGTTATCCCGAGGGGATACCGACCAACTACGAGCGCTATCTCGTCAACCGCTTCAGGGCTACCTTCGGGTTCGACGGGGTTCCGGTCCGCTTCTATCTGCGCGCACGCAAACGGGCCGACGACAAGAGCGCAATATCATACTAGGAGGCTGTTAAAAAACTCTCCCGAAGCGGGGAACAATACTAAACCGGAAATTTTAGCCGCTGTCGGGCAAACCCCTAACTAAGCCGACGATAAACTGGAAACCCCGAAGATCCTTCGAGAAGTAGGAAGGGAAGAAAAATGACCGCAGGCATACCGATAAGTATTTCGAGGATCATTTTTCGCCCCTGACAACGTCAATCGGAGGATATCCGGGG
>JAUVAU010000045.1 GCA_030591565.1 Deltaproteobacteria bacterium | reverse complement strand
GCATTTACTTGAAACCACCTTCCAGGAGGCTTCTTGAGAAGCCCCTGACAACGTCAATCGGAGGATATCCGGGGTTTTTCAACAGCCTTCTAGTGTTTGAAGCAACGCTGCCCGGTAAAAACCATCGAAGCACCAGCCTCGTTTACCGCCTCGATAACCTCATGGTCGCGGTTGGAGCCGCCGGGCTGGCAGACTGCCGTGACGCCCTGGGAGAGCCCGACTTCGACGCCGTCGCGGAAGGGGAAGAAGGCGTCGGAGATCATCGTCGCGCCCTGGAGGCCGCCGCGCATCGTCTTGGTCTCTTCGCGAATCTCTCCAAGCTGCGCCGGGTCCCCATCGCCATTCTCGACCTGCAGCTCCAGCTCTTTTAGCGGGATGGAATAACGGTCATGGCAGAGGATGTCGGCGTACTTGGTGTAGGCCTTGAACACTGCTATCTCGGCGACGCCCACGCGGTCCTGCTCGCCCGTGCCGATACCAGCAGTGCAGCCGTCTTTAACGTAAATTACCGAGTTTGAGGTAACCCCTTGCTCCACAGACCAGCCAAAGAGCATGTCTTCCAGCTCGCCGGGGGAGGGGTCGCGCTCGCAGGTGA
The DNA here is from genome assembly GCA_030591565.1 of Deltaproteobacteria bacterium. Taxonomy (GTDB): domain Bacteria; phylum Desulfobacterota; class Deferrisomatia; order Deferrisomatales; family BM512; genus JAUVAU01. The sequence goes on along the minus strand of JAUVAU010000045.1, from coordinate 20,494 downwards.
AGGTTTCACCCTTGAATTCAGCCGTTGCGGTCTGGAAATCGGCTGCGGTGGTGATTGCGTTCAAGGGGGACTGTTGGAGGATGAGGCCGCCGTCGATGAGAGACTTGAACTCCACGAAGCGGTTGGTGGCGTACTTCGCCAGCTCGTCTATTTTCGGCATCACCACGATCCTGAGGTTCTGGCGCTGCTTCAGCAGCTCCACCACGCCCTCTTCAAAAGCGGGGGCCGCGACCACTTCAAGATAGTTCTCGTTGACCAGCTCCGCGCAGGCCTTGTCCATGGCGCGGTTGACCACCAGCGCGCCGCCAAAAGCTGCGATACGGTCAGAGCGGTTTGCCCTGTGATAAGCGGTCGTCAGGTCATCGTCCTGCGCCACGCCGCAGGGGTTGTTGTGCTTGAGGATGACGGCGGTGGGCTTGCCCATCAGGTATTTCAGGATATTCAGGCCATTGTCCACGTCGGTCATGTTGGTCTTGCCGGGGTGCTTGCCGGCCTGGAGCATCTGCTCCTCGTCGATGGCGGAGACGAGGCCGGAACCCGGCTTGATGAAGGTGCAGCCGCCCAGCGTGAGGTTGCCGTTGACCAGCTCATATATGGCGGCCTCCTGGCCGGGGTTCTCGCCGTAGCGCAGCCCCTTTTCCACCAGCTCGCCCGAACCGTCGGGGAGCTTCCAGGAGCGTTTGCGGTAGACTAGCTTCTGGTCGCCAAATGTTATGGTCATCTCTTCAGGGAAGTTGTCGTCCATCACCGTGCGGTACATCTGTTTTATATCGCCCATGGGCCTCTCCTGGATTGAATGGAACGCCATCATTTATTAACTTCTCACCGGGCTAGCGGTATACCACAAACCTAATGTATCCTGACAGGCCATTGATAAAGGAAGGGCTTATGCACGAGACCGGTATAGCACTGGAAGTACTTAAAATAGCAGCGGAAGAGGCGCAAAAGAACGACGCGCTAAAAGTGCTCGCCATCTCCGTGAAGGTGGGGCGTTGGTCGGGGGTGGAGCCCCAGACCCTGGAGTTCGCCCTGGGTGCGGTTTCGGAAGGCACGATAGCCGAGGGGTGCAAAGTAGTGATCGAGGTGATCGAGCCCACCTTTGATTGCCATGACTGCGGCGAACCCTACGAGGCCGAGACCCGTTTCGATTCCTGTCCACGTTGCGGCGGCCCCGGCGGCGCGCTGGTCAGTGGCGATGAATTACATATTTCAGAATTGGAGATCGAGTAGTCAATGAGCAGAATTGAAGTGGAGAGAAAAGTACTGGGACGTAACGATCTGGTGGCCCAGAATAACCGTCGGCGCTTCGCTTCCCATGGGGCATACGTCATCAACCTCATCTCAAGCCCCGGCACCGGGAAGACGACGGTGCTGGAGGCGACGCTGGCGAGGATAGCCGAGCGGCTGAAGGTGGCGGTGATAGAAGGCGACGTGCAGACCGATAACGACGCCAAACGCATCGAAGCCACCGGGGTTGAGGTTGAGGCGATCGTCACCGGCGGCGGCTGTCATCTGGATGCAACCATGGTGGGCAAGGCGTTTGGGGCGCTGGAGCCGCGGGTTGCACAGGGGCTGGACCTGCTGATTGTAGAGAACGTGGGCAATCTGGTCTGTCCGTCGGCTTATGATGTGGGCGAGGATGAGAAGGTGGCGCTGGTGAGCGTGACCGAGGGCGAGGACAAGCCGCTGAAATATCCGGCGCTCTTCCACGCCGCGTCAACTTGCCTCGTGACCAAGATCGACTTGCTGCCCCATCTCGATTTCGACGTGGAGCTGCTGGTGAGCAACGCCAAGAGTGTAAACCCTGCAATGAAGGTCTTCCAGCTCTCGGCCAAGACGGGCGAGGGGATTGGAGAGTGGATCGACTATCTCGTCGCCAGCTCCCTTGCCCCAAGCGATGCGGAGGGTGAGTCATAGCCTCCAACATAGAAGGGTCGCTCTCCGGTCTCAAGAAGAGCCAGATTTACGCCCTTGAGCGTATCTACCGCCGCAAAATCCCACCCGCACGTCTGATCTCCTTCGAGCTGGCCGCCCATATCTGCGCGCTGAGCCGCGAGACGGGCAGGCAGATCGGGATCATCGTGCAGCGCACGGGCGTTATCGCCCAGGTAATCATCGGCGATAACGTGGGGCTGATGATTCCGGAGTTGACCCGCTTCGGCCTGGGGCGGGGCAAGCTCAGGGGCGTGCGGCTCGTTCACACACATCTCAACGGCGAACCGCTCACCCCTGACGACTTGGCTGACCTCACGTTACTCCGATTGGACTCGGTGACGGCTCTTGAGGCCGATCAGGAGGGCAAGCCGGGGCTGGTCCACTTCGCCCACCTGCTGCCCCCCAACCCCGAGAATGAGACCTACCGGCTTCTGAAGGCTGAACCGCTGGACCGCTTCGACCTGGTGCTGGACCGCTTCATGGCCTCTCTGGAGGAAGAGATAGCGGGCAAGCAGGAGCGCACCATTGCCGTGAGCGACGGGATGGAGCGGGCGATTCTCGTCCACGTCTCCCGCCTTGGCCGCGCCGAGATAGAGGACAGGCTCGAAGAGTTGACCCAGCTTTGCCGCACCGCCGGGGTGTCGGTGGTGGATGAGGTGGTGCAGCGCCCGCGCCAGGGCAAGACCCGCTATCTGGTGGGCGAGGGCAAGATGCGCGAGCTGGCGGCATCGGCGCTGCAACTGGGGGCCGAGTTGATCGTATTCGACCAGGAGCTTAAACCGGCGCAATCGCGCGCCATCGCGGAAATTATCGACCTTCGCGTCATTGACCGCACCCAGCTGATTCTCGATGTCTTCGCCAGGCGCGCCAAGACCCCCGACGGCAAGGTACAGGTGGAGCTGGCCCAGTTGCGCTACCTCCTGCCCCGTCTCGCGGGCAAGGGCACGGCGCTCAGCCGTCTCATGGGCGGAGTCGGCGGGCGCGGGCCGGGTGAGTCCAAGCTGGAGATGGACCGACGAAAGGTCCGCACCCGCATTACGCGGCTGGAAAAGAAGCTGGAGACCCTCGCCAGGGGCAGGATAGAGCGGCGAAAACGGCGCACACGCGCCTCGGTCCCCATCGTCTCTATCGTGGGCTACACCAACGCGGGAAAGTCCACGCTGCTAAACGCCCTGACCTCTTCAGAGGTCTTCACTGAAGACCTGCTCTTCGCGACGCTGGACACCACCACCCGCAGGCTGCGCTTCCCACGCGAGCGAGAGGTGATAATAACCGACACCGTGGGCTTCCTGCGCGATCTGCCCGAGGGACTGGTCGGCGCGTTCAAGGCGACCCTTGAAGAACTGGAGGACGCGACCCTGCTCCTCCATGTGGTGGATGTCTCCAACCCCTCGCTGGAGATGCAGATAAACGCGGTGGAAAAGCTCCTCATTGATCTGGAGCTTGGCGGCAAACCGGTGCTGATGGTCTTTAACAAGTCCGACCTGGTCAGCCCCGTGGAGGCGCAGATAATTGCGTCACGTTATGCCGGAATTGCGCTATCCTCAAAGGACCGCTCCACGATGAAACTTTTGCTCGAAGAGCTGAAGAGGCGGTTCTGGCCCAACGAAAAGGATTGGATGTAAATTATGGGCGGTAATCACAAGAGATACCCGGAATCGGCCCGCTTCACAGCGGTCGTCTTCATGGCCGCCGGGTCGGGGATGGCTATATTGCTCGCCTCGGCGGGGTGGGCTTTGGCGGCGCTGGTCATCTGGGTGGTCACCACTGTTATAGGAATCAATATGGTACGAAAAGAAGCGGCAGGCACCACGCCGAAGGAGGGCTAGCAGGATGGAGTTCAATGGATTGGCAGCCGGAATAGGCAGTTTGCCCCATCCCAACGCCAAGTCGGCGGTGGCGGCGGTGTTCAAGTATATGCAGGACTGTCCCTTTTGGCCCCAGCTACCGGCAATAGGCCCACAGGAGGGGATGACTCCCCAGTTTTCAGGCAATTTCCCCGGAATCGGCCCGGAGCTGGAGTCCTCCACCGTGGATGTGGGGGAAAGGGGCCAGCTGGAGCTTGGTGCCTTCTATGAGCATGTGATTGGTGAGGATGTGGAGTACTTTGCCCTGCCAAAGGCGCGGGCACAGGGGTTTTATGCTTTTGAAGAGGCGCTTATGGCCCAAGGGGTTCCGGCCTCCGCCAAGTTCATCAAGGGCCACGTCACCGGACCGATAACCCTTGCTGCGGCGCTGAAAGAGTCCGACGGCAAGGAGCTGACCTTCAACGAAACCTTCCGCGAAGCCGTCGCCAACCAGCTCGCCCTTAACGCCCGCTGGCAAATTAGACACCTTGGCAACTTCGGCTTGCCGGTTATCATCTTCCTTGATGAGCCGGTGATGGAGATCTTTGGCTCCGCCTATTCGCCGCTGACCATAGAGATCGTGCGTGAGCTCTGGGGGCCGGTGCTGGAGACGATACGTGCTGAAGGAGCGTATAGCGGCATCCACTGCTGTGGAAACACCGACTGGGGCGTGCTTTTGGAGTCGGGGACGGACATGGTGAACTTCGACGCCTATCACTTCCTCGACAAGATGGTCCTCTACGCAGCCCAGGCAGAAACATTCATGGAGGGCGGCGGGGCGCTGGCGTGGGGAATAGTGCCCACCGACGACAAAGCCTCAGATGAAACCGCCGAGAGCCTCTTCGCCCGTCTTGAGGCGGGGATGGCGCGCTTTGAGGAGCAGGGCGTCGATGCGGGGCTTTTGCGCAGGCAGTGCGTAATCACACCTTCATGTGGAATGGGAAGTTTGAGTGTTGAACTGGCTGAAAAGATTATGGAACTACTTCTGGAAACTTCAATGTTATTCAAGCAGCGCTACCCAGGCGGCTCTCCGAAAAATTCTCCCTGAGCGGGGAACAATGCTGAGCCAAAGATTTTAGCCGATGCCCGGCAAGCCTCTAGCAAAGCCGACGATAAACTGGAAGCCCCGAAGATTCTTCGAAAACTAGGAAGGGAAGAAAAATGGCCGCAGGCATACTGATTAGGTATTTCGAGGATCATTTTTCGCCCCTGACAACGTCAATCGGAGGATATCCGGGGCTTTTCAACATGCTACCCAGGAGGTTGACCATGGAACAGCTAACCCATCTTAGAATTGACCCTGAACTGGTGGGCGTCGTAACCGAGCTTGACGTGGAGCGCGCGGTAGCGACGCTGGACGCAAGCGAAGAGATGTCAGCCGATGAACGCGGGCTGATACACGGCGGCTTCACCTTCGGCCTCGCCGATTACGCAGCGATGGTGGCGGTGAACGACCCCAATGTGGTGCTCGGCGGTGCAAACGTGAAGTTCATCAGCCCGGTGACAGTGGGCCAGACGATGGTCGCCGAGGCCTGGGTTACCAGCACCGAGGGTAAAAAGAAGGTGGTCGAGGTGGTTGTCAGGGTAGCTGGAGACAAGGTGATGGAAGGGACGCTGACCACCTTCGTCCTCGGTAAGCACATTCTCGATACCTGAGTGATTACAACCCGGGTGATAACAGAAAACCAACAAAAAAGCCGCCCCGGAATGGAGCGGCTTTTTTATTTGTCTCAAGGTGATCTAGCCTACGGCGATCTCCTTGGAGGATTCCCAGACGCCGTGGATGTTGCAATAGCTGGTGGCGAAGAGGGTGCCTGAACCATCCAGCTTGACCCTTACCGAGCCAAAGGGGTCGGTGTAGGCAGGGCCTTCGTCAGCGCCCTTGGCCGACTCGCCGTGGGCGTTGAATTCAAAGGAGGCCAGCTCAAAGGGGCCGCCATCGGCAGGCTTGAAATAGACACGTATCCAGCGGATATGGTGGCCGGTCGTGTTGGGATGGGCGATCTCCTTGCCCACGCACACTCCCACGTCAAAGGCTTCGCCAGCCGCTACTGAAGCGGGGGCGTCAATTACGGGGACGTGCTTCTCGGCTTTCCAGTCTGCTGTCTTGTATTGGGCTCCAAATGACATTTCCATCCTCCTCAGAGAGTTGTTAACAATTACCAATTTCGTCTTAGTTTACTCTTGGACTTTTCCTATTGCAAGAACTTATCACCAAAAGGGGGATTGTCCAGTTCGAGCGGTCTATTGAGGATCACAAAAAAATATGGCTACTTAGGAGGCTGTTAAAAAAACCCTCCCAAAGCGGGGAATAACGCTAAACAGGAGGTTTTAGCCGATGTTGGGCAAACCTCTAACTAAGCCGACGATAAACTGGAAGCCCCGAAGATCCTTCGAGAATGAGGAAGGGAAGAAAAATGACCGCAGGCATACCGAATAAGTATTTCGAGGATCATTTTTCGCCCCTGACAACGTCAATCGGAGGATATCCGGGGCTTTTCGGCGAAGCACCTAGCGGGGTTATCGCTTCCAGAGTTCGGGAAAGATGAAGCGGGAGAGAGTCTCGGCGGCCTCGGCGACCCTTGGCCCCGGTCGGCTGAAGACCTTTTCATCGACGTAGAAGATGCGCTCCTCCCTTACGGCTTTCAGCTTCGAGTGGTGCGTGCGCTCGGCAGGGGGCAAGGGGTTCTTGTTCATCGGCCCCCTCTGGATGATGTAGTAATCGGGGTTGATATTCATCAACTCCTCGATGTCCAGCATCAGCAACTTCTTGTCATTTTTCACCAACTGGACTGCACCGGCGGCGGTGATGATTGCGTCCACTATACCGCTTGTTCCCGCCACGGTCAGGGGCTCGGCCCTTATCTCGTAGACCACCCCTGGTCGCTCTTTTACCTTTGCGGTGACCGCTATTATCTCCTCGAACCTGGCGCGCATCCCACCTGCAAGGGTCTGTGCCTCCCCTGACAAACCCCAGAGCACTCCGATTCTTTCGATGACGGAATAGAGTTCATCTAGAGTCCGGGGATCGAACGCAGCCACAACAAGGCCGCGCTGACGCATCATCGAAAGGGTCTCACCCGAGGATTTGCCCGACCTTGAGATTATCAACTGGGGTCGCAACGCCATCAGGTACTCGATGTTGGGGCGCAGCCCCGTACCCACCACCGGCAGCGGTTCCAGCTCCGCGATGGTGTTGTCATTCTTGGTGCGGGCTATCAGGGCAGACCCGCCGCCCAGCTCCCAGATCGTCTCGGTGAACGCGCCGTAAAGCGAGATGGCGCGGCTGGGCTTCCCTTCCAGACACACCTCCACCCCGGTGTCATCCACGATGCAGGCCGAAAAGGAGGAGCCCGGTAGGGCAAGAGAAGTGACGACGAGAAATATTGCAAATAGTTCAGCTCTTCGCATTATCGCTCCCAGGCAGGAAGACCGCGTGGGGCCGCCCTGTTGCTTGGTGGGTGAAGACTTCCATCGGCGTATCGTAGACAGATTGCAGGACTTCGGGGGTGAATATCTCTTCGGTGGGGCCGTCGGCGTGTATGCAACCATCGCGCATGAGGATCAACCTGCGACAATAGAGCGCGGCCAGGTTCAGGTCATGCATCACCGCAATGATGGTGGAGCCTTTCGCGTTCTTTCGTTGCAGCAGATCGAAGGTCTCGATCTTGCGGTGGATATCCATCGAGGCGGTCGCCTCGTCAAGCAGGAGCAAGGGCGACTGCTGCGCGAAGGCGCGGGCGAGGATGAGCCGCTGGCGCTCGCCGCCGGAGACCTCGGTGACAGCCCGCTCGGCCAGGTCAACCGTGTCGGTCTCGACCATCGCACTGTTCACCGCATCGAAATCCGGCTGGGTAAGCGGGGAGAATCTGCCCACATGGCAGTAGCGCCCCATCCTCACTATTTCATCACCGGTGAAGGGGAAGGTGATCTCGGTGGATTGGGGGACCACGGCGATCTTCTTCGCCAGCTCACGGGGCTCGCAGTTGGCCGGGTCCAGCCCAAACACCTCTACGGTGCCGCCTGTTGCTTTCAATACGCCGGAGAGGGTCTTGACCAGGGTGGATTTGCCGCAAGCGTTGGGGCCGAGGATTCCCACGAATTCGCCATCGCGTATATCAAGGGAGATATCCTTGAGGACCGGCGGCCCGCCGTAACCGGCTTTGAGGCTGGAGACCTTTATCATTTTTCGCCCCTCTCGCCGCCGCGCCCAAGGAGCCAGCAGAAGAAGGGCCCGCCGATAAGCGCCGTGACCACACCCACGGGAAGCTCCTCCCCGCCGGGCAGTATCGTCCGGCTCAGCGCATCCGCGCCAATCAGCAGCAGCCCACCGGCAAGGGCGCTGATCGCCAGCAGCATGCGGTGGCCGGGACCGATGGCGTTTCTCACCAGATGGGGGACGACCAGGCCGACGAAGCCTATGACGCCGCTCACCGCCACACACGCGCCGGTGGCGATCGATGCTGCAATAAGCAGGAAGCGCCTGACCCGCTCGGTGTTCACCCCCAGCTGCTTGGCGTTTTGGTCGCCAAGCGCCATAAGGTCCAGGTCCCGCCCATATATGACCATGAATACAAGCGCCAGCGCGATATAGGGCAAGGAGAAGCCCACGTGCGCCCAGCCGCGTCCGGATAAGCTGCCCATGATCCAGAAGACGATTGTGCTCACGCTCTCTTCGTTGAGGCTTTTGAGCAGGCTTATAGCTGCCGACAACGTGGTGGAGACGACTATGCCCGCCAGGATCAACGTCCCGGTACCGGCGAACTGTCTTCGTGAGGCGAGATAGTGAACCGCCGCCAACGCTCCCAGCGCGCCGATGAAGGCCGCGGGGGGCAACAGCCCCAGGCCAAGGGCGGTATAGCCGCCAAGTCCCAGCAGGATGGCGATGGAAGCGCCAAGGGCTGCTCCCGAGGAGACGCCCACGGTGAAGGGGTCGGCCAGTGGGTTCAGCAGCAGTCCCTGAAAAACCACGCCGGAGGCCGCCAGCCCGCCGCCCACTATCAGCGCCAACGCCACCCGCGCCAGCCGTACGTCCAGGAGTATCGCCTGGTCTACCTCATCCAACACCGGGGAGAGCAGTCCAAGGGACTCGCCTATGGCTCTGGCGAGGTCCAGCGGACCGAGACCGGAAGAGCCGATGGAGGCCGCGAACCCTATTACCACCGGCGAGAGCAGCCCCAGCAGGGCCAACAGCTTCATGCCATTGGCGCTTTTATTCATTACTTCGTCGCTCCCTTGCGGACCAGGAAAAGGCTCATGTAGCGGCCCTTGTTCTCTCTGGCGTCAGTTAAACCACGGGTAATCAGCTCAGTTTCCCGGGAACACTCGGTGCAAAACCAGGTCGAATCGCCCAAGCCGTGCTCTTCCAGAAGATCGCACACCTCAACTGTCTGCCGGTAGGGCTTCATAATCACCAGATTGTCGGTCAGGGGGAGGATGTTTTTGAGCTTCGCCATGCCGCCCCTTGCAGCGCCGAGAACGGTAAAGGACTCTTCACCCTCGGCCAGCGGCACCTGGGTCGCAGCGGCAGCCGCGGCGAAGGAGGTTATGCCCGGCACCACCTCCACCTCGACCTCGGGCGCGAGCTTCTTCAACTCCTCCAACACATAGGTGAAGGTGGAAAAGGTCATGGGGTCGCCAAGGGTGAGGAACGCCGCCGTAGCGGGACGCTTCAAGGTCTCGACGATCTTTTGCGCCACCTCCCTGTGGGGATCGCGGCCATCAACGCTGTCGAAGGTATGGGGAAAGGGGAGGGCGACTATCTCGCCATCCTCCGGCAGGTGGGGTCCGGCAATTTCAAGCGCCAGACTCTTGCCGCTGCGCTCGTGACCGGCGGCGAAGATGACATCCACCTCTTTAATCAACCTCGCGGCTTTAACCGTCAGCAGCTCGGGATCGCCCGGGCCGACTCCAATACCGTAGAACTTCATCTTGTCACCCATCAAGTGCTGGCTCGCCGCACAGTGACCACGGCAAGAAGGAAAAAGACGACTGCAAAAAGGCCCAGTACCGCCACGCTGGCCCAGGGGATCGGGTTACCGTAGAGCGCAGCCCTGATCGTGAGGTTGGAGTGGGTCAGCGGCAGACACATCGCCACACTTTCCGCCCACCCCGGTAGCCGGTCCAGGGGAAAGAAGGTGGCGCAGAGAAAGCTCATGGGGACGATGAAGAAGGTGTTGATGTGTCCCTGGTCGGCGTGGGTCTTCACTATCATCGCCCCGATAACGGCTGCCGCCGAAAAGGTGAAGGCGTGGAGAAAGTAGAAGGCCACCGCCAGCGGCGTAAACGTTATCGGCGCACCGAAGAACCAGCCCATCACATAGACCACCGTGGCGGCCGTGAGTTCGCGCATCATCCCGTAAAGCACCTCTCCCAGCACGATCTCCCAGGGAGGGACCGGGGCCATCTGGAACTCCTCGAAGACCCTCCAGTAGAAGCGGGCGATATTGATCTCGGTCGCCATGCCGTAGCTCTGGGTCATCGCCGCCATGGTGGCGAGCCCCGGCAGCATGAAGGCGAGGTAGCTCATCCCTTCCATCTCCACGTGCCTGCCCACCCCCCAGCCGAAGACGATGAGGAAGAGGAAGGGGCTCATGGTATAGGCTGCCGCGTGCTTTAGCAGCCGTCGCTTGTATATGTGAAGCTCGCGGTAGAGGACCGCATGTACGCCGTTCATTGCTTGACCCTTTTCCCTGTCATCTTGAGGAACAGGTCTTCAAGGTTGGTCGCCCGCGACTGATCCTGGGTCCCGGATTTTTCCAGAAAGGCGACCATCTCTTCACGTGTGTCAAAATAATTTGAAACCGTCTTCTCGTTCTCAAGCGAATCCACCGCGAAGGGGCCGAGCTTGTCTATCAGCTCACGGGGAGTGCCTTCATCAATGAGAGCGCCCTCATGTATTATCCCCACCCGGTCGCACAGCGCCTCGGCTTCCTCAATGTAATGAGTGGTGAGAAATACGGTAACCCCGTCATTGTTGATGGAGCGGACCAGATCCCACATGCGCCTTCGCGCCGCCGCGTCCAACCCGGTGGTGGGTTCGTCAAGAAAAAGTATACGGGGGCGGTGCATCAGCGCCCGCACTATGGTCAGCTTGCGCTTCATCCCACCAGAGAGGGTCCTCGCCAGAGAGTTTGCCCGGTCATCAAGCTGAGCAAACTCCAGCATTTCCACAATGCGCTCTTTCCTCTCTTTTCGCGCCATTCCGTGAAGAATGCCGTGCAGCTCCATCGTCTCGCGCACCGTCAGGTCCGCATCCACGTTGATGTGCTGGCTGACCACGCCAAAGTTCGACTTGGCCGCGACGGGATTTTTTACCACATCTATCCCGGCCACATGGGCCTTGCCGCTGGTGGGCCGCGTCGTGCCGGTGAGGATGCGTATGGTGGTGGTCTTCCCCGCGCCGTTTGGGCCGAGAAACCCGTAGATAGAAGAACGCTTCACCTCAAGGTCCAGCCCGTCAAGCGCACGTATGGAGCCGAACTCCTTGACCAGCCCTTCTATTTTTATTGCAAAATCGCTCAAGAGGTTTTCCCCGGTACTTTTGGTAAGCTCCCTATCGGGAGATGGAGCCACGCGAAACAGGAACCATACTTCATACTCCGCACCACCGGATGATGTCAATGAAGCTATCTGCTTGACCGTAAACCTTGCCGGTGGTAGATATGCGCGCTCTTTACTACTGACAATAATAAAAACACGAGAAACCGGACGTAATAATGTCAAAAAACGAATTCAGGAATATTGCGATCATCGCCCACGTCGACCACGGCAAGACCACCATCGTGGATGCCATGCTCTGGCAGAGCGGCACCTTCAGGGATAATGAGCGGGTGGCCGAGCGGGTGATGGACTCCAACGACCTGGAACGCGAACGCGGCATCACCATCCTCGCCAAGAACACCGCCATCTACTATAAGGGTGTCAAGATCAACATCGTGGATACCCCCGGCCACGCCGACTTTGGCGGCGAGGTCGAGCGCACCCTGCAGATGGTGGATGGCGTGCTGCTGCTGGTGGACGCCGCCGAAGGGCCGCTGCCCCAAACACGCTTTGTCCTCCAAAAAGCCTTGGCGCTCGGGCTGGCGCCCATCGTAGTCCTCAACAAAATTGACCGCCACGATCGCAGGCCCCAGGAAGTGCTCGACGAGATATACGATCTCTTCATCGATCTGGACGCCGACGAGGACCAGCTGGACTTCCCCGTCTTCTATTCCGACGCCCGCAAGGGTGTGGCGCACATTGAAGTGGATGACGACTCCGAGAACCTCATGCCGATCCTGGATGAGATTTTAAAGACCGTCCCTCCAAGCTCCGGCGACCCCGAGGCCACCCCGCAGTTTCTCGTCACCAGCCTCGATTACAGCGATTATATGGGCAAAATTGCAATAGGCCGGGTCTTCAACGGTCGCATAAACTCCGCTACGACCTACGGCCTGTGCACCGAAGAGGGGGTAAAGCGCGTCAAGACCGCCGTGGTCTACACCCACGAGGGGCTTAAAAGGGTGGAGCAGGAGTCCGTGGAGGCGGGCGACATCGTCGCCATTTCAGGGATTGAGGATATCGCCATAGGCGACACCCTGACCCTGCTCGACGACCCCAAGCCCCTGAAACGTATCGCGGTGGATGAGCCGACGCTCTCCATGGTCTTCTCGGTCAACACCTCTCCCTTTTCCGGCAGGGATGGCACACTTGTGACCTCGCGCCAGATTAGGGCCAGGCTGGAAAAAGAGATCGTCCACAACGTCAGCCTGAAACTGGAAGTGCCTGAGCCCGATACGTTCGTGGTGATGGGGCGCGGTGAGTTGCAGATGTCTATTCTCATCGAGACCATGCGTCGCGAAGGGTTCGAGCTTTCAGTCTCCAAACCCGAGGTGCTCACTCGCGAAATCAAAGGCAAACTGCATGAGCCGATGGAGCTGGTTGTTATCGATTGTCCCGAGGAGTTCGTCGGGATCGTCACCGAAAAGCTGGCGACGAGAAAAGGGCGCATGGTACAGATGCACAACCCCGGCCACGGCAGGGCGCGTACGGAATACCGGATACCGGCCAGGGGGCTGATCGGCTACCGCACCGAGTTCCTCACCGACACCAGGGGCACGGGCATCCTCAACCACATCTTCGACGGCTACGCGCCGTGGCAGGGCGATATCCCCGGACGCCTCACCGGCGCGCTTATCTCGGACAGAACAGGTAAAACCACCAACTATTCTATCTTCCATCTCCAGCCCCGTGGAATCCTCTTCACAGGCCCCGGAGTCGCTGTCTACGAGGGAATGATCGTGGGCGAGAATAACCGCGACAATGACCTGGACGTCAACGTCACCAGGGAAAAGAAGCTGACCAACGTGAGAGCGTCGGGCACCGACGACGCGATGCGCCTGACACCCGCAAAGGTGATGACGCTTGAGCATGCGTTGGAGTGGATCGACATCGACGAGCTGGTCGAGGTGACCCCCAAGGACATCCGTGTGCGCAAGCGGGTGTTGCCTGCCAACATGCGGCCCAAAAAATCCAAAGCAGGTAAAGAAGATAGCTAGGGCGGGGCAGGGGTTTTCAGCCCTGTTCAAATCCAATTCCTAACCATTTTACTCTTGACAGCCACGGGGCCATACCCTATCATCCGGGCTTCTTTTCGAGGGCAGTTTTAAAACGCTGTTTATTTAGGAAAACCCCCCGCAATTCCAGCGTTTTTTGAGATGGCAAGCAGTTGTTGTTCTCCGCAATCTTACGGGTTTTATAGCCTGTTTTGATAATGTATCAAATTTCACGTAACTGTAATATTCAAAGAAAACCTTGAGATAGGAGGTTCCCTGAAGATGAGACGTAACTGGATTTTGGCAATTATTGCCGCCGGTTGTCTGCTTCTGTGGCAGGGTGGCGCAGCCATGGCGGACGACGACGGATTTCCGGTGCCCCCACCGCCATTTGACGAAGATTATTTTCCCTGTATGGAAAATTGTCACAGCGACATGGACACCGACCCGACTCCCCGCGAGTTGGAAGACGATCACGACAATATCAAGCTGCACCACGCCGAGCAGTTCCGCTGGTGCCTCGATTGTCACGACGCCGAGGACCGCGACATGCTGCGTCTCCAGAGCGGTGAAAAGATCTCATTCGACGTCTCCTATCGTCTTTGTGGGCAGTGCCACGGGGCCAAATACCGTGACTGGCGCCAGGGCATCCACGGCAAGCGCACCGGTGATTGGAATGGTGACAAGCAGTACCTCCTCTGCGCACATTGCCACAATCCCCACGATCCCAAGTTCGTTCTCAAAGAGGATAAGGTGAACTTTCCGGGGTTCGGCGACGGCAAGCCAATGCCGCCTCCCACGGTACCGCTTAGCAAGGGCGGTAACAGCGATACACACGCTGCCCCCAAGGGGCACTAAAAGCGTTTTTACGATATAGCGGATAAAAAAAATCAGGAGAATAAAACCAATGTCGAAACAACCCAAGAAAGTATCGACGGTCGATCCCGGTACTGCGAGCCGCCGTAAATTCATCAAGGGAGCAGTCGCCGGTGTAGCTGGCGCCACCCTCGCCGGAAAGGCGATGGCCCAGGGCGGATTCATGGGCTACGATTCATGGGCCGAATACTTCCAGAAGCATTTTCGCGAGATGACCGCTGAAGAGAAAAAGGAATGTCTGGCCCGGCTGGAGGCCAAGTACTCGGCCCAGTTCGGCAAGAAGGTAACGGTCAAGGACACCGACGCGCTGCCCGGCGTCAAGTTCAGCTATGCGCTGGACCTGAACCGCTGCGTAGGCTGCCGCCGTTGCGTCTATGCCTGCGTCGAGGAGAACAACCAGTCCCGCGAGGAACCCCAGATTCAGTACATCAAGGTCCTCAAGTTCCCCAACGGCACGATGGACTATGAAAAAGCCGACCGTTACTACAATCCCGAGACGGTGCCGGAAGAGGGCCACTACTACATGCCCGTCCAGTGCCAGCATTGCGACAATGCACCTTGCGTAAAGGCCTGCCCGATCAAGGCGACCTGGAACGAGGATGACAACATCGTAGTGGTTGACTACAACTGGTGCATCGGTTGCCGCTACTGCATGGCGGCTTGTCCCTACGAAGGCCGCAGCTTCAACTGGGCCGATCCCACTCTTCCCGCCGAAGAGATGAACCCCAAGACACACTACTATGGAAACAGACCCCGCATGCGCGGAGTGGTAGAGAAGTGTACCTTCTGCATCCAGCGTAGCCGCGAAGGCAAGTATCCCGCCTGCGTGGAGATATGTCCTGTCGGCGCGCGCAAGTTCGGCGACATGATGGATCCAAACTCCGAAGTCCGCAACGTGTTCGAGAATCATCGCGTATTCCGGATCAAGGAAGATATGCTTACTGAACCCAACTTCTTCTACTTCTTCGGTTAAGAGCGAGGTGACAAATGAGTACATTTGTTGAATTCATCATCGGAACCCTCCTTCTTGTACTGAGAGGCGGGAAGAAATACTACTTGTGGATGGCCACCCTTGCCCTTATTGCCGCTGTCGGCATGGGCGCCTGGATGTATCAGCTCGATAGCGGCCTGACCATCACCGGCATGCGCGACCAGGTCTCCTGGGGGCTCTATATAGCCAATTTCACATTCCTTGTGGGCTTGGCGGCGGCAGCGGTGCTGCTGGTTATCCCGGCGTATATCTACAAATGGGGTCCCATCAAGGAGATCGTCCTCCTGGGCGAGTTGCTGGCGGTTTCCGCGATCATCATGTGCCTCATGTTCGTGACCTTCGATCTGGGCCATCCCGAGCGTTTCTGGCACCTCGTCCCGGGCATCGGGATGTTGAACTTCCCCATCTCCATGCTCAGTTGGGATGTGGTCGTCCTTAACGTTTACCTCATCCTCAACATCAGCCTCCCGGCTTATATTCTCTGGAAGGCCTACCAGGACAAGGAACCCAACTACAAGGTCCTCTGGCCCTTCATCATCTTCTCGATCCCTGCGGCTGTGTCGATCCACACGGTCACCGCCTTTCTCTACAGCGGTTTCCCGGCTCGTCCCTACTGGAACGCTTCGATCCTGGCCCCGCGCTTCATCGCCTCGGCGTTCTGCTCCGGCCCCAGCTTCATCATCCTGGCCTTCCAGATCATCCGCAAAAACACAGCGATCAAGATTCAGGACAGGGCGATCTTCAAGCTCGGCGAGATCATCGCTTACGCAATGGGCATCAACCTCTTTCTGCTTATTGCCGAAGTGTTCAAAGAGTTCTACAGCGCCACCGTACACATGGCGCCCTTGCAGTACATGTTCACCGGACTGCACGGACATTACGAGCTGGTGCCGATCATGTGGACCGCGATCGCCCTCAATGTGACCGCGTTCTTCATCATGCTCACTCCCAAGCTCAGGGAGAACTTTCTCTGGCTCAACACCGCCTGCGTCATGATGTTCATCGGCGTGTGGATCGAGAAGGGTCCCGGCCTGATCATTCCCGGCTTCGTGCCCTCACCGCTGGGTGAGATATGGACCTATGTGCCGACCCTGCCCGAGGTGTTGATCACCCTGGGTATCTGGGCGATAGGCCTGATGATCTACACCGTGCTCCTGAAGGTGGCGATCCCGATCGAGGTTGGCGAGTTCCGCCAGACCCGCGAAAGGGTGAGGGGGATCACTGAATAGAACCGCGGGCGAGCAGCATCGCGCAGCAATAGATAACAGAAAGGGCCGCTCCATTACGGGGGCAGCCCTTTTTTATGGCGTAAATGTAAAAGCACCCTAGCTGTCCCAATTTTTCGTGCTACGTTTTTCTCGACACAGTATTTTCATGACGTGCAGTCAACTTTTAATTTGGAGTCCATAGCTATCAGGAGGGTAAACATGCGAAAACTTTCTACATTCTTCTTTCTCCTTCTTTTTGCGCTCACGATTGTCGGCTGCGGTGGCAGTAGTTCGTCAACACCGGTGGTTGAGCCCACCGTAGTTGCAGCCACCGATGACGCATACCAGACGTTAAGCGATACAGCGTTTACGATAGACGCGCCGGGGGTGCTCTCCAACGATACCGGGACCGGGCTTACAGTGTCAGCTTATGACACAGCCTCCGCTGAGGGCGGCACGGTCGCGATGGCGACAGACGGAGGCTTCACCTACACTCCCCCGGTGAGCTATATCGGCACCGACTCCTTTACCTACACGGCAACGGATGGGGCGACTCAAGATACCGGCACTGTCCTCGTGACCGTCGAACCGATCACGACGTTTAGCGAACTTCAAAAGCGACTCGCCTCCAACGCCGGGGCTGGTGACATTTTCGGCTGGTCAGTCTCGATCAGCGGCGACTACGCCATCGTCGGAGCACCACATGAAGACACTGGTGGCCTCGATATAGGAGCGGCATACATCTTTCACCGCGACCAGGGGGGTGCGGACAATTGGGGAGAGGTGACCAAGCTCATCGCTTCAGACTTCGATGATTCTGACTATTTTGGCGCTTCCGTCTCCATAAGCGGCGACTACGCTATCGTCGGCGCATATGGTGAAGACACCGGCGGCAGTTATGCCGGAGCGGCCTACATCTTTCACCGCGACGAGGGGGGCGTTGACAACTGGGGAGAGGTGAACAAGCTCACCGCCTCCGACGCCCAGAGCAATGACTGGTTCGGCCACTCTGTCTCCATAAGCGGCGACTACGCCATCATCGGTGCACCATATGACGACACCCTCGCCGATCATGGGGCGGCATACATCTTTCACCGCGACGAGGGGGGCGTTGACAACTGGGGAGAGGTGAACAAGCTCACCGCCTCCAACCACGGGGCAGAGGACCAGTTCGGCTGTTCCGTCTCCATAAACGGCGACCATGCAATCGTCGGAGCATATCGGGAGGACACCGGCGGCGGTAATGCCGGAGCGGCCTACCTCTTTCACCGCGATCAGGGGGGTACGGACAATTGGGGAGAGGTGACTATCCTCACCGCCTCCGACGCCGATGCTTCTGACTATTTTGGCTATTCCGTCTCCATGGGCACCGACTATTTCATCGTCGGTGCATCTCGGAAGGACATTGGTGGCAACACTGTTGGGGCGGCATACATCTTTTATCGCAATCAGGGGGGCGCGGACAACTGGGGAGAGGTGACCATACTAACCGCCGCCGCCGCTGTGGAGTTTGACAATTTCGGCCGTTCCGTCTCCATAAGCGACGACTACGCAATCGTCGGAGCATTTGGTGAAGACACCGGCGGTACCGATGCCGGAGCAGCCTTTCTCTTTCACCGCAACGAAGGGGGTGCGGATAGCTGGGGAGAAGTGGACAAGCTCACAGCTTCCGATGCCCAGACGTATGACTATTTTGGCTGGTCCGTCTCCATAGACGGCGACTCAGCCATCGTCGGAGCAAGAGATGAAGACTTTGGCGGCACTAATGCCGGAGCAGCGTATATCTTCGAGAAGGATTTAGCTCCATAGGAGGCGCTTGGAACCAAATCGTTCCGCTTGCACATTAAGCACAAAAGCCAAGGGCCGCTCCATCACGGGGGCGGCCCTTTCTGTTTCTCTTCACCGGTTGGCACGGCGCTACTTCTTCTTTTCTCCCATGCCAGGGCCCATGCCAGGGGGCATTCCACGGGGCATCCCTTCGGGCATGCCGGGGGGCAGGTCCATTTTAAACACCTCTCCGGTTATCATCGACTTGGCGTCGCTGCCGTGGGCGCGCAGCGTCATGGTGGTGGTTTCGGTCTGGGAGATGACGATGCCGAAGGGCATGATATCGTCGTTGGCGACGTAGGTAGCCAGCACTTTGCCATCCTTGTCGACCATGCGTTTTTCCACGCCCGTGTACTTGCCTGCGGGGACTTCGAGGGTCTTTTCGCCAACGGTTTCCACCGTTATGGCGTCGGCTCCTTCGGCCGGCACGCCGGAGCGTCTGGAGAACATGTGGGTGGCCATCTTCCTGCCCATGACGACGAAGTCTCGCGGCATCTCGCGGGCCGGACCCTCGCCGCTCTTGATGATGAGGCGCATGATATTATCCGAGTCGTTGGGGTTGCCCTTGACCAGCATCTTCATGATGTTCTTGCTTGAACTGGATTCGTTGACGACCTCGTACCAGTAGGCGTCCCCCTCCTTGCCGACTATGGACATGCGCATGATGGATGGCCCGGAGGAGCCCTTCTCCGCAATATCATACTCCGCCCAGGCCCCGACCTTGGGTGAAAAGAGGCCGAAGAGCCTGGGTATTTCAGAGACCTTTCCCTCGCTATTAGCCGTTGCTCCAAGCGGGATTGCGATGACCACGAGGGCGATGAGTATAAGCATTGTGACTTTGCGCATGGTTTCCTCCTGTGGAAAGTCAACTGTTTGACTTAAATGGCTGGAGAAGGTTTGTCATCCAGTCTATAAATAACAGAAAAACTGCTCTTCACAACCCAAGAAAGGCGATCGGGACCGATGGGCGCAATAAAAATAGTATCGGGGCGTTGGCGCGGTAGAGCGCTGGAGACGCCCGCGGGCCGGGATACCAGGCCGTTGTTGACGAGGCTGAGGAAGAGTCTCACCGATATCCTGCGGCCAAAATTGGCGGGCAGCGCGGTGCTCGATCTCTTTGGCGGCTCGGGGGCGATCTCTTTCGAGCTGCTCTCCAATGGAGCGCAATCGGCGGTGGTAATTGAGGCCGACAGGATAGCCGCCTCCATCATCAGCGCGAACGCCAGGATATTCGAGGCGCAGGCCGAGGCGATACACGGCGACTGCTTCAACGTAATGATTGAGTTGGAGAGGGCGGGCAGGACCTTCGACATAATCATCGTCGCGCCTCCCTATGGCAACGAACTCCATGAGCGTGCGCTCGACCTCCTCGCTACCTCCTCGCTGGCCGCGACCGGCGCGACCGTGGTGGCCCAGCGCGACAAGGGCGAGAAGTTGTGGGAGGGTGACGGGAGGCTGGGGCTGGTTGAGACCCGCGCCTATGGCCGCACCGTCTTTGACTTCTATGAAACGAAGTGACCCCGTTATGAATAGCAAAGGCCATATCGCTCCCTGGTGGGGGCTCCATGACCTCTCCAGGCTGCGACTGACCTACGCCGACCGTATACTCAGCGGTGCCGCCGAGCTGGAAAGGGCGGTGGAGCAGGGCAGGGGGCCGCTTGACCGGCTCCATGACAGCTATCGCAGGAAAAGCAAGAAGATGGGGGCCAATGACCGGCGGGTCCTCTCGATGGCGCTGTACGGATTTGCGCGGAGCCGGGACGCGATCCTCAGAGTAACTCCCGGCGCTGCCCCCGGCGAGAAGCTCTACATCGGCCTGCTGGACCAGTCCATTGAAGAAACGAGGGGAACTATTGAGGATAAGTACTCGGTAATACTTGCTAATTTGAGTACCATCAGAACCTCTTGGATAAAAATCATCGAGGATGCATGGCAGGGCGGTGTCGATGGGGCCGAGGAAGAGGTCATTGAGGCCTTTTGCGGACTCTTCAGTGTTCCCGAGTTCTGGCTGACCTCCTGCGGCTGGAAAACTGTGGGGGAAGCGGTCGGGAAATTGAACCCGGGAAGGTTTGAGCAGTCCCTCCAGCTACGTGTTGACACCGCTAAAGTAAATCGTGAAGTTGTGGCTGCAACTCTTTGTAATGACTTCAATGTTGAGGTGGTGCCGACCTCCGCGTCTCCCTGGGGCCTGATCGTCTCGGGCCGTGTCGATCTGAATAAATCAATAGCCTGGAAACGGGGTGAGTTCGAGGTTCAGGATGAGGGAAGTCAGCT